>NZ_JBFTKA010000001.1:0-1122772 GCF_056395685.1 Priestia sp. 10L35 | reverse complement strand
ACAGTTCAAACAGGAATTAGAGGCCTATATCCTCTATTACAACCATCTACGAATAAAAGAAAAATTAAAAGGATTGACCCCTGTAGAATACAGAATTCAATCCTCATTAGCTGCCTAAATAATGTGTCTAACTTTTTGGGTTCAGTTCATAATCAGTAGTTTTTCTGTTTATTAAAAGGTAGCCAAATAATGCTTCATCTATATTGAGTAGTTTATCCAAAAATCATATGATAAGTAATTTTATTATTAGTATATATGCATTAATACTGGCTATTTAATCAAACCTAATTTTGCTGCTACGCTATAACCTGATGAGTTAAATTTAAATCGATTACGAAGTTCAATAAGGTTCGGACCAAAGCTTGACTCTAGGATCTCTCGATGTTTTTTCATCATTTCATAGATATACAAGTCGTGAATGATAACTTCTGTAATTGGCATAACTAATCCCGGATGCATCGTCCAGGCAGCACGGCTATCCTTACCAAGTGATAATATACCTGCAACTACTTCTCGATCATCAGCACTTAGAACAATCCATCGTCCGCCATATTCATTGGTTATTTCTTCGCTTGCATCATGCTGATGAACCTGCGCAAAGTCAAATACTAAATCTCCATAGGATACAATTAAAATTTCTACGCCTCTTTTGGCTGCTACTTGTAATTCTTCTTTTAGTTCCTGGGCATCTTCTGCCCATATTTCCAATAGAATACGCCCTGTAGCTTCTTTTATAGCTTCCTTTGTACGATTTAGTATAGGCTCATAACCTGTAATGTTCCAGATGTTTTCTCTGTTTAAAGATACATAAGAATAATTTTCGAGAGCTTCTTCAGCTACTTCAAACGAGGATTCAGCTTTACGTTTTTTCAAGTTGATTAATTCATTAGGAGGTAACGGTGTATATAGAGCGGGATTTTCATGACTGATCATGACTTCTCCTCGATCCACTAGTCCTCCTAATACTTCATAAATTTTAGATCTTGGCACTCCAGAATTTAACGAAATAGCATACCCTGAAAGAGGAGATTTTTCTAGTAAAGCTAAATATGCTTTTGCCTCATATTCAGTAAAATTTACATCTTTCAAAATTTTTATTATATCTAGTGTCATGATTGGTCCTCCTTGATAATACCCGGATAAAGTCAATAATTTTAAATTAAGTATACCATTAGTACCCTTGACAGTTTGGGTTAAAAATTATAACTTAATTCTAGTTGCTACAAAAGTAGCTACTATATAGTTTTTAATCCTACTTGGAGGTGTAATAATGGATACAATGATAGCGAAACAACAAGAAAGCTTAAAAATAAGAAAGGTTAGAAGTGGAAATGGTTTATACATAAGTGCTTCCGTAATAGCCGTCCTTCTATGGAGTACATCGTTTGTTGGAACAAAAATAGCCTATACCTCTTTTCCACCCCTTACATTAGGAGCGGCTCGTTTTGTTATAGCTGCTGTTATTTTAGGGCTTATTCTCTTAATCAGGAAAGATAAAACAAAGCCTTCATTCAAAGATATGGGGTTAATGTCTATGAGTGGTGTACTAGGTACTACCCTTTATTTTTCTCTGGAGAACATAGGAGTTGAACTAACAACAGCATCTAATGCCGCTATTATTGTAGCGTCGTATCCTGCTATAACGGTTTTGATGGAATTTCTTTTTTTTAGAAAAAAGACATCATGGGTAAAGGCCCTAGGAATTGGAGTAGCGATGATAGGTGTATATCAAATATCCTATAGTCCTGAAACTCAGACAGATGATAAGCAATTAATTGGTAATATTATATTAATTGTAGCAGGTTTTATTTTTGCTCTCTATAACTTCACAACTCGTAAAGTTGTCAAAAAATATTCCATGATTACTATCTCTTTTTATCAAACTTTGGCGGGAGCTATTACGTTTATTCCATTAGCCTTTATAGAGAAGTCAAGCTGGCAAACACCAGATATACGATCATTTCTAACCTTATTGTACCTAGGCGTTTTCTGCTCGGTTATCGCTTTTTTATTATATAATTTTGGATTACGCAAATTATCTTCTAGTTCTGCAATGACGCTGATGAATCTTGTTCCTATTTTTGGTGTGTTTTTTTCTGTTCTACTCCTTCATGAAGTGGTAGGCATAAACCAATTTATTGGTGGAATCATTGTACTTTTGGGTGTAGTTTTGAGCATGAGGGAAACGAGGAAAAAGTATGTTTTAGAAAATAAGTAAAAAGTATAAACCTAAAAAAAGTCCTCAGTCAAAGTAGGGCTTTTTATTTTCAATAAAAAAGTACATAAAAACTGGTATTACGTATCTTCTTATTAAAAATAAATAGATACTATTTATAAACTGTCCCCCAATCGTTAGACACAGCCTGATGATTGGGGGACAGTATTTAATCTTTATCTTTTAATTTAAGCTCTCTACTTCAGAATCCCAATTTTGATCTACACGGTTAAAGTAAGCTTGTTCAAGAATTTGCATGTAATCGCCCTCGGTAATTAAACGAACGTTACTTGATGTTGAGTTGTTTTGTATGGCCAACCTTACAATGCTCGGAAAGTCTTCTTTCTTTACACCCTCTAAATCTTTCAATTTAGGAATGTTTAATGATTCTGTTAATTCTATAATCCCTTGAATTAATTTTTCAACAGCTATTTCATCAGGGTCTGAATCCTTGGCAAAGTTCATATACCTTGCTAATGTCGCATGTAGTTGCTTGTTCTCCATAGAATTGAACCTTAATACATATGGTAAAAATACTGCATTGGCAACTCCATGCGGGGTATCATAAAGTCCTCCAAGCGCTTCTGCTAAGCAGTGTACTGAGGCAACATCTGCAGATCCAAAACAAAGGCCTGCTAAGAGACTTCCTTCCAGCATATCTTGACGAGCATCTGCATTTGTGCCATCGCGGAAAACGATAGGCAATGCCGAAACGATGGTTCTCATTGCTTGAGCCCCAAGCGCTTGTGAAATAGGATTTGTTACTTTACATGTATAACCTTCAATCGCATGAACTAATGCATCAATACCAGTCGCAGCAGTAACAGAAGGAGGAAGGCTTAATGTTAGTTCAGGATCAAGAATCGCCAAGACAGGTCTTAACGAACTATGTTTGAGTGTCATCTTTCGGTGTGTAGACGCCTCGGTAATAACGGCGGAACGAGTAACCTCTGACCCTGTACCTGAAGTAGTTGGAATACAAATAACTGGTGCAATGTTTGAATACGGAAGTCGGCCGTCTGCATAGTCAGATGGTATCCCACCGTTTGGACCGCACAATGCAATAGCTTTTCCAGTATCCATTGCACTTCCACCACCAATGGCAACGACTGCATCTGCACCAAAGTCACAAAATAATTTAGAACCTGCCAAGCAGTTTGTATCTCGAGGATTTTGTTCAATGGAGTCGAATAACAATACTCGATATTTAGAAGCCTCCAGGGCCGTTATAATTGGTGAAACTAGTCCTGTACGAACCACACCTGGATCACTTACAATTAAAATGGATGAACCAATTTTTAAAGATTTTAGCATTTCTGGTAATTCTCTAACTTTCCCCATCCCTACCTCGATTTGGGTAGAACAAAAATAGTTATAGGATTTCATTTATACCCCTCCCGTTGTCTAAAATTAAATACCTATCTTAATTTTCATTTCATCATAGCCGGTAAGCTTACTTGTTCCATTCCGAAGCTAATATACCCATAAAATATGTATCTACGTACTTCCCTTCCACATAAGCATGATTTCTTAATTTTCCTTCAATAACAAAACCAATTTTTTTATATAGCGCAATCGCCTGTTCGTTTATTCCTCTTGTTGTTAAATAGATTTTGTTTAGACGGAGCTGTTTAAACCCTAGATCAATCATTTGCTCCATAGCCATTCGACCATACCCTTGACCTCTAGATTCTGAAGATAAAAGAAGGCCTATACTAGCTCTTCCATGCGCGTGGTCTATATCCTTCAGAAATACCCATCCAACTAATTCTTTTTCATCGCTTTCAATTCCTAAAATTAAATCGTTGTTCATTCTTTTCTTTTCTACTTCTTGTACTACCTCTTCATAAGTTAAAGGTGTCCTGCCTATCATTCGTATTGCCTGTTCATCATTTAACCATTTATGTAAGTATTGAATGTGAGTTGTTTCAAATGGCGTAAGGTGTATTCTTTTGGTATTCATTTATTTATCTGCTCCTTCTAAAAAAGTTAACCACAAATTACAATTCATTCCACACTTGATTCAATAAATATCACTGATAAAGATAAATGTGTATTTCTACTTACGATATACAACAGTCAAATTAAACTAAGTAGATGCAGAATTGAATTAAACCATTAATCTGTTTTTAATTTTGAATATACATTAAGATCTATAAACTTTCCTTTTGACTTCTCTACTTGCCTAAGTGTTCCTTCAAATATAAAATTCAACCGATGTAGAGTCTTAATTGAATTAATATTTAAAGGCTCTACTTTTGCTTCAATTCGATTCATGTCCAAATCTAAAAAAGCATAGTTTAATAGACTGCTAATAGCTTCAGACGCGTATCCTCTTCCCCATGCTGCTTTGGAAAGCTCGTATCCGATTTCAACTCTTGAATGCTCGAAGTCTAACATGTTATAGCCACATGAGCCAATAATTTTATTTGTTTCTAATTCAATAATAGCAAAGCGAATAGCCTTTTTTTCAGAGGCTAGTTTATTTAGAAAGTTAATCATATCTCTTGCTTGTTCTACTTTGATAAAATTGTCAATGTTCATGTACTTAGTAACATGAGGGTCAGACCAAATTTTAAATAAATGAGACGCATCGGCTTCATGCATCTTTCTTAAATATAACCTTTTTGTATATAATTCTGGAATCAATAAAAACCCCTCTCTTTCATTTTACGTATGTTTAATCCTTAATTAAGGTTAATTCATTGGTTTGAGCTATTAAATCAATTTTCTTATTTGCTTTTTCATAATAAGTAGAGGCACCTTCTCGGTCTCTTTCCTTCCATCCTTTTGTTTTAATCACCAATTTATATCCTAATGGTATGCCGTTTTCTTCAGAAGCTTTAGACCACTCATATATGTTTACATGTTCTTTTCCTTTTACTAACTTTGCATTTTTAGGGACAGGGAAACCGGAAAATTTATCAGATGGGATATAGGCAAAGAATGTAACAAAATAGAAAATTACCGCTCCCATTAGTAAAATCCCAGTAACAGTGATCGTCACGGTTTTTTTCAACTTATTGCCCTTCTTTCAATGACATTTTATAATGCGGTAGATCTTATAACTTGTAAAAGCATTAAACTTTCTGTTGGAAATGATTATTAGTTTGATACCTGTTATTTTAGATTTAAGCACCCTTTTGTATATTCGTCTTATATAGCTTTTTCAAACAGAAATAAAGAATACATTCGCTAATTATAAAGATAAGAACGCCTATAAACGTAGTCCCTAAAAACTCAAAGATGTTAAGGATAGACATAGAGTGTTCCCACCACCAATATCTAAAATTGGTTCCAAACAAAACGAAATGAATAAAAAGAGAAATTGCCTGAACTTCCCCTACTGATCTATGAGATTTTATAATAAGTATCCTTCCAGCAAAGAAACCAATTATAAAAGATAGAATAGTAAATACAAAATAAAGAGAACTAGCCAATAAGGATTCCTGTGGTGAATACATTTTAACCTCCTTTTTATTGATTATTTTACCATTAATTATAATTAAAGGAAGTTTTTTTAAGGATTTGCACCTTAAGAAATATTTAAACAGAAAAAGAATCCTTTTGTAGCGTTTTTGACACATTGTTTCTCAAAAAACAGGATCCATTTTTCTCTAATCTAAGATGATTCCTTCTGATAAACCCTATTACGTTATTCCGATGTAATAGAAGAAGGATTTTACTTTTTAAAATAGAATAGTTCCTTAAAGAATCATAAAGGAGTTGATTTCATGTCTAAACAAATAAAGGATAGAAAAGAAATAAAACTTTTGGATTCTCAAATTTATTTATGTGATGAAATTAAAAAGTTGCTGAAGAAAAAAGAAAAAAGAAGTCTAGCTTTTGAACAAGAGTATACAGAACATGATATATTACACATTGCTTTAAACAGGTTAATGAGTGAGTTAATCTCCAGACATTAAAAACGTCACCTATCATATTTGATATTTTTCGAAATAGATAAGTTTCATATAAAAATAGACAGAATATTTCATTAATATCTTTACTTTGTAAACGCTTTCGTTTATACTAAGTATAGGTTGGATGGCATGAGTGGCTGTCATAGTATTTAGCGTAGGCGGGGCTGATACGAGGGAACAGGACATAGAAGAAATGTCCTTTTTTGTTTGGGCAACATTTCTTAGAAACTAGGAAATATTATAGAATACTTTCAAACGCTTTTTTACTTAGTATATCTTATCCAGTCTAGAAATTGAAAAAGACCACCTCTTCCCAGTCAAAAGAGGTAGCTTTTGTTAAAATTGAATTTACAGTAGTCGCTAGATAATGCTTTATTGCATCTTGAGTAAGTTGCTTAATTTAATAAACTGTATTCGTAGACAACATATTCACCGCTTTTTCTAACAGTAAAATATCTTCTTCAACCATTCTTTTCACATCGTCGAAATCAAGTTGAATATATTCTTCTTTTAAACGTTCTAATTCCCTGGCGAACAGGGATCCCGTATAGTACCTATGATTTGTCACTAATATTTATCCCCTTTGTGTGCTCTTAATAGATGTAATTCCCCTTTATTTAGATTAACAACCAATTAAAGCAGGATTTATAAAAAAATAATCCTTCCCTGATGTAGGCAAAGGATTTTTAACTTTATTAGAATAGGGAGAATACGTTATTAGTGTGGCCAGATTTGTAGTTTCATATACATACAACGTTTTACCGTTCTACTTTGATGTTAAATCAAATTTATCTTCTTTACCATTCCATTTTATTGTCACGTGAAAAGGAGCGTTACTGCTTTGAGTCGAACACCCGCTGCAACTCCCATTTAAATTAATTTTCCCTTCTGTCTCGTCATCCGTACCTGATAATTTACTTGTTTCCGATTCCACAACATAAGAAACTTTTCCTACTTTCTCCTTGTCTTTTCCTTCATAAATGATACTTCCTTGCCCGTTTTGAGTATTCTCTCCTTTATTTAAAAGATATAAACCTTTCCAATGATCTCCTTCACCTTCGAAACGCACACTTTCTTCCTTGCTACCACAGCTACCCAATACTAATAAAAAAATAGATATAATTCCTAAAAACAAAAACTTCCTTTTCAATTTAAATCCTCCTACACAGTACAAAAGTTCCCAAATACCCTATTAGATAATTTTTGTGCTAGTACCTGTTCATTTTTTCAAGTAATTTAATTAATCTATTATTTTGATTCACTATCGTTCTTAGCTTAGCTTCTAACGAACATAACGTGATAAAGACGGCTATAAATCCTATAATGACAAAAAACATATTAGCTGATATCCCCTATACATTATTTTATTTTTAAATCAATATCTATATAATAACATTTTTTCTATATTTTATATCTTGATTTTATATATATTCTTAGCTAAGATACTGCAGGAATAAAAAGAGCAACCATAACGGTTGCTCTTTTAAAGTATTGTTTTTATAGCTAGATAAACTGCAGCAATCGATGCAAGAACGATAAGTACATTCAAAATGCGATGTTGAGTAGCTAAGTGGCCTCGCTTCATTTCTGCACGAGTCAATGGTTTATTTTCATCGTGATTTCCACTCACTCTGTTACATCTCCTATCCTGTTTAGTTATTGGTTCTGCCAATTTAAGCAATAAGCTGATCTTTGTCAGCTGCTTCTTCCTTTTTTATCTTCCCTCTACATAAGATATAGAAAACACTAAACATAACAATCGACCAAATAAGATTAGCTCCTGGCTCAGTGTTAGCTACCTTAAACAAACTCGGTATAGATCCGAAAACAGAATCGTCCGTTGTAAGGAACAGAGCGAGAAACATGTTGTTGGCTGCGTGTGCGCCAATGGTAATTTCTAAGCTTTTTGTCTTAATCGCGATATATGTAAGAGCAAAACCAGCTACAATGTAATCCAGTCCGACTAATATAATGGATTTATTCATTTCAGGATTAGCAAAATGTCCTATTGAAAACATTAGTCCGACAATAATCGCAAGTAAGATTGGACGCTTCACTTTCTTACTCACCCATTGAAGAAGAAGCCCTCTAAAAAACAGCTCCTCTGTTGTTGTTTGAATAGGTACTAATAAAAGCGTGATCAGTACTAACAGGGCATACTCTTTTAAACTTACATGATTCCATGAATAATCCGAGTGGTTAAACACGACATCAATTAATTGTGAAACGATTAGTAACAGGCTAAAAGCTCCAAAAGACCATATTACTTTCTTCCAATTCACACATTTGTTAGCAGTGATTAATGATTTCATTTTTCGTTTGTGAATAAAACGAATCCCGATCCATAAACCAAAAATCCAGCATATGTACATAATATGAGACAACAAAAAATCAAGATTAGCATTGATTCCTACAGCTACTCCGCTATCAAAATCAAAATATGATTTTCCACTTTCATCAGCTGCAACCATTATCATTTCAGCAATAATATAAATAACTGATCCTAACAGCATAAACACAGAAGCAAGGATTGTTGTACTTACATAACGCTTCCAGCTATTTTTTCCTTCTTCCACATTTAAATAGTTTTTCATTTTCTTCTTACTCCCTCAGCCTTCTCTTCTCAATTATACCGTTCTTCTCTACTTTGTTGTTGTCTAGGCAATGTAAAAATCTATCAGGATCCGAAGTCCTGCAATCATTTTAACTACCGCCTGCTTTTTACCTTTGAAGATAAGGAAAGAGACTGACAATATTAAGAAATCACAACTCTACCCATTACCTCTTTATATAAAATTTAGCGTCTTAAAAGCCGTTAAAAAACAGCTTTTTCTAAAAGAAGACTCGACACCAAGTCATCGTTAACCTTTATATCTTGCTCATACGTGCCCGCATACACATAATTTTGAAGAAAGTACTTGCTACTCAAGAATATATATCCTAAAACAACTAAAATAAATATTTTTTTCAACATTTCCCTCACCTTTTTATTCAAACTTTTACCCTCATGGCTGTTACCACAACACTTAAGAGTTTATCCATAAACAACTTTTTCAGTTTTTAAATTAACAATCAACTCATATAACAACATACAAACGTATATAAGTTACAATAAT
The DNA here is from genome assembly GCF_056395685.1 of Priestia sp. 10L35. Taxonomy (NCBI): domain Bacteria; kingdom Bacillati; phylum Bacillota; class Bacilli; order Caryophanales; family Bacillaceae; genus Priestia; species Priestia sp. 10L35. The sequence goes on along the minus strand of NZ_JBFTKA010000001.1, from coordinate 1,113,518 downwards.
ATTACATTATTATTACAAATGTAACAACAATATTATAACCAAGAAAAATAGGATAATCAATATGAAGTGTCTAGTAAAACAGATAAAATTGCTAGATTCGTATCATACGTGTAAATAAATCAAAAACTTTCGGAAAAAGGGTGTTAGTTCCCCTGCAGAAATATTTATAGAAACCAAAAAGCAAACTCCCTATCATTAGGAGTTTGCTTCTTTTATTTAAATCTCAGATAGAGTTTTTATAACCATTTTCATCTCATTTAGTATAGAGATAATACGTTTTAAGAACATAATTAAGGTACAATATTCCCCTAATGAATGCGCCTTTTTAAGAAGTATCTACTCAAAGTATGGTTTCTCTTTTTCTTTTAAAGGGAACTAAACCGTAAAGTTCAACCTTAAAAGGAGACAATCATGGTTACAATTGAATCAATTATAATAGGCATTGTATTTATCCTCATTCAACTATACGCATTAACGATTGTCGAACGTTCTCCAATCGGGGAGCAAAAGCTGCTCTCATTATCAGGCGGTGTAGCTATTGCTTATGTGTTTATTTATATCTTACCGACACTTCATAAAAAACAAGAAGAGTTTGGAGGATCCTTGGCCCTTGATACTGAACTATATTTTCTTGGTCTTCTCGGCTTACTCGTCTATTTTTCTGTGTATTCATTTGCTCAGACGAAGGCAGCCACACACCTGAAGGAACTGACCGTTTATATGGTACAGGCGAGTTTCTTTATGGTTTATTCTTTTATCATTTCTTATGTTGTGTTCTCAACCGATGTCAAGCGAGTTGAATCACTATTCTATGGATTGGCTATCAGCCTTCACTTTATGGGGTGGTCCTACCATCTAGGAAAAAAACATCATCGCTTGCACAAAAACAGAGGTCGCTATATGCTTGCAGGGGCAACTTTTCTTGGATCAATCATGGGCGTCTTCGGGCCCTCATCCGGCCTGCTTATTGAGTCGATGATTGCATTTAGTTCAGGTGCAATGTTATTTAACGTTATCAGTAAAGAACTCCCTTTTGAAAAACACGCGCACTTGCCAACCTTTTTAATCTCATCTCTTGTCTACGCCGCTACAATGATTGCGTTAAAAGCTTTTTTTGATTGGTAATTAAGTAGAGTAGAGCAATAGATTTTTCGCCTAATAAATGAAGTTTTCCAACAGATGTGATATGTAAATGGCCAATTTACTGAAATCAAGAAAGAAGGCCTTTGAACATCTTAGTTGTATCTATGGGGACATACTGGACTGAGTCTCTGGCTCCCTAGAAATTTTTCTTTGTTAGAAGAAATAAAACAAGTTGATAACACTGACTTATGAAACTTACTTTTCTCTCTCCGAATTCCTCACTTAAACTGTACAGCCAAAAAGTTGTATGAACTCTATCACTTCGTAAATTATCTAGGTTTAAAACAATAAGTAAAGATCTAAACAGTTTAAAAATAAAAAAGCCACTAATTAGGGATTTTCCCTCTAATTAGTGGCTTTTTCTTTCCTCGTAAGGAGTCGAGAGCTATTTTATGATGCCCTCACGGCGTCTTGGCTAGTTTGCTCAAGAGATAAGCCTTTATTCATTTACAAAAAAAAATTCATAACAGGTAATAAAAACATATAAATATAGTAAGAGATAAATTGACTAAAAAGGTGATTATTATTTTTCGAAAAATACCGGTTGTTTTTGTGGGAAGCTTATTGCTAAGCATCGGAATTAATGGATTTTTAGTTCCTCATTATTTGTTGGATGGAGGAACAATTGGAATTGCTCTCATCCTTCACTATTATTTTGAATTCCCCACAGGTGTAACGATGATCATTTTAGGTCTCCCACTATGTTGGTTTGCTTGGATTTATGAACGGCATTATTTTTATAATAGTTTTTATGGGCTAATTATTTCTTCTTTATTGATTGACTGGCTAGAACCTATTAAAAACCAGTTTCAATTTTCTATTTTTTCTAGTGTAATCCTTGGAGGGATATTTATTGGGACAGGAGTTGGTCTTATGCTTCGATATGAGACAAGCACTGGAGGAACAGATTTACTAGCTCAACTAATATCAAAAGCTTTTTCTTTGAACATAGGGATGGTTATTTTAATTATAGACGGTTTGATTATAACAGCAGGTCTTCCTTTACTAGGACCTAAAACGTTTCTTTTTTCATGTTCAACAATTTTTATAGGGGGATTGACGACTTGGTTAATTACTAAAAAAGAGTAATTTGAATTATAAAATTAGTATCTTCTATCTCCTGTTTTTGCCTCTTCCTGTTTTTTATAAATTAAAAAGACCATCTCTTTTCAACTATAAGGGATAGTCTTTTTCTATAAGTTGCATTAACAATAATCGTTAGCGGATGCTCTATTGCATCTTGAGTAGCTTGCTCTAATTATTAAACATTAGCCTTAACATTTCCACCTATAATTTTTCAAACTTTCCTCTAGAAGCTATGTAAGATGCAGCTAAGTAAATAATAATTAGAATAGGAAAGGAATAAATGTACCTCCAGTGCAGCGGTTTATAAATACCAATCCAATTAAGTAGTGGAAGGCCAATAAAAGCACCTACTGCTGAATAAATCAGTGCTTTGATTACGGGGTTAATTTTAGGCTTTACTTGTATAAAAAATATCATGGAGATGGGTAATAAAAATAAGTCCCACGGCAAGTAGTTGAGAAAAGTTTTGACTTAGCTGGGAAATTGCTTGATGAATGCTTCCCAGTTCTTGTCCTAATTCAGTATCAGTAATATTCCCTCCAAGTAGCTGAGCATCTTTTTGCTTATAGCGTTGATTGTTTTTAGTCATTCTTAAAAACCTCCTTAAAGTAGATAGAACGTACTTGTTTATAATCGTCTGTTCCTTTAAGAAAAATGTTTGGCAAAAATGAACAATTTTTTGTTCGCAAGCTATTTATTATAACTGGTAGAAAAATGTTTATTTTGTATGGTTTTCTGCTGATTGTGAGGAATAAAAACATATATTCAGTGTGAATTAAAATGGAAAAAAGTATGTGATATTTATTATAGAAGAAGTCAAATTAATTATAGGAGGTTTACATAAAAGAAATTGTAGTTCATCATTATCATGCCTTTAGTAAAACAGTAAAAAAAGAACCCTGCAGTCAGAAATTTCAAATCCAACTGAGAGTTCATGATCTAGCCTGCCGTTTTAAATAATTTTCATAAAGAAAGAATGTCTTTAATACCCAGAATCCTCTGATGTAAGGTTATCGAGCATTGTGTAATCATATTTCTGCAGAGGCTTTTCTGCTGGGCCTTCTATAACTTCTCCTGTATAAGAAAATCTAGATCCATGGCAAGGGCAATCCCAAGAACGATCTCCACTGTTCCATTCGACTTCGCAGCCAATGTGAGTACAGGTTGTATCTACAATGTGGATTTTTCCTTCTTGATCTTTGTAGGCTCCCTTTCGATGACCTCGAACCGTAATTACCGCCCCTTCATCATTAGATAGATCTTCAGCTCTTACATCAGAGATTTCAAGCTTACCTTTGATGAGATGGCTTACGACATCAGCATTTTCTACTAAGAAATTTTTCAAGCTGGGGTTTGCGTAGAAACGCGATGGCGAATATAAATGTTGATAGGCGTTCTCTTTGCCTAGAATTATATCTCTGAATAAGAGGGCTGCTGCTGTTCCATTTGTCATTCCCCATTTCCTATAACCAGTAGCGACGAGTATATTAGGTTGACTAGAGGTGATTTCTCCAATATAAGGAAGTTTATCAAGCGTGACTAAGTCTTGTGCTGACCAGCGATATACAATATTTTCTATGTCGAAAACTTGTTCACCAAAATTCTTTAACGCTTTATAATGTTCCATTGTATCTTTTCCTTGGCCTGTTTGATGGCTTTCTCCCGCTATAAGAACCATTTCTTCACCGTTAATGACTGTAGAACGCAGGGAACGTGTTGGTTGATCAGCGCTAATATACATTCCACCTGGATAAGCTTCTTTGGCTTTAACAGCAAGGATATATGAGCGGTCAGCGTGCATTCTAGCAGAGTAAAGGCCCAGCCCTTCATAGAAAGGAAAATGCGAGCAAGAAAGAACGTAGCTTCCTGTAACACGCATCCCTTCTCGTGTAAGAACTGTTTGCTTATCCCCAGATTCAATATTCACTGCCGCTGTATGTTCAAAGATAAGTCCGCCTTTTTGCTTAATAGCTTGAACGAGGTGAACGAGGTATTTAATGGGATGAAACTGTGCCTGGTCTTTCATCACAAGGGCTTTTTTAATTTTTACGTTAAAAGGAATATGGTCTGCCAATTCACCATCAATGTTAAGTTCCTTATAAGCTTCTGCCTCTTTTTCAAGTTTTAGAGCATACTCATCAGTAGTAGCATATATGTAAGCATCTTGCATGATGAAATCACAATCAATTTGATGTTCTTCAACTGTTTTCTTAATAAAATTCAAAGCATCCGCATTAGCTTCATAGTATAATCTTGCCTTACTTCTTCCAAAATTCCGAATAAACTCATCGTAGATCAAATCGTGCTGGGCAGTAACTTTTGCTGTCGTATGCCCCGTTGTGCCATTCAATAGTCTTCCAGCTTCTAAAACGGCTACCTTTAGACCTTCATTGACTAAGAGGTACGCAGAAGTAAGACCTGTAATCCCTCCGCCTACAACTACAACATCTACATCCATGTCATTATCTAAAGCGGGAAACTCCGGCAAATCAATAAAATCTCTCCAGTATGGTTCAGGCGTCTGCGGAAGCTGTTCTCCCTTGTGTTCATTATGAGTCACATTACGACCTCCATTCAATATTTTGATAGTAGTGTTATCAGGATTTCCATTTATTTAAAGTTCATACTTATATGAGGAATACAGCCTTCGATATGTGGACTTGTATTATTTTATAATCTTAATTCAAAAAGTCTTTAATATAGATAAAAAAAGAGAGAGTCTATTTGAATTAGACTTTCTCTTTTTTATAGAAAATATATATCTACGAATATTGATTTTAACCTTTTGCTAACTCTAACGCTTTATCTGCTTTTTTTAAATCGTGATTTACTTGCTCTTCAACATCATAGGCATGATACATTTCATTATCAATCATATATTGAGCAATCTTTTCATGAAGTTCGATGGCTTCATCCAATTGTTTTTTTAATACTTTCCGAACTTCTGGAGTTGCTGTTTCCGTGAGAGCTACGGCATATGTTCGTACACCGTTTTTCGCTGATAACAACAAATCAGTTGCAATAGCAAGATCATCTAATGTTTTGTTAAGCGTACTTTTAGCAGCCATTCCTAAATCCCTCCTGTTTATTGAGCTTTCTTTAAGATTTTTTTTAATTCATTAATTGCTTCAGTAGACGTTTGGACGTCTTCTTCCAGAATCTTTTTTAATTTTTCATCCTCTACCAATTCCAGCATTGCTGTGCCTTTTGTTACACATGACGTTTTAAGCGTTAAGATTTCATGAACTTCTAGCGTCTCGTGCATAGCTAATTTTTTTGACATATCTCAATTCCTCCTTAGAATTTTCTGGCTTGTGAACTATATTCCCAGCTTGTTTCCATTTAAACAGTAATTATCTAATTTTTTTAATGTTTCAGAAAAATATGCCCAGGTATTACAACTAGCATAAATGAGTCTATTTATATAAACCATTTTCTATATCAAAAGGAAAAAGAAAGAGATATTAAAAATCAAGAGAGTCCTCTGACATTAAATCATAACGAAACGTTAAATAAATAGTTACCAATTACATATCCAAGATGCTTCATAAACAAGTAGAAGTTTTTCATACAAGTAAACCGGGAAACGGAACGTTAGATAACAATAAAGGAGAACATGTTATGCAGGAAATGACAGAAAAGCTACATGACTTTTTACTAGAACATATTGATGAAATGTCTCAAGAATGGCTAGACTCACGGGAAGTGGAAAAGGATTCAATCTACACAGCTGATGCCTCTTCCCAAACAACCGAATATCTTCGAGTACAAAATCAATATTTCACTTGTAAAATTGTAAAAGTTCTTATAGGAGAGTCATTAGATACTCTTAGTGACTGGGCACAGGAAGTTGCCTCAAAAAGGGCTCAAAGAGGCGATTCTCTTTATCATAGTATTCATCATTTTAAAAAGTTTCGTTTAATCTTTTTTAAACAGATTGAATCTTTTTTTCACCTTCATTCATCTAGCATTACATATGAAGAGCTTTTTTTATGGAATAAAGTAGTAAATGAAGCGTTTGATCGGATGATAGAACTTTTTACGCTTTATTACGGACAAGTTTCAGAAGCGCAGTCTCAAGCTCAAAAAATGTTGATTTCTGAGCTTAGCACGCCTGTCATCAGTATTTCCGATACAGTGGGTGTGCTGCCTCTAATTGGTCAGGTTGATGATTATAAAAATAGTGATTTTGCAAAGAAAGTTATGCTGCAAGCAAAAGAGCTAAATCTGTCTTGCTTAATTATTGACTTATCAGGTGCACCTTCGATTGATACTATGATGACCAATGAATTATTTCAGGTTATAAAGATGTTGGACCTACTTGGCATTGATACAACTATCACAGGTATCCGTCCGGAAATAGCCTTAACTGCTGTTCAATTAGGAATAGATATGAGCAAATTGAAAACTTATGGAAAGTTAAAAGATGCAGTAAATAAGCTTTTGCAGGAGTGATATTGAATCAAAGTATTAAGCATTTTTTTATGTCGGTTATATCATAAATAGACGTACCCGTCCCATTAGGAGGAAACTTCAGGTACAAAGAGAACAAATAATTTATTTGTTCTTCCATTGCTAACATACTAATATGAAGAAAAAGAACTGTATATTTTTGAGTTCTATTCTACTGTGAGTTAGCTTTTAGGACCCCTAATATTGACAGATAGAAATAAAAAAAGCAGTATTGGGTGCATTTCTTTTAAGCTAGTCATATTCATCATAATTCTTGTCAAAAAGAAGCCTTTGCTAATCATAGCAAAGGCTTCTTTTTGACGAGCTTCTTCTATAAGTTATGTAAATGATGAAATCAATCTTAACATATTTAAATGGTTTGCACATTTTTCATTAAGGGTTTCCCATTCTTATAATCCGTTTGATAGTAAAGTAGCTTATAAAAATAATTCATTTATCTATTTATTCTTCGTATGGACAAATGATTGGATATTTTAAAATTAAATCACCAATAATACCATTACATGTATTTTCAACAAAAGGAGCTAAATAAAGATGAAACTGAAAAAAATAATAGGCATCACCTTTTTATCAAGCGTTATCTTATTTTCGGGACCTTTATCATTGGTCAATGCATCGGTAAATGATTCTAAAATGACTGTAAAACATTCAGTGAAAGAAGAGCAGCCTAATATAAAGATTTTGGCCACTGGAGGTACGATTGCAGGCTCTTCTGAAAGCAGCACAGACACAACTGGATATGAATCAGGAGCTCTTAACATTAAAACAATTATCAAAGCTGTTCCTCAGTTGAAAAAAATAGCGAATGTAAGCGGAGAACAGGTCGTAAATATCGGAAGTCAAAATATAGATAACAGTATTTTGTTAAAGTTAGCGAAGCGGATTAATACACTATTAGCTTCTAAGGATGTTGATGGAATTGTCGTGACACACGGATCTGATACGATGGAGGAAACGGCTTATTTTCTAAATTTAGTAGTAAAGAGTGACAAACCTGTGGTTGTGGTTGGTTCAATGAGACCAGCTACCGCTATAAGTGCAGATGGACCGTTAAACTTGTATAATGCAGTGAAAATTGCTTCTACAAAAGACGCACGAAATACCGGCGTTTTAGTAGCGCTTAACGATCGAATTGGTGCAGCTCGTTATATAACAAAAACACATACAACGGCAGTAGATACGTTTAAATCCCCTGAACAAGGATATGTAGGAGAAATAGCTGGAGATAAGATAATATTTTATAACAAACCAACTCGCAAGCATACAACACAATCAATATTCGATGTATCAAAATTAGATAAACTTCCTCAAGTAGACATCATATATGGGTATCAAAACGATTCTAGGGATTTTTATGACACAGCCGTAAAAACTGAAGCAAAAGGAATCGTCGTTGCAGGAGCAGGAAATGGACTGCTATCCGATGCTGCTCTAACAGGTGCTAGAGATGCGGTAAAAAAAGGCGTAGTTATGGTCAGATCTAGCCGGGTAGGAAGCGGAGTTGTGACACATGAAGAATCAGATGATAAAGATACGTTTGTTACATCCGATTCATTAAATCCACAAAAAGCCCGTATTCTTTTAATGCTTGCTTTAACGAAAACAAAGGACCCTCAAAAGATTCAAACCTACTTTAATGAGTATTAAATCAAAAATATCTTTCATCCTCTGTTTTAGCTGAATTTTCCAAGAACAATTGGCAATGACAGCTTATAAGAAGGACATAAAGAGGTTGAGACATCATTAACATACTTTTGTCTCACCCTCTTTTAATTAGGAAAGAAACCATCCGCAGGTCCCTTATTCATTTCCCCAGTTCTTGCTTTCTATAATTAAATGATTTGATGTGTTGTCTAGTACACGCCATACCAAGGTCTTGCCTTCTATATCTTTTAACTCAATAATGCCCTCTAGCTTATTGGTATTCACATGGACACGCCCCTCATCTATTCTTTGCGCACTTTTTAATCTTGTTCCAAATGTTGCAGGGCTTTCTTTCGTTAGCTTTACAATGACATCTATCATACGTTTGTCAGAAACATAGTTTTTGCTGTTCTCATAGTTATTAGCAGCAGGCTTAATAGCATGTTCTAACCCAGTTTCGTATTGGCGCCAATCAACAATTAAAAAAACTGCAAATACTAAAGACACTGTGAGTAACAAGCCGTACGCAACATATCGTTTCATTTATTTTTGCTCCTTTCGCAGGAATAGGTTGTATCAGAAAATAGTATCGTTTTATTTAAAGAAATATTCCTTTTTCAGCATAAAAGAAGGTATATTTTTTAAAGTTTTCTGCTTACGGAGAGTACAATAGGACTTATCACGAGCTTAATGTAAGTCCCTTGCGAACAATTCGTTCAGGAGGAAAGACAAGAGAAAAATCCTGTTAGAAAACTAAAGAATTCCCCTTCTCTATCACAAGCTTCTCATTGCATTGTAAGAGCCCGTAAACATACGTTTACGGGCTCTTGTCTCTCATTCATAAGATATAAATAGAATGAGTTTAGTATGCATATTTTATTTAACCTACGTTATTTTTCAATATGTTCTCCAGTTATTCGAATAACCCCTTCATTTCTATCTAATGGAACAGGAGGACGCGCCCCTAAAGGAACCTTCCAGTGCCACCATTTGAAGATTCTAGCGATGACGAAACATAGAATCGATATGCCTGCAAAAATCCCAACAAACGTCCAGTGCTGTCCGCTTAAGAGCATAACAGGCCCTGCTGACCACGCAAATAATTCTAACGGTGTATTAAGCGGTCCAACTACCGCTGTATCTGTAAGTGTTTTTGATTTGTTATTAGGGTCAATAATTCTTAGTAATGTAAGCCCAATTGCAAACACACCTGTTGAATAGCCATACACAAATATGGAACGTTCAAACCAGCTTTCATAGTTCATGGCCGGTCCAATTACGACTAGCATCACCACTACTATTGCTATACCTGAAAGCATTAATAAACCCAGTGGAAGTGCATATTCCACAACAATAGGTAATTTGATTGAAGCTACTCCAAAAAATACAAGAAAATCGGTTGCTGCACTGCCTAAACGATCGACTACCTTACTATCAACGTATTTATAAACCCCTTTTTCTCCTTTGCCTAGCAATATGTACATAAGCAGCGCTATCAAAAATGCTATTGTAAACGTTGGGAATTCTAGTCCCCAAGCAGTCGCAATATAATTGTTTAATAAGTATCCCAAACCTGATGGCACAACTAATAATGCTAAATGAAAGGCTAATGGATCCATCGCAATTGGTGAAATAGTGTCATCCCCCATTGCTGTTCTATTTTTAGGCTGAACTAATCCCGTTTTTAAATCCTCGGAAATTTCCGAGAAGTCTTTTACATAATGAGTGTATCCCTTTCGAGTTGCCCATTTTATAAAAATAAGTCCACCAAAAATACCTGCTAAAATACCGCCGGTAGCAGCGGTCATCCCTAAGTCCGTTGCATTTTCCCAGCCTAGATTTTCAAAGGTTGTACCTACCGCTGCCGCTGTTCCATGTCCTCCATAAAATCCGGCTGCTAAAAGTAAACCAAATCCGTTATTAATTTCTGGAGCAAACTTTGAAATCACTAAAATAGAAAAGACAATCGGAATAGACATTTGAAGGCCTATACAAAGAATTTTATAAGTGGCATATGCGCCCATTCGATTGATATCCTTTTTCATATTGCCGGGTGAAAAAGAAAACCCGTTTATTCCAACTGCCGCAAATACAAAAATGGTAATAATCCCTGCATAGGAGCTAATATCTTCAGAAAAAGGTAGGATGTTTAAAAAGCTAGGTCCTAATGCTAAACCTAAAAAACCTGCCAATAAGCTTGCTGGAATAAAACTTCTTTGGATAAATTTAAATTTTGCGCGAAGCAGCATGCCTATCAAAATCAGAACACTGGCACAAGCAAAATCTACTAGTATCGTATATACAGTCATTCATATCCTCCTTTTGCAACTTTAAATGCTTAACAAATTAGCTGATCTTGTTGATGTAGCGGGTGGTGCTAGGTCTAGCTTTTCCCCTTGTATATGTAATACGTTCTCTGGTCTGATCCAAGGTCTATTTTGTATAGAACTTGTTTCTTCATGTGTGAGGTATCCTTTATAAGCGGTTAAGCTGCGTCTTAAAAATCCATCTTTGATACAGGCTGATTTTACACCCGAATTTAGGATGGACTGAATATGTGGCAGCACGGACGCTGCATAAGCTACAGAAGTAGAGTTAGCAATCGCTCCAGGAATATTGCTGACACAGTAATGAACGACACCATTTTCAATATATGTAGGATGTTCATGAGTTGTTTCACGGAAAGATTCAATTGCACCGTCAGTGTCATTGCTAATATCTACAATAACTGATCCTTTTTCCATTAAATTGAGCATATCGCACTCTATTAAATAATCTTTGCGTTCCTTTGGCCATTTCACACAGTTAATTACCATATCAGTTTCAGGAAGCAGTTTTTTAATATTTTGCTTAGTTGATAGCTGAGTATTCACTTTTTCATTATACGTTTTGCCGATATCTCTTAATGTTCCGTAATTTATATCCATAACCGTACACCACGCACCTAATGAATGTAAAACTTGCAGAGCAGACCTCCCTACTAGTCCTCCTCCAAGGATCAGTACCTTCATACCGGGAGCTCCAGCTAAGCCACTAACAAATTTTCCTTTTCCTCCGTTAATCGTCAGCATGGCTTGAAGCCCCATTAGTGCGCCTTGTTTTCCTGCTGCTTCACAGTTTACTGAACCAAATCGATGTGAATCTTCCGCAGTGAACGCGATACATTTGCTATCGAGGATAGCTTGTACCTGCTCTTTATGTGCAGCTGGATGTATACACGTATAGATAATTTGATTTTTCTTGAGCAACTTATACTCATTTTCTTCAATCTCTTTAACTTTTGCTATAAAGTCACATCTTTCATACATCTCTTCTGTTGTTTCTACTATTTCGGCCCCTTCTTTTTCATACTGTTCATTCGTAAATCCCGCTAATGCGCCCGCATCTTTTTGAACAAGGACCGTATGGCCATCGTCTTTAATAGTAGCAACCTCTAAAGGTGTCATAATGACTCGATACTCTCCCACTTTATTGTCTTTTAATACACCAAATATCATGTTGATCCCCCTAAATTCATTTTTGTAAATGCCTCTCCTTCATGCGTGATCTTAAGATTAAAGAAATTATTAGAAATATTCAGATTAAAGCAAATGTACCTTATCTTGCTACACACAAACTTTGAAGAGATTGTTCTAATAGAACCTTATTCTGCATTTACTTACCAAAGTATAAATTAAAATGAATAAAAATTCAAAAGGATCTGAAATTAATACCTGTTTATGTATGTCATGACAAGCTGTTACCTTATTAATCTTGCATAGAAAAAAGGTTCCACTCATCAACGTTCAATGAGTGAAACCTTTTTTTGATTATCTGCGGCTAGCTGTGCCTCTGCTTTTTTGCAGATGAGCTTTATGCCGTAGAGCTAACAGGCTACTTTGTTACGGAAATACTGCCGTTATGAGTGGCTAGTTTAATAATATTCTTTCCTTTTCCAATAACAGCGTCCCTATCATATTTATTTAGAATATCGACTTTTCCATTGTCCACGGAAACATTAAATTGAACGTTACTTGGTTCTTTTTCCGTCTTAATTTTAATCTTTCCATTGTTCGTTTTAAGGTCAATATCTCGATCAAGTTCTTTTGTTTCTAAGGCGATACTTCCATTATGCGTTTCGCCTTCTAAACTACCTTCCACGTTACTCAGCGTTATTTTCCCGTTATTTCCTTTTGCTTGAACCGTTTTTGCTGCAGCATTTTTTATGCTTGTAAGTCCATTGTGTACGCTGGTATTCAAGTTTTGTGAATCAATGTTCTCTAATTCTACACGTCCGTTGTTTGCGCGAATGGAAACATCTGCTGCGCGTAATTTTTTAACAGACACATACCCATTGTTGCTGGAAATCCCCAATGAATTATACTGTTTTTCAGGCAAATAAACGTTGATAGATAGCGGTTTTAATACACTAACAATGTCAAAATTGACCCAGCTGCGCTGTTGTTCATTATAGGAGATGAAAAGCGTTGAATTTCTAACGTCAGTAGTGAAGTCTCTTTTTATATTAGGAGATGTTTCTCCTTTTAATGTTACTTTGATATTATCGCCTTTGATAGGGTATACATGAACACGAGTATTATCCGTATCGATGTTTACCTTTGATACTTGATTGCTTTTAATAACTTTTTCTTTTGAAATAGGTTCAGGATCAATAGCACGATACGTAAGGAGGCCTCCTATAATCCCAACAAGGATGAGAATGCCTGCAAGAATGGAGAGTTTCTTTTTATTCAGCACGTTTTAAACCGCCTTTCACAAGTGATACATTGTATTTTAGATAACGTACAAAGCCTTTTATAGCTAGCTTCGTCACAACTAACATACCTAACATAATAAAATATCCAATTCCGCAAAATGCTAAAGACATAAATAAATTAAAGAGAAAAAAGCCGCTCGAATGTACAATAGCCTCACCAAGAACTAGAATCGGAGATAGCAAGAAACATAGACCTATGGCCCAAGCTGACAAAATGAAGCCAGCTAATGCGACGGCGGGTCCAAGAACAATCACTACATTAAAAAAGGCTAACCCAATTACGGCCCACGTGGCTCTTAAGATATTTTGAGTTGTTGCCTTAGCTGTTGCTTGCTCAACGTGATAATCTGCGAGCAATTCTTTAGCTATTTGATTCGGAGAACCTAACGACGTTACAATTTCTTCTTCTGTTTTTCCTTCTTCTAAGCCAATGGAAAAATGTTCTTCATAATCTTGTAAAATATCTGCCCGTTCTTTTGCGGATAATGGTTTTAAGGATTCATTTAATTGCTGTAAAAATTTACTCTTCGACATTGTTCACACCTTCTTTAATTAATTGATTAACACCTCTTGAAAACTCATTCCATTCATCGACAAGTTCATATAAATAATCTCTTCCTTTATCGGTAAGCTGATAATATTTCCTTGAGGGACCTTCTGTAGATTCTTTTAGGTACGTTGTGAAGTATTCTTCTTTTGTTAATCGGCGCAGAAGAGGATATACTGACCCTTCTGATATTTCAATTTGATCGGAGATTTTTTGAACTAATTCATATCCATAGCGGTCTTTTTTATCAAGCAACACAAGGACACAAAGCTCTAAAACTCCTTTTTTAAATTGTACGTTCACTGTTCTTCACCCTTTTCTTTTCACAGTCCACTACTGTTTATTGTATAGTACTGATTTATAATTTCTTCCTAATAATTACAATATATCACCAGCTATTGTTTATTGCAAGGTACTGTTTAATATTTTTTAAATTTTAGTCATTTTTACAGTCGTAAGGTGTTTTTTATAAAGCAAGGTTCAACCTTCTTTTCTAATTAGCTTGTAGATAAAATTATTTTAACGTACCCAAAAGAAAAAGCAGCCTATAACTATAGACTACACAGCAGCAATCATGCCAGGCTATTTTTCTTTTGCTTGTTGGATAAATAAAAAGAAAACCGTTATTAAGATAAAATAATTTAGCGGATTTTTGAAAATATCCCCGCCTAAAGCCAATTGCAATAAGATCCATAAAGCGAAGATTACTAGTATGGCTGGTATTATAAGCTTGTTCATACATCACTCATCCTTCGTTTAAAATAATAAAGTAATCTTGGCTCTCCATACTTGTTTCATACCCTAACATTAAATCCATAAATAGCTTTAAAAGCATACTGATTGAATGTTTATAAGAATATCACTTTTAAGATAAAATTTAACAGCTGTTATCGCATTTGATAGAAATGTCTTACGTGTATTTGATTTTTTTGTAATAAATTAAAGAAAAAAGAAGCCGTTATTTTACATTTTCAAACAATAAAAAACAGCCAATTTTATAGCTGTTTTAAAGTAGACTGCTATCAAAAATTTCATTTTCTAGATGGTGCAAATTCCTCCTGCAGTTCTTTTAAAAACGCAGCCGCCGCAGCTGAAAGAACATGATGCTTTTTCCACACAATATTTAAACCTGATTCAAGTCTTGGCTGTAACGGTCTGAAACAAAGGTTGCTAGTCGTAGATGTGTTGACGATTTTATCAAGTGTTATGGCATATCCAACGCCTTCTTCAACCATAATCGCCGCATTATAGGCAAGATTGTATGTAGTGACAATGTTCAATTTATGAAAATCTTCGCCGAACCAATCCGCAAATTCATTTTTTGAAAAAGTCTGTTTCACGGCTTGTCGTGAACAAATCAGTGGAACGTTTACTAAATCCGCAGCTTGAATGCTTTCTTTGACGGCAAGGGAGCTGTCTTTTTTCATAACGACGCCCCAAATATCTTTGGCAGGCATATTAAGATAATTGTATTTTGAAATATCGGCTGGCTGAATTAAAATACCAAAATCAAGCAGACCCTTGTCAAGCCGTTCCGTTATATCTTCTTCGTTTCCACTGTAGAGGTGATATCGTATATTGGGATAACGTACCTGTACATCTTTTGCTACTCGTGCAATATGTTTCATTGCTTCAGTTTCCCCGCCGCCTATATAGACGTCACCACCTATTGTTTCTTCCATAGAACTAAACTCAGCCTCTAATTTATCCATCATATTAACGATTTCTTCTGCCCTGTTTCGCAGAAGCATTCCTTCATCTGTCAGGATGACACTGTGACTGCTGCGAACAAATAGTTTTTTACCTAACTCTTGTTCAAGATCTTTTAATTGTCTCGACAAAGTTGGCTGTGTCACATGCAAAAAATCAGCAGCTCTCGTGATGTTTCCTTCTCTTGCAACCGTAAGAAAATAGCGTAAAACTCGAAATTCCATATACCCCTCCTCCTTTCACAATCTTTAGTGTATACGTCTCAGAAATGCTTATCAAGCATACCACGATATAAGATATAAGCATTTTCTATATTTAAAAGGAGCCAGTAGAATAAATAGCAACGAAGTTCATATCACAAAAGCACCAT
The DNA here is from genome assembly GCF_056395685.1 of Priestia sp. 10L35. Classification (NCBI taxonomy): domain Bacteria; kingdom Bacillati; phylum Bacillota; class Bacilli; order Caryophanales; family Bacillaceae; genus Priestia; species Priestia sp. 10L35. Next base: position 1,097,789 of record NZ_JBFTKA010000001.1, on the reverse strand, counting down.
TTTTAATTATTCAAAGTGGAAAGGAGCTTAAAATGAAAAAACTTTTATGTCTGTCTGCTATCTTAGTAGCAAGCCTTGGCCTCGCTGCTTGCAGCAACAATAATTCATCTGCAGCGGACAGAGATCATAATACAAGTAATCTTTTAAACCAAGCACCAGAACAGCCACAAGAAGAACATATTTCAGATACAAAAATAAAATTAACGTTTAACGATAAAGAAGTCTTGATTAGGATGTATGATAACCCAGCAAGTATGGCTTTTCTAGCTCAATTGCCTTTAACAGTCATTTTTGAAGATTATATAGGTAAAGAGAAAATTAGTATTTTACAAAAAAGATTATCAGCAGATGATGTACAAGCCGGAGATCTATCAAAAAAAGGCGACTTTGCTTATTACGCTCCTTGGGGCAATGTTGCTATTTTTTATAAAGGTTTTGAGGATGCCACAAATGACCTTATCATACTAGGTCAAATTGAATCAGGAAAAGAAAACGTTGAAAATATTCATGGTGATTTTACAGTTACCATTGAAAAAGTGACTAAAAAACATAACAATTGGTCTTTAAACAGCCCGCTTTGAAGCAGCTAGAACACTTTTTAGAAAGAGAGAAATTGATTTTATGTCTAAACAAAATAAGCTACTTATATTTGTCTTAACCTTAGGAGCTTTCAGTATTATAAATACCGAAATGGGGGTTATAGGGATACTGCCCTACATTGCGGATCACTTTCATATCAGTGTATCAAAGGCCGGGTGGCTGGTGAGTCTCTTTGCTCTTACTGTATCAATATCCGGTCCAACTATGCCGTTATTATTTTCAGGAGTCAATCGTAAGAAAGCGATGTTGCTTGTACTTGGTATTTTCGTTTTAGGTAACATTATCTCTATATTCACCACTAATTTTGCTGTTGCCATAATTGCGCGTGTGATTCCAGCTATCTTTCATCCAATTTATTTTTCAGCAGCTTTTACAATGGCTGCAAACTCAGTCAGCAAGGAAGACGCTCCAAAAGCTGTTTCCAAAGTCTTTATTGGCGTATCTGCAGGTATGGTACTTGGTGTACCAATCGCAAGCTTTCTTGCAAGCACAGTTTCATTTCAACTATCAATGACATTTTTCGCTGTCATTAACGCTATAGTATTTATTGCTACATGGGCATTCTTCCCTTCTATGCCTATTAAAGAAAGACTTTCCTATGGAACGCAGCTCAGCGTATTAAAAGACCCCGTTACTTGGCTTTCCATTATGGCCGTCCTTTTACTGAATTCAGCAGTATTTGGGGTATACAGCTATCTTGCTGAGTATCTTAAAACCGTTACGAACATCTCTGGAAAATTAATCAGCTTCATGTTAATTCTATTCGGTGTGGCAAACATTATTGGAAACATTATCGCAGGGAAGCTGCTTACGAAAAATGCTATCAAAACGGTAGTAGTTTTCCCTTTCGCATTGGGAGTCGTTTACATCATTTTATTCTTCACCGGACAGTTCACTTGGCCTATGGCTATTATGACTTTAGTTTGGGGAATATTCGCTGGTATAGGAACGAATATTAATCAATATTGGATTTCATCAGCAGCTCCGGAAGCTCCTGATTTCGCAAATGGATTATTTTTAGCATCCGTTAACTTAGGAACAACGATTGGTACAGCTGTAGGTGGACTATTTATATCAGGACTGGGTACAGAATACGTCGTACTAGTGGGGATCTTGTCATTAGTATTGAGCGTAGTATTTATTTTACCAAGAAGCTACATGAATCGTCCTATAAAACAGCTTTCTAAATAAGGCATCAATTCAACCCTTTTTCGGATCCCTTTGTTTTCTTTTATTGCATCTATGAAGAGCAGAAATCTATTCTAGTCAATGCTTACACCATTAATAGATAGAAATAGAGATTTGAGATGGAAAAATACACTAAAGTTACGCTTGTTCCTTTACCATCATATACCTGTCACAAAAGACGTTTTTTTATGACTTGCTAAGGGAATAAAAAAAGGAAATTCAAGAAAAAGAGGGAGTTACAATGTCAGAAATGGGAAGAAAAGAAGACTACGGGGAGATTGAAATAGGTAGACACGAATTGTTCTTCAAAAAGAGTTATAAAGTTATAAATACGATTAACGACTTCTTGATAGGCATCTGGTTCCTAATTGGCAGTATTTTATTCTTCTATGATTCCTTAAAAAATATAGGGATTTGGTTATTTATTCTTGGGAGCGTGCAATTGCTCATTCGTCCAACGATTAAATTAGTACACGATTTTCACTTACGAAAATATTTAAAGGAAGGTTATCGGAATAAATAATCTTCTTTGCAAACAATTTTTCTTGTGAATTCTATATATCAAAAGGGGGTGTACGCGTACACCCCCTTTTTGAATCGAATATATCACTCTAGGTCTAACCCTTTTTCATTCAATTTATGAGAAGTCACAGCAATTACAAACTTTCCATCATCCAAATCTTTTTTATGAGAGGTCAGTTCCTCTGTGGGAATACCTAAATTTGTTGCACGATCTTCTTCATTTGAGTAATTTTGCACCACAAAAAATTTCTTTAATTTATCTAAAAAAGAATCCTGCTGGGCCCCTCCAGTCATATCTTCCTGAGTGACTTTATCTTGGTCAGCAGCAGATAGCTTATCCACGTTTACATTCGTTCTATAAGCTAGATTGCCCGCTGCGGTCTCTTGATTAGTTAGAACTGTAATTTCATTATCCTCATACCCTATCATTCTTAATTTCTCAATTCTAGTTAATGTTTCTTCCGGCGACTCATATACACCTATAACACTTTTACTCATAGAGCTTTCCTCCTTCATTAAGATCTTTTCTCCTTACTTTTTATGTACCCGCTATTCTACCCTTATTAACAATAGATCCATAGTTAATTGATTTAATCCCATATTCTAGGTCGATCAACCTCCATGATCCTCAAATACTGTAAGAGTTGTCCAGCGTGTACGGATTCATGATAGCCTATCCGCATCAACATATCCCCTAAAGAACGAATATAACCAACATCTGAACGGTCTATTTGAATGTTAGTTAAATCTTCTTCAGAAAAAGTAGTAACCATGTCTAAAAATTGTTGGTGGTAGGATGCTGCAAACTCCAATTCATCCTTTATAGATTGTAAGGGTCTTTTTTCAAAAGGAGAATCAAATTCCTTTAAGCTGCCCAAATTTTCGATAGCTAGATAATAATAGTATTCTGACTCCAAGACATGACGAACCATTTCTATGCATGTCATAGCTTCTTTATCTGGCTTCCAATCGAGTTTATCATCAGGAATTGCTTGCCAAACCTTTATACTTCTTCTTCTAATCTCTTTTATATTTAATACTATTGCATCTGTTCCATTCATTTCCATCCCTCCTCTTATCATCATTTTACATCATTTCCCCAAAACAAAGAGGTGAATTTTCAACTAAACTTATTTTAAATATTCATGGTTCTTATGCTGAGTATAATAACTTTCATCCTTTAAGCAGTGAATATATTGGTCATTCTCACATCTCTTTTAAAACAGCGCGCTGAGGCTATGTTACAATGTAATTATAAGGAAAAAGAGGTGAATATAGTTATGTTAACAGCGATAGTTATAACTGTTTCTGTTTTAGGTTTAGCGTGGAGTGTTGGACAAAGAAAGCAATATCAGTAACTTTATAGATTGTCTGTATGTAGAATTGAGATGGTTATAAATGAGTAAAAGAAATATTTTAGTCAAATTAATGTTCTTTTTAGGATCATTTTCTATAACAATTTTTGAATTTATTTTAAAACAAGGATTAACCGCATTGCTTTTATCTGCTGTCTTTATCATCTTGGCAGGTTTCTTAATGAAAACTGAAGTTACAAAAACAGGCTCTAAGAGAACTTAAAGCCTGTTTACTTACCTTTCTTCCTTAAAACCCTTTTTAATATACCAAAACATTTTCTTCACATCGTCATAAAAAAACATCGTTAGAAAACCTAGTGTGGTAACACCAGCTGAAAATGTACCCAAATCTAAAAATAGTCCTGCAAATACAAGAATGATTCCGATAATAAAACCAGGGTCTGATAAATCCTCACCCTTTTTTCGATCGATTGCTATTTTGCTTTGAAAAGATTGATCCCCTTTAATCAATTCATCCAGCGTCACATTATAAAGTTCGCTTAACTTAATAAGGTTCTCAATATCAGGATACCCTTTATTATTTTCCCACTTATAGACAGCTTGTCTAGATACATTCATTTTCCCAGCTAATTCTTCCCTGGACATCTTTTTCTCTTTTCTTAACTTCTGCAGCTGTTCCCCTAAAGTCACCTTCATCACCTCTAAGGCTTAGCTTACAATAAATATGTAAAAAATCCATAAACGCTTAGTAACAAGCTGTAAACCACTGGTTAACACAGCAGGTATTAGTACTAATCACTATACATGTCCTCATTTAATAAATAAAAAAAGCTAGCATAAAGCTAACTTTTTTAAGTTAGAGAGAAAGGCAGGCTAATAATTAGCAACCGCCAAATCCTCCCCAACAAGCACAGCCAATAATGATTAATAAGATAAACAGCACGATAATTAAAGCAAAACCACTGCCACCGCCGTAACCGCCGCCGCCATAACCATAGCCACAACCTCCGCCATAACCGCCAAAGAACATAAACTTCACCTCCTTCTCGTTCATACATTTATCATATGATGAAAAACGAAATTTGCTCCACCAAGTGGATAGACTACGTTTTATATCACTATAGATAAAAAAACAATAACCTTTTAGTTTCTTTTACATACAATGAAGCATCCTCAGATCCCATATATGAGTTTTACTCCCTCTGCAATAGATTGTTTGAATTCCGCCCAATCAGTTCTATTGCGTATAAAAGCAGCCCCGCACAACCTAGAATAAAAAAGTCTTTCTCAAATTAGAGAAAGACTTTTTTATTGTTATTAATAGCCAAATCCGCGGCCGTAACAGCTGCATCCAATAATGACAAGAAGAATAAACAGGACAACTAATAAAGCAAAACCAGAACCAGCTCCACCATAACTAGACATACAAACACCTCTTTTCGTGGTATTTAACTAAAGGAAAAAACTTTAAATATACATGGGTTAAGGTATTATATGTAGACATAGCTCATATCGATTGGATTTTGGTCAAAAATAGGCTACTTTGTTTAACGATAGCTAGATAACATCCTAAATTTCACATAGTAAAAACCCTTCATTGCTAAAATGAAGGGGCTTTTTTGCCTATCAGCACCAAGGACGAGGTCTAGGAGGGCAGCTTGGAGCACAAAAATGTTGATGCGTTTCCTGACATACAACGGATTCTGTATGCGGGAATGAGTGCATATATTTATAATTTTTTTGATAAACATTTGTGGTATGACTAGGATGCACCACTGGTACAAACATATCTTGACCAGTAAAAGATGTATTTTGTTTAACTGGGTCGTACTGAGCAGGCATGGTTTGAGGAGGCAATTGACCACAAGGTTTAGCTTGAGGATAACCGCAGCTACCTTGCTGAGGATACATAGCCCCTTGATAACCACCGTAATTAGAGTGCTGATAAGGGTAGTTGTTTCTCATATTAAAAACCTTCTCCTTTCTGTTAGTAGACTCCTATTACTGTATGTGAAACAACCATAGAATGTTTGGACAAATACCTAAAAAAGACCCTAATTATTTAGGGTCTTTTTTACTAAGAGAAAAAGAAATGTGTATCCTTAGTAACATAGCTATGAGACTAAGAAATAGAAGTTTTTTTAATGTCCATTATTCCTCAAGATTAACATCCATCGCTGCGTTATCAATATTATTTAAAATGGTTGTGTTTTTATCGTCTAATTCATTACGTAAAAGTGAATTACGCGTCGCTTCGTATAAATCATAGCTTCTTTCATCAACTGGAGAATTATGATCTTCACATATCATCTTTTCTGATTCTTTGGATTGATCTGCCATATCAGTCACCTCCTCTGTATAGTATGTGAGTTGATTAGAAGAAACATAAGAACTTTATCTGGCTACTGTTGGGTAAGGTTTAATCAACGGTTGGCTGTTTCTGTATATTGTGTTTACATATGACCTAATATTAGGTGGACACAACCGTTTCTTGAGCATGCTTTTGGATGATTTCTGGAACTTCCACCAATGAATTAACGGTTAGCAATTTACCTTTTGGCGCAACATCAATTTTAACTTGGTTGTAGCTCCACTCCAGTTCAGAAGGTACGTGAATCGCATGTATTCCAGCTTCTACTGCCGGCCTTATATCGGTTTTTAATGAATTGCCAATCATCCAAGTCTTTTTTGGATCGTACTTAATTTGGTTTAGTATTTCTTTTAATGCACATGTATCTTTTTGTTCAGAAATAAATACCCTTTTTTCAAAGTATTTAGCTAGCTCTAGCTGAACAATTTTTCTACCTTGATTTTTCTCGTCTCCACCTGTGTGCAAGTAGAGATCATGTCCTTGTTCTTTAAGCTTATCTAATACTTCATACATATTTGGCAAAGGCTCTATCGGTACTTCAAATACACTTTGACCAATTTTTTTGACTCTTTCAACTCTATCGTCATGGATATCTTGATGATTTTGTTCATTAAAAAATAAATAAGTGTCTACTAATGATTCTGGAAAACGGGAAGAGTGAAGGCCATGCTTTTCGATACTTTTTAAATCTATCTCTAACTGCTTTTGTTTTATTTCTTCCTTAGTCAGATTCTCAAACCATTCCTGCAATTGAGCCACAAAAGCATTTATGGTGTCTCTAAAATATTTATTACAGTGAACAAGCGTATCGTCTAAATTAAAAAGTAAGGTTTGCTTCTGCATTTCGTTAAATCCTTTCTACAATGGATGTACAGACAGTATATATGAAAAAACACTAACCATTTTTGTTACCTACTCACACCTAAAACTAAGATAAAATCTCCAATACGTTAGGAATAAGCAGTTGATTTACTATACTGAAATGAGAATATTTAGTGGAAAGACCCTTCTAGCGTATAAAATAGAAGGATCTTTTTATAAGATAAAAAGCTGCAGGATATTCCTGCTAATAAATATAACGTTCAAAATGTTTTCTATTCATGTTGGTTTTGAACGTAGAGGTACTCAGTCCTGAACGATTTATTAGTGGTTGGCTACCTTCGCCTTCTTTAGGTATATTCATTTCAAGACCTTGTATAGTGAAAGGATCATACATATACGTTGTTCGTTCAGTTTCTGTGTGCGACATTAACTTCACCTCTATTAATAGCCCTCATTTTTTCAAATCATGTTAACTCGTTTACAGCAGGTTCTTTAATGAAAATATCTACGTTTCGTAGGTCTTTTCGCTAAAAAAGATCCGCCGTTTTCTACTTTTTTTATTAAGTTGTAATTTCTTGTGGATCTTCGCCTTCAAGGTCAGTGAAGAAATTTTCTAAGGTTTCCCTCGGATCAAGAGCACGCCCATCTTCTTCGACAATACGGTTAAGCGTAGGGTCATTATTGCTATCTTTATTTTTATAGTTGTTATAATCAACTCTTTCTGCAATTCCTGAATTATCAACGCCTGTAAAGTCTTTCTTTGGCATAAAAACACCTCCTAGCCCTATTGTTTGAAAATTTGAAGATAAAATAAGTGGAAGGTTAAGTTATATTTTTATTTCCCGAGAATTAATTAGATATTTGTTGCAAAGAGCCATGTACAACATGCTTAATTGTTTTACGAACTGGGGAAACTAAAGCGTCAAAATTTAATTTGCAGAGGTTTACATTCAGGTGAAATCAGCGTGAATAACTTGAAGGAAAAAGATCCTTTTATCGTAAATGCAGTCCAAGAAGCAATGGCTAGAATCAATAAACCTAACTCTTAAAATAGATATAAAAAGCAATCCTTTGAGGCTGCTCCTTGGATATTGATCGTTTTCATCAAGCAAAAGACTAACTCTTTATAGAGTTAGTCTTTTGTCATTCAAATAGTATACACATGAACATGAAAAAAGAATGACAAACGAAATGTCATTTTCTCTCCTCCACATGGCAAACGTTTAGTTTTTAGTCAGAAGGAAATGAAACATCTAATCCCACTTTTTACAGTATCGATTGTTTCTAAAAAATTAGTCTGTCACACTGATGAGGAAATAAAAAAATCCATTTTTTACCACGAATGCATTTCTTCCACAATAGGAAACTTAAAAAAAACAAGGAGGTGACACAACATGGCAAACAACAAAAGCAGCAACAACAATGAATTATTAGTATACGGTGCTGAACAAGCAATCGATCAAATGAAATACGAAATCGCTAGCGAATTTGGTGTAAACCTTGGTGCTGATACAACTGCACGTGCAAACGGATCAGTAGGTGGCGAAATCACAAAGCGTCTTGTGCAATTAGCTGAGCAACAACTTGGCGGCGGACGTTTCTAAGACAACTTTATAATTGATGGCTGAAGGAGGAGTGGGTATCCACTCTTCCTTTTATTATGGACATTTTCTATTTATCGTCATAAGCAGAAAGCCACATAAAGCATGATAAAACAAAAAACTGCCAAAGAAGGCAGCTTGAATAGTATACGTAAAATAGTAGATTGTATTCACTGATAAAATTCCTTTTTTATATCTAGAAGAATAATAAAACATGATATGGAGACGTTAAGTGTGTGCATAGTAAGAAAGGTGGCACATTATTATGAATATGTTAAGGAGGATAACAATGGGTATTTTAAGTGGAAATCCTACAGATGAACCGATGCATTACGGTGAAGTATTTGGAACATGGTCGTTTCTTTCTGCTTCAAAAGGATTAGTAGCTGGTTATCAAACGTTTCTAAATCATGTAGGGGACAAGGATCTACATAAGTTGGTACAAGAAACGATTGAACAATGTCAGCAGGAAATGAAAGGTGTAGAAAAGCTATTAAAAGAAAATGGAGTGGCTTTACCTCCAACTCCGCCTGAACGTCCAGAAGCTTGTTTAGATGATATTCCAGTAGGTGCACGTGTTCAAGATCCCGAAGTTGCTGCGGCTATTTCACTGGATATAGCTGCTGGTCTAGTTGCTTGTAGTCAACTGATTGGCCAATCTATTCGTGAAGATATTGCAGCAATGTTTGGTCAAATTCACATGCAAAAAGTAGCCCTTGGTGGAAAGTTTTTGCGACTTAACAAAGAAAAAGGCTGGTTAGTTCCACCACCTCTTCACAAGTCAAAAAACACGGATTGTTGATAATAAAATTGCTATAAAACGTGAAGATTTCAATTTAAGTGAACCATACCACATTCTACGAAACATTGTTTGGAAATCCTTATTTAAGGTGTGTTTTTCTTTTTAGTACATGAGTTATTGATAATTTGAGCAACCTGCTCAAGATGCAATAGAGAATTATCAACATAACATCTATATTTTAACGACTAGGAAAACTACTGCACAGGAGCAGTAGTTTTCCCGTTTTTATGTTGTATAGAATATAAAAACTTAGTGAACATAATGCTAGATCTTGAACAAACGAGCCAAGAGGCCGTGAAGCATCGAACTACTTCTTCATTAACATAATACCAAATTTCAAAAATAACATGTAAAGAAGCTCTCTATGGAAAAATAAAGAGCTTTTTCTTATCAACGAATTCTCCATTTTGACAAAGATTAAGTGTATATCAATGGATTGCATAAAATAAGTAAACAAGACCATATTAAATATGAATGATAGGTATAAAAAGTATATTTCCTTCCAACCCATAGGAGATTGTATATGGATAATTATAAAAATGACAATACTGCAAGACGCTATATTGCTCATGTTAGTACCTTTGGAACGACTCAAATTCATTTAAGAAACCCCTATATTGTTGCTTGGTGGTCAGCAGCTTTTCCAGGGTTTGGGCACTTGCTACTGTCTAAATACCTTCGCGGCTTTGTATTATTTATATGGGAGGTCGTTATAAACCTTAAATCTCATGTGAATTTAGCCATGATTTATTCTTTTCAAGGAAACATTGATATGGCCAAAGACGTGCTTGATACAAGATGGCTTCTTATTTATATTCCCGTTTATATTTTTGCTATATGGGATAGTTACCGAACAACCGTTGATTTAAATAAAATATACGTGTTAGCTGAAAGAGAAAATCATCAGTTCAACTCCTTTAGTATAGGATCCATGGAAATAAACTATTTAGATAAACGGAATCCCATCTTATCCGTTATCTGGTCCTTGTTGATGCCAGGTCTAGGACAACTCTATATTCATCGGATCATTGGTGCTTTCTTTGTTATCATTTGGGCAGTCGTTTTCTTTTATTATTCTCATCTACTTGAGGGTATTTCTCTTCTATTTTTAGGAGAAATAAAACAGGCTACTTCCGTTTTAAATAAAGAATGGTTGTTATTTTTTCCTTCTCTATATGGTTTTGCTACCTTTGATTCCTATATGAATACCGTTGAGAATAATAAACTTGTTGAAAGAGTGCAGAAAAACTTCTTCGAGAAAATGTATCAACACCCAAGCTTTTGTATTGTGAAAGGAAAAAAGGTGGAGTGAAAATATGCAAATCTTTTCTACATTTGAATACTCCAGTTACATAGAATTAGCTATTTCCGATCTAGAAAAAAAAGGAATAAAGAAAGAGGACATATTTATCGTTCCTCTTAATAATAGAACGGAAGACCGCCGGATTTTTGATAGCCTTCATCGAGCAGATGGTGTTTCTCTTATTGATTTAGGAATGGCTCTAGCCACAGCCTTTTCAGTCATTGGTGCAAGTATTGGTTTTAAACTAAGCTGGGGACCTATTTATTGGGGGATTATTAGTGCTTTTAGCGGATTTATCTTAGGATTAGGAATTAAACTATTTATGTTTAAAGTAATCAGGAAAAATCAACGGCTTCTACGTGGCAAACATTCCGAAGTCATACTCATTGTTGATTGTCATGCTGCGGACGCCGAAGCGGTTGAACAAACTTTGTGGAAAAATCTTGCCTTAGGTGTTTCAAAAGTTAGACCTGATGGCTTATAAAAATAAGTCATCACCGTACAATATAATGGCCAGATACAGGATGAATGAATTACTATTCAGGATTAGAGATAACTTCCTTAACGGATTGAGGGAGTTTTCCTGTTTTTAAGCTGTATACTCTTTAATTAGCATAATTTCATTTATTAGAACCAAAAAAGCTCTTAAAAAGAGCTTTTTTAGTTCTAACATATGTTAAATGCCATTCTACCATCCTCTTTGATTTCTTAATGTGGTAATATGAGCAACATGATGCTTTCCATGCCAGGCATAAGTAGCTATTAATTGCTCAATCGTCACTTCCCCGTTTTCAGGATGGTGGATCATTTTCTTCAAATCTTTTTCATCAAGTGAGTTTAAAACTTTATGAAGACGCTTATGTAAAGCTGAAAAAAGTTGAAGAGAAACTTCTATCGGTAAATCATTATCAGGCAGAGTTGACCAAGCTACTTCATCATAGGCCTTAATAGTAGGTGCTTGCTCTGTTAAGCCTAATTTAAAACGAGTATAAGCATTCATATGTGAGTCAGCTAAATGATGGACAACTTGACTTAATGTCCAACCGCCTTCTCGATAAGGCGTAGCTAATTGTTCTTTGGTCAGTCCTTCTACAGCATCAGCTAATTGCTTTGGTGCATATCCAATGTCATGAATCCACCTTTGAATATCTTCTGGCTGAATATTTTCTTTCACGATAAAGTTCCCAATAGGATATTGATTAAACATATTTCTTCCTCTCCTTTACACCTTATAAATTTCATTAGACGATAGCCAGTCAACGAATTGATGATACGGATAATAGGTAGTCCCTTTCAGCTCTATCTTTGGAGCTCCGGGATATTTAGTTAACAGTTCTTCAATTTCACCTTTGCTTAAGTGAAAGTGATAGTGTAGATCTTTTTCTTTAATCAAATAAGGATATTTTGATTTTCTTTGAGGTTTGCTGAAATTCTTTAAACCGTCGCCTATAAAATAACCAAGGGCAGCCAATCCTAACGCTAACCAAAAAAAGTTCATTTCCAAAGTAGGATACCCCCAAACATTCCCATAAAATAAATCCCAACATAAAATTCATAAAAAAGAGACCTTACTTTATAACGCCTCTACAGATTAGCCAGCTTTTTATCAGCTATAAACTTCATAAGTATACCTGCACCTGAAACATTTAATACGATGCTGCTACCTAAAATAACACCATATAGTAATCCCGTAATATGTAATGTTAAAGTCAAAATCAAAAAGACTGTTCCTGTACCGACTAGAACTAATCCCAAGCTTCGATTATCCATCTATTTCACCACCAAAAAAGTAAATATAGTTATATTTTAACATAATTACACTTGTTTTACTTTTAAATGTTAAAATACACTTATTAATAACCAGGGAGATTATAGAATCATGAAAAAAGTTATATCGTTTTTGATTTCTACCTTGTGCGGTAGCTTAGTTCTTTCTGGACTATCTTTTTCTGATGGTTACGAGCAAATGAGCTTAAACCATTTTCTAGACCAAATAATGTTTGGATTTATGTATATTGCACCGTTTGTAATTATATTAGGAATTCCTTATGGTTTCTTTAGTTAAGAATGGAGAGTTGATATGAAAACAACTAATAGCGAAGAGTTAGACGTCCAATGGTATGGGGTAAAGATTCTTTATAAGTACTTAATAGTCGGTAAACCTAATATAGAAAAGATTGACGAAAATTATGAAGAACATCAGATATTTGAAGAAAGTATTTTATTAATTAAAGCCCAATCATTTGCTCAAGCCTATGAAATTGCAGAAAAGAAAGCAAAAGAATGTGAAGACAGCTATACCAACGTTTATGATCAGACTGTGAATTTCCAATTGATTGAGAGTTTAGATGCCTTCCTCTTATGTGAAGAAGATGAGTTCCCAAGTGGTACGGAAGTATATTCACGTTTTTTACATATACCTAAAGAAGAAAGTTTAGCTAATGTCTTATCTAGGCACTATCCAGAAGTTACGGAAGATGAAACAGAGCGGATACGAAAAAGCTTCATTTTAAGGAATAGAGATTTTAATTGAAGACTCACACTAGATATAAAGATACTATGGTATACATACTCTGGAGAAACAACAAATAAGGAGCCTTAAATAAGGCTCCTTATTTGTTCTCTATTTACCTTTTGCTTTTAAAAAATAATGTCCAAGGCCATTATTACTTACACTGCATCTGTCATTACATATAAATTAGACGGAGTAATTTCATTTTCTAAAATTAAGTATGGATGGCACTTCATTAAAGCCAGTTTAAGAACTTCTGGTACTCTCTCTTCATCATACGCGCATACTAAATATAATCCGCCGTTATTCACCAATTTGTCTGCTTCATTTTCAAACTCTTCTAAAATAGGTATAATCCCTTCTTGCTGTCCCCACTCTACATGAGCCCATATTTGAAAAGACGTATTGTTTTTATAGAAAGGCTCTAAATGTTTAGAAAGATGTTCAAAAATTATGGCAGGCTGAAAACTTCCACTTGAACAGTAATAATCAAAATTATTAATGGTATGTATATATGTTAATTGATCTTGAGTTAAAATTCCCTCTAATCTTTTGAAAATCAGCGGAATTAGTCTTTCACTTTCTATAACTAAGGTATGTCTCTCCTGTTCAATCCCCGAAACAATATAAGACACAAGATTGTCTAAGTAACTTCTCATATCGTCAATATTATAGTAAATATGAACGCTTTCATTATTCTGTATCAATTGAGCAAACTGATTTTTCAAGTGTGTACGCTCCCTTATATAAAATCAACCTAAATTTTAAGACTCTTAAACTGGTAAATTGCCTGTTCATTAGAACAATTCTACGCTTTGCATTCTTATCTGTCAAAATTAGATAGTTTCCCCTTTGTTTTAGGGTATACGGCTGTTTTTTAGAATAGTATGCCTATGTGGTAAATGAGATAACGTTTGCGCCAGTTATTTTGGCGCTTTGGCTAAAGAATACTGTACCCTTCTCAAATACAATTAAAACTTAATAAGAAATAATGAAAGAATTAAGTTCATTTATCTCTTTATTCGATAAATTCTCATGTAGCATTGATAGGAGTATTAGCCATTTGTTTTTTACTTTGTATAACTTTTAAAACTAGTTACTACAAAATACAAAGAAAAAACGCCACTTGCTTTAGCAAGTGGCGCCTTTTCTTTTAAAATATTTGAGTAAAAGCTACAATTAAAATCGTGATCCCACTTATTAACGTTCCAAATTGACTCAATGTAAATTTTCCAATTTGAACATTTGCGGCTTTTTTCCCCACCATTACTCCTAGCCATACGGTTATAAAACTGCCAAAGGCTGATGTAAGCGAAATAGCTAAAGGCGATAAACCAAGCAAGCCTGCTCCCAGACCGTTTGTAAGTGCATTTGCTGAAAGTGCAACACCTAGGACACTGCTTTCGATCCAACCAATATATCGTACGTTTTCTTGACCACTACTATCTAATTCATCACTTCCGTTATTTCTTTGGGATCCAACTAATAAAATAATGCGAATCCCGATTAGCGTTAATAATACGACGGCTACAATAACATGGAACACCCCTGGCAAGATGGTTGAAATCCACCTGCCAAACATAATCCCCACCATGCTAAAGAGGAAACAAATAGCCGCTATCAGTAAATTAGAAAGCCATTTTATTCTTACCTTTCGAACTCCGTATGATATTCCCACACCGAAGTTATCTATACTCGATGATAGTGCAAAACCTAATATGAATAACCATTCCATTTTGTACTCTCCTTTTATTGATAATGTTGAGGAGATTTGCTTCCTTGTTGCATATATTGTTGATAAACCTTCAATAAAATGATTACTGCGCGTTGAAAAATATAAAGAGGTGAACCGCTATGTCTAACATCCAAAATGATCAAAGCCTTGGTTTGTTATTAAGGTCTTTATTAAAGGAAAATGCTTTATCTATGCGGAAACTTAGCTCACTTACGGGGATTGATACGGCAACTATCTCACGGATTATAAATGGAAAACAGCAAGCAAATCTACACCATTTAAAACAATTTGCGCACTATTTAAATACTCCTCTTGAAGCATTAATTGACCCTGCTGGAGCTGCTTCAAACAATACAGAAAATGAATTAGAAACAGGCATTCATTACTCCATTGATAAAATTCAAGAAATACTTAAATCTTTTAATATAGTAGATACAAACTTTACGATTGAACGTGTCGAACAAGAACTAACAAAATATAAGCAATATGCACAGACAGACGAAGGACACAGCATGATTTGTAATAACTTTCAAACCAAAATAGAGCAAGTCGGCAGCGTCGGAACCTTTATTGATCAATTAAAGCAAATGTACCTTGAATATTGTGATGAAAAAACATCAGCTTCCAAGCGCTCAATATTGGGAAGTGCGCTACTGTATTTTATTTTGCCTACCGATATTATCCCAGACTATGTCTTTCCAATCGGCTATTTAGACGATGCAATAGCTGTACAACTGGTAATGAATCAACTTACGGAATAACAATGGATTTCTATTAAGTGAAATGAACGCGGCATACCGTTCTCTATTTATTGTGAAAATGGAACTTTTTCTTGATCATGACGATGAGCAGGTACATATTCTATTGCTTTCTTTAATTTAAATACTTTCTTTGGCGCAATCTTTTTAATCACTTTTTCTTTTTTGCATAGCTCATGGTTACACCTATGTGCACACATACCTAAAGGGATTTTCTCTCCGAAAAATGGATCTATATAAAATCCATTTTCAAACAGCTTACTCTTAATAACATTTTCATTTTGCAATCTGCAGCAAGTAACGCAATAGTACATTCGTTTTCCACTCTCTTTCTTATATTTGATTTTGAAACATCTTATGAGAACTCATCAACAGAAGTGCTTGTTTCTACATTAAAAGTTGAAAAAATCTCAACAGGCGTTGAAGAATACTCAACACACGTCAATTACAAACATATAGTTTAATCATGACAGCATGAAGAGTTTCATACTTTGAAGAGGGAGAATGATGAAAGCAAGAGGTGTTGTGAACGCTGTAATGGGGATTTGGCTCGTTACTGCCCCTTAGATGCTTGGGTTTTCATACGATGCAGGAGTTACTTCAGCGAGCATTGTATTTGGGACCCTTCAAGTGATCATGTCTTTTTGGGGAACTAACAAACTAGAGTGGCAGTCACAACAAAACTGGATTTCGCTTATTACTGGATTATGATTTGTTCTTTTTCCCTTTATTTATTCATTAACAGATGGAGCGCTTTAGTCTAGCATTATACTTTAATTAATGATCATACTATTTAGCTTATGGAGCTTGAACTCTAAATCAAAACTAAACACTGTTAGTTAAAGAACGAATAATATTCCACTTTTTGCTTAAACTACTCAAGATACCGCAATGTATCGACTATGTGAGAATAATTCTCCTAGCAGAAAAGCTCCCTACGGAAATACATAGGGAGTTTTTTCTGCTTTTTATGTAAAGCCCACACGGATTCAGTAAACATAATGTACTTTGTAGGAGATAACAAAGGTGCCCCTGATTGCTAGAAGACACCTTTGTGGACTCTAGAGAAAGCTAATCTTTGATAACCTTTATTTATCTCTACTCATGCAAAATAGATATTAACGAACTTTTTCTTCACGATCATCTCTTCTTTTAAGACCAAAAAGACCAACTAGTCCTAATAATCCAAGTAGTTCCCAAGGTGAATCATTGTCATCATCCACATCAGTTGCTGTAGTGACATTTCGAGTATTTACGTCATCGTTATAAGTATTTACGTTATCATTATAATTCGCTCTATCTACGTTATTGTTTTCAGCATTAACCGGCAAGATGAAAGTCATCATAGCTAAAGCTAACGTACATAATAAAACAGACCACTTTTTTCGCATACTTTCTCCTCCTTTCCTTTTGTTAATAGATAAAGTTCCCAACGTTATTGGTTACTATTCGCTAAGTAGATTTATTGTTTGAAACTGCTCATTAATACCTACCTTAAAGAAGCCAAATTAATATGAATATATTTATAATTTATTAAGCAAATTAACTAAAATGCAATGAAGCATCACTCATGAAATCTAATTACATCATAGAAAAAACTTCCTTTTTTCTAACTCTAAGGTAGTTTTTTCATTTCTGTCCCTTAAATATTATATAAATAACTATTTTACATAACCGCTTCTTCCAGAACAAATCAAAAAAAGAACCCTAATGAGAGTAAGGGTTCTAGATGGTTCACTTTTATAGAATATGCAGTTTTTATACAATTCTTATTTATAGGCTATGATCAATAGGGATAGAGAAGGCTGCATAAAAGCCTGCCGTTTATACCTATGTTAAAGCAAATCAAAAGTAGTATTTACATTTAAAAACATGTTAAAATCTAGTAGTCATTTATGCTGAGATACGTATAAATGAACCCTTTAAAAAAAGCAGCCTCGCTTGCCAATGCCGAGGCTGCTTTTCCTTATTTTTCAAGGACTTTTGTCTTAAAAATGGGCATATCACCCGCGAACAAATACTTAGAAATCACATATTATAATATATCTTCTAAGTGAAGGAGGTATGCTATTATAGAAAACTTAGTTAGCTATATTAAAGATTTAGGCTTTCCAATTGCCCTATCTTTTTACTTACTTGTTCGCATTGAAAGCAAATTAGATAGAATTACAGAACTGCTTCAAGTTCTTATTGAAAAAAAGGACAAGCAATAAGCAGAATGCTATTTATACCCAAAGCGAACTCGTTCCTTCGTTTTCAAGATGCAGCACGTTCACTTCTGTTCCTTTGTCATATCCATACTCTCCACCTGGAAGAACAATCAGCGCGTTTGCTGCAGCTAATGATGAAATAGCCCCTGACTTGTCCATGCCAACAGGCGTCACAACAAGCTTTCCGCCTTCGTCTGAAACCTCTCCTCGCACCATTCGCGTAAAAGCATTAGGTTCTTTGAAACGGCCGTTTAATACCGCTTTTGTTTTATGTAAATGAGGCGCTGGTGAATACAAAAAGCTGCGAACAATCGGACGCACAAACAGTTCAAACCCGACATAGCAAGCAGATGGATTTCCTGATAGTCCAAACAGCAGCTGTCCGTTTCGTTCTGCGACTGTTGTGACGCTTCCTGGGCGCATCGCAATTTTGTTAAACAGCACATTCGCACCAAGCTTTTCATAAATAGCCGGCAAATAATCATAGTCGCCAACGGATACCCCGCCGGTTGTTAGTAGAATGTCCACTTCTTCAAGCGCTTTTTCTACCGCTTCATAGCAGCGGTCAAAATCATCTTCAAGCTTTCCTAAGTATTTCGGAATTCCCCCGCTTCTTACAATTTGCGCAAGTGCCATATAGGAGTTGCTGTTGCGAATTTTTCCTGGTTCTAACGGCTCGTTCACATCAAGCAGTTCGCTTCCTGTTGTTAACACGCCAACCACCGGTTGCTTCACGACAGCGACATCCGCATAGCCAAACGTAGCTAAAAAAGCCGTGACGCCCGGATTGATTCGCGCCCCTTTGGAAACAAGCACCTCTCCTTTTTTTGTTTCTTCTCCTTTTAATGCAATGTGTTCCCACTTTGAAGCAGGCCGGCTTAACGCCATATACGTTTTGCCTTCTTTTTCATACGACTTCGTTACTTCAAGCATCACAACCGCATCACACGAATGAGGGACTTGCGCTCCCGTCATAATACGCACCGCTTGAAACGGCTTTACTTCTTCTTCAAAGACAAAGCCTGCACCGATTTCACCTACAACTTCGAACTCCATAGGATGTTCACTTGAGACTTCTAGGCAGTCTTGCGCTCGAACCGCAAAGCCGTCATAAAGCGATTTATTAAAATGAGGAACGTTTTGATCGGCGATAATATCTTCTCCTAAATAGCGTCCGTAGCTTTCGGTGATCGATACGCGTTCGATGCTTCCTTTTCTTTTATAAGTCATGACTTTTTCAATTGCTTCAGGAATTGAAATAGGTGTTCTGCTTTCTAACATACATTCTTCACTTCCTTTATGTCTGTTCACTTTTTACGCTATGGTGTAAAATCATAGCATATCTCACTATTTCTATCATACAACAAAATTTACTGAAAAAGGATGAAAACACCGATGTCTTCTTTTACACATTTTAATGACCAGGGCCGTGCCAATATGGTCGATATTAGCGAAAAATCTATCACGCGCCGCGTCGCAACAGCTCGTTCAAGCATACTTGTTAACAAAGAAATTCACGAAGCCATTGTAGAACATAAAATTGGAAAAGGCGACGTCCTTGCTGTCGCACAAGTAGCGGGAATCATGGCAGCAAAACGCACGTCTGACATTATTCCGATGTGTCACCCTCTTTTATTAAAAGGCGTAAACCTTTCATTTGACTGGGATACAAGCAATGATCAGTACGGTTTATTAATAGAAGCAACTGTTAAAACGGAAGGCTCAACGGGCGTTGAAATGGAAGCTTTAACCGCTGCTTCTGCCTGCGCTCTAACCGTTTATGATATGTGTAAAGCCATTGATAAAGGCATGATTATCGGCGAAACGTATCTGCTTGAAAAATCTGGCGGCAAAAACGGTGACTACAAGCGTACGGAAGCGTAAAGGAGGTACATAATGAGCGTACATGAACATAAAGCCAAAGCAACACAGCCCGTTCGCTGCAAAGTCATTACGGTATCAGATACACGCACAAAAGAAACCGATAAAAGCGGCGCGCTAATGATCCAACTTCTGAAAGAACACGACATGCAGGTCGCTTCCTATGAAATTGTAAAAGACGACCAAACGTCGATTCAACAAGCGATACTTGCCGGATGCAGTGCTGAGGACATTGACGTTGTTCTCACAAACGGCGGGACTGGCATTACAAAACGAGACGTCACAATTGAAGCCGTTCAAGCGCTGATTCATAAAGAAATCGTTGGGTTTGGCGAGCTGTTTCGCATGCTGAGCTACACCGAAGACATTGGCAGCGCAGCAATTATGAGCCGGGCAATTGCCGGGACGATTAACGAAAAAGCCGTTTTTTCTACACCAGGATCAAGCGGTGCTGTTCGTCTAGCTATGACCAAGCTGATTTTGCCTGAACTTCGCCACGTTGTGTGGGAATTAAACC
Source organism: Priestia sp. 10L35 (assembly GCF_056395685.1). Taxonomy (NCBI): domain Bacteria; kingdom Bacillati; phylum Bacillota; class Bacilli; order Caryophanales; family Bacillaceae; genus Priestia; species Priestia sp. 10L35. The sequence continues at coordinate 1,077,651 of NZ_JBFTKA010000001.1, read as the reverse complement.
GGCAGCGCTGACAAAATGCCTATGCACACGCATAGGCATTTTCATTAATCATAGTCTTTATGTACCCACTCATCTTCTGGAATGCCTAAATCTTCTCCAGAAAAACGCTCTTCTTTAAACGGATCTCCTCTAAGATGAAAGCCGTTTTGCTCCCAAAAGCCAGGATGATTTTCATCAATAGCTTCAAAGCCTCGAAGCCATTTAACACTTTTCCAAAAGTACAAATGCGGAACAACCAATCGCAGCGGATATCCGTGCTTAGCTGTAAGCGGCTCTCCGTTAAAGGAATGAGCGAGAAGAATATCGTCTCTCAGTAAATCTTTTACCTCAATGTTTGACGTATAGTCATTATCTCCATGTAGCATGATGTATTTACTTTTTAACTCCAAGCCAACTGCTTTTAAAAAGTCTGTAAACAGCACGCCCGTAAATTCATTATCAAGCTTTGTCCATCTCGTTACGCAGTGAATATCACATTTCACCGTTGTTTGCGGCATGTCCAATATATCTTGATACGAAAGCGTCACTTCTTTGTTTACTAATCCAAACACTCGAAGCGTCCACTCCTCTAAGTTATACTCCGGCACGTCGCCTTCATGTAAAATCGGAAAGCGCTCCGTTACTACCTGACCCGGAGGCACTCGTCCTTCATACCTTGGATCAATTTCTGGTGTTTTCATTCGTTTGATACGGTCTGCTTTGTTCAAATTATCACCTCATTGTTTTTTATACATAAAAAGCCCTTCCTTAAATAAATAAGGAAGAGCTTTGTTTCAGCTTCTTCCTTATCTCTAAGAGCAGTACACTCTTAAGGATTTGGCACCATTCTGTCATAGACAGCGGTTGCCGGGTTTCACAGGGCCAGTCCCTCCACCTCTCTTGATAAGGAAACAAATTGTATTTGTTTTATGTAATAAAGTCAGTATTAAGCTTTTTGTCATAATTGTCAATATTATTTTTCTTTTCCGCAAAAAAACTTTAAAAACAGGTAGGGTTATAAGATTTTAGTAGACTAAAATACCATGTAAAACCTTTACCCTTCTCCATCAATCATCGTATACTTCTTGGCAAAGCGCTTAGAATAAATTTGCTCATCCTCTTGTCCATCGTTAAAAACAAGTCGGTTATGATCAATATCTTTTTCTTTTAACATATAGCCTTTTTCATTCATCATATGAATATATTCATCTAAATGTCCTTTTTTCACCATATAGTGAAGAGCATCATCTGAATCTGTAGTCCTCGCTACATCTTGACTTCCCACTTCTAGCTTGAATACAGCTGTTGCTGTTTGAACGGGACGATAATCTCCAAACAATCTTTCCCAATTTAATAGCAGCAGCGCGCCGGAAATTATTATACACCCTCCAGCCGCCACGGTTAGTACAAATCGCTTTGACACTACTTTCTCTCCTTTACATTCTTTTTCTTCTATTTAATACAACGGATTGCCCTAAACTTGTTTTTACGCCAAGCCCTAGATACACGGCAGCACCTAAAGCAATTGAAATACAAGATGTGCTCATCGCAAGTGAAGATACAGACAGCTTATTTTCTAAAAAATAGTGAGAAGTATAATTGCCGATAATCACAGCGGCTGACATTACACTTACTAATAAAACAGGTGTCAACGCAGCTTGTCCCAGTGATTGAACTCGGTAAGAAATGGATTTTTCAATTAAATAAAAGTTATATATAACCGATACACCATACCCTCCGTAAGTCGCGACAACCGGTCCAATTTCTCTTAAGCTTGAAACCAGCAGTACGTTTAATACTATCTTCACAACAATTCCTAAGCCCAAGCCTAAAATTAGCTTCTTTTGCTGATTAATTCCTTGGAGAATTGCGGCTGTTACTGTAAAAAGAGCAAATAAAATGGCAGCAGGCGCGTACCATTGTAAAACAATTCCACCGATTTCAGGACTGTTTTTTTCTCCAAAAATCATCATATATACCGGCTTGCCTAATAAACAAAGCCCCACGGCAGCAGGAAGAGTAAAAAATAACAGCAGCTGCAGCGTTTTTGTAATTTCCCCTTTTACTTCCCGTAAATTTCCTTGCACAAAGGAAGACGTAATGCCCGGAATCAGTGACATGCTGAAGGCAGTCGCTAACGATACTGGCACCATCACCAAAATCTGGGCTAATCCAATAACGGAGTTGATCGTTTCAGCTTTAGCTTGTCCATATCCTATTGATTGAAAGAGCATGTTAATCGTAAACGTATCAATATTTTGATAGATAGGAATAGCTAAACCAACTAATACAAACGGAACGGCGTACGTTACAAGCTCTTTGGACATTGAAGAGAACGAAACGGACTTATTATTCTTTCCGCTGTTCACTTCTTTCATAATCAACCGCTTGCGCTTCAAATAAACCGCTCCAAGAATCCCAATTCCCCCTACGCCTCCAATAAACGCTCCAAACGTGCCGATTCCAACAGCTTTTGTCATTGTGCTATGAAAAAGGTGAATAACAGCGTATGCTCCTGCTAAAATGAACAACACTCGCACTATTTGTTCAATAATCGTACTTAGCGCGGACGGTCCCATAGACTGGTTACCTTGAAAGTAGCCTCGTAATAGACTCATAGGCGGGATAACAATTAAAGCAAAGCTTACCATTTGGATGACATACACTACGTCTTTTTGACTATTTCCCGAGGAATCTTTTCCGTTAATGACTAGTTCAGCGAGCCACGGTGCCATCGTATAGAGGACTAAGAAACCTATTATGCCCGTTATTGTCATTAATAGAAGTCCTGCTTTTAACAAATCTTGTCCCGCACGGTAGTTTCCAAGACCGTTATATTTCGATACATACTTCGAAACAGCAAGCGGAAGACCCATTGTCGACAAGCTTAGCATCAAGGTATATGGACCGTATGCATACTTATAAAGCGCGTAACCTGACGTTCCCACTAAGGCTGTGAAAGGAATAATATAAATAAAGCCTAGAATCTTTGTTAACAAAGAAGACGCTGTTAATAAAAGCGTACCTCTCATCAAATTTTTTTCCATACATCAAAACTCCAGAAATAAATATTGTATTTTTAACAAATACTTGATTTATTGTATCATACTTACAATTATTATCTAGTTTTTTATAAAACATTAGAACCCTCTCTATATTACGTTTTTTTACCTAATAAAGGAATATAAACCAATCTTTTCACCTATGATAAATGAATCGTTTTTTGCTTTTTACTTTATCTGACGTTTACATTCTAAAAGACGTGTTACATTATATATATCAGTTACCAACTCAACTAAGACTCCTTGATTATTCTGGCCTACCTGTTCTTTTAGGTAGACTGAAGTTTCTAAATCGTTATATATAGGAGGAAAAAATCATGAAAATGAAACAACGACTATCAAAAGCAGCGGCGGCTGCAACGATTACAGGAATTGCTGCGTTTGGATTTGCTCCTGTCGCTCAGCTTGATACACCAGCACATGCAGCTACATCTCAAGAAACAAGCAGTCAAAGTCAAACAGCTGTAAAAAACATTAATGAAATTTACAACGCCGCAGTAAAAGGTGAAGTGCCACGCTTAACAGCAGACTTCAAAATTGGCAAAACACTGCGTCAAGACGTTCGCGATCAGTTCGGTCCCCCGCCTGAAGGTTCATCAAACAACTTTGACTACTATCACGCGGAAATGGGTCACCCTGGATACGCATTTGGCTATGATCAAAATAACGTCATTAACGAAATCCGCTATTTTGGTACAAATGTAGAGCGTCAAACAAATCTAGGCTCCATCACCCAAGCTAACTTAAAGAAAGAATTAGGTCAGCCGAACTTTACAGGCAAAGTAAAAGGTGATGGTACTACTCAAACGAAGTACACCTATCACGCCGGCGCCTATGATCTTGAATTCATTTTTGATGATAGCAAAACGTTAAATCACGTTAATTTAGTTAAAAAACCTTAAGTAATAGAAAAAGTAGCAGGCAGCCTGCTACTTTTTTTCATGAAATAAAACCAATGCTGAATCCGCTACGTGTTCATACCCAATCTCCATATAAATCTTGTTAGACGTAGGATTTGTCATGTCTGTGTATAAACTTGTTGTTTGAAATCCTTCGTCTAGCATAAGCTGAGAAAGCGTGGATACACAGCTTGAGGCATAGCCTTTTTTACGTTCTTTTTGAGGCGTGTATACAAAGTTAATCGTAATGTTATAGGCCGTTGGACGCGTAGCATTGGCAATCGACACATACTCACCGTTCACTTCCCATAAAAATAACCGTCCTGCTTTAATAAAAGCTTCTCCTGTTTTGGCAGCTTGTTCTTTTGATACAGGGTCTCCAATGACGCCCATAAACTCCCAAACCCATTCTGTCACGAGCGGAAGATGCTTCAACCTTGCTTTTACCAGCACTCCGTCAGCGTCCGCAGCTTTTTTTACTTTGTCTAACCGATAAATGCGCTGATCCATTTTTAAAGAAGCTTCTTGATTTTTTAAATCTGCTAGCTTTTGAGAAAGATATAAAACCATTTGTCTTTCTCCAACTAAGCCCGGTATGTCGATTTCTTGTAACAGCTCTGCCGCTTCGCTTAGTTCAACCTCCGTTAGCTGCTGTATCTGAGACAGGATGATTTGCTTAGGATGGGTTTGCAGTAATACAAGCGCAGCACAGCTGTCTTTTAAAATAACACCCATAAAATTTGGTTTGCTGCTTTTATTTAAGCTGTGTAAAATGCCAAGCGCTAAGTTATGAAGAATTTCATTTTTCGCTAAAAGCGGTTCTACATGGTTTTTAAACTCCTGCACTTCTCTATATTTACATAGCTCAATCATTTTCTTTGTACCTCCATCTGATTTTCCATTTTTCAGTAAAAATATTCTAACATAAAAAAGCTCTTCCTAGTTTCCTAGAAAGAGGTTTTTTAGAGAACGTTATTAACTTGATAAACATACATCGTACGTATGCTTCGTATAAACAAATCCTTCAAAAATAAGACGGGCTGTACGCACTACTTTGATTCCGTTAACCTGTCCATCTTTTAGATCCACACTGGTTTCCATAATTCCCATTGGATGAGCAAGTCGAACGGTATCATCTTTTAATTGAACCATTTCTGACGGAAGCGTGCCTTTTGTATAGATAGCCGCCGTTGTACAAATTGCTCCTGTAATCGCAAGCGTTTGATGCGGTTTTTGCATCGACATCATGCGGATTAATACGTCCATTTGAGAAGCAGCTTTTTCTCTGCCAGTCCCGTCCCGATGGTCCATAGGAGGAGAAATAATCGTCATTTTTGGAACCGCTGGTGATAGTTTAGTTGCTTTGTCTTGAGGTGCGAGCCCCGCTTTTTCCGCTGCAATGGAGCGAATTTCTTCAAATAGCTTCAGCTGTTTGTCCGTGTATTCATGCGGAAGTTCTGCTCCCTTTAGGCCAATATCCGCTGCTTTAACAAATACAAGCGGATTTCCTACATCAACAATTGATGCTTTTATCGTCCCGATGGATGTTTGCAGAAGATCGATAGCGTTCCCGGTAGGAAGCAGTTTTCCAGTAACGGCTCCTTCTCCGTTTTCAAACGAAAGATAAATGGGTGAACCCGTACCCGGCACTCCAGGAATCATACAGGATCCTTCTGTTTTCACTTTTCCGTTTTCTACTTCTACTTCCGCTACAATTACTTTTTTCGTATTCGTATTATAAATCCGCACTTTGGTCACCGGTTCCACAGGTTGCACAAGTCCTTGTTCGATTGCATAAGGTCCGACCGCTGAAGAGATATTGCCGCAGTTTCCTTTAAAATCAACGAGAGATTCGCTGATGCTAACCTGCGCAAACGTGTAATCTACGTCAGCTTTCTCTAGATCTGATTCTTTTATAATCGCGATTTTACTTGTCAGCGAATTAGCTCCGCCGAGTCCGTCAATTTGACGTTGATCCGGACTTCCCATTATATCTAGCAAAAACGGTTCCCAATCCGATTTGTTCACAGGCATTTCTTCATGATTGATAAAGACCCCTTTACTCGTTCCACCTCTCATAACCGTTACAGGAATACGCGTCATCTTAATCACCTTTCTCCCCTACTAACAAACGCCGAGGCGTTCATCAAACCATTTTATTTTTTTACTATTTAGAACCGGTTCATTTGCCATTTATCGTATAATAGAGGTGGTCATAAGTAAAATACATAAAATTTATTGTCTTTTTAAAAATTTTTTTATAATCTAAATACAAGGGGGAATCGGGATGGATCAAAAAGATTGGATATTAATTAAAACGCTTCACGAAGAAAAGAACATTACGCGAACGGCTGAAAGGCTCTACGTATCGCAGCCTTCTTTAAGCTACCGCCTTAAAAATCTTGAAGAAGAATTTGGCGTGTCGCTTTTTTTCAAAACGAAAAAAGGAATTGAGTTTACATCTGAAGGTGAGCATCTTGTTCGCTATGCGGAAAATATGTGGAAACAGCTGCAGGAAACAAAAGACAGCATGCGTAATATGAGCGAAACCGTTACGGGAACGCTTCGCTTAGGGGTATCGAGTAACTTTGCACAGCATAAGCTTCCTAAAATTTTAAAGCAGTTCTCTCTTCACTACCCAAATGTACAGTTCAGCGTCAATACGGGCTGGAGTACGCAAGTTATGAATCTATTAGACTCTTCGCGTGTGCACGTTGGTATTTTACGAGGCAATTACCCGTGGAACGGAGAAAAATCACTGCTGACGAAAGAACGACTCTGCTTAATTTCGAAAAAAGAGATTGCGATCGACGACTTGCCGAACCTGCCTTATATTAACTATAAAACCGATACGTCATTAAAAGATCTCATTCAAGACTGGTGGCATGACAAGTTTTCAGAGCCTCCGTTTGTGGCAATGGAAGTTGACCGGCAAGAAACGGCCAAAGAAATGGTCAAAAATGATTTAGGCTTTGCCATTTTACCTGAAATTTGCCTTCACTCCAGCGACAACTTATATACATACGGACTTTCGTACCGAGATGAATCACCTTTGCTTCGAAACACGTGGCTCATGTATGATCCTTCTTACTTGAATCTATCGGTCGTGAAAGCGTTTATTGACTTTTTAAAGCTAAGTGAAAAATAAAGCCAAAGCTAAAAAGTTTGCGTCTTGGAAGAATCTCTCTTTTAGACCAAGCTTTTTTCTAGACTACCATTATAAAAATTTTTTATGAACTTTCTAAAAAAACCTATATTTCCTTTATTTTTAAAAATGTACTAACATGAAAACAAGAAACATCAGCGGGAGTAAAGAGCGGCTTTAAAAATTCTTAATAATCAAACTATGGCTCATACATGGGGATGAGAGATGTTAGTCACGTTTTTTTACTCTAAAAGAAAACGCTTTCAGAGAAAAGAGGGAAAATAAAGGAGGTTGTTTGAATGCTAGCACTACTAGGTTTTACAATGATTATTGTCTTTACGTATCTCATTATGTCAAAAAGGATGTCTCCTATCGTAGCTTTAATGGTCATTCCACTTCTTTTTGCGGTGATTGGAGGGTTTGGCAAAGGCGTCGGAGACATGATGCTAGAAGGTCTAAAACAAGTAGCTCCGTCAGCTGCGATGCTGCTGTTCGCCATCTTATATTTTGGGGTTATGATTGATGCCGGACTGTTTGATCCATTAATTAAGCAGCTGTTAAAAATCGTAAAAGGCGATCCGCTTAAAATCGTCATCGGAACGGCTCTTCTATCGCTTTTAGTTGCACTAGACGGAGACGGTACAACCACTTATATGATTACGGTTTCTGCTCTTCTTCCACTTTATAAACGCCTGAATATGAGTCCGTTAGTGTTAACGACAGTTGCGATGCTTTCTCTTAGTATTATGAGCAGCATGACGCCTTGGGGAGGCCCGGCTACTCGTGCGATTGTTGCCCTTCACCTTGATGCATCAGAGTTCTTTATTCCACTTCTTCCAACGCTAATTGGCGGAGCTTTGTGGGTTGTTTTTACAGGCTATATTCTTGGAAAAAAAGAGCGCAGACGACTTGGTGCTATTGACATCGAGCAGTTTGAATTAAAAAGCTCGCTTGCGTTTGCTGAAGACGCATCTTTAACTTCTCAAGAAGATATTACACAGCCTAAAAAAATCTGGATCAACTTAGCTTTAACCATTGCACTCATGGTCGTATTGGTTTCAGGCATTTGGTCAGTTTCTGTTTTATTTATGATTGGCTTTGCGCTTGCTCTTATGATTAACTATCCAAAACTTGAGGATCAAAAAGAACGTTTAATGGCTCATGCAGGCAACGCACTGACCGTTGCAGCACTTGTTTTTGCAGCCGGTATTTTTACAGGAATACTATCCGGCACTAAAATGGTTGATGAAATGGCAAGCCTGTTAATTCATTTAGTTCCTGATTCACTCGGTTCATTTTTACCGACAATCGTTGCTTTAACAAGCATGCCGTTTACATTCGTGATGAGTAACGACGCTTATTACTTCGGTGTTTTACCAATATTCGCTGAAACAGCTGCTTCTTACGGAATTGATCCGATGGAAATTGCGCGAGCTTCAGTGCTCGGACAACCTGTTCATCTGTTAAGCCCGCTCGTTGCGTCTACTTTCTTACTTGTAGGTATGGTAGGTGTTGATCTTGGTGAACATCAGCGCTTTGCATTTAAATGGGCCATTTTAACGTCTCTTGTTCTAATTGTCCTTGCTATTGTCACAGGTGCACTTACGCTATTTTAATAGGAATAAAAGCCGTTATGGCTCTTTATTAATAAATTGATAAATGATAGGTGGAGGTACTTCTAAAATGTATGTAATTACGTGTTATGTAGGAAAAGGTGAAATGAGAATGTACGAGTTTGATAGCAAAGAAGAAGCCCTTTCTCAGCTCAAAAACCTGAAAGGCTGCACCATTCTTTCAGAAGTTGTTTACTTTAATGATTCATCGGTTATTCCGGTAGCTATTTAATTATGCACCACTCAACCCTATAGGTACAAACTTGATAAGCTTCCTTTCGCTCAAAAGGAAGCTTCTTTTTTTATGTTCTTCTGAGACTTCGGTCCCTTTTCTCTCCTCAACGTTTTGTTACGTCTGGTTCGTTTTGTTTTCTTGCTTCAATCATATTAATAATTTGATTTGTATGTGGAGTTAGCACAGCGCATTTTTGATAGAAAGCTCCGTCTACAACAAGCAGCTCTTCATCCATCCCGCAAAACTTACAGCGCAGCTCTTGTGGTCCTGCGTAAGAAGTGTGATAAACACTATCGTTAAAGATGGTATAAAAAGTATTTCGTTGCTGGGCATCGTAAAAGCTGTATTGCTGGTTAGCGTCATCACGATAGTTAACTCCATAGTTCCGGTCGAATTCTTCTTGAGTAAATCTATCCTGTAAAAGTTCATTTTGTACTAGTTCTCTTAAACAGCACTCTATTTCTTCATAGTTAAATGAACAATTATGTGCGTAAACATTTAGTTCTTCAGTGCTGTTCTCTTTTACCATCACTTCACTGCCGCAAATCTTACAGGGATGTTTGGGACTCTGCTGATCAAAGTAAGAGAACGTTTGGACCTTTTCTACTGCTATTTCATCGCTCACCTTTTTAAACTTAATCATCACATTTTCTGTTTGACTGACGTTTTCGTTATACAACATCACTTCATATTCATCTATATTCTTTCCATTTTCTTTTCGACTCAAATGCTCCATTACTTCATACGAAGAAATAGTAAAAAACTCGTTAAAATTCACCACTAACATGCATCCTTCCAAAAAATTTACGTTCGCTATGTACCTGCTCTATACTACCATTTTTTCAAAGGCTCGCACCACTAAACGAACTTCTTTTAGGTTCGTGCATGTATAACAATTTACTATAGCTCACCAATGTGCAATTAGCTAGCTATTTTACATTCACATCAAATAAATAAGTTGCCTTTCCATGAGGCCATTTCCCAGATACTTCATAAAGATAGTAACCACTCTTTGAAGACACTTCAATACGATTATTTTTTATCGTAACTTTTTCTTTTTGGTTGTTTTGATTCAGTTGATAGACAGTAAGTTTTGGATTGTTTTTTAGTAGAATTTGAACTCTGGTATCTTTCTCTAGCGTAAGGTCATCAAATTCTTTAGCAACCTCTTTTGGTGAGTAAGAATCTGTTTTGGTTATATGCGCACCATCGTCACCGTTCCATTCATATTCTCCTACTCGCATTTCATACTCTTTGTCATTAACCACAATGCTTCCTGACACTGGAACTTGTTCATCATTAGGTGTAGATACATTTACCTTTTCTTGATTGCAACCAGTACCTTTTCTTGATTGCAACCAGCTAGTAAGAAAAATAATAACGATGTAATAGCTACTTTGTTCATACTTACCCTCCTTTTCAGACTGGATCTTCTCCTCAGCTTGTTTTTCATCATAAATACACAATACCAAAAATAACCATAAGAGAAACCATTAAAAATCATCACAATTATGATTTACATCAATCTATTAAGGATAATACACGTTTGCTATGTGGCATACATAACACTAACCCTTTTATAAGGAGGATTTCATGAATACGTATATAATCATCAGCATTGGCGTTGTTGCCAGCGCATTTTTATTTCGGAAATATCGAAAACAAGTCGTTGAAATATATACAATCAGTGAATTTATTCACGCTAAAAACGGCGCGGTCGCTACAAGCTCCACGTGGTTTGACAAGTTTTTTAAAGAACCTTACGCTACCGGACCAAACTATGAAAAAACAGAGGATGACGTTAGCGAGGATGGAGATGGAGACGGCGGAGAATAAATAAAAGAAAAAACCTGTTGTGACAACAGGTTTTTCTTATTAATCATCGCTGCCTAAAATACCGAAAAAGCGAAGCAAGTTGATGAATAGATTAATAAAATCTAAATACAAAGACAATGCCAAAATCGGAACAAGCTCTTCAGTGATTTCACCGTGCTTCATTTTATTAAAATCATACAGCACATATAGTGAGAAAACAATGGTACCAATCACTGAAAATGCCATCAGTCCAGGCGTTGTTAATGGACTAAACAGCGAGAAAATGCTGATGCACACTAATGCTAACAGCGCCACTAATAAAAAGCTGCCTAAAAACCCTAGATCTTTTTTTGTTTTTGCGCCAATTACACCCATCACCGTAAAAATAACGAACGTACTTCCAAACGCATAAAGAACGACTTGCGCTCCCGCTACTGAGGCATAGTGGCTAACAATCGGAAACAGCGTGATGCCTGATATAAACGAAAACGCATATGTAAAACCGTATCCTACGCTTTTTTTCTTTCGTAACATAAATGCCGCAACCAGCATCACAAGTTCAGCAATCGCTAACGGAATAAAATAAGCCGGCGGCACATATTGACCTGCGTATAAGCCAACTGTTGAAATAAATAACGAAAAAATAAATGTTACTAATACTTTTTGAAACAGAGACCGCTGCTCTACTCCAATCACTTCTTGCATGTGTAAAACCTTCTTTCTAAAATCTGCTATATTTTATATAATACCTACCTTTTTAAGAAAAATAAAGATAATACTAAGGTCTTTTTTCTTATTTCTATAGAAAGCAAGCATAGACGCTGCCGTCTATGCTTCCTTGTCACCTCTTTATTTCGGCAACAGAATACCGTCAATAACTCCGTACTCCTTTGCCTCTTCAGCACTCATAAAATAATCTCGTTCCGTATCGTTTGCCACTTTTTCAACCGGCTGTCCCGTTCGTGTTGATATGATTTCATTAATATGCTGCTTCAATTTTAAAATCCGCCGGGCGCTAATTTCAATTTCAGTTGCCTGACCTCTAGCTCCTCCTAGCGGCTGATGAATCATAATTTCGCTATTCGGCAGTGCATAGCGCTTTCCTTTTGCTCCTGCTAGGAGAAGCAGTGCGCCAAAAGAAGCAGCCATGCCCGTGCAAATCGTTTGAACATCCGGTTCGATATACTGCATCGTATCATAAATCGCAAACCCTGCTGAAGTCGAACCTCCAGGGCTGTTAATGTAAAGTGAAATATCTTTTTTAGGATCATCTGCCGCAAGAAATAAGAGCTGTGCGACCACGCTGTTGGCAATATGATCATTGATTTCATCACCAATTAAAATAATTCGGTCTTTTAACAGCCTCGAATAAATATCATACGAACGTTCACCGCGGTTACTTTGTTCAATTACATATGGAATCGTGCTCATATATATCCTCCTTATCACACGTAATACGGCTATGCAGCCATGCAGAGAGTGCACGTCGGAGTATACGTTGGTTTTTGAATGACACTTTTTAAGGAAGGCAAAGCCTGAATCAAAAGTGCTGGATCCTGCGCTTCTAGCGTCTTATAAAAAAGCTCTGACAGCTCTTTTCGTTCTTTTTCATTCCAAAAAGAATCTGTGGAAAATGGCTCCCCGTCTTTTTCTAACCGCTGCTTGGCACGATGCAAATTGCTTTTTACCGCTGTTTCTGACGTTTGTAAAATCGAAGCGATTTCTTTCAGCTGATAGCGGAATCCTTCTTTTAAGAAAAAGATTACCGCTTGCTTCGGCGTAAATTGGCTAATCAGCAGCTCGACCGAGTGTCCCTTACTATCAAACGTATGCTTTTCAGCTTGTTGTTCCAAAGCTTTTTCTTCGACTATTCCTTCACGCTTTCTTTTTCGCAGCAGATCAATCCAGTGATGATACGCAATTTTATTTAACAGCGCGGAAGACAGATTGTGCTCTTCACCTTTATATCGCTGAGCTTTTAAAAACGTTTCTTGGGCAATATCGTCTCCGTCCCACGCATTTTGCGCTAAAAAGCGGCAGTACTGCTGCAATTTTGGGTAATGCTCGTTCCAGCATGCATCGTCAAAGCTTTCTGTTTGTGTTTCGATTTTTTTTGAATGTGACATGATTTTCACTCCTTTTGCACTCTCTATTTACTAAACGATTAAAGGAAGTTCAAAAGATACGGGGGATCAAACTTTTTTACACATTATACGCTTAAACAGTCATTTTTTTGTATTATAATGAAGATACTTTTATCTGAGGAGTGTAAAATAATATGCGAAGAAGAAAACTATACGGCAAGAAGAAAACGAACAAACTTCACTATAAAGACTTAACCTGTGAACACCCTCAGCCTGCTTTGCCTATGAGCTATACAAGTGAAGCTCCTTTTTACTATTATGACGCGTCAGACGATGAAAGACAAAACGACTTTGAACTATATTCAGAGATTTGTATCATGAATCAAGAACATTTTTTCGTAAGAGGCTGTGTTGAAATTCCTGTTTTTAATGAAGAAAAATTTTTCACTTGGAACATATGGGTTTCTTTAAGCGAAGAAAATTTTCATCGAATGATAGATTTATGGGAAAGTGACAAAAGAGAAAATGAACCGCCTTATTTCGGCTGGTTTTCAGTTTCAATTCCAGGCTATCCGGAAACGTTAAATTTAAAAACAAATGTGCATACAAGATCTGTTGGAACAAGACCACTCATCGAGTTAGAGCCAACGAATCACCCTTTAGCCGTCGAGCAGCGGGAAGGGATAACGCTAGAGCGAATCAAAGACATACAAAAACAATTGGCTACCTATTAAAAAACCAAGACAGCCCCAGACTGTCTTGGTTTTTACCTTTATGGCATGCGCTTTGCTCCGTAGTATTTAGGAGCCCAGTAGCTGTCTACTTTATAGTTTGTAATTTTCACGCCCTCAGATGTGGATACGTGAACGACATAGTCATTTCCAATATAGATAGATGGAATAAGTGAACTTCCTTCAAAAAAGACGAGATCTCCTGGCTTCAAGTCAGATTGTGAAATGGTTTCTCCTGCTTCCCACTGCTGACTCGCATAGCGCGGAATGTCTTTTCCAGCTGCTTCTTTATAAATGTATTGAACAAAACCAGCCGTATCAAAGCCTGTAGAAGGACTTGTCCCACCTTGTGCATAAGGTACTTCTCCTACATATTTAAGAGATTCGGTCACAAATGGGTTGTCTTTTGACAGCGATAAGTCATCGTAGCGCCTTGCTCCTGCGTACTTAGACGTCCAGTAGCTGCTTGTCAGATAATCAACCGTCACATTTTCGCTGCGCTTGGCATGAATAAACTGATTGCCGCCTACATAGATACCGACGTGTGAAATCCCTTCACGATACGTGTCTTTAAAAAAGATAACGTCTCCTGGCTTTAAATCTGCGCGAGCAACTTCTTCTCCAACTTGCCACTGCTGATCGGTTGATCTCGGAAGGTAGACGTCCGATGCGTGTTGAAATACATATGCAACAAATGCGGAACAATCAAAACCGTCCGTTGGCGACTCGCCTCCAAATACATATGGTGTGCCGAGATGTTTTAGCGCTTCTGCAATAACTTCATTATCTTTTGCAATTTCCGGTGCTCCTGTAATGCGCTTTGCTTTGGCGAAATGTGATGACCAATACGCGCTGCTTGAAATGTTTTTCACCACGACTTTTCCGTCTGAAGAAGATGCATAAATCATCTCATCGTCTCCGATATAAATAGCAGCTACGTTCACTTCACCGTTTTCATTGGTGTTAAAAAACAATACATCGCCCGCTTGCAGCTCGTTTTTATCGACGGCTGTTCCAAGCTCTGACTGTTCTTTCACGGAACGAGGCAGCGTTGTATCGAGCGCTTGCTTAAACACATATTGAACGAAGCCAGAGCTGTCAAACCCTTCGCTTAGCGTCTCTCCTCCAGACGTATAATCCGCTCCTTCATACGTTTTTGCTTTGTCAGCAATCACATTTTCATCTGTAGCAGCCTGTACTTGCACAGCTTTTTCTGCAGGAAAAGCGCCTTCATAAAAAGTGGCAAGACTAAGCCCTAGCGCTGTGACCATAAGAGGTTTCATTACTTTCATCTTTGTTCTCCTTTGTTTTTTATTTCATCCAAGAAGTTTTATATGTAAATGGTTCCTCTGTTAAAGTATGGTGCAGATGGATAGGAATTGGCTAGTACCTTTTGACTTAAATATGCTTCCCTTCCAAAGTCCTGTAAAAAATCCAGAAAAAAACTCGGCGCATATTACGCCGAGCTTTTTTATTTCATACCCACCTGGATATTTGCTGCTTTTTGTTTTTGACGTAAATTTGCAATCCACTTGTAGTAAAGTGTAATCAAAAGAACAAAAATACCAAGCGCAAAGTACA
This sequence comes from Priestia sp. 10L35, assembly GCF_056395685.1. Classification (NCBI taxonomy): domain Bacteria; kingdom Bacillati; phylum Bacillota; class Bacilli; order Caryophanales; family Bacillaceae; genus Priestia; species Priestia sp. 10L35. The sequence continues at coordinate 1,062,507 of NZ_JBFTKA010000001.1, read as the reverse complement.
GTTTTGAATATCCTAAAGCACCTGCTGCAATTCCTAATACAAATGAACCAACCGCAATACCGCTATCATAAAACGTAAAGAATGTAGCAGTTGCATATGCGCTTCGGTGAGCAGGCGCCGCTTGAATCGCAAGCGTTTGGAAGCTAGGAAGAAGCGTTCCATAGCCTAGTCCTACTAATGCACCTGAAAACAGCAGCATCCAAGAAGAATGTGTAAGGCTTAAGCTAAATAGACCAATCGCAAAGACAATACATGATGGAATAATCACAATGTTTGGGCCCGATTTATCAAATAATCTTCCTGTAAACGGTCGTGAAATCAGCATCGCAGCTGCGAACACGACAAAGAAAAAGCTTGCTGTTTTAATCAATCCAAGCGACTGTGCGTACACAGAAATAAAAGAAATAATACTTGCATACGAAAAAGAAACGAGAATACCTACAGATGAAATCGGCATGGATTTCTTTTCAAACAAATCGCTCAGTGAAAATGATTTCTTTACTGACGGAGCAGCGTTTTCTTGAAGATTTTTGACCATCATTCCGCACAGCCAGCCAACGAGCATAATCACGCCAAATACAAGAAAAATAATGTTGTATGCCATGTATTGATGAAGCGTTAGTGCTAAAAACGGCCCTGCAACAACGGCTAAGTTCATTGACATTCCGAAGTAGCCAAGCCCTTCTCCTCGTCGTTTAGCGGGAACTAAATCCGCTGCAATCGCTCCGGTGACAGTTGTTGCTAAGCTGAATGAAATCCCTTGAAAGAAGCGCAGTAATAAAAGCACGTTAAAATGGTGGATGAACATATATAAGAAGGAAGAAAGCGCAAAAATGAGGGTACTAAATACGAGCGTTTTTTTCTTTCCAATGTTTTCAATGACTTTCCCTGAAAATGGTCTAACAATAATCGCAGATAATAAAAAGATAGTAACAACAAGCCCTGCCTGCGTACTCGTGCCTTCTAAGGCGTCTAATACATAAATCGGCAGCAGCGTCAGCAATGCATAAAACACGACAAAAATAAAAAAGTTGGTAATCGCAATGCTGATAAAGCTTTTAGTCCAGATTGGCTCCTGCTGGTTCGTCATTCATTTCACCCTTTTCTGTAGATTTACAAATTTTCTTTAATAACGAAATAAGCTGATCTTGTTCGCTGTCGGATAAAGCAATCAGCAAATTTTCTTCCAAACGTTCAATTTCTTGCTGAATTTCTGGAAGTTTTTTCTTCGCTTGAGGAGATAAATAAACGATGCGCTCTCGTTTATCACTGCCTGCTTTTCGAACGATCCATCCGCTTTTTTCAAGCCTTGTTAACGTGCGGGTCACCGTTGGCGCTTCGACATTTAAATACTGCCAAATCTCCGTTTGCGTCATCGAGCCGAATCGCTTTAAACAAAATAAAATTGAATACTGCGAGCTGTATAGCCCGTACGCTTTTAACACTTCATTTACTTCTTTAATAGACAATCTCGACTTTTGATGAAGCTCATGAAACACCAAGTTATTCACTTTTCCCACCTCATCTTTCATTTTATTTACCTAGGTAACTAATTGTTCTTTTATTAGTATATGTGCTGCTACTTGATGTGTAAAGGCGGCTAAAAAGGGCAAAAATCAGCTATTTTCTCTTATTTTCTACTAATGATTTACGCTTTCACTTCCTTTTTCTTATTCTTTCGTATCACGAAACTTTTTGTATATATTTACATGCACCTGCAAACTCTGTTAAAGAAGACGAAACAATATGCGGGAGGCTGGTATATGTTTTCACTGCGCGGCGATGCTCATAAAGTCTACCTTAAACTAAAAAAAGCAGCTCATCAAAACCAAAACGCAGAAGAAATTGATGAATTAGCGGAAATGGAAGAAATCCGGCAGCTTTACCTTACGCTAGACAGCGCTATTTTGCGAAAAGTGTATTACCGAATGACTAAAGAAAAAAACGGCTCCGGCGTCATTCCCATCCTTGTTTCTGCTTTGCCTTGGCTCTTTTTTTTATTTTCGCAGCGGCTGCAGCAATTTTTATTTAAAGACGGCAGCTGGCTTTGGATCATTTTTGTGGTGCTGTATGTTTTTATTCTCATTCCAAGCGTGTTTCTTCATTTCCGTGAACAATCGTGGGCTTCTGTTCATATTGAAATTATTCAAGACATTTTAAAAGACCGTGAAAAAGAGCCGAAACCCCTTTGAGGTCCGGCTGTTTTTTACCTATTATGAAATAGCTTGTCTGCTTTCTACGTCTCGACCTAACTTTCTTTTGATACGCTGCAGCGCGTTGTCAATTGACTTGACGTGCGTATTTAATTCTTTCGAAATTTCAGCGTATGAATGGCCGTCCATATACAGCGTCAATGCTTTTCTTTCCAATTCACTAAGTGTTTCCGCAATTTTTAACTCGCGGTCTTCCACTTTTTCTTGATGAATCAGCACTGCTTCCGGATTAGCAATTTGATCGCCAGGAATCATATCCATCAGCGTATAATTTGATTCTTCATCATACAGAGGCTTGTCCAATGAAATGTACGAATTTAACGGACCGTGCTTTTGACGAGTAGCCGTTTTAATCGCCGTAATGATTTGTCTTGTGATACATAACTCCGCAAACCCTTTAAACGATGTTAGCTTGTCTTCATTAAAGTCGCGAATTGCTTTGTACAGTCCAATCATTCCTTCTTGGACAATATCTTCTTTTTCAGCACCAATCAAAAAGTATTTTCTTGCTTTACCCCTCACAAGATTTTGATACTTGTTGATTAAATACTCCAATGATTTTTCATCTCCGCTGTGAACCATTTCAACCAAAACATGATCTTCTAACATAGCATAATTTTGAACTTTTTCAATTACGATGCCTACGCTCACTCATATCCCCCCGTTACACTTAGTTGAGTTTTGATGTGTTCTAAACTGATGCATGATCTACTTGTTACGACGCTACTGCAATACGGTCCAGAAACGTAAAAAGCGTACAGAGTAAACTGTCGCTTTCCTCTCTCACTTTATGCTCCCCTGCATCTTTCTATAATCTATTATAAAGAAGTATAACCGATAAAAATCAAAAAGGTTGTCGAAATATGAAAGTGGTTGCAAAAAAAATCAATTTTTATAGAAAATTCACACAAATCACTTTATTATTTCATATAGTGACAGCAATCTGTCAAAAAAGCAATAAAAAAATAATTCCATATGAAATAAACTTACTCAAGCAGAGTAAGTCGAAGTTGCAGATGATACTGCGCATATAGGATTAGTTGCCTTCCGGCTTATCAGCATTTTTTGTTCCCTTGCTTTTATAAGGCTTTGCATTTTTCTTCTTTTTTGCACTCGCCTGCCAGCGGTTCCACCCTTTTTTGCCGGTGCCTCGCCCTGTGCCGCCTTTACCTTTTGCTTTACTCATACGTATTCCTCCGTTACCTGCGTGTTTGCTACAATAAAAAAAGACCCCGTCCAAAGTCGGAGTCTTTTTTGGATTGCATAAAATTATGCTTTTACAACGTTAGCAGCTTGTGCACCGCGTTGACCTTGCTCGATGTCGAAAGTCACTTTTTGACCTTCGTCTAAAGATTTGAATCCGTCGCCTTGAATTGCGCTGAAATGTACGAATACATCTTCTCCGCCTTCAATTTCGATGAAACCGAAACCTTTTTCTGCATTAAACCATTTTACTGTACCTTCAGTCATACTATTTCCTCCAGTGGTGGAATTAATCCACGCATATATTACTACCCTTGCTCAATCGTACTATTTCCAGATAAAAATTTCTATTGAAGAATATTTCTCTTCTTTCAATTTCATACCGAACAAAAATAATTAACTTTAGTGTAACATATCAATTTAGAAATAGCAAGTTCCTGTTCTAAGACAGGCTTTATCCTAATTATGTATCTGCTAAAAGCCTACGGGGTAACTTTGAGGCTACCAACATTTCTGGATTGTGATGCGGCAGAAGGTTTTATATTGAGCTAAACTTATCATCTGCACAAATGCACAAAAAATCTTTTATTTCATCAATTTGTTTTCTGCTCATTCCAAAGCCTTGTAATGGAAACGTTCTTCTTTTGGAAATCGATTTGATATACATCGGGATTTGTTAAACGCGACCATTCACCAAAGCCAAATTTCGGATCAAAATATCTGAGGATTAACGTCATCAAATTGCCGTGCGTAACAAACAGAGTCATTTTCTGTTTTTCATTCATTACTTCTTTAAACAGCTCTAAAACACGTACCGTGGCTTCTTTGGTCGATTCTCCTCCGTCTACCTTAAAGTCTATGTCATCAAAAGTTCTTTTCAATACTTCTATCCAGTTGAAAAGAGGCTGTCCGCTTAAACGCCTTTCTTCTAGCCTTTGATCTATATGAAGAGGCAGACCGGTATCTTTTGCATAAGGTTCAATTGTTTGAACGGCTCGTTTGTACGGACTTGAAATAATTTTATCAATGGGATAACTCAGCTTGTTCAAATAATCCATTAACTGCTGGGCTTGCTGTATGCCTTGTTCCGTCAGTGATGCTTTTGCTTCTTGCCCTTCTGCTTCACAATGCCTAACTAATAAAAAAGTTTTCATACATCTTCCCTCCAGGCGCATCTAAATAACCATTAATTACAAAATAAGATAATAATAGTATATAATGATACGTGATTTATAGCTAAGGAGGAACAACATGATTCGTGAACGATCACTTTTGATAAAAGGACTCACCTTTTTACTAGCTGTTTTTATTTTAAACATCCCTTTTCCTAATTCAACGCCGCTCAGTCATTCTGTCTTTTCTCTTTTAGGTCTTCCCCTCTATGCAAATGAAGAAACAATGACGGGATTCTATTATGCTAACAATGCGTGGGCAATCATGCTTTTAATAAGTCTTTTTTTACTTTATAAAAGTTTAAACCGTCATCGTTTAAAATTAACAATTTTAGCTGCATTCATCGTTACTTCTGGCCCTGGGTGTATGATTGAAGTCATGCAAAAGACCGTGTTGTCAGGAATGTATGCTGTTTCTTACGATGCTGAAAACAGCAACTGCACATTCGAGACTAATAAAAGAGAAACCATATTAACGGGAAATTGCAAGCTTTCCTTTGAAAATAACCGTTCAAAGCCTGTTACGTTTGAAGTAGCAATCGATAAGCGCGCTTTTTTTGAAGATGAACAGCCTTTTTTACAAATGATGAATAAGCCTAAACTTCATACCGTTACGCTAGAATCAAAGGGGTATCAAACTGTAGAAATTACTTCATCTATCCAAGTAGCTGATTTACCCTCTGAACTCTATATCGGGGAAATGAATGGCTTTCACGTCAACATTTATCAAAACGGAAAAAAACGTTATTTATAAGCATAGAAAAAGCCCTTATAGGGCTTTTTAAATGAGTGAATTACCAGCCAAAGCCTCCGCCGTAGCAGCTGCAGCCGATGATCACTAATAAAATAAATAATACAACTAATAAAGCAAAACCAGATCCATATCCACATCCAGCGTTTCCAGACATACGAACACTTCCTTTTCTTTAGTTACTCTTTCCTCAAGAAAAATGCCGCTTGCATTTCGCTTGAGTTGGATTATCTTATGCCTGAACACGCCCTTTTGACTCTGGTTTTTTCTTTTTTCTTTTTCCTTCTTGCCATGCACCTCATTAATAAAAGAAGAAAACAGCCTAAGAAAAGCGCTGATTTCGGTTCTTCTTTTCTGTCCAAAAGAGATTAAGACATACAAAATTAATTCAATCTAAAGACGAAGAAATGAGATCCATAAGCTGAAACTTACGTTCACCATATCAATAAGAAAATCCGAACGCGTTACATTCATCGTTCGGACCTTCTCCTTAAACTAAAATGCTTTTCAGCCTCTCTTACAAAATCATTTATTTCACTAGCTTACGTCTTTCAGAAGACCTTACTTCCGTACGCTTACCGATACCTAATACATAGTAGCTCAGCACAACAATAGCTAAAAAGATAATGCCAACAATCAGCGATATGCGCGTTTCATCATTAAACCACATGCCTACAAGCACCATAAGTAAAAACGCGATGGTTACGTAGTTCGTCACAGGAGCAAAAGGCATTTTAAACGGATGTTGATCCATCGCCGCTCCTTTTGCTTTTCGAAAACGAATTTGACTGATGAGAATCACAAACCACGGAATCATACCTGGAAGCACGCTCGCACTGTACACGTACACGAAAACGTTTGGCGGTGCAATATAATTTAAGACAACGCCCGCCGCTAAGCCAATCATCACCGCAACGGTACTATAAATAGGCACACCGTTTCGAGAGACCTTTGTGAAAAAGGCTGGAGCCTGACCGTTTACACCTAGCGTGTAAAGCATACGTCCCGCACTGAAAATTCCGCTGTTGCACCCAGACATGGCCGCTGTGATGACGACAAAGTTGATAATGCCCGCCGCTGCTGTAATTCCTACTTTAGCGAACGTAGAAACAAACGGACTGCCGAGTGAATCCAGCTCGTTCCACGGATACACCGTTACAATCACAAAGATGGCGCCGATATAAAAAATTAAAATACGCCAAATTAAGCTTTGAATTGCACTTGTTAACGTTTTTTTAGGATCTTTTGCTTCTCCTGCTGTAATTCCAATAAGCTCTACTCCTTGATAGGCAGCAATAACAAGGGACAAGGCAAAGAAAAAGCCTGACCATCCGCCTGTAAAGAAACCGCCGTTTGCCCACAAATTCGACAGGCCAAGCGCTTCGCCGCCGTTTCCAAGACCGAAAAAAATAAGGCCAAGACCGGCAATAATCATGAGAACAATCGTGACAATTTTAATCATTGCAAACCAAAATTCAAACTCTCCAAACGATTTCACCGAAATTAAATTGGCCCCACCAAGAATGACCATGGCGACAATTCCCGGAACCCACGCCGGTAAATGCGGGAACCAGTACTGCATATAAGCTCCGACTGCAATAATCTCTGCCATGCCCACAATCACCCATTGAAACCAGTTGCTCCAAGCCGTGATATAACCCGCTAACGGATGAATATATTTATGACCGAATGTCGCAAACGAACCCGTACTTGGCTCTAAATAAAGCATCTCACCCATTGCACGCATAATAAAGAAAATAAAAACGCCGCAAATAGCATACGCAAGCAGGACGGATGGCCCCGTCCATTTAATAGTGCTTGCTGAACCCATGAATAACCCTACCCCAATCGTTCCTCCAAGAGCAATCATTTGGATATGACGAGATTCAAGCCCTCTTTTTAACTCTTTGTTTGCCAATTCACTTCCCCCTAGCCCCTCGTGATGATTTTCTCTTCTATTAAGAAATTCTTTTATTCCCTTGTCCTGATAGAGAACTATCATCTTTTTTCTTTTTTATAAAGAAGTACGAACATACCACAAATACAGCAATCAGCAGCGTGAGATAAAACTGAGTGCGAAGTGAATCAATAAATGCCATCGCAATAAAGATACTTGTGATTGCCGCAATCGTTCCATACGTTAAATAAGGATACAGCCACATTCTGATTTTTAATGCTTCCGGCTTTTCTTTTTCGTATTTCTTTCTCATGCGAAGCTGTGAAAAAGCAATAACAAGGTACACAAGAAGCGCTACGCCTCCCGATGCGTTTACTAAAAATAAAAAGATTTTATCAGGTGAAAGATAGTTAAAACCAACGCTGATGTAAGAGATCACGGTACATCCTACAATGGCATTAAACGGAATGCCTTTTTTACTCACCTTCAAAAACATGCGCGGCGCGTCTCCTTTTTGCGCCATTGAGTACAGCATACGAGAACTTGTGTATAGACCTGAATTTAGGCAAGACAAAACAGCAGTCAGTACGATAAAATTCATAATTTGAGCCGCTGCCGGAACGTTTACCAGCTCCAATATCGAAACAAACGGACTTTTCATCAAGCTTGAAGAATCCCACGGAAGGATCGTTACTAAGATTAAAATAGACCCAAGATAAAAAAATAAAATACGATAAATAACGGTATTTGTTGCGATGGTGATTGCTCGCTCAGGCTGAGCCGATTCTCCAGCCGCTGTTGCGACAATTTCTGTCCCCATAAAAGAAAACATGACAATCGCCACTCCTAAAAAGACGGAGCTGATTCCATTTGGAAGAAATCCTCCTCTATGAAGAAGGTTTGACGCTCCTGGAGACTCTACTCCCGGTATTAAACCGAGGATGATCGCTCCTCCTAAAAGTAAAAACAGCACTAAACTAACCACTTTAATAAGTGAAAACCAGTATTCAAATTCACCAAATGATTTAACAGAGTATAAGTTCGTTAACGTTAATAAAAACGTCAGGATGAGACTCACGCCCCAAGACGGTAAAGACGGAAACCAATATTGAATAATCGTTGAACCCGCAATCGCTTCAACTGCAATAACAATTACCCAGAAAAACCAGTACAGCCAGCCGATTGTGTAGCCGGCCCACGGTCCAAGCGCTTCTCTGGCATATGTGGCGAACGAGCCGCTTGAAGGATTAGCCGTAGACATTTCCCCCAGCATTCGCATAACTAAAATCACCAGCAAACCGGCAAACGCGTACGAAAAAATGGAACCAGGACCCGCTGCGTTAATGAGCGATCCGCTTCCAATGAACAAACCGGCACCAATGATTCCCCCTAAAGAAATCATGGTTATGTGTCGAATTTTTAATTCTTTTTTTAACTCAGGCGGTTGATGACTCATGTTAAAATCCTCCTTATAGGAACCGTCATTTAAAGAATTACACGTTCTTCGCATCGCGCGTTAAATATGTAAGCCCTTACAACAATATGGACAAATAACTGCTGTTTTTCTACCCTCCTTCTATCTGTACATTCAAATGAAGCCTTCACTTGACGAAAAAGATAGCTTCATTCGACAAAAATTACTTTTCGAATTATATGATAATTTATATTGAACAACTTTGTCTATTGTTTTTTTGAGAGGAAGATCATTTTATTTACTGCCGATAAACTCTTTCCCCTATCGTAATTCTTTACTTCAAAACATCTTTTCTTATACTTTACCGACACTCCTTTCTTTTCGTTTTGTTCAAAATCACTATAAAAACCATAGATTCATTGGTTCTTTAAACAAAAGTGTTTATTTTTAAATTTTTTTGAACATTTTTGTTAAAAAACTATGTACAAAACGATAATAAGGTGATTATAATACAGGTATAGGGTGTTGGAATATTAATTATGTTTAAAATTTTCTAAAAAAAGGGGTAATGAAAATGAACACAATGAATATCAACGAAATCAAACAATACAAACACGAGCCTTTCACAGACTTTACGATTGCACAAAACAAAGATGCATTTGAATCTGCATTAGAACTTGTACAATCAGAGCTTGGCAAGGACTATCCTCTTGTAATTGGCGGAGAATTAATTACAACAGAAGATCAAATTCAGTCCATTAACCCAGCAAATAAAACAGAAGTTATCGGCCGCGTGTCAAAAGCAGATCAAGACTTGGCTGAAAAAGCAATGCAAGTAGCACTTTCTACCTTTAATACGTGGAAAAAAGAAGCGCCGGAAGCACGAGCAGATATTCTTTTCCGCGCAGCGGATATTATTCGCCGCCGCAAGCATGAATTTTCAGCTTACCTTGTGAAAGAAGCCGGAAAACCGTGGAAAGAAGCAGATGCTGATACAGCAGAAGCAATTGACTTCCTTGAATACTACGCTCGCCAAATGGTGCAGCTAAAAGACGGTGCGCCTGTGGAGAGCCGCGACGGTGAAGAAAATAAATTCAACTACATTCCGCTTGGTGTCGGTGTTATTATTTCACCGTTTAACTTTCCGTTAGCGATCATGGCAGGAACAGCAGCAGCAGCAATCGTAGCAGGAAATACAGTTCTATTAAAACCGGCTAACAACACACCGGTTATCGCAGCAAAATTTGTAGAAGTAATGAAAGAAGCTGGCCTTCCAGACGGCGTACTGAACTACGTGCCGGGAAGCGGAAGCGAAATTGGCGACTATTTAGTAGATCACCCAAAAACACGCTTCGTTTCATTTACAGGTTCACGTGAAGTAGGCTGCCGCATCTATGAACGCGCGGCAAAAGTACAGCCTGGTCAAATCTGGCTAAAACGCGTTATTGCTGAAATGGGCGGTAAAGACACGGTCGTTGTAGATAAAGATGCTGATTTAGATTTAGCTGCTTCTTCTATTGTATATTCAGCATTTGGCTTCTCTGGACAAAAGTGTTCAGCAGGCTCTCGTGCAGTTGTTCACCAAGACGTATACGATATCGTTCTTGAAAAAGCAGTTGCGCTGACAAAAACATTAACAATGGGCAGTCCTGAAGATGTGAACACGTATATGGGACCTGTTATTGACCAGGCTTCTTTCAACAAAATTACAAAGTACATTGAAATCGGTAAAGAAGAAGGCCGTTTAATGACGGGCGGAGAAGCAGATGATTCAAAAGGCTACTTCATTCAGCCTACGATCATTGCAGATGTAGATGAAAAAGCACGTTTAATGCAAGAAGAAATCTTCGGCCCAGTCGTAGCATTCTGCAAAGCGCGCGACTTCGATCATATGATGGAAATTGCTAATAATACAGACTACGGTTTAACAGGTGCCCTTCTTTCAAATACGCCTGAGCACATCGAACGTGCAAAAGAAGAGTTCCACGTCGGAAACCTTTACTTCAACCGCGGTTGTACAGGTGCCATCGTTGGGTACCAGCCGTTTGGCGGATTTAATATGTCAGGAACAGATTCAAAAGCTGGCGGTCCTGATTACTTGATTCTGCACCTGCAAGCAAAAACAACAAGCACGACGCTTTAATACTCAGTAGAGCAGCCTTAGGCTGCTCTATCTTAAAACAACAAGGGATTTTTTTCTATAGGGGGAGATATTTATGTTAGCAGAGGTATCTAAAAATGTGTTTCTTCACGCTTCCCAAAATAAAGCGCTAAACAAAGCAGCGAAAAAATGGGGTCTTCGCTTTGGTGCAGCTCAAGTGGTAGCTGGCGACACGATTGAACATGCGATCAAAAAAGTACGGGAACTGAATGAAAAAGGACTTGTTTGTACGCTTGATCATTTAGGGGAATTTGTTTCAAGCAGAGAAGAAGCTATCGAAGCGACTCAATATAATGTCAGAACGCTGGAAGCTATGGGGCAAGCCGGTGTAGCGTGCAACTTATCTGTCAAAATGACGCAGCTTGGTTTAGATATTGACCGCAGTTTTTGCGTTGAGAACATGCGCCGCATTCTTGAAACGGCGAAAAAATACGACAACTTTGTCCGAATCGACATGGAAGACTACGCTCACTGCCAAATGACGCTAGATATTTTACGAGAGCTTCGCGAGACGTTTGATAATGTTGGAACGGTTATTCAAGCTTACCTGTTCCGCGCTGAACAAGACGTAAAAGAGCTAAAAGGCGTTCCTCTTCGATTGGTAAAAGGCGCGTATCAAGAATCACCAACCGTGGCGTTTCAAGACAAAGCCCAAATTGACGAGAACTATATGCGAATTATTGAAGAGCATTTGCTGAGCGGGACGTACACGGCTATTGCATCTCATGACCACAATATTATTGCAAAAGTAAAAGAGTTCGCTCACAAAAACAACATCCCGCGCACGCAGTTTGAATTTCAAATGCTGTACGGATTCCGCACAGACATGCAGCTTAGCCTTGCAAAAGAAGGCTATACAATGCGCGTATACGTGCCATTTGGCAACGACTGGTTTGGCTACTTTATGCGCCGCTTAGCGGAAAGACCGCAAAACGTCGCATTTGCTTTAAAAGGATTCTTTTCTAAATAAGCAGTCATTTAGTAAGTCCCTTAATGAAAACGCTATCATTTCTTTGTGCCCTTTGTAGATGCTCCTGCAAAGGGATTTTTTATACGATTTCTCTTCTCTTTCAGTGTGTATTAAGGTAAAATAAAAATACGAACAAACGTTCTTTTTATTCCAAACAAAAAGGAGAGTACATATGAATCCTCTATCAAAATTAGAACTGCCTCCTAAGCTAGAACCTTACCGAAAAGAAATCGAAAAAACATGTAAGCCTTACATCCACATCAATACGGTTATGAACAGTCCAAAATTATATGAAAGCAAGTTTGGCGGCAACCCTTACCTTCCTCTAGAAGCAAATCATCCTCTTGATTCTCAAGGTAAGCCGATGCTCCTGATGGCACAAATCAATTTTTCTGAAGTACCTTCCTATGAAAATATGCCCGTTCAAGGCATGCTTCAATTTTTCATTTGCGGAGCTAATAACGAAAGCACGGGCGATATGTACGGCCTTGATTTTGACCATCCTACGGTTCAAAAAGACTTTCGCGTCGTTTTTTATGAAGACGTAACCACAGATGAAAAAAAGCTAACAACCGATTTTACGTATCTTGAAGACATTGACCGGGATATGTTCCCTATTCCTCAAGAAGTAGGCTTACAGTTTGAAATAAAAATCGAACCCGTTTCCCCTACTGACTATCGATATAATGATATAGAATCAGATTTATTTGACGATGAAGAAACGGAAGAAATCTACTGGGATGAGCTTACGGGCGAGTATCATAAAATGGGCGGATACGCTTTTTTCACTCAAAGCGATCCTCGAGACTACGAGGAAGCGCTGCGAGCATACGATGTTCTGCTTCTTCAATTCGCCATGGACGACGAAGCGGATATTATGTTTGGTGATACGGGTGTGGCGAATTTCTTTATTAAAGAAAAAGACCTTCGCAACCGCAACTTTAGAGATGTTCTATACAACTGGGACTGCTGTTAAAAAAACGCCCTCTTAGAAAAGTATCTAGGAGGGCGTTTTTCCACATTATTATTATTTACTACTCAGCCTGTTTTTTCGTCTCTTGCAGCATTCAGCGTTTCTTTAAACTGCTGTAGCGCTTTTGCATCTGCAAAGGTGCTTGTAGGAATAACGTATCCGCTCATTGCGCTAACAAGAATAAAGATATGTTCATCGGTTTCTCTAATTTGAGTGATGCTTGACCAAGGAGTCTTCACTTCTCCTTTTGAGCTTTTCTCTACCAAGCCATCTTCCGTAACCATCATAGTATGCTTACCCGTCAGACTGCTGTTATCTCCTGCATTTATTACCTTTACAATGTTCTTTTTAATACTTCCGTAAAAGTACTTCGGATAAAATAAAAACCACAGCACCGCAAACAGTGCAAACGCTACGAACATGCCAAGTAAAAATTCTCCTTCAACCCACGAAACAAGCAAAGGAATAAGAAGAAAAATAAGCGACATCCATCGCTGAACTCTCAGCACTTTTTGTACTCTTTCCGAATGTTGAGCGTGATGCATGTTAAAAGCTACGTAATCATCTTTGGTTAACGTATAGTGATATTCCATATTAATCTCCAATTCTCCTAAATAACAACAAAATAAAATATACCTCATTTGGTGTTATATGTATATAAAATAATAAGTTTTTCTTATGAAAAGCATCATCTTTTTGTCATTTTTTTACACGTATACATCACATAAACTTAACTAGTACTCTACTATTTAAGGAGGAATGTTTATGACTTTTACACTGACGCATATTGATCATATTCAGCTAGCTGCACCCCCAAATTCAGAAAGCGAAGCACGACATTTTTTCGGAACCGTTCTTGGCTTAACAGAAATCGAAAAGCCGGAAAGTCTAAAAAAGCGCGGCGGCGTGTGGTTTGAATTTGGTTCTTATCAGCTGCATATTGGTGTTGAACCTGCCTTTTCACCCGCAAAAAAAGCGCATCCAGGCTTTCACGTTAAAAATCTCCCTGCGTTCAAAGATCATCTGACTAACTTCGGTATTTCTTTTATAGAAGACAAAAACATTCCCGATGTCGAAAGAATTTACGTGGATGATCCTTTTGGCAACCGAATGGAGTTCTTAGAGAAAGTGAACCTCCCTTTTTCTAACTGAATGTTCGACAAAACAAGAGCTCTTATTTAAGAGCTCTTGTTTTCTTTTGGTCCTTCTTTTTGCTTTTCTTTCCACAGCATGTATAGCAACACCCCCAGCACACAAAATGCCACACCAAACATTGTTAAAGGAAATAAAAATGTATTAATAAAATGATGATAAACCCATGAGTCGTTCATCTAACCAGCTCCAATACGCATCGTTTTTTACAGTATGCCCTAATATAAACTTTTTTATGTTGTGTGAAATATCATGGTTTCTATCATATTTCTATTTCTTTTTAATAGAGTAAATAGTAGATACATAACATTCTCCTCTTAGAGTTTTCATCCGCTGATTTCAAAATTTTATTAGAGGAGGTTTACTCTATGAAAAACAAGTTTACTAAAAAGCCTAAAAAGCTTTTTTGGATCCTTTCTTATAAATCATTAATTATCGCTATACTATTTGTTCTTTTAACATCAGCTGCTATTTTTACCGTCACGTATTCAACCCTTCAGCATACGCTGCGCTCAAACGTTGTCTATCAAGCACTATCAAATTATAAAGCCCAAAGCTTGTTCTACTTCATGCATACGGAAAACCATCATTTCTCTCATGCCTTTGAAGAAGACTTCTCCCCGCCTCCTCTCTCTTCTGTCGCCCTGCAGCTGGCGACGAATATTCGCGTGGCAGATACAAGAAGTCTATTTGGATCAGAACTGCCCGGCTTTTCTATTTTTGATTCTCATATTCTATTAGCCGGTGAAGGAACGGATTATACGACGATTCCCCATGAATCGGCTCCTCCTCTCGAAAGCATTTCCGGGGAGCGTGATTTGGATCCTGCTGAAAGCAAAACGTACGAAGAAAGCAAAAAACAGTCTCAAGCACAGGCCAAGCAAAGTACGGGAGACAGAAAAGTTGTGTACATCTACCACACGCACAGCTGGGAATCTTATTTCCCTTTACTTGGTATGCAAGGTGAAGCGAATGAAAATAAAGCCGTTGATAACAAAACCAACATCACGCTCGTTGGTCAAATGCTAGGAATGGAATTAAAAGCAGACGGAATCGGTTCGGAAGTAGATACAACTAATATGACGCAAAAGCTGAATGAAAAAGGCTGGGGTACGGGACGAGCCTATATGATGTCTCGCAACGTCGTGGAAACGGCTCTTCAGCAAAACAAAGACGTCGATTATTTAATTGATATTCATCGTGATTCACTGCGCCAAGAAAAAACAACGGCCGCTATCAACGGCAAATCGTACGCTAAAATGATGATTGTATTAGGTGAAGCGAACCCGAAATTTGATGAAAACGTGAAAATGGCCAAAGCGATCCATGAAAAACTAGAGGAAAAATATCCAGGCCTTAGCCGCGGAGTATTAAGCAAAAAGAAAACAAGCGGCAATAACGGGCTATATAATCAAGACTTATCCGACCGCTCCATTTTAATTGAAGTAGGGGGCGTCGATAACAATATGGAAGAACTCACAAATACCGTCAAAGCTTTTTCTGATGTGTTCAGCGAGTATTACTGGCAAGCTGAAAAAGTGAATGCGCAGTAAACAAAAACTAGCTACCCCAGGTAGCTAGTTTTTGTTTTTATGAGAGTCACGCTTCTCCTCTTTTTCACACGCAAAGCACACCAGCTTCCCTTCAACAACCACACCGTTTAAAAATCCCTCTAAACAGTACACGTTCTTTTGACATACTGTGCAGATTCCAACGTACTCTTTCACAAATTCCTCACTCCTTACATACGATTAAAAACCATAAAAAAAGCTCTATTAAAGAGCTTCTTTCCGTACATAGGATTTTCCTTCATTTCAACAAACGGCTCATTTCCTCGGGAGAAAGCGGCTTATCGAATAGATAGCCTTGACCGATATGACAGCCTTGCTCCGTCACAAACTGCAGCTGTTCTTCGTTTTCGATTCCTTCTGCAGTTAGATCAAAGTTAAGTTTCTTTCCCATTTGAATAATCGTTTCCACCAGTACTTTTCCAACTTCGTCTAAGTCGTCAATAAATGATTTATCAATTTTTAACGTATTAATCGGCAAGTGTTTGAGATAGCTAAGGGATGAATAGCACGTTCCGAAATCATCCATCGCCACTTTTACGCCTAGACTCCGCAGACGGTTTAACACTTTTTTTGATTCTTGACTGTTTTGAATAACGCTTTCAGTGATTTCAAGTTCCAGAAAGTGCGGCTCAAGGCCCGTTTTTTTCAAAATTTGTTCCATCTCCGCTACGAATCGTGAGGACTTCAGCTGAATAGGTGATACGTTCACTCCTATTTTACTCGCTTGTGAATTCAGCTCCGTCCATGCTTTCATCTGCTTACACGCTTCTTCCAACACCCACTTGCCAACCGGCACAATTAGACCCACTTCTTCTAAAATAGGCAAAAATTCATTTGGATAGACGGTACCAAATTTTGCGCTATTCCAGCGAATAAGCGCTTCTGCCCCTATGACATCAGACGTTTTCAAATCGATTAACGGCTGATAAACGAGCTGAAATTCCTCTCTTTCTAGCGCATACTTTAACTCATTCTCCATGCTGATTGTTTTAATTATTCGTTCATTAGATGAAGACGAACTCATTTCATATGTGTTTCGTCCATTCCGTTTTGCTACATACATCGCAATATCTGCTTGCTTGATCAGCCGGTCGATTAGTTCATCTGCGTCTTTTGGAATAATATGCTGCTGACATTCCTTTGAAAATAGGCTGATACCAACGCTTGTAGAGGTTAGCACTTTATCTCCGTCTATATAAAAAGGAAGCGACATTTCTTTTACAATCTGCTCGGTCATTTCTTCAATTTCCTCAACAGTTTGTAGTGAATGCAGCACTAAAATGAACTCATCGCCCCCGTGCCGCGAGATAAAATCAGAGGAAGGAATACATTTTCTTAACCTTTCTGCTACGCGCCTCAGCAGCACATCGCCGTGATGATGGCCAAGCGTATCATTTATTGATTTAAAGCGGTCTAAATCCAAAAATAAAATGGCCAACAGTTCAGGAGATTCCCGATTTAAAAGCAGTTTTTTCAGCTGCTTGTTTAACCAATAGCGATTAGGCAAATTGGTTAACGGATCATAATAAGCCATTTGCTTAATTTTTTCTTCATATGCTTTTCGTTTTGTAATATCATTGCGAATCGATACGTACTGATACGGCTTACCCCGCTCATCTAAAAAAGGAACAATGGTTGTATCCACCCAGTAGTACGAACCGTCTTTTGCCTTATTTTTTATTTCTCCGTGCCATACCTTACCGGATCTGATCGTGCTCCATAACTCTTTAAAAAACAAGCTTGAATGATGTTTCGAATTAATAATACGATGATCCTGACCGAGAAGCTCATGTCTTTCGTACTTAGAAATTTCACAGAATTTATCGTTCACGTGATTGATGAATCCGCGACTATCCGTAATCGCTACAATTGATGATTCATTTAACGCAAGTTCAATATCATTTAGTTTTTTCAGCGCTTCTTTAAATTTATATTCAAAATGCCTGTTTTCCATAGCCTATACACCTTTATCAAAATTTTAACGATAAAACAAAACCCATGACGAAATGATAGAGAGGAATCGTGAATAATGAATACAAATTAACCAGTAACGGATAACGAATTAATCTGTCCGGTTACCTTACATTATTAAAATAGCAAGCGTAGGATCACTGTTTTCCTCTTTTCACCTTCACAAACTTCTTACAAGAAGTTCGTGAAAAAATTGATAGATTGTTTCGTTTATCCATGTCTTTTATCACAACTTTTCTATGGTACCATTAAAATGATTTTTATAGAAATGAAAGTGTACTTTCTTCACTTAATCGACATACCTTTTGATGGTGAACAAAAAAAGCCCCTGCTTTAGACAGAGGCTTTTCACACTTTCTTCTTACGTGCTCGTACGCGTCAGCCACGGGAGAATAAAGTTTTGAAAGGTTTTGTTGTATACAACAATTCGGTTCAGATAATACGGGTCGTTATCTTTTGTAATAAGATGCGGCGCTAAGATAGCTGCTTGGTGAAAACCAGCACCTTTCACAATCTTAGCTACGTCATCATTTGTATTGCCGTATGGATATGCAAAGTAAACTGGGTCTATTCCTAAATGGTTCTTAATCGTTTCTTTGCTTTTTCGTAAGTCTTCAGCAAACGCGCTGTATTTAGCAGGCGTCAGAAATAAAGGCTTGTCTTCTTCTAAACGGTGCATATCATATGTATGCGAACCGATTGTCGCAAGGCCGCTGTCTTTCATTTCTTTTAGCTGACTCCACGAAGCCATGTTTAAATTTTGAAAATCCGTTGCTCCCACTTGTCCTGCGATTACATATAGCGTAAACGGAATGTTTTCCTTTTTTAAAATGGGAAACGCGTTTTGATAAACAGTACGGTCAATATCATCAAATGAAATCCATACGCAGCGTTTTGGAAACGTGCCTTTTTGCTGATACGCTTCAATATCTTTTGGCGTAACAAACGTAGCGTCAAGTTCCTTCAGCTTTTTTAACTGATGTTCAAAATCATTGCTGTAGACGCTGTACTCTGTCAGTTCGTCAGACTTTGTAACTGAGCTGACAACTCGATTAAACCAATTATGCTTGCGCACACGATGATAATTTAAGCCTAAGCATCCGTTCGTCCCAAGCGCTGGCTCCACGGTCGTTGTTGCTTTCGCCTTGTCTTCCCAGTTCACTACTTTAAAGAAAATAAAGCTAACTACCGCTGCCGCAATCAAAAGAAAGAATACATATTTCTTCATACGTGCTTCCTCTCTTCAGTATGTTTTAACGGATTAACGTCAAACTCGATGTACTGTGCACGCTGAAGCTCCTGAATTTGATCCTTGGATAAAAGCTCAAGACGCTCTAAATCTTTAATACTCGTATACGCCGGCTCTTTTCGTCGGTTTAAGCTTCCAAATCTCTTTTTGTTGTAGGATCTCCATAAAAACAGAGCCAGGAAAAAGAAGCAAAAAATAGCGAGTCCAATTACTAAAAATGTTCGAATTTCGCCGTTCGTCGTTTTGAACGCAATTTTTAATACCCCGCTGTAACGGTCATTTACGCCGATAACAGCTGAAAGGAAAAACCAAAGAACAATGGCACAATAGAGCCAAAAAACAGAGGAAACAATGATGCTTATCACTAATCGAGCAAGAGGCTGTTTGGCTTGAATCATGATTTGCTCTTCGTTAAGCCGCGGTCTGGACTGCTCCATGTAGCATAGCCTCCTTTCACTCTAGATCTGATAGCACGAGGAAATGCGCCCACTACCACAATCGTATTCACAATCCAATAAAGCGCCGGGTACCATGCAGCCCATACGTAATACCGCTTCACGTTGTCGTATTTTGAATCAATTTTCAGCGCAATAAACAGTTGAATTAAGCTCATAAACACCAGGGAAAATGACGTAAACGTAAACCAAAACAGCATGTCTTGGGGGCTGCTCGCCGTAACAAGCAGCATGATAGTCACAAACAGCCATGCGAATGACCAAAGGGTACTGATCCACTGCTCTAGGTATACAATCCAAATTCTGCGCTGCTTCCATTTTAATAACACTTTCCAGTGGCGAAGCATTACCTCTTGTCCGCCTTGAGCCCAGCGTACTCGCTGGTTCCAAATTCCTTTTAAGGTTTCGGGCACAAGCATCCAGCACAATGCCCGCGGTTCATAGCGGATATCCCAAAAGCGCTGCTGCAGCTTCCAGCTCACGGCGATATCTTCCGTAATCATGTCACGATCCCACAGCCCGACGTCCACAAGTGCTTTCTTTCGAAAAGCTACTACTACGCCTGAGACCGTCATTACTTTTCCTAAAATTCGCTGTGTTCGTTTAATAGAACCGATAATAGAAGAATACTCAACTAGCTGAATGCGGCTCAGCAGCGTATTACGGTTTCGAATGCGCGGATTTCCGGTAACGGCTCCCAGCCGTTCCCCTTTATGAAGAAAATGATGGATTAGATAATATGGAGCGTCTTGATCTAAAATAGCGTCGGAATCTAAGCAGATTAAAAACTCAGCTTTAGATGCATGCGCACCTAAATGTAACGCGTTGGCTTTTCCTTTATTTTCATAAAGCTGAATCACACGAACTTCAGGGTGATTTCTGCTGATTTCCTTTAAAATAGCAGCTGTTCCATCCGTACTGCCATCGTTAATAAGGAGGATTTCTTTAGACGGATAATCTAACGCCAAAAGGTGCTTAAGCGTTTCTTCAATCGTCTCTTCTTCGTTATAGCAAGGCACTAAAAAGCTCACTAGCGGCCATTCAATTGTTGAAAAATCAACTTTAGGATCTCGGTCGCGATAGCGTATGTAAATAAGCGTGCCTGCAATCCAAAATAAAGACATAATAAATGGATACCAGAAAACAAAGCTCGCAAGCTTTTCAAATCCAGGTATTAATACGTGTTGCATATTCATTTTTCTGACTCCTTCACACCAATTAAAATTGCACAGAGTGACAATTTTATCACTAAATTGGTTAAATAGAACATAGTAATTTTAACCATCTAAAAAAAGATACTTTTAAACTACTTTTATTCCTATATTATACAACCCTTAAATGTAAGTAAGAAGCACCAATAAAGGATGGGCAAGTTACCTACTTAAAGAAGTGACATATAGTATCTTTATAGATTAAAAGCGTGATGGTTGCAGGTAGTATATGAAAGAACCCTTTTCCCTAAGGAGGAATAACAAATATGAACGAACAAATTCAAAAGCTGCTCAATAACTTAATTCAACTTGAACACGTCTCTTCGACTTTATACCTAGCTATGTCTAACTATATGAATCGATTAAACTATAAAGGAATGGGCAGCTGGCTGCGTCTGCAGTCTGAAGAAGAACGCACTCATATGCTAAAACTTATTGACTACTTAGTTGACCGCGGCGGAACGGTAGAATTAAGCTCTTTGCCTGCTCAGCCAAGTGAGTTTGGGTCACCGTTAGAAACGTTTCAAAAAGTATTGGAGCATGAGAAGTTCGTCACGAATTCTTATCGTCAAGCGTTTCAATTTATCAGCCAAGCGAATGACCCTCAAACGTTAGTCATCGTGCAGGACTTTTTACGAGAACAAGTCGACGAAGAAGCTCAAGCTCAAACGATTGTAGACCGTCTAAAAATCGCCCAAAATAACCCTGCAGCTATTTTTATACTCGATCAAGAACTAGGACAGCGGAAAGCTGCACCAGCGGGTGGAGCAACTGCGCAAGGTTAAAAGCGCAGAAGAGTGTAGCACAATGTGCAGAACCAATAACACGACGCCCGTTTCCTTGTTTCGAGTTGGTATTCACCACGGCTATTATGGCTATCCGCCTAATGTGTATAACGCCATTCAAAGGCTTATGAATCAATATATGCATCAGCTTCACTATCATCGACCTCAATATGTTCACGTCTACTACGTGCACCCTTCTCTTATTCACTACTACCTTCACTAAGTTAAGGAGAATAAGAACCTTGCTTCTTGAAGAAATTCACCGTTTCTCCACCCTAATTCAGGAATTCCAATCAAAAATATGGATATTTATGCTAATATAGGTTTTGTTAATCAAATAAAGAAACAATTATTAGCGGGGTGTCATATGGATAATCAATACGTTGTAGGATGGGGAACGCTGGCTTTAATTAATGCCGGATTAGCACAAGGTAAAAATCGAACGGGTCTGAACTGGTTCTTATTATCTCTTGCTTTAGGACCGCTTGCTACCTTCATCTTACTGCTGGTTGAAAAACGATAAAAATTGGTTCAAAGCTCATTTTTTTGAGCTTTTTTCTTTATCCTTCGACTATAACTGCTCTTCAAAACAAGTAAAAAAAGCTCCGCTTGAAATTTTTTTCTCGACTTAATATGCATAAATCTATTCATCATTCAGCGTAAATCGGGCTGCATTTTGTTAATAAAAAACCTACTCTTTAGAAAAGGAAGGAAGCTCCTTTTTAAACCTTTGTTTCTGACAATAAAATCAAAAGAAAGAAAAACGCTTTTATTCTATGCTTTTCTAATTAACAGATTAACTGTTTTCTTCAGATGATTACCTTTTACATGGGACAGCTGTGCATCTACTGAATGATGTCAAACTTCCTGTATTTCTCAATCTGTAGGATGAATAAATACTCATTTGCTTCATTTGACAAAGAAATAAATGCTGTGTAATTTAAGTAACATACCCCATCTAAAATGTTTTTAGAAAGGATTAAATAGCAAGATGCGTACAAAAAAAGAAGAGTGTATAATTGACGAAATGGGAAGAGTATCCCTTCCTTCTTTGTTTATGCAACTAACAAAACTCGAGACAAACGACAAAGTTTTTTTGCGGAGCTGTGATGATTGGATTATTATCGATCATCATGATGAAAATGTCCCGGTTCCTTCTCATATCTTCATTCGAACAATTGACCATATGGGTAGAATAGTCATCCCAAAATCCCTGCGAGATGACTATGAACTTAAGCCCTTTGATTATGTAGAACTATACGTGGTAGAACAGCAAATTGTTATGAAAAAAAGAGACGAAAAATCGATAGCGCTTTCACAAAAACCTGCGGTGGCTCCTCCTTATTATGCAACATTAACCGGCCGGCAGATTCAGCTCACTTCTGAACTTTTAACGTCCGTGGAATTGGATGCAAACATGGAGGTTCAATTTTTTATTAACAAAGAAAATAACATTGTGATTCAAAAATATGAAATGAGTTTTGGGAAGAAAACGACTTTAACATTTACGGCTCAATCTCGAAAAATTGATGACCGTTTTCGACTTACTATTCCTAAAAAGCTGCGAGATGATTTCTCCATCCACTCAGGTACGATGTTAAAAATCAAGACAGGTAATAAGCAGCTCATTTTAGAAAAAGTGGAGAGTGAAAAAGAGATTAGCAGCGTATTATCTCAGCAAATAGACGCAGCAATTGTTGAAAAATCACCGAAATAAGAACGACGCCAAAAACAAATGGTTTCCTACGGCTTCAAAGCAAAAGCTAAGAGTTACGCATAGACTGACCCTTTCTATACTCAACTCTTAGCTTTTAGACTTATCTTCCGTAAACGTGTACAAGCCGGTTACTCCACATAATAGCACTACTTCCAAAATAAAAAAACCATTTCCATATCTATCAAAATATTTGTAAATAATTTCAATATATGTGTATAATGAGGTACTTTGCATAGAGGAGGCTGATTTAGTTGAAGATCTCAACAGGAGCTGAATTTTACGATAACGCCGAGACGTTTTTGGCCTATACAAAACGTCGGCAGCAAAAAGAAAATGCCAACGATACGATTGAAAAACCGGCCATTTTACAGCTTCTAGGTGATGTTACAGATGCAAACGTTTTAGATTTAGGGTGCGGAAACGCTGGATTTGGTGCGGAGCTTCTTGAACAGGGATGTTTCTCTTATACCGGAGTAGACGGCTCTATCAATATGATAAACGCGGCTCAGCAACAGCTTTTAAACTATCCAAATGCAAGAGTGCTCCATGAATCGATGGAGCATTATACTCCACCACGCACCGAATACGATTTGGTTACTGCAAGACTGTCTCTCCACTACATGGAAGACTTATCCTCCATTTTCGCTAAAGTGAATCAAGCACTCAAACCTGAAGGAAGATTTATTTTTTCTGTGGAACATCCAGTCATTACTTCCACTTTGCAGCCTTCTGCTCTGCGCACAAACTGGACCGTGGATAACTACTTCTCAATGGGATTCCGTCAGCAGCACTGGATGGGCGGATACGTTCAAAAGTATCATCGCACGCTTGAAGAGTACTTTTCTTTGATGCAGCAAAGCGGATTCACCGTTACAAATTTAAAAGAAGCATGCCCTCAAAAAGAACATTTCGACAGCGCTGAAACTTACGAGCGGCGAATGCGTATTCCTTTGTTTTTACTGATGAGCGGCGTGAAGAACAGATAAACTAAAAATACTAAGAAAGATCTTAACTAGTCTTTCTATAGGTAGAATCCATGCGTAGTCATTTTCAATTATTTGACCAAAAAAGCATCAAACCCTTTGTTAAGGAAACAAAGGGTCTGATGCTTTTTTAAAGAAAGATTTACTTAGCGTTTGTGCTAATATAATGTTTAATTACTTCATAAACATAGTCTTGGCAAGCTGCTGCTGTGTTTGGATTATATTTTCCACCGTTTACTTTGTTGTTAGATAGCACTCTAATACCTAAGAATGGAACGTCATAGCTTCCTGCAATTTGTGCTGCCGCTGCGCCTTCCATTTCTTCTACAGACGTCCCGTACTTAGTATGGAACCACTTAATTCGATCCACTTCGTTATTCCACGTGTCCGCTGATCCTATCGTTCCTTCTACCACTTTTCCTTTTTTATATGTATCTTTTACTGCATTTGCAGCCGCCAGTAACTTCTTATCTCCTTCATAATAGCGAGCTTTTTCAGCATCAGGATCTTCACCAGCGCTTCCTTCAGAAGCCATTAAATCCATCGGCTTCCACGCAGCAGGATCCATTCCTTCGCCTTCTTTTTTATCGCCTGTTTTTAAAGAGCCTATATTCGTTGTTCTCTTTCCTAATACAATATCAAACACGTTCAGATTTTCATCATGTCCGCCTGATGTTCCTTGATTGATAATTGCTCTAGGATGGTATTTTTCTATAGCTATCGCTGTAGCAGCTGCCGTGTTTTCCATTCCTTTTCCCGTTTTAACTACAATAACCGGATAATTATCGACACTTCCTTTGTAAAAAACAAAATTCCCCGACTTTTCTTCTTTTACATTTTCTAATTTTTTAGCGAATTTCTGCGCTTCTATCGGCATCGGCCCTTGAACAATAATAGGCTTCTGCTTCTGCTTATCTCCGGCTTCCTTTTTTGAAGCTGCGTTACACCCGGCAAGTACAGATAATAATAAAATCATACCAATAGTAAGTAAAGCCCCTGTTTTTAGCATCTTGTTCTTCATAGATTGTTACTTTCACTCCATTTCGTTTTGTTGTTTCATACACTCGATGATTGGACAAAAGAAAAAACCTATAACACTTTTGATTTTCTAAGCTTTTTAGAGTCAAAGTATAAGAAGTTAAGCACGGAATAACATGTATGTATTGATAAACCGAACGTTTTTACACTTTAACTCGTAGTCCAGTTCTTTGAATGGGAACCAGGTAGAGACACTCAGACCATATTTCCAAGCATATACGAGTAATATTTTTCACTTTCTAAATGTATCAAATACAAAATGGTTATTCAATACATAGACGAATATTTTAATTAAAAAATTGTTTAAACGTTCGTTTTTATGATTGAAACCTGCTGAATCTTTTGTTAATTTCTATCTCAATACAAAAAAAGTGTCTCAAAACCGAAACTTCGAGACACTTTTTATACTTACTGAAAACCTATATTTATCTTTCCACCTTCACTTCACGTTAATTGGCAGCGGTGCATGAGGAGCTACAAGCTTCTGTTCACGCATTTCTTCCCAGAAGGCTGCCGGAATTACTGTGTTTAATGCTGCTTTATCTTCAGCAATACGCTCAGGACGACTAGCACCAGGAATAACAGCGGCAACCGCTGGATTAGCCAGTGAAAATTGGACAGCAGCAGCCTTAATGCTGATCTGATGACGATCTGCAATAGCTTTGATTTTTTCTACTTTTGCCATAATGTCTGAAGATGCTTTTTGATATTCAAAGTGCGTACCTCCAGCAAGAACGCCTGAGCTGTATGGTCCGCCGACAACAATGTCCATATTATGCTTTACGGCTTCGGGCATTACTCGCTGCAGCGCACGCTCATGATCTAATAACGTGTAACGGCCAGCTAGCAACGAGACATCCGGCTTTGCTTCTTCCAGCTCCAGCATGATTTCAATTGGCTCTACTCGGTTTACTCCAAGTCCCCATCCTTTAATAACTCCTTCTTCACGCAAACGTGTAAGCACACGAAATGCGCCCGTTCGAGCAGACTCAAATTGTCCTACCCACTCATCTCCATAAAAATCTTGCGCAACATCATGAATATACACAAAGTCTAAGCGATCTGTTTTTAAACGATTTAAGCTTTGCTCGATCGAACGAAGAGTGGCATCTGCGCTGTAGTCATTGATAATTTTATTTTTACGGCCAAATTCAAAAAGCCCGCCTTTTTCTCCCATATCACGTGAAGATGTGTCTTCTAGTTCATCTGAAATAACGCGACCTACTTTCGTACTTAGCACATACTCATCGCGATTTCTTTTTGATAGTGCTTCACCAAGGCGTATCTCGGCTAAGCCAGCTCCGTAAAGAGGAGCTGCATCAAAGTAACGGATGCCGCTTTCCCAAGCTGCATCGACCGTCGCAATGGCCTCTTCTTCTGGAATATTACGATACATATTGCCCAGAGGTGCCGTTCCAAAACCTAGTTTTCCTTGTAGTATCTCTCTCATATTCATAAAACCTCCTGAAATTTTTATAATTCTATTTTAGAAATTGATCAGTATGAAGGTAAACTCAACGACTGATCTATTCATTAAATGTCATATTATCTCCTGACAAAATTTATTATGAAGCATATACACAATAAAAAAAAGTACGCACTTCAAAGTAATATGGGAACTAAAAAGTAACCTACTAAGGAGTAAATGAGCTTTTCAGACTCTCCTTTTATTTATGTACTTTCTACTTCTTACTCATGCAAACAAACATTTTGCATACAATAAGCAGAAAGCTACTTTATAAATGAGGTGAGATTCTTGAGAGATGAATACTTCAAAAAAATTGAAGATAAGCTCGATAAGCTTGATGAAATGGACGATTCCACAATGAAAGAAGAACAAAAAGATGAATATTTTCAAAGTCTGCTAGATGATATGGATGATTTGTTGAAAGACATGCGCCAGCGAGAAAAAGACTCGAATCATCTCGTCAGCGAACATATGAAGACGGTTAATGACATATTTGATAACGCAATCAAAAATTTAAAAAAAGACCGAAGCTAGCGTTATAGCACTTCTACTCCATTTTAATATACTGATTTTTCTGTTTTTTAAATATAAAAATATAGTATTTCACATGTAAAAATGGTATTTTCAGTATACGCAAAAAGTAGGAGTGAAAAAAGGAATGGAAAACAGTCATTTTAAAGAACAAGTCAAAACGAAGGAAGAGCTTCGCCATATAGTCGGCGCGCCTAACAAATTGGCGCATCAAAAAATAATTTCTTATTTAGATCGACACTGCCGGGAATTTATTAAACATTCTCCTTTTGTTATCATCGCTACAGCTGATTATAAAGGAATTTGCGACAGTTCTCCGCGGGGGGATCACCCTGGTTTTGTACAAGTCGTCGATGAGAAAAGGCTATTGATTCCAGAGAGGCGCGGCAATCAAAAAGTAGATTCATTGGAAAATATTTTATCTAATCCTCAAATAGGGCTGCTTTTTTTGATTCCAGGCATAGAAGAAACACTGCGGATTAACGGCAAAGCTTGCATTGTAAAAGAAAAAGCGCTGCTTGAAACAATGGCGGTTCACAATAAAACTCCGCTGCTCGCTATCGGCGTCGAAGTACAAGAATGCTTTCTCCACTGCAGCAAAGCATTCAAGCGATCAAAGCTGTGGAATCCAGCATCTTGGGAAAGAGTCGAAACGCTTCCTTCCGCAGCTAAAATAGTCGCAGAACACGCAGGCTTTTCTACCCTAGAAAGCCGCAACAATCCCGAAGAAAGCAAAACTCAGCACCTCTATGAAAAAAAGCCGCTATAATGCGGCTTTTATCATTTTACCATCAGAAACAGTATACTTCCGGCAATGATCAGAATTGGTAACAAAGCAAGAAGCACCCCTTTTTTCGAACTTCCTATGTATTCATGATCACCATAGGCGCGGCCTGCTCTAAAATCTGCTTTCACCTGAGATTCTTCTTTTTTATGTTCTTTTTTCATCCTCTTTGCCTCCTAGCGGCATTTGAGCGTCAATTTGCTTAATATGATGCTTTAAATGAGCAATATAATCTTTAGCCAACCACTGCAGCGAAACGAACTTTCCATCTTTTAATTCGAATTGATACATATGCTTTTCTGTTGGTATATGCAAAAGAACGGAAGCAATTTGCTTATTTAAACTGCGCCATAGGGCAACTATTTCTTCCATGGGCATATCTTGATAGTGCTGCAGTTCTACCCATTCATCTTGTTTGTAAGGCGTCAGGACCAAAGGTGTTTTTTCATGCTGCACGTTGATAAAACGCTGCAAATTGTGAAGGGCTGAGTCACATAAGTGCCCCACAATTTCTTTCGGGGACCACTTCTTAGGAGCAGGACGGTTTGACGCCGCTGCTTCAGAGAATACTTCAAGCTTTTTAGGAAACTTTATCATCCATTCATTTAACTCAATAACCGTCGATTTCACGTTCATTTCCCCTTTAAACATGTTTTTAAAAAAACCTTCCCCATATAATATTCATCGACTGATTTTCCATCTACAACGAGCGAACATATTTTTTTTCCTTCTATTTTAAAACCCATCTTTTTATACAGCGAAATGGCCGTTTCATTGTGGGTCATAACGGTTAGCTCTACTCGTTTGATGCCGATACGCGCCGCCCAGTTCTCCATTTCTTCAAACAATGAAGTACCAATGCCCTGGTTTCCATAGGAACGCAGTACGCCAACAGCTAAGTATGCGCTGTGTTTTTTTCGATTAACGCTTCCGCCAATCACAGATAAATGTCCGACAAGCTGTCCGTCTTGTTCCGCCACTAAAATGGTCGAGTTCGGCATCTTTAAAAAAGTTGTAATCATTTTTTTCTGCTGTTCGAGTGTAATCGCACGCTCATTTTCCTCGTACAGCATATATGCTGTTTCTCGATCAAGCTCTTTATTTAACGCTAAAAAAGCGGCTGCATCGGAAGCTAAAATTTCTCGAATCACGTTTACCCCTGCTTTCGTGAATAGTAGTTAACTAGAAAAAAACGCTAAAAAACGGATGATATCCTTACACACGTGCCGAACGTTTTCCAAGAAACGCCGTGAAGATAAAACATACACTAAAAGCGACGGCTGAAACGAAAAAGCCAAGCATCCACCCTAAAGCTCGCATAAACGTATCTTCATTGGGATACAGGGGCTTAACGCTTACCCACTGGATCATCATAATTAATGCCAATATTAAATAAAAGCTGCTTCCCGTTAAAGCCATTTTAAGACGGTTTTTAAATGATCCTGTCCACGCTGTACTAAAGGCGCTCCACGTGAAAATACTTACAATCGTCGCTAAAAACATAAGAACAAGATGCAAATAAGGGATATTAGTAAAGATAGGAAGGAAGAGTAAACATATCGTAGTCCCAAAATATAAAGCATTAATGCCAAACAAATAGCCTCCGCTTAGCCAATGGTTTTGAAACCACTTTTTCTTGCTGAGACGTTCTACCATTCCGCTGGGCACCCACAGCGTACGCGAAAAAATAATCATCGCCAGCACAAGTACAGTGCCGGCTAAAAAGAATATGAACACCTTTTTATCAGCCTTTCTATCCAAAATAAATATGGTTAATTATACTATTAATAACAAAATTAAACTATTGTTTTCTTTACTAATAAAGAGACTTAGACATAACAAAATTACTCCAACCTAAAGACGAACAAATGGGATAAATAAGCTGGACTGCTGGTTACACCGCTGTTAATTTCCATGCAAGGCTTCGATTTCCGCGGGCGGCAGGAGTCTTCGCCCTGTCCTCCAATCAACAGCTAGAAACTACTATATACATGACACCTACGTTCACCATACTAATAAAAAAACCGAACGAAGTTGATTCTGCATTAAGAATCTCAATTCATCATTCGGATCTTCTTTCAACGAAAATACTTTTGTCACAGCTTTTTTTTACGCCTATTTACATTCTTCCTCCGGTAAACGGATTGATTTCCCCTGTTAAATCACGTCCTGCTTTCTTTTCTTCGTGTGCGATGCGCTTGCCAATCGCAATTTTATTCCAAATTAGTGGCACCCAAATACACGCTCCGAACAAAATCATCCAAAAAAGTTCTCCCATTTTTTCCACCCTTTCATTTTCTGCTTTTATTTTGAAGACAATAAGAAACGCGTATACGCTTTTTACTCTTTGTTTGAATCACTCATATCATATGAAAAGAAATAAACTAGGATTGATAAAGCCATTCCATACACGGTCCAAGCCGCTAGTAAAATGGCGTACTGATGATTGATAAAAAAGACTCCGCTTGAAATCAGCAGCAGGATAAAACTAATCCATTTTACTTTTTTCATTACTCTATCCCCTTTACTTAACCTTTTACAGTAAGTTTCTTATTGTCTACTTGTTATTACGGACAAACTGTATAAAAGTTCCATATTTTTCAAAAAACGAAAAAGAATTTGATAAAACGTTCAACTATCGATTATCATATACCTTAAAGTAAGCTTTACGATTCATAAGTGGGAGTGAACAATCTTGTCTTATAGCATGAAAGAAATGAATGAAAAAACCGGGCTTTCCGCACCGACTTTACGCTACTATGAAAAAGAAGGGATCCTTCCTTTTGTAGAGCGTGATGAACATGGAAAACGCCTCTATAATGATACGAATATTGAATGGATCCGTTTTATCTTAGCTCTGCGCTCAACGGGCATGCCTCTTGCAGAAATCAAGCGCTATGTAGAGCTCTATGAACAAGGCGAAAGCACAATTAAAGAACGAAAAAACATGATGCTTCAGCACAAAGAAGCGGTCGAAGAAGAAATGGCCAAAACTTTTAAATACCTTGAACAAATCAACTATAAGCTCGCTTTGTACGACTCACTAGAAGCAAAATTAACGCAAAAAGAAATTAAAATTTAAACACAAAAGTCCGCAGGTGCACCTGCGGACTTTTTATTAATGCAGTGAATTCACGGTATTCAACAGCTCTTCTGACCATGTCCAATCGCTGATTTCAACAGCATCTGTTACGTGATGCAATTTACTAGCTCCGATAATGCTTGATGTTACAGCGGGCTGATTCAATACCCATGAAAGAGCAAACTGAGACAAGCTTACTTCATTTTTTTCTGCTAACTTGCGATACTGCTCCACCAGCTGAAAGTTTTGGTCTGTAAAGTAGTTTCGCAGCAGCTTTTCACCATGCGCAGCGCGACTTTCTGGCGGCACGTCATTTGGTGTTTTATATTTGCCTGAAAGCATGCCGCGCGCTAACGGACTGTATACCATGACGCCTACACCTTCAGATTGACTAAACGGCAGCAGCTCTTGTTCAATTTCACGAGAGAGAAGATTATACTGAGGCTGAACGGAAATAAATTTTTCAAGATTCATTTTGTCACTAATATGATGAGACTTTGCGATTTGCCACGCGGCATAATTGGAGCAGCCAATATAACGAACTTTGCCTTGACGAACTAAATCATCTAGCGTGCGAAGCGTTTCTTCCATAGGTGTATTCGGATCAAAAAGATGAACTTGATAAAGATCAATGTAGTCTGTCTGCAGTCGTCGCAGCTGATTATCCACTTCTCTCATAATATGTGTGCGTGAAAGGCCTTTATCATTTTGGCCTTTTCCTACGGCAATGCCGACTTTTGTTGCGAGCACAACATCATCTCGTTTTCCTTTCAACGCGCGCCCAATAATTTCTTCAGATTCCCCTGTGCCATATCTAAACTCTTCATCCTGCCCTTTTCCGTAATAGTTGGCTGTGTCAATGAAGTTAATTCCGTTTTCAATGGCGCTATGTAAAATAGCTGCCGACGCTTTTTCGTCAATCCATCGTCCAAACGCCATGGTACCTAGACATAAATTTGATACTTCCAGACCTGTTGTTCCAAGCTTTCGATATTGCATCGATACCCTCTCCTTTGTATGGCTGTCTTTACTCTCTCTTATCATACACCTTAACGTCCACTTTAAGACAAGCCTTAAGCGTGCGTGCATATACAAAAAACGGCTAGGAACAGGCAGTGCTTCTAGCCGTTTCTGGGTTCATTTTCCACTTATTTTTTTGCAATTCGCTTCTTCAGTAGACATAATATGGTAAGATAAATCATAGCTTACTCCTTATCGAAACTACATTAGGCTACCGCTGTTAAAATAACGGCGATTCCATTAAAACAAGCATGAATGATCATACTTGGAAGCAGCGACTTTGTTTTTTCGTACACCCATGCAAACACGAGACCTGATAAAAAGTTAACGGGCAAGGTATTGTACGTTGGAATATGCACCAGCATAAAGATAAACGAACTTCCCACTAATCCAACGACAATCCCTCCTTTACGTTTCAGCCACGTATAAAAAAATCCTCGGTAGATAATCTCTTCATAAAAAGGTGAGATCACAGCGGCTGAAACAAAAGCAAGTATAAATGAAAACAGCGACAGGTCTTGCTGTAAACTGGCTGTTTTTTTATTTTCATACGTCATACCAAACCATTCCATTAGCACAACAATTGCCACACTTCCTAAGATCAGCACAAAAAGCCAAAAAAGAATGCGAGGCCAGTGCCGTTTTGAAAACCATTGAAAACCAATTTTTCTATCACCAGCCTGAACCATCAGCCCATACAGAGCTGATAAAAACACAGCTGCCATAACAAACCCAGTAGCTGTTCCAGCATAAAGGTCATTTTTAAACAGGGAATGTAAAGCATCCTGCAATATGCCTTCAATTAAGATAGGCACCCCAATAAACGTGACGACCAGCATAATTACGAATGATTTTATTGTCCATAATCCTTGATTTTTTTGTTTCAATTTACTTCGCCTCCCTTTTACATATATTCAGTATAAAAGGTGACGTAACGTTACCTGCAAGCATTTTTTTGGAGGGATTAAAAATGATTTATTTTTCTACTGGGCAAGCCGCTAAAAAATTAGGCCTCACGGTGCGTACACTTCGTTACTACGATCAAATTGGCTTGCTTCATCCATCGTCAAAATCAGAAAATGGAAAACGCTCCTACTCAGAAACAGATTTATTCACACTAGAGAAAATTACTTTGTTAAAAAACTTAGCCGTTCCTTTGCGAGATATTGAACTTATTCTTCATCAAGTGAGTATTGATGAACTTCTAGCGATTCACCAGCAAAAACTTCAGCAAAAAACTTCAGAAATTCAACGAGCTTTAGAACATACTCATACTCTTCGCAACAGTATAAAAATAGAAGGTGAATTAAACTGGAAGCAGCTCCTTCCTTTAGTTCAAAATCAGTCTACTACTAAAAGCAGCTGGACTGATCTACTTTCGGTTTCAATAGAAGAAAGTGAGATTCTGCAGCATGATTTGCCTAAAATGGAGAATGCGAGTGCCGATAAATGGATTAACATGATAAAACGAGTTCAGCTTTGCTTAAAGCATCAGCGTGCACCTCAATCTGAAGATGGACAGCTAATTGCAGCTGATATACTGCTTTTATCCAGTGAGCTATTTGGCCCTCACACGGCTTTAGAAAAAGCCTTTTGGGATGCTCGCAAATCTCCTGAGGCATCAAGTTCACTTAATCTCTACCCTATTGACAGCGAAGTCCTTCAATTTATTGAAGATGCGATTATTTTTTACGAACAACACATAAAGGAATGAAGGTATTGAAAAGAGAAAAGCTGTTTGCTAATTCTTCTTATAAAAAATTATTTATTTCAAGCACTGCGGCAAGCTTCGGAGATTTATTTGATATGTTTGCGGTGATGACGCTTTTTACATACGTGTGGCACGCAAATTCCCTCTGGATTACGCTTATTCCTGTCGCGTACGCTTTACCTAGCATCCTGCTAAGTCAAGCAGCAGGAAATTTAGCGGACCGCTATGATAAAGTACAGCTGCTGTTTCTGTCTGAACTAGTCCGTCTTCTGTTCACATGTCTGTTATTTTTCACAAATGAACCGCTTTTGGCACTTGGGGTGCTGATGCTGCGCTCTATGAGTTCTGTTATGAAAGTGCCCGCACAGCTGGCTTGCGTTCGAGAAGTGGTCAAAGAAGATCAGCTGCTGCAGGCCTCTACTTTACAAAACATTATGTTTCAAATTGCCAAAGTTGTGGGGCCGTTTCTCTGAGCCGCCGCGCTGACGATTGCAACGCCAAAAGCATGCATTTTAGTTAATGCCGCAGCTTGTATGATTTCTATTGGCGTGCTGTTTTCACTTAAAAAAGCAGGTAAAAACATTCAAGGGAAAGCTGCTCGTTCTTCCCATCAAGCGAAAGAAACGTACTCAAACGGCTGGAAAATCGTTTTTCAGCACTCACTCCTTTTACGCGTCGTTATTTTGTTTCACCTTTCGTATTTTGTAGTGATGCTTGTTGACGCTCAAATTAGCATCTTTCTACGAGATGTGCTGCCTCACCATCCGGAAATGCTCGGCTGGCTGCTTTCTGGAATCGGACTGGGGGCGCTAGCAACAGGAGTGTATCTTAATAGAAAAAAACAAGTTCACCATCCATTTAGACTGTTATCACTTGGACTGCTTCTATTTGGAGGGGCTTTATTTTTCATTAGCTGCTTTAATCCAGCCGTTATGTCACGCTATTTCATTTTGATTGCTGCACCTATTGGAGGAGCTGGAGTTGGGCTTAATTTACTGCTGTTTAACTATATCGTTCAAACACACAGCGACAAGGAACACCTCGGAAAAGTGTACGGATTCATCAACACCTTAACGAGTGCCGTTTTACTTACTGCTCCTCTTCTTGGAGGCATGGTCGTAAAGCTTGCAGGTGCTCAGACGACTTTTTTAACGGCCGCAATCATCATCGTAAGCGTTGGATTTGTGAGTATGCTGATGCCTCTGCGTGATAAACGGGAAAGAAACGTTCAGATTGACGCATAAAAAACAGCTTGAGGTTATACCTCAAGCTGTTTTTATAGACTCCTATTCATCAACCAGCGGCTACATAAATCAAAGCAGCTAATATGTTCGGTACTGCAATAGCTCCAAATCGTTTTGCATCTTCAACTCGGCTCACCTTGCGCGTCTTTTTGGCTGAAAAGAATGTGCCTGTACTTCCTAGCACGATACTATCAATAAGGTATGCCAAAGCTAAAACCAGTGATACTGCTCCCATTGTGCCTGACACAAAATAGAGATAGCTCCACTTTTCTGTAAAAGCAGCAAGGGCAAGAACAATCCCTACCGTCACGATACCTGCTATAAATCCTTTTTTAATCATTGCATCCCTCTTCCCTTCCTGCCCCTTAAATTTTACCATATACTTCTTTTTTGTAAGATATCTTACATTTCACTCTACTATACTCCCACCTTATGGTAAAATTAGTAAGAGAGGTGGTACATGTGAAAAAACGTCAAGGAATCACGCTGCTTTTATTTATACTCGGAGCAGCCTCTATTTCTTTTGGGATGGCTTTAAAAAATATCTTTCCTTATTCCCCTGCAGCCGGGTGGATTTTAGGAACACTGCTTTTGTTAGGAAACTCGTTTTATACGAGAAGATACTTACATAGAAGGTCAATTAAGAAGTAAATATCCGCCCTGAGCCGTATATACAAACCTTCATTCGGTTATGGTAAAATAGATAAGCAAAAACTGGATGTAAGGAGATTTTGAGTTTGAAAACAGGATTAATATCTGGCATTATATCTTTAATTATTGTGATTATCATTTCTATTACAGCAGGCAACTGGCAGTATATTTACTATATTTCAGGCCCTCTTGGCATATTACTTACGGCAATTGCACTCGTAACCTTACTGGACACATTTCGATTTGAAACGAGAGGACCTTACTTTACCCCGGTCCGGCAGCGAGAGGATACCGAATGGATGAAACGTTTTATTATTGCAGCTGTCCCTCATTTAGTTGCTTCATGTATTTGTATCTTATTTTTATAGAAATCAAAAAGCCAATGAATGATCTTCATTGGCTTTTCTTTTTTATTATGTTAAATACCGCGCGACATACCGTAATAATCAATACGGTAATCCACAGCCCCTTCTGCAAATACATTTACAGCTGATTTGGAATCTTTTTTCGGGAATACCCGGGAAGTGAAGACAATTTTGCCGCCGTTTATATAAATTTCGACGATGCTTTTGTCGACAAATACGCGAACATCGACTTCATTTGACGCTGTCCATTTTTCAGAGCGAACCACACCGTATTCCGTTGCATATTGATGGTGGAATGAAGAACGGTCGAGTCGCACTTCTTGCTTTTCTGTATCAAACACGAGGCGAAGCTCTTCTTCTTTACTATTAAATAGCTCTAAACCAAACTGTTTGGCCCCTATCTCGCGGAACGTCATATTGATTTCATATGCATTGTTTGTTGCTTCATCAATGATCACTTCTTCATTTTTTAGCGTTCCTCTAAAATGAACTACTTGATCTCGAAGCTTATGTAACTCTTCTACAGGCTTTTGAACAAGTTCATTTCCTTCAAGCGAAAGCTCACGAGGAAGCGTTAAGGCATGGGCCCATCCGTATTCGTCTGACGGATAGTCAACGTCCGGGTTTCCAATCCATGCAAATAGCAAGCGACGTCCGCTTTCATCTTGGAACGTTTGCGGTGCATAAAAGTCAAACCCTTTATCAATTTCACGGTAATACTCCATTTCAAACGTTAAACTTTCCACATCAAATGTTCCCACCGCGTAAATTACATTGTAAATATTATGAAAATCGTGGCCATCTGCTTTGATTCCTTGCGGCGAAAAGACAAACACATCTTGTCCGTCCAGTTTAAAGTAATCCGGGCACTCCCACATATAGCCAAAGTCAGGAAGCGATGTTTTAACTTCGCCTTTAAATGACCACTGAAGCGCATCGCTTGATTCATACACAATTAACGCGCCCGTTTCGTTTTCACGCTGAGCGCCTAGCAGCATATAATATGTATCATTTTCTTTCCATACTTTCGGATCACGCACATGTCCTGTATACCCATCAGGAACGCCTTGTACCGCTGGATTATGCGTGTATTTTTCCACACTTCCATCCCTGTTTAGCATCGCGATACATTGATTAGCTGAACGTGAGCCGTCTTCGTATTTTACATTCCCCGTATAAAACAGCAGCCCTTGACCATCTTTTTCAATCGCGCCGCCTGAGTATGCGCCGTGCGATTCATATTCTTCCATTGGCGTTAACGCAACCGGAAGGCGTTCCCACGTTACTAAATCCGTAGATTTCACATGAGCCCAGTGCTTCATTCCATGCATCGCACCGTACGGATACCACTGATAAAACACATGATATTCACCGTTTAATTGAATCAATCCGTTTGGATCATTCATCAGCCCGTACTGTGGATGAATATGATAAATCGGCTGCCAGGTGTCTTTGATTGCTTTGTCTTTTAATGCTTCTAACTCTCCAGATTTTGCTTCTAAAATCGTTCTGTACTTCGATTCAGCCATTTCTTCAATCCCTCCAGCATCTAAAAAAAGAGAACGTATTCTCCTTGCCCTCTATGATATAAAATTTTAAGTGAAAATGCTACCAAAGAACGAATGTTGTCGTTTTCTTGTGTCGGATTTTATAGATAAGTTTTTTTCTGTTTTTATAGCAGAAAAGAAGGTTTTTCTGTCAGGTGGTTGAATACTATATACAATCAAATTTCACCAGCCTGTACGAGCGTCCGACGGCACTTGCACATTTTTTTAGCGAATCATTTGCGTTTTACAGGAAGTATTCAACAAAATGGTAAACCCTTCATATTACATATTATAAAAGGAGGAAATGTCATGACACAAGAAAACGTAAAAGAAACAGTGGGTAAAGAAACAAAAGGTGGAAGCAAAGAGTTATTAGTCGGCACGTTAGTAGGCAGCGTAGTCGGTGTCACAACAGCTTTACTAGTAGCGCCAAAGTCTGGAAAAGAGCTGCGTGCTTCTATTCAAGACGGAGCGAATCAAGCACTTGCTAAAACAGGTCAAGTGAAAGAAACGGTATATGCAAAAGGCCAAGACCTCAAACAGCGCACGGCCCGCCTTTCACAAAAAGTCTCCGAACAATCTTCGCAAGTTGTCAACAAAGTGAAATCTCTGCGCACTGCTAAAGAACAGCCGCTTGCAGAAACGGCTGCAGCAGAAGAGCTTGAAACGACAGAAATCGTTCAAGATCCTGTTCTTGAAGCTGAAGCAGTGCAAGAAGAATTAAATACAATTACGCAAGAAGTAAGTGATTTAGAACAATCTGTCGATGAAACAAGACGTTAATAACAAGCTGTAGAGATATCTCTACAGCTTTTATGTATATTCGCTATCCTTCCTTCCACCCTTCAAAAAAATAGCCTCCGTACGGACACGGCTCTGATTCCGGCAGTTCTTCATAACGCTGTCCGCTGTAATACTTCGCCAGCACAATCTTAGGCTTAAAAGCCGCTACTCCTTCACTGTCTTCTTTCCCCGCTCCGCTTTCTCTCATCAAACAAAAAATATCCATTCCCGCAAACTCTCCGTACCCTTGATAGCACGACTCATAATAAACTTTACCAGGTATCACCAAATAGCACTCCCGCTGCCACGACGGCTGTTTACTGTAGACACTCGCAATACTTATTCCACTCACTGCACACTTCCAGCTGCAAATTCCAACCATACAACGCCTCCAACGACTTGATAGTCTATTCATCTACAACTTTTGATGAAATCAAACATCCGTTGACATGTACAGAATTTTATCCTCCACCAAAAACCTATACTACCAGATATCCTGTCCCCTTGACTTCACCCCAAAAGTGCTACATCGATAGAAATAAAAAAGGTCTGATAAATCGACCATTTCTGGTGATTATCAGACCTCAAGTTTTTCTGCATTTGAGCGGCTTATTTGCTGTTCAAGCGATTTAGCTAGCAGTACGATTTCATGATCTACATATTTTGTTTTGATTTCTTCGATTTCCATTAATGTTTTAGAAAAGCTTTCTGCATTATTTCCCTGTCTGTGCTGCACATCTTTAAAGAAATCAAGCAGTGCCTCGTTAGACTGCGTTGGACGGCTAAAATCAATCGTGTACATTTTGTACCCCAGTGTTAAATTTGTTGTAGTTGTCATAATTATTTCCCCCATTCTTCCTATAGTGATATATCTTCTACTCTTTACCCTTTAATTCCTTCTTTTTAACCTAAATTAATTATTTTTTTCAAAAAAACTTCCTATTATAAGAAAAAACACCCTTATAACAAGGATGTTAGAGTATTCTTCCCTTCGGTACAATTCCAGATGCAAAGTCATCTTTGAACTTAAAGCTAGCAGAATTGTTTTCCGTTAGAAAATGTATTTCCCATTTAAAGACCGGATATTCGGGCTTGTACATTTCGACTTTCTGATCGGGATTTTCTTCTAATCTTGCAATTACTCGTTTGAATCCTTCATATGCAATCCACCAATCGCTTCCGGTTTCATCGGTAATAAAACAAATAGAACCGTCAATTAAATGAAGGTTTTGCTTGATATCATCAGCATTTGTAAAATACGCATTTCCAAACGTTTGAAGACAATGATCGCAATAACCTGCTTTGCCTCCATCTTTATAAATCCAGTGCGCAATTGGCTCACTGCAGTCTTTACA
This sequence comes from Priestia sp. 10L35, assembly GCF_056395685.1. NCBI lineage: Bacteria > Bacillati > Bacillota > Bacilli > Caryophanales > Bacillaceae > Priestia > Priestia sp. 10L35. The sequence continues at coordinate 1,023,080 of NZ_JBFTKA010000001.1, read as the reverse complement.
CGTATTCGTCACTTCTTGGAGAAATGTTTTTCCGCTCCACTGTTCCTTTTCATCTTCAAAAACGGTCCATACTAAATAACTTTCCGTTTGCTCTGAAATAAAAAGGCGAAACGGCTCGTCTCGATGCCAAAAGTGGATATTTTGTTCATCTGATTCTTCAAAGTCAATGACAAAATTATCTCGTTCTAATATATGTCGAATAACGTTGGTTAAAAAGGTAACATCCATATAAGGACCTCCCGTACTAAGCGTGACTTCTAGTAAAAATAGCGTTTATGAGTTAAAACATATCATGCGTGCTGAAATAACGTCAACGATTACCTCTTGCTTTCTCCGAAAACTGGAAAAGAAATGGTCAAACGCGTTATAATGGTAGTCATGTTGAAACGGAAAGGAGATTTTATGAAGTTTACCGTTCAATCAACTGCACTTTTTCTTCTCTTTTTAATTTGTTTAAGCGGCTGTTCTGATAACGCCGAGCAGTCAAAAAAGCCGGCCGGCTATTTAGTTCAAGGGCGCATTTTAGAAGTGAAACAGGATGAAATTCTTATTGCAAACGTCATTCCGCGAGATACTGCGCTTGACTATACAACAAAAGAAATACTTGGTTCTAGCGATGTACAGCCTATTTATGTAAAAGTTTCGGATGATCAAACATACAAAAAAGGACAGCTCGTTAAAGCATGGCTCAAAAAAGACAAAAGCGTTCAGTATTCCGTTCCGGCAAAAGGCGAAGCTGTTGAAGTCAACATTTTAAAACAGCCGTAGAAAAGCTCCTGTTACGGGAGCTTTCTTCTTGTCAGCTGCCGTCCGGTCCGATTCATTTTATGCTGTTCAAAATCCCACTTTTCTAAAAAGCGCTTTGCTGATATATAACCAGATTCATATAAAAATTCGATTTCTTCTTCCTTTAAGGCAAAATCCGTTGCCGTAATCACCCCCGTTGGAATTTGCACCGTTCGTTCTTTTGTCTCCGCGTTCAAATACCGCAAATCATGAGCTTGCAGCATCGTGGTAAACATACTTTTAAATAGATGGACTGGCGTCGGAATAATAGCGGCTGTATCAATTTCTTCTTTTACAAATCGAAAGCCAAACGTCGGGAAACGCGGATGCTCCGTATCAAACAGCCAAATCGGAAAATTGCTTAAAAGCGCTCCATCGACAATGTATGACCTCTTGAACCCTTTGGATTTCCAGATGACGGGACGAAAGAAAAAAGGAATGGACGCACTCATCATCACAGCTTGTGAAATCTTCATGTCGCTTGGCTGCATTCCATATCGTGGCAAGTCGTCAGGCAGCACAAGCATCTGTCCGTTCGAAATGTCTGAGGCAATAATTTTCAGCTTATCTGCCGGCAAATCCGCAAACGTTTCGATTCCTTTTTCACGCAATAGACCATACACCCATTTTTCTAAATAATCATTTTTATAAAAGCCTAAATGAACCATCAGTTCAATCAAGTTTCCAATCAGAGGAATTCGGTTAATGATCGTTTTCCCGCGAAACTTAGCATAGTCCATGTTTTGAAGCTCTCTGCGAATTTCACCGCTTTTATAGCCGCTCGCTAAAAGTGCCGCAATTAACGCTCCAGCTGACGTACCTGCTAGACGCTGCCATTCTACATTGCTTTCTTCCATCGCTTCAATCGCACCCGTGAATGCAATTCCTCGAACGCCTCCCCCTTCAAATACAGCATCTGCTTTCACATTTTCCCCTCCAATACAACTCTCTACTTTTTATATACCCTTTTTTTATATTCAGGGTTTCATTACTCCATACCTTTTATTTTCCCAACAAAAAAAGACTGTTTCTTTGATCGAAACAGTCTTTTCTTTACAGTCGCTTTATTACTATTCGGTAGTAATTCATTGTCAGCCAGTAGAAAAAGAAATAAATAATCCCGTATACTGCATCCGCTATTAAAACAGGGACTATCAGACTTTCACCGGTTAGATTCGTAATGACGTTCAGCGCAAATAGACTGTGCAAGATACCAATTACTAAAGGCAAACCAAACGTAAACAGCTGCTGCTTTCGCACGGCGCTCATCATTTGAGACACTGAAAACCCAAGCTTACGCAGTACTTCAAATCTTTTGCGCTCTTGTTCAGCTTCTGAGATTTGCTTAAAATAAATAATACTGCCCGTTGCCATCAAAAAGACGAGCCCTAAAAATCCTCCAATAAAAATAAACAATCCTTTACTCATTAAGCCTGCCTGAAACACATCATAGTATGAAGTACGGCTTTCTCCAGCCACTTTTGCGATTTGATGATAGTTCTTAGTAAGTTCATTTTGTTTGTTTCCATCATCGGTATTAAATACGTACACCGCTTGCTTTTGTCCAGCTTTTAAAAGCTTGTTAAATGTATCGTGGTTGACTACAAACTGATAGCCGGCACTGTCAGAATCAAGAATGAGCAAAGGCTCGGATTTAACGACTTTTAAAGCAAGCTGTTCTGATTTGCTCAGCTCCACAGCTGCGGTTTTACCTGTACTAGGTTTAAACACTTTTCCTTTTGCCATTGAATCAAAAATAACGGTTTCGTTTGCGCTTAGCTCAGGGACCGAAACGCCATTCTTACGTACTTCTTCTTCATCTAAAAAGCTGATTTGTTCCCTATCTTTATAGTAGCCCGATGTAATAAATCGAAAATCCGATAAATCAGCAGAGTGCTTCACGATATGATAGACGTACCGATTTGATTGGATATCTAGCTCATCCAGTACATCCATAAATTCTTGCGCTGCTTTTTTGCTGTGCAGCGTATAGTCATAAGGCTGCATGCTTCTGGCGTCGGCTTTTGTATTGTAGTACGAGGAATACGTCACACCAACTGCTACAAGTGTAGTAGCCGACAAAATCGTAATTAGGGTTAACACTCGTGCATTTGCTTTAATTCGATACATCATAGTAGAAACGCTTAGCATATTTGCAAACGAATAATATCGGTTTGCATGCTCTCGGTAAAGCCCCATCAGCCACTCAATTGTGGCTTTAAAAAGTAAAAATGTACCGAAAATGACCGAGAACAGTACAACGGCTACAATTAGAAAAAACTTAGGTGTCACAATGTTTCCAGATGAAAGGTAGTATCCGTAGCCAACGAGTAAGATACCCAGTCCTCCCACTACAATTGAGCGTTTCGAATTCATTTTATTTACGCGTTCACTTTTGCTTTCTGCTTGAAACAGATCTAATAGCGTATAGCGGTACATAATAAAATAGCCTTGAAACGATATAAAAATGGTAACAATCAAAAACACTACGGCTGTTTTTAAAACCGCTTGAAAAGAAAATGTGAGCGTAATCGAAAGCGACAGTCCCATAAGCTTTAGTAAAAACAGCACAAACAGCCTTGAAAACACGGTACCTAGTAAAATACCGACCACCAAAGAAAAAATCCCCAGCAGCATATTCTCATAAAAAATCATTTTTCCAATCGTACGTTTTTCAATGCCGACTAAATGATACAGTCCGAGCTCTCTCTTACGCTGCCTGATAAAAAATGAGTTTGTGTACCAAATAAAGACAACAATAAAGGTAAGCAGAACGTAGTTTGAAGCATTAAAAATGCCCTGCAGCCTCAGCTCTTCTCCAATAAACTTTGAAATCGATTGGTCGTACTGAAGCGTAGCAAACACATAGTACACAATAATACTAAAAATCATTGAAAAGAAATAAAGGCTGTACCGGCTAATATTTTTGCGCATATTCTTTTTAACAAGATCAAATACGGTCATAGCCTTCACCGCCTAATGCGCCTTGAATGTTCATAATTCGTTTAAAAAATGCTTGTCTCGTTTGTTCGCCTTTAAACAGCTCCGTGTAAATTTGTCCGTCTTTAATAAACAGCACGCGGCTGCAGTAGCTTGAAGCCAGCGGATCATGCGTCACCATAATAATCGTGGCACGGTCTTCTTGATTTAATTGCGACAGCTTTTCAAGAAGGCTTGAAGCAGCTTTGGAATCAAGAGCTCCGGTAGGTTCATCGGCGAAAATAACAGCTGGATTCGTAATCATTGCTCTCGCTGCTGCAACGCGCTGTTTTTGTCCGCCAGAAATCTCATAAGGATACTTATCCGCCAGCTCATAGATGCCTAGTCGCGTTGCGGTGTCTTTAAGCTTCGCTTCCATCTCTTTCTTAGACATTTTTGTAACCGTAAGCGGCAGAAGAATATTTTCTTTTACCGTTAACGTATCCAATAAATTATAATCTTGAAAAATAAACCCTAAATGATTGCGTCTGAAAGCAGACAGCTTCTTATCTTTCATGAGCGCCACGTTTTCTCCTTGAATCCATATCTCGCCATCGGTGGGACGGTCAATCGTTGAAAGAATGTTCATCAGCGTCGTTTTTCCCGCTCCAGATGGTCCCATAATACCGACAAACTCTCCTTCTTCGATTGTAAAATCAATTCCTTTTAGCGCTTCGTATACATTTCCTCTTGCTCCAAACGTTTTAGTTACATTTTTTCCTTCAAGAACAATGCTCACTTTCCCTCCTCCTTTCGTTCTTTTGTAGGCCACACGCTTTTCACTCGCTGCGGCAGCTCATTCTTTGTTATAATGTCATATTTCCGAACTTCATTGCCTCGAACGAAAAGGTCAATAGCCGTTCCTTCTTTTAACTGTTTAATCGTTGTAAATGTTTGAAACGTTGTTTGTCCTTTTTCGTTTATCACTGAAATTGTATATTGAACTCGTCCATACTCATCCACTTTTTTTGCTTCTTTTGGGATAATCCCGTATTGATGCTCCGTTGCGGCTTTTTGATAAATCTTTATTCCTCCTATACCTGCTCCTACAACCAAAAGCAGAGCTAAAAGGCTAATCCACTTTCGCTTCATGTACCTTCCCTCCTTGTGTATAGCTCTATCTTACTTTGAAACAAGGAAAGATTCGTTTGAAGCAGATGACAATCTCAGCGTGCAATCTTACATTTTTGAAAGGTTATCAAAAGAATTCAGTTTGTAGAAGGTCAGGATCACCGTGGTGCCTTCGTGTAAAAGTGAATTCACTTCTATTCGATGGCCAAGAGCATCTGTAATTTTTTTTGAAAAATACAGCCCTAGCCCCGTAGCTCCCTTCGTTTTTCTTCCCGCATTTCCTGTGAATCCTTTTTCAAAAACCCGGGGAAGATCTTGAGTTGGAATCCCTTTTCCTTGATCAGTGATAAATAACTTTACGTACTTTGGCGTTTCTTCACTAAAAAAAGAAAGCTTTCCTTCTAGAGGGCTATATTTAATGGCGTTAGACAGCACTTGCCTCACAACAAACTGCACCCACTTTGGATCAGTGTGCACCAGTATGTCTAGATTTTTTTCATCAATATGCAGTTTCTTTTCAATACACCATTTTGAGAAGTACGCAACGTTTGGAAAAACAAGTTCGCTTAGCGACACTGCCTGCACCTGATAATCTTTTTCTAAGTACTGCAGGCGTGCAGAATATAAATTCTGATCTACTAATCCGTCAATTTTCATCCACTCATCTTCAATATCCTTTAGCCAAGGCCATTTATAAAGCTCTGTACGATGAGCATTAATAAGCAGCTTCATCGCAGTAAGCGGCGTCTTGATCTCATGAACCCAAGTCGTTACATATTCCTGCTGCTCTCGCTGCTGTACGTGAAGAGCATGAGTTTGTCTGCGATACACACGATCTATATGCTGCAGCAAACTCAGCATATCTTCATCTGCTTTTGTTCGAACATATGGCTGCATTTCTTGCAAATCGTACGCATCATTCCGCAGCATTAAGCTCAACTTTTTTAGAAATCTTCTTTCTTTTACTCCTCTCCATAAAATAAACAGAATCAGCAGACACAGCGTTAATAGATTCAAATACCAAAACGAAGTGGAGGACACCTTAATATCATACTCAAGCAGCAGCAGAGCATCGATTACACTCAGCCATATAAGAACAAATAAAATCCAGCTTAGTCTCTCTCTTAAAAAACTTTTCCACATCTTAATTCACCAAATATCCTTGGCCTTTTTTGGTCACAATTCTATCATTCAGCCCGATGTCTTCCAGCTTGGTGCGAATGCGTGTGATGTTGACAGAAAGCGTATTGTCACTTACAAATTTCTCATCTTCCCATAACCTTCGCATAAGCTCTTCTCGCGATACAATCTTGCCTCGTTCTTCCAAAAGAAGCCGTAAAATAAAAAATTCATTTTTCGTTAAATGAATTTCTTGATCGTTGTAATGCAAACTTCCTTTTTTTAAGTCTAGCACCGCGCCGTTCCACTCGATAACGTCTGAAATCGTATCTCCATATGAATACGTTCTGCGCAGAAGGGCCTGCACTTTAGCAACAAGAACATCCAAGTTAAACGGCTTTTGAATATAGTCATCTGCCCCAACATTCATTGCCATAACAATATCCATTGGATGTTCACGAGAGGAAAGAAAGACGATAGGAATTTTTGAAACCGTACGTATTTGCTGACACCAGTAAAACCCGTCATATACAGGCAAATTCACGTCTAAAATAACAAGCTCTGGGCTTTCTCCAATAAATACTTCCATTACCTTTTGAAAGTCTTCTACTCCAGCCACTTCAAATGACCACTGTTCAAATTTCTCTTTCACTAATTCATATATTTTATCATCGTCTTCTACAATTAAAATTTTCATACATTCACCTCTGTATTGTCCGATATATTATGTATAACCCACTGTTGAATACTTTCTTAAAAGCTCATCTAATTCATTAGCATGACAGCAATTTTCTTAAAAATAAACCATTTATTTCTGTAAAACGAAGACTGAACGAGTATTATCGTAGTGTAAACTTGTATATGTTACAAGTTTCCCTGTACAAATACTACAAAATAATGACAATATCGTTAATAAGTAATCTTTAAACTCCATTAAATGCTCATTTTTTGTTACTATAGTATATAAGATGAAAACTTAAACTAATTTGACATGTGGATATGTAAAAAGGAGCTAGTTATCAATGAGTGTACCCAACAAATTACGCGACAACGCAATGGTGATGTTAAAAGAGACAAGCCGAACATTTTTTATTCCAATTAGCCACTTGCCGGCAGAATTGCAGGATGCAGTAGGATCTGCTTACTTATGTATGAGGGCAATTGATGAAATTGAAGATCACCCTGAGCTAGAAGCCGGTGTAAAAAGCCGCTTGCTTTACGCCATTAGTGACCTGTTAAAAAAGTCTTTTAACGAAGACAAGTACATGGCATTAGTAGGTCCTTATCAAGCTGATTTACCTGACGTAACGCTTCAGCTCGGCAACTGGATTGCGCTTTGTCCGACTGGAGTTGCAGATCAAGTATTAGATGCAACTTCTATTATGGCCAAAGGAATGGCCGATTGGGTAGAAAAAGACTGGCATATTCAAAATGAAGCAGATTTAGATGACTATACGTTCTACGTAGCTGGTCTAGTAGGTGTGATGCTTAATGACATTTGGAAATGGTATGACGGCACGGAAACAGACAAAGAATTAGCTATTGCGTTTGGACGCGGCTTGCAGTCTGTTAATATCCTGCGTAATACCTCGGAAGATTCAGAACGCGGAGTCAGCTTCTTTCCTAACAATTGGAGCAGAGAAGATATGTTTGCCTACGCTCGCCGCAATCTTTCACTAGGAAAGAAATATTTAGAAGATGTCAAATCGCTTCCGATCCTTCATTTCTGTAAAATTCCGTTAGCGCTTGCTGATGGAACATTAAACGCCTTGATGAAAGGAAAAGAAAAAATGACGCGTGACGATGTAAATAAAACGGTAAATGAAGTTGTGGATATGTAAAAACAAAAGCACGGAGCCCCTGGGTTCCGTGCTTTTTATATCTCTACCTGCAGACTTTCATATAAAGCGACTATTTCTCCTTCAATAATAGGGTAGTGTTTCAGGGTCGGAACACTTGAAAGCTTTGGCGCTCGTTTTTGCTCAGCTGCTGCAGCTAGCTGAGCAAATGTTTCCTGAAGCTCTCGTTTCTCCGTTTCTAACAGCTCATATCCTTCAAACGACGCAAGAAGCATATAACCTAACTGCTGTGTAGCGACAACTGCAGGCCACAACCCTTCTAGTTTGACGGCCGTTTTAGAATATTCTCCAATCACATTATCGTACAGGGCCCGAAGATTAACGAGTTCTCCTTGAAGCTTATTTCTTTCTCGTTTAATTCTTTCTTCATCTTGTTCGGTGCTTAGCATTTCTAAAAACTGTCCTTCTTTTCGTATCACATCTCCCAGCAAATATGGCAAACGAAGTGAAGAAGCTCGTTTAAAAATCACTACCGTGCCGACTACTCCAATAACAGAACCAATGACAATATCAATCACTCGAGCAGACGTAAAGTAGCTAATCGCTTTATCTGGATGACCGCTTTCAGCAATTAAAAGAGCATTTGGTGTGATAAAGAGCGTGCCGAGCGCGTAGTTTTTAACAATTACAATTTCAATCGTCGACTGAAGCACAAAGACAATGAGCGCAATGACGATTCCCGTTGGTTCAAGCATCAGAATCCCGGTTCCAATTAAAATACCTAAAATGGTTCCGACAGAGCGCTGAATACCTCGCTGAACCGTTGCACGAACGGTTGCTCCAAGCATCACTCCCGCGCACGTAAGCGGAATCCAGTAAGACCTTGGAATATTTGTCGTATAGGCAACGGCTGCGGCGATGATCATAATAATTCCGTAGCGCAAAGCATTTTTAAGCACATAAGAACGTTTGTGAAAAGCAGCTTTTAAGCGTGTTTTTACGCTGCCTTGTGAAAATTGAATATACTCCGTTTCTTTTAATTCTTTCATTTGAAGAACGTCATTTACATCCAATAGCAATGTACGCAGCTCTTCTTTGATGGACAGCTCTTCAATTTCTTCTCGAACGTCTCGAATTTTTTTATGCTTTTTTAACGTGGCCATTTCAGATGCGAACGTTTCAATCACCGCCTGTGCTTTTTTAGAAACAGCTGGATTAAAATCGTTCGCAGCGGCCATCACAAAGATAAACAGCCCTTCGGCTTTTTGATTTAATAAAAACAGACGATGCGCAAACGATGATTTTTTTCGATTAATTTTCGCTTGCTTCATCGCTGTTTCCGCTGCTCGAAGCTCGACAACCGTTTTATGCTGCTCGGCGTGAAATGATTCCGTACCAAGAGACCCGACAAATGAAGCTAGCTGCCTGTACGCTTTCGCCACAGCGGCAGTTTCAGGTCCGCGCGGGTTAATAAGCCAGCCGCTCATGCTAATACACCAAGATAGTGTCCCTCCTAAAAAAACGAGTCCTGCGTGCAAAAAAACAGCCTGCAAATTCGGCGCTGGAATGCTCGTGCTCACAGCAAATGAAAGGACAAAAAACATGGCAGAAGGTCCTGGAATTTTTAACGCTCCGAAAACATAAACCGATACAGCTCCAATAACACCAAATAAAATAGTTTTCATCCAAGCTACGTCAGCAAATAACGAGCCGAGTGTAAAGCACAGTGTAACGCCAAGCAAAGCTAAAAATAACTTAACAGCACGCTGCGCATAAGGCTCATCTTTTGTATACAAATATGTAAAGCCGCCAATGCTTGCAATGAGTCCGTACTGCAAATGATCAAACAAAATCCCTATCAAAATCGGCAGGCTTGAAGACAAGCCTGAGCTGATTCCTCTTACCCACGGAGAAGAAGCGTGGTTAAAGCGAAAAGCGGCTTTGATTCCCGGCGCTTTTGGAGAAGCCTCAATTTTATGATGAATTTCCGTATGATTATATGTTGGTGACTTTTTGTCATCACTCACCTTGACCTCCTCCTTTCTCTCCATATATCTTTCCTGTTCTTAAAACGAGATAAACCTAAAAAACCGCTGTTCCTATCCGTATTGTGTTTAGGAACAGCGGTTTTTATCCTTATAAGCAGCGTACAGTAAAAACAAAAAGCAGATGAAACGAATGTCTCATCTGCTTTTTACTAACAGCTCTACTGCTTCTTTTACTAAGTTTTCGGTATTCTCGCCTTTTTCAATGCTTTCTCTTACACATTGTTCAAGATTGGTGCTGACAATAACACCCATCGTGCGATCAATTGCGCTTCTGGCTGCTGAGAGCTGTGTCACAATGTCACGGCAGTCTTTTCCTTGTTCCATCATATTTAAGACACCTTTTAACTGACCTTCAATACGTTTCAAACGATTTTTAACTTGCTTATCATATTCCATCATACTACTACCTCCGCTCATGCATGATTGCGCTTCTTGCTTTTAAGCTGTACGCAAGAAGTAAATGTATACACAACTTTATACCTATTAGGGTATGATGTCAAGTAAAGGAAGTTTAACATAAATGTTAATACTTGTTTACAACGTATTTATTGTCCTGTAATCTAAACTTAGCAATCTGACAGTATAGTTAAGCTGTAAAAACGACTTACACTGGAGGTTTGAGATGGCTACATACGGGAAAAAATTAATGGCAAGTCTATTCATTATCATGGCATGTATTCTAGGGTTTATGGGGCATGCGGCTTTTTTAGCTCCTGAAAAAACGGAAGCTGAAGTAAATTATGATGCGACACTTTATTTTCCGTTAGACCGATATCCTGAAACGGGTGATCATATTCGTGACGCGATTGCCGCTGGGCACTCTTCCGTTTGTACAATTGATCGCGACGGTGCTGAAGCGAACCGAGAAGAATCCCTGAAAGGATATCCGACAAAAACAGGTTATGACCGTGATGAATGGCCAATGGCTATGTGCGAAGAAGGCGGAGCAGGAGCTGACATTCGCTATATTTCACCTTCTGATAACCGCGGAGCCGGCTCATGGGTTGGAAATCAGTTAGAACAGTATCCAGATGGTACACGCGTACAATTTATCGTTCAATAATAGCAGAACAAGCTTTACTTTGAAGAGGTGAAATCATGAAAACAAAATGGAAAGAACAAGAGCTAACCATGTCTTATCATCAGTTTACGCTGTTTCAAAAAGGACAGCCAAAGCCCCATCACGACTGGAGCGATGAAGATATTCAAAAAGGATATGTCGCAGACGATAAAGCTATTTCATTTGAAGCCGTATCAAACACCAAAGCCATTATTGAAGTATGGGTAAACGAAACTCCAGACGCATCAAAGGCTGAAAAGACCACTCGCCTTCCTTTTCACGTCGAAAGCGATGGGATCGAAATTAAAAGCGTCCTATCTGAAACCTTAAGCTATGACATTCCAAACGGGTATTATTACGTCACATCCCTGACTATTCCTCTTCAAGAAAAAACAAACTCAGGCCTTTATCTAGTGAAGTATTTGCTGCATTTTGAAAGTCAATAAAAAGCAGGCAGCCTACTGTAAACAGTTCAGGTAATATACAACAGTAATAACTCATAAAAGCTCAGAGCGATATATAGCTCTGAGCTTTTTGGTGCAAGATGCTAAAATATCCATCCGTTAAAAACCATACCTAAATTAATAATAAAATGAAAAACTATGGCTGGGTATATGCTTTTCGTCTTTAAAACGACAAATGCATAGAAAAGCCCACCAAGAGAAAAAAGTAAACTCATGATTACAGGAATTCCTATTGATATGTGCAAAAGACCGAATCCAATACTCGTAATGAAAACAGCATAAAAAGTGGGAAGATTACTCTTTAAATGAGATAACATGATCCCTCTCCAAAGCAACTCTTCTAAGATAGCGTTTATAACGGAGAATACTATACCGTATATGACGAATGATTTTGTATAGCTTATATCTTCAACGAACAGTAACGGTACAAAGATTGTAGCCGAACCAATCAGACCAAACATTAAAAAGTACGTTAGCTTAATCGAATGATATGGCATCACTATATGTTTCTGCCAGTCTGATAATGATGCAAAAAGAAATACCTTCTGATTCGTTTTATAGTAGCGGAAATTTAACCAAACAATTTTTATTTAAGCAATGAGAATAAGCTGAATCCATCCATAAAAACAAAAAATCGAGGATAAAACCTTTGCGATTTCATCCTCGATTTCCTTTACTAATCCTACTGTTACTTTCTCAGATAATCAAAACACTGGCCGTCTTCTTTTTATTGTGCTTGATATTCATAAGTTTCTTTATTCGATATAAACGGGCTGATTTCACCAAGCGAGAATAGGTGCAGCTCATGCATCGCTCTTGTGCATGCCGTATAAAATAAATTACGCTCGTATTCATCTTGGTAACATTCACTCGACGCATTGTAAATGATGACGGCATCAAATTCAATTCCTTTTGCTAAGTAAGCTGGCAGAACAAGCATGCCTTTTTCAAATGAACTTGTTTCTTTTGTCAGCAGCCTTGCAGACATCGCTTCAGGAAGTGCTTGGAATGCCTGAAGACTTTCCTCAGCTGTTTTGGCAATAACGGCAATCGTTTTATAGTTTTGCTGCTTCAATTCATTAATTTTGTGTATGATTGCCTCATGCAGGTCTTGGACGTTATCTGCAGCCGTAACGGTTGGCTTCGCACCGTCTCGATTAAACGGCTCGATTAAATGGCCATTTGCCACCATATCTCTTGAAAACTCGACAATTTGACGCGTTGATCGGTAGCTTCTCGTAAGAGTCAGCGTTTCTGCTTCTTTCTCTTCGTACAGTTCGCTTGAAAGAATGGTCGGTGCGTTCAAGGCGTGCGCATAGATCGCTTGATTCAAGTCTCCAAGCAGCGTCATTCTGGCATGCGGAAACAGCTCTTTTAAAAACGCCAGCTGAAACGGTGAATAGTCCTGTGCTTCATCAATAAACAAATAGCGAATGACAGGATTAGCTTTGCGCCCTTCAATTTGATCTTTTATATATAAGTAAGGCGTTACGTCTTCATAAGACAGCTTCATGTTCATGACTCTTTGCACCGTGTTTTTAGCAGTGTCTTCCCATCCTTCTACATGTAGAAAAAGGTGACTCCTTTCAAACAGCTGCATATAGATACGTCGAATGTCGATAAATTTAAGCTGCTTGATCGCCTGCTTAATAAATTTCATTTTCTTAGCTACAACGGCCTTGGCTAAATACGCTTGTTCCCGGTCGAAATCATCAAATGAGCTTTCCGTATAGCCTTCCTTTTTCTGCAGATGCTGATAGGCCTCTACATAATCTTCTTTTTCTAAGAGCTGAATTTCTTCTTGAACCCAATCTTTTTTGCGCTCAAGTTTTTCAAGCTGATTAATGAGTTTAAGCGCCCACTCGGCTACGAGCTGCATCCTGTTAGGAATGGAAATTCCCGTATCAAGCGAATAGAAATAAGACAGCAAACGCCGAGCAGATAAAACAATTTCGCCGCGAAACTTAATGTTTTTAAAAATGATGTCTTTAGTAGACAGTTCTTCAATATACGCATCTACCTGCTTTTTAAATTCACGGCTTGCTTTGTAGCGAATTTCCTGCATTTTTTGCTTTTTTGCCGCAGCATCTTTTTCCGTTAGCAAATATTCGATTTGAACGAACAAGTCCTCCACTTCAAACTCGTTTCCTAACCGGCCATCGGCATATTGCTGAAACGTTGTTTGTTTCATATTGTCTTCTCCAAGCTCCGGAAGAACGGTTGAGACGTAGCTGTTAAAAAGCGGATTTGGTGAAAACAGCATCATGTTTTCTGCAGTCAGCTGCTTTCGGTGATGATAGAGAAGATAAGCCACGCGCTGAAGAGCCGCAGACGTTTTACCGCTCCCTGCTACTCCTTGAACGATCAGCACTTTATTTTTTTCATTTCGAATAATTTGGTTTTGTTCTTTTTGAATGGTCGCTACAATACTTTTCATTTGACTGCTTGCATTGTGTCCGAGCACTTCTTGAAGCAGCTCGTCGCGAATGGTAATCCCTGTATCAAACATGCTTTTAATTACGCTATTTTCGATAATAAACTGACGCTTTAGCTTCATCTCGCCTTTAATCGCTTCACCTGGCGTTTCGTACTGCGCTTTTCCCGGTGAATAATCATAATAAAGACTCGAAATAGGCGCACGCCAATCATAAATTAAAAACTCTTCATCTTTTTGATCCATTAAAGAGCCCACGCCCACATAAATAGCTTCTGCTTCTTTTTCACCATTTTCTATAAAATCAAAACGTCCAAAATAAGGGGATTGCGTTAATTTTTTTAATGTTTTTAATTGATCATACGCTTGTCTATGGGTAATTTCACGTTCAGCTAAAAGTTCTGCCTGCTGCTTAATGCTCGTAAATGTCTCAATCACGTCATCTGGCTCATCCATATTAACCGTAACATCGTCCCAAAACGTGCTTCGCAAATCGACAATTTCGCCTTTTACGTTTCCTACGCTTTTACCTATTTTTTCAGCTTTTTGGCTGATTTCTTCTACTACCCAATCAACTCGCTGCTGTTCTTCTGTTAAATTTTTGTCTTTCACTTATCCACACCCCTTACACACGTTACCCGATAACAAAACTTGTTACCGGGTAAAAGCGATCGTTGTTTATTTTTTTCAGAGTCTACATACTTCCCTACTGAGTTCGTAAATCCCTGCTATGTAACCATATTATGTCTTAATTTCCACCGTTAGTATACTGAAAAATAATGAACTCCACAACAAAAAGGGCTGAGAAAGTCTCAAGCCCCTTATCTTCATAGGTCGTTCCTCTACTTATTAGCTATTACTGTTTCCAAAAAGTTAGCAGATGAATGATGGCTGACACCACTTCTACCCCTTGAAACGCCAGTAAACCTGCTGCTGCCGCTGTAAACAATCCGACTACCGCTTCTTTAAAAATGAATGGCATTGATACCAGCTCCTTTGCTTATTTAAAATAAGTAGATTTGTTATCATTCTACTCCTTTTTTCAGAATTTTCAATACTTTTTTATCAACAAAATAAAATAAAAACGCTTTCACTTTATTTTTATAAAGTGAAAGCGTTTTTTAAGCTTCCTTTTCTAATGCGTTCAGCGTAAGTGAATATTCTAATCCTTTTCCTTTTTGCACAACGTGCTGCACTTTGCCCATGTTGCACGCTTCTTGCGCACTAACGGTCATGCCGTTTGTTAACTTGAGCTGCACAGGTTCTTCCGCAATTCGTACATCGCATGCTAAAGCTAACTCATATCCTCCGCCAAACGTAAAGTTTGTAAGAAGCGCAATCGTTTGTTTGGAGCTGCATGAAATACGCTGAAAAATCGCTCGAGCTGCTACTGCATGAATTGGCTGATAAAGCCTTCCTGTTTCTTCACGTAGGAAAGAGGTTGTTCTATGATCTCCGTTCATTTTATAGTACTCTCCCATAAATACAATAGATCCAACCGACCCATCGTGCTGCAGCTCATTCATCGTTTCTTGCAGCTCATACATGACTTCACTGTTCAAACGATTAAGCATTGACTGATTCATTCGTACAACCGCCACATGATTTCTTTTTTCTACTTTGATAAACCTTTTCATCGTTCCTCCGCCCTTTCCCCTGTTGTTCTTTATAAATAAAGCGCTTTCAAAATATTTCGCTTTTTGATAGAAAAGTTATTTTCATAGTTTCATCATACAACAAACTCATAATTATTTCCATTACTTTTTTAATTTTCCGTCAATAATCCCCTGAATCATTTCCATTTTTTTATCAAATAAGACGTGCTATAGTATAAACAGCACAAATGCAGCTGAACTCACTGATAAAAGGAGTAATCACTATGAAATACGACTTAACAAAATGGGAGCCTCACGGCTATTCTTGCCCTGTGGAAGCAGCCGTTGATGTAGTCGGAGGCAAATGGAAAAGCGTCATTTTGTATCAATTATCGAAGGAACGCCGGCGCTTTAATGAACTGCGCAGACTCATTCCTGGCGTGACGCAGCGAATGCTCACGCTGCAGCTTCGCGAACTCGAGCGCGACGGAATTATCCACCGCGAAGTCTATAAACAAGTTCCGCCTAAAGTAGAATATTATTTAACACCCTTTGGAGAAACGCTCATCCCTATTATCGAGCTGATGTTTAAATGGGGATATGATCATACCGATAAAATTGCTGAAGCGAGAATTCAAGCAGAGAAAGAGTAAAAAGCACGCAAAGCGTGCTTTTTTTATACATGTTTACGAATCAATAATTCTTTTAATCCGTACACAAACGTGCTTTCAATCGGCTTTAACTCAAATGACGGGCTCCAGTCCATCTGCGGATAGCGGTCAATCAGCTCGGCCAGCATAATTTTTGCTTCTATTCGAGCAAGGGGTGCTCCTAAGCAAAAATGAATGCCTCTTCCAAATGCCATGTGCACATTTGGCTTTCGATCGATTTTAAATACATCCGGGTCTTCAAAATACTCCGCGTCTCGATGCGCAGATCCCATCCATGGAACCACGTGTTCGCCCGCTTTTAGTTTCTTGCCTGCAAGAGTCACATCTTCTTTTACGATTCGGTGAAGAGCCTGAACGGGTGAACGATAGCGAAGAACTTCTTCAATCGCAGAAGGCAAAAGTTCTTTCTCTCGTTTGAGTCGTTCAAAAGAAGCTTTATCTTCCATTAAACAATAAATCGTATTTGAAATTAAATTTGTGGTTGTTTCGTTTCCAGCAATCAGCAGCAAAATAGAAAAACCGACGATTTCTTCATCCGTTAGCTGTTTCCCTTCTTCTTTTGCCTGAAGAAGCACGGAGATAATATCATCTCCTGGACGCGTGCGTTTTTCTTCAATGATTCGATAAAAATAAGTTTCTAGCTCATCATTTGCTTTCATTTTCTCTTGCTGCAATTTTTCGAGCGTTTCACGTTCATTATTAGAAGGACCGGCTACGATAATATCGGACCAATCTTTAAACTGACGCTGATCTTCTATCGGCACGCCTAAAATATCGGCAATTACCATAACCGGAAGCGGATAGGACAGATGCTCGACTATATCAATATCTTCAAGATGCTCAACTTCTTGTAATAATTCAGCTGTAATACGCGCAATTTTAGGCTCCCATGCTTTCATTGCTTTAGGCGTAAAAGCTTTATTAACAAGTGCTCTCATTTCAGCATGCTTAGGCGGATCAATATTAATTAGACTCGTTCCTAGAGCAGTTTGTCTTTGGTTTTGTGGAGGTCTTCGATCAGAAGAAAAAATATTCTTTTGTTCTAGCACTTCTTTGACCCCGTCATAGTGAAAAACATCCCATACCTGCCTTTCTTCATCCCATTGCACAGGCGCGGTGTTTCTCATCTCTTCATACCATGAAAAAGGATTAAAGCGCTCTTCTTTTGTTTGAATTGTATTCACTTGACGGACAATTCCGTTTTCTCTTTCGGTTTTCATGTTAAAACCTCCCCGTATCGTTCAAATAGAATGACTATGTAGTCATCTATGACCAAATAGTACCATATATACGAATTTTCTTAAAAATGATAGCTGTATATTTTAGTAAAAATGAATCGATAGAAGGATATTTTTTACAAAAAAGGGTAGGCGCATAGCGCCTACCTTTTTAAGAATAATGTTCTTCTGGTTTTTGTAATCGGTTGTCTAACGCGTACGCGCCGCTTCCTGCTAGAATCATATGAAGCGAAACGACAAAAAGGGCAACCTCAAGCTCATAGCCGCCTGTAAAACCAGCACCGCTTTTCGCTGTAAAAATAGCGCCAATCATCACAACCGCAAACAAGACACCGATTAAACGCGTTTGAAATCCAAGAATCATAGCGGCTCCCCCTACGAATTCAATAACCGCAACCGCATAAGCGAAAAACGCAGGAATGCCCATGCTGTGGAAAAAACCGACCGTATTATCAATACCACTTTGGAATTTGCCAAGGCCATGAATAAAAAACGTTAGCCCTAACATAAGACGAAGTAAAAACGTTCCAAGCTGATAGCTTTTCATTTCTTTTCCTCCTTTTTTACTTTTGTCTGCACATGTAACAATTTTAGTTACAACTGTGAACAAATTCAAGGGGTTAGAACAGAAAAACAAGATATCAGCAAATTTCTTTCCTTATCTTAAACGTTTCTTTTGTAAGTGAGCACCCACCCACACTCCCTACTCAGTCGCGCTGAAGATACGAGAGAAATGCAAAAATATGATCCTGAATAATGAGTTCTGCTGTAGCAGAATGGCTCTTTAATAATAGGTGTTCAGAATATCGAAATCGGTTAAATTTATTTACATCAACATGGTGAACGGCCTGCACATGAAAACCTTCTATGATGGCTTTTATTTGGGCAAAAGGCGGTACAGCAAGAGATTCGGGCTTAATTTTCTCCAGGCACTCTCTACTTATGGCATGAGGAACAGCAGTCATGGAGCTCATTAATAAATCTTTTCTTCCTATTGTCTCGTTCAATACGTACTTCCACCCCTGCACAACATGCGTGAGCTTCGCTTCATCTTCACATACGTTTAAAGCTACATCAAAGCCGCTCGCTACCGCTGAAGCAAACGGATACAACTCTTGAGCTGAAAGAACAAAATCCCCGTCTATAAAGAGAAGAATATCTCCCGTTGCTGCAAGGGCCCCCGCAGCTCTTCCGCAGTCATGCCCTAACCGCTCATCGTAGACGAGGGTTTTGACACCCTGTTCTTTGGCATAAGCCTCCGACTGATCAGTGGAACCGTTAATCACGACAATGATTTCTAACGGCTCAAGTTTTCTTGCTTCTGCAATCACTTGTTTGATTGTTTGTTCTTCGTTGCAAACTGGAATAATAACAGACAGCTGTTTTCCTCCATAAAAAGAAGATAATTTCCCCCAGCCGTGCTCAACAACTGAAATGGGCTGCGTAAGTATATCCACTCGCCCTTTACGATTTGATGCAAGCGTATAGTATGTTTGAAGAAGCTGCTGGTAGGATTGAATTCGCTCTTTGGTGCGCAGCGGGCGATCAAATGGACGAAAGTTTCCTTTCCCCTGTGTTTCAATCGACATAGACATACTTACGCGGTATTGTGTTAAAAATGTCACAAATAACGAAAGAGGCGGCAGCTCCCAGTAGTTCTTCAACACGCTTAACTGTACCCCGTAAGGCGCTTTTAAATAAGCGTTGGCGTGGTGAGGCTTCCCAATCGCATGATGCAAAACCCTACTCCACATCAGCTCGCTGCGGTTAAAAGCATTCATTTTCATTTTCCCCCACTTGTTTAGCACAACATCGCTATGTCCAAATAACAAAGGCTGAACAAAACGCTCAAGCTCGGAAGCCGAAAGAATAATGTCTCCGTCTACAAACAAGACGGCATCTCCTTTGGCAGTCTTTGCTCCTTCCATTCTCGCTTCATGTGGAGACATACGCTTTTTTATTACTTTTACCGTGCACCCTTCTTCTTTCGCTATTTTTACTGAAGCATCTGTACAGCCATTTGCGACCACAATAATCTCAAGCACGTTTACTTTTTTAATTTGCTTAAGCACAGTTTTTAGCGTTTCTTCTTCATTGTAAACGGGCAGCACGACAGAAAGAGTTTTCATTGATATCCCCCCTAAAAAAAGAACCACTGAACAATTCAGCGGCTTCATTCATTTAAAATACCTCTTGTATCCACAACTTTTTTTGCGTATTTTACAATCGACCAGTCGATTTGACTGTGATCGGTTAACACAAGTACAACATCGCTTTTTTTAACTTCTTCTTTTGTCAGCGGGACTGAGAAATACGTTTGCTTATTTAATATAGCGGAGTCAATGTAAGGGTCATGATACGTCAGCTCATATCCTTTTGTTAAAAGACCTTCACATACCGTCAGCGCCGGCGATTCACGCATATCATTTACGTCTTTTTTATACGCCATGCCCACAACAAACACGCGTTTCTCATTTGCTGCGAGCTGCTTTTCAACACGTTTAATTACTTTATTCGGCATTTCTTCATTAATATGATGAGCAGCTTCAATAAGTTCGCTTGTTAACCCATTTTGCTTTAGTTTCCATAAAAAATAAAGCGGATCAACGGGTATGCAATGTCCTCCAATTCCGGGACCTGGATAATACGGCGTGAACCCAAACGGCTTAGTAGATGCCGCCTGTAAGACCTCATGAAAATCAATCCCTAATTCCTCACACAGTTCATTTGTTTCATTCACCAACGAAATATTGACAAGACGCTGAATGTTTTCAAACAGCTTGCACATTTCCGCTACTTTTGGAGAAGAAACAGGTACGACTTGCTGAAAAATACTTTTATAAAACGTCTGCACGTGATAAAGGCAGTCTTTGCTGTAGCCGCTAATCACTTTTGGAATATACTCAATGTCGTACGACTTGTTTGCTGGATCGACTCGTTCTGGAGAGTAAGCTAAATAAAAATCAACTCCCGCTTGCAAATCAGACTCCTTTAAAATAGGTAAAACAACTTCTTCAAGCGTGCCTGGATAGGTAGAGCTTTCATAAATAACGGTTTGTCCTTTTACCATATGTTCTTTCAAAAACGTAGATGCGCTAATAACGGGTCCTAAGTCCGGATTATGATTCTCTGTAATAGGAGTTGGCACGGTCACCACTACATAATCGCATGCTTGAAATGCGGAAATACCTTTTTTTAATTCATATGCTTGAAAGTTTTTCTCTCTTTGAATCACATCATTACGTACATCTGGAATATAGCTTTCCCCTTGTTTTAGCGCTTCAATTTTCCGGACGTCAATATCAAGTCCAATCACGGTGTAGTTTTTCTTAGCAAACAAAAGAGCAAGCGGCAGTCCCACATACCCTAGACCAATAACGGCAACTTTTTTATTCATTCTTCAACACCTCAAACAAAAGATCATGTCTTCGTATGTCGGGAAGAAATTCGCCTCTTTCGCTAGTTTGGCTAATATAGTACGCCATGGCCTCTACATAATCTCCTAAAATTCGCTGAGTTGATGCTGCTAGACCTTTGACTTTCATATGCTCTTTTCGAATCCGATTTGTTCGCGCCACATCCACAAAATGAACAGGCTGGACATTAAAGCCGTACATAATACTTTTTAATTGAAATAAAGGCGGAATAATAAGAGATTCGTAGCCTACTTTCTCCATTACATCTCGTTTAATGGCATGGGGAATAGCCGTTGTTGTATTAATTGTTAAATCAGGACGTTTACAGACAAGGTTCAGAAAATATTTGGCAGTACTTACCGAGTGAATAGGATGCACTTCGTCAAGCAGACACTCTAAATTATTAAGCGCTACATCAATGCCTTGTTCAGCTGCTTCTAAATACCGCCGTAAATCTTCCGCGGAAATCACAATGTCTCCATCTATGAACAAGCAAACTTCACCGCTGCTGTACATCGCACCGATTGCTCGAGGTACATTATGTCCAAGCCGCTGCTTGTAATGAAGAACAGTAGCACCCGCTTCAATTGCTCGCTTAACCGTCACTTCGTCTGCCCCGTTGGCAACCACGATGATTTCTTCCACTCCGGCTTTTTTCACTTCTTGAATCACGCTTGCAATCGTTTCTTTTTCTTCACCTACTGGAATAACAGCACTGTACTTAACGCCTGCTTTCCGCTTCACGCTTGGTGTGTAAGCGGAAACAACTTCTCGGTTTCGATCGCCGTCTGTTAGTCCTCCTCTTATGCCTTTTTCTTCGATAAGATGAGCTAACGCTTTAATGTGGTCTCCAATAATATAATTAGTGGAAATAGGAAAAGGTGAATTGGTAGGAATTGTTTTGTGGGTGGTTCTAATCTTATTTGTATAAATAACGTCTGAAGAACACGGTGCAACGATTGACATTCCTTTTAAAAGAGCAATCGTTTGAGCGAGCGGGGGATGAGCTAAATTCTCATATCCAATTTCAGCAGCCGATGTTTTTTTTATGGCATGAGGAATGGCTGTTAATGCTTGAACGGATAAATCTTCGCGCTGTAAGCACAAGTTCAGCATATATTTTGCAACAGAAACAGGATGAGGATGCACCTTTCGTTTCATAATCCACGTAAGGTTATTCAAGGCGATATCATGACCGGTTTCTATAGCTTGCGTATATTTTATCAGCTCTTGATGAGGAACCGCGATATCTCCGTCCAAAAAAAGCAAAATGTCTCCTTTTGCTTTTTTAGCCCCAATGGCTCTTCCGATATTAATGCCAAGAGCTTCCTCATAATAAATGACGCGGCAGCCTGCATCCTTGGCTATTGCCTTAGTTGCGTCACTAGATCCATTTACGACGACAATAATCTCAAACGGCTTCATTTTCTGAACTTCTTTAATAACAGGTAACAAAGAATCGGCTTCGTTACAGGCTGGAATAATCACTGATACTTTCAAACTCACTCAACTCCGTTAAAAATTCGAACATACGTAATGGCTACTAGTGGAATTGTTACGTCCGTTGGCTCACCATATGAGCTTGATGTACGCACAACAGCCGCTGCGTCCGTAACAGCAAGCAGTGTTCCATTAATAACGTCAATAGCTGTGATAATTTGCACAAATGAACCCACATTTTCTCTTAATGCATCTTGAAACATACTTTTCTCTCCTTTCGTTTAAGCACTTTGAATAGTGACAATGCTTGTAAATGGCAGTAATACCGTTGATGTGGAAGACTCTATCAATTCTAAATAGTTATCCCCAACAAACGTCACGACGCCCTCAAGCGGACCAGCCGTTGTTTCAATTACAACTTCTTGTCCGATATACTGCTTAGCAATTTCTTTAAAAGGTGATTCTTGAGCTTCTTTAATAATACTGATCACATATTCTTTAAACGTGTCGGAATAAACAACGTCTTCTACTGCTTTTTTTGTGTTTTCCTGAATAAATTCAGCAAATCGATTGGAAAACAACAGATGTCTTATCCTTTCTACATAGCGACGGTAACAACAAAAAAACATAAAGTTTGTTCCTCCTTTTTATACTGCTATCCCTTCAAATTACCTACAACAATTGACGCAACCTGAGAGATTACTTTATCAATATATACAAGCTGTATCAGAAAGGTGACAGAACTTTTGTCGTATTTCCATACAAATACGCACTTGACTAGCCCATTTTGTATAGGATAATCCCCTACCTACTGAAACCAATATAAAAAAGACAAAGCCCTCAGGCTTTGCCTTTTTTATTTATTAAATGATAAATCAGTTAGCTGCAATACGCTTTGCTCCTATATAGCGCTCTTTCCAATAGCTTGAATTTTTATCGCTAATTGTCACGCCTTTAGAAGACGATGCGTTAATAAATTTTCCGTCTCCAAGATAAATGCCTGCATGAGAAGGACCTTCTTTGTACGTTTCAAAGAACACAAGATCTCCTACCTGCGGTTCACTTACATTTTCACCTGCTTTATAGATATCTTCAACCTTTCTGGGAATATCAACGCCTACGCTTTCTTTATATACATACTGAAGATATCCGCTGCAGTCAAATCCTGAAGGTGTAGTGCCGCCCCATTTGTACGGCGTGCCCATTAAGGATTTTGCTTTGCTGATTACTTTATCCGTATTCACTTCCGATTCGCCTTCTACAACGCCGCCTTTACCTAATGCATTGTATGTATTCTCTCCAACAACTCCATCTGCTTCTAGGTTATGTTTCTCTTGAAAAGCCATAACCGCTTTTTTCGTTTCATAATTAAAATAACGCGATACTTCGCCTTTTAAAAATCCTTTATCTTTTAACACCGTTTTAACTTGTTCAACATCATCATTTGTCATCCCTTGTTTTAAAACCGTGTCGCCAAACGCAGCGTGTCCCATTGCCGGACTTGCAAATAAAGCTCCTCCTACAAGAAGCGCCGATAGCATTTTTTTCATTTCGTTTCCTCCCCGAATCATGTTTTAAGCACCGTACAACCATACCATCTGCGGATAACAATTCAATTAATAGAAGATAACAATTTGATAACAATCTTCTTAAACAGCCTCAACTCTTGGATGTAAAACGCCGAAATATAAGAAGAAGAGAAAAACAACTATTCTAGCAAATAAAGGTGATAAACATGAATTGGTTTAAACGAAACAAAGCGCACGCCGAAGCAGCCGCTGTCGAATCCATCACTGTAAAGCTTCATGTATCGGACCCGATGATAAAAAAGCAGATTAACATGATTTCCTTAACAGCAGAGGATCTCGAACGGATTGCCAGATTTCAAGTTCACGCGCTGAATGCCATCGAAGAGATCGTGAACGATTTTTACAAAGCTATTGGTGAACAGGCCCATTTGGTTGCGATTATCGAAAAGAACAGCAGCGTCCATGCATTAAAACAAACGTTAAAGCGGCATATTTTAGAAATGTTTGATGGACAAATAGATGATGCTTTTGTGGTAAAACGTCAAAAAATTTCCAAGATGCACGTTAAAATTGGACTTGAGCCAAACTGGTATTTGTGCGCATTTCAAAATTTATTTACGTCGCTTCTTTCAGTATGTGAACGTAGGATGGAATCAAAAGAAGAATGTCTGGCTTTTATTGCAAGTATGACAAAGCTTATTAGTCTAGAACAGCAAATTGTGTTAAAAGCCTATGAGCTTGAATATGACGAGCAGCGCGCTGGACTTCAGACTCAAAAAGAGAAAATTCAGCTAGAAATCTCTCGTACATCATCTATCCTTTCTTCGCTATCTGAAGAAACGAAGACATTTATGAATCAAATGCACAACCAGTCCTCTGACGTCGTTTCTTATGCAAACAAAAGCTCTGAACTAGCAGAAGTCATTGAGAAAGAATCCGTTACGAGTCAAGCAAAATTAAAAGAAGAACAAAACATGCTGGGAAGCATACAAAAAAATACGTCGCTCATTCAAAACAAAATGAAAACGCTCGAACATACATCACAGCAAATTCATCAAATCGTTTCGATTGTTACTTCTATTGCGGAGCAAACGAATTTATTAGCATTAAACGCTTCGATTGAGTCTGCTCGAGCGGGCGAGCATGGAAAAGGATTTGCAGTGGTGGCACAGGAAGTACGGAAGCTTGCAGAAGAAACGAAGAAATCTATTGCTAATATTTCCACTTTTATCGGAGACATTCAAAAACAAATCGAAAGCGTCTCGGCGCTAGGCGGAGAAGTCGCTACATTAACAAAAGATACGGCTGACAATATGAACAACATTACTTCTTTTTTCACGAACGTTCTTAGCATAACAACCGAGAACAAACAGCAAACCGTGCTAACCAAAAAAGAGCTTGAAAAAATAGCGGATGTAATGAAGCAACTGTCTCTGCGAATTGAGAAGATGGCCCATTCCTCAGAAGAACTTGAACGGTTAACTGAAAAAAGTTGATATGCAAAAAAGCCTTCTCAG
This sequence comes from Priestia sp. 10L35, assembly GCF_056395685.1. Taxonomy (NCBI): domain Bacteria; kingdom Bacillati; phylum Bacillota; class Bacilli; order Caryophanales; family Bacillaceae; genus Priestia; species Priestia sp. 10L35. Next base: position 997,914 of record NZ_JBFTKA010000001.1, on the reverse strand, counting down.
CTTGCACAAGAAGGCTTTTTTATTTTTTCAAGCTAGCAGCGGGCTCTTGAGAAGAACGTTCGATAAACTGGACAAAATCTTCTCCGTATATGCTTCGAATCAGAGCCGTCAGCTCAACAAAGTCAGGCAGCTCTCCGTAAACATCTCGAAGCGGCATTGCTCCTTGAAACAAAGGATTTTCAAGAGGATTATAATCCTCGAGCGTTTTTAAAAACATCTTTTTTCCTTCTTCTGTGAGCTGTACGTATGTATTCCGCTTATCTTTCTCATTTTTAGAAAGGGTAAGATAGCCCCGCAAGTGCAATTTTTTTGCAAAGTTAAAAGCTGTGGATAAATGCATGACGCCTAGCTTTGAAATGTCAGTCATCGATGCAATTTCCAGCTGATAAGCAATCCCCAAAATGTGATGCTCATTAATGCTCAGATCGTACGGCTTAACCCACTGCTCCCAATCCTTTTCAGTAGACTTCCAAAGAGCTTTGCTTACTTGCATCACAAGCTGATTAAACAGCATGGCATCTTTAATCGTATCTTGATTTAACGTGCGTTTCACCTCTTCACTTCCTCTCTAGAAATGCAACCGTTCACATCATTTTCCCGTAAGACTTTATAAACAAAAAGGATGAAAATATATACAAAATATTATACATGATTGCTTATATATTTCAACTTATTTTGCATAAAAATAAATTTAAACGTTTCTTTATGTAAAAAAACAGGCGTGAACGTTCAGCGTTCACACCTGTTTTTTAATGAATATACCGTTTACCAACCAGAAGGTTTGAAATAACGTCCGTTGGAATTTCAAACTCAACGTTTCCCATATATCCTGGGGCGACTTTATATTTATCAAATACAATTCTAAGCTTGTGATCTTTCGTAATGTAGAAGCTTTGATTCTCAGCAATCTCTTTAAAAGGATCCATATCTTCTTCAGTCAGCCAGTAGATTTTGCCTTCTTCATGTTTCATTTGATCTTTCATTTGCTGTTTAATATTTTCACTAATGACCTTTATATAGCTTTTATCTTTGAACAAACTTGGAAGCGTGACGAGCACTTCATGTTTTTTATCAATCGTGTCGTACTGATTGACGCTCGACGTTGAAGCTCTCGATTCTTCCACATATCGATGAACCACAAGCAAATCATCGGTATCCGTCATAATATCATAGCCGCTGCTGACAGCCACGTTTCCTTTCTCTCCTTTTTGTAATGTTTTCATCTCTTTTTTAAACTGTTCATACAGCTGCTCGTTTTCTTTTATATACTTTTCATTCAAGCTTGTTTGAAGACCTTTGTTTTCCAAGCCTGAAATCGATGGTGTTTTCACGTCAATACGAGAATGCTTTTCTTCTTGCTTTAGTTCATCAAATGTGATCACTTCTACCACTTTTCCAATTACAGGAATTTTCGCCATTGCATTTGCCGCGTCTGGACTCACATTCACCGTTGTGATAAAAATAACCGCTGCTGCGGCAATTGCGCTCGGCCAAATATAGGATTTCTTTTTACGAGGATGTGAAGAAAGTGCCTTTGCAACAACATCATCTAATTCCTCAGGAATAGGAATGTCATGATACTGCTTCTTTAACTTTTCTATTTTTTCATTCATTGTTCTAAGTCCTCCTCCGTCATCTTAATCCGCAACAGGTTCAACCCTCTATAGAGCCTTGTCTTTACCGTGTTTACATTTTCCTCAATGATTTCCGCAATTTCGTCCATTTTTAAATCTTCGAAAAACCGCAGAATAATAATGGTTTTATATTTAACCGGCAGGTGATCCATTGCTTGCTTTAAATCGATATCTTCATACTGGTCTTCACGTCCGCTGCTCAAGTACTCAAGCGCTTCATCGTCCATAAGCGTTAAACGTTTATGCTTGCGCAGGAAATCGATTGCTGTTCGTACAACAATTTTATAAAGCCAGCTTTTAATCGATTGAATATCCTTGATAGTGTCTATTGAAATGAGTGCTTTTTTAATCGATTCTTGCATAATATCAAGCGCATCTTCTTGATTTTTTACATAGCTGAAAGCAAGCCGGTAAAAATCCTCTTTATGCTCGGTTATGCACGCTACGAGCATCTGATGTGCATCATGTTTTTTCATCATCTTTCATACCCTTCTATTTTCTCTTGCTGAAGTACATCTATAAGGTAGACGGAATGAGTAGAAAAATAGTTTGGTTTTTTTTAAAAAAAGTAAAACTAAATGATGGTCTCATGCGTCTATTAGGTAGATTTATATAAAAAGGGGAATATTACCACATGAAAACCATGGGCTACAAACGTATTTTGACACTGCTTGGATGCTGTATTTTGTTTCTTGGTACAGCAGGGTATATCGTCAAAGCAAACAGTACAGAGAAAAAAACGGCAAGTATTCAAACAGATCAAACCTATCCAAACGTTGAAATTCAAACGCTAGTGAAAGACCTTACCGACGGAGGCTATGCTATTAGCTACCCTTCCTTTGGTAAAAAAGAAATCGATCAATCTATTCAAGCTTACGTAACAGATCAAGTGGCACACTATGAAAAAAAGCTAAAGAAGCAGTCAAAAAAGAAAAAATCTGAATTAACGATTACATATAAAATCGTCCATTACAGCAAGCAAACGCTAAGCGTTGTCTTTGATGAATATGAATCTGTAAATGGAGAGAAAGGAACGTCTTCTCTCAAAACCTTTACCTTTGACCTGCCTGCTCAAAAACAAATGACGTTAAAGAATTTATTTAAAGAAAATGCAAACTATTTAGATCGCCTTTCGGCTATTTCATATGCTGAATTAAAAAAACAAATGAAAACAGCTGATTTTGACCCGGACCTTCAAAAAGGAACTCAGGCAGCTAATCAAAATTTCAGTCAGTTTGCGCTGCTTGAAAACAGTATTGTGATCTATTTTAAGCCTTATCAGCTAGGTGCTGAACAAACAAAAACCAAAACAATCGCTATCCAAAAAGATTTATTTAAAGACGTGCTGAGCGATGCTTACAAAGACGAAGCAGCAAATAAAAATAAAGTCAAGGAAACGCCTCCAAAACATATCGTTAACGAAATGCCGCAGCAAGGAGCGCCTATTGATCCAACTAAAAAAGTCGTTGCGATGACCTTTGATGACGGACCTAACCCTGCATCTACCAATGTGATTTTAGATGGATTAAAAGAAGTGAACGGGCACGCTACCTTTTTTGTGTTAGGAAGCCGCGTTCAATATTATCCTGAAATAATCGAACGTATGGTCAAGGAAGGCAACGAAGTTGGAAATCACTCTTGGGATCATCCTCAGCTCACACGTTTGAACGAAGCCCAGGTCAAACACCAAATAGGCGATACCCAAGCGCTCATTAAACAAGTGAGCGGCTATGAACCACTGCACGTACGCCCTCCTTATGGAGCCGTCAACGCAAATGTAAGACGTTATATCGGAAATGTTGGCGTGACTCTATGGGATATCGATCCCGAAGACTGGAAATATAGAAACGTTCCTCACTCCGTTCAAGCGGTTATGAGCCAAGTCGGAGACGGAAAAGTTATTTTAATGCATGATATTTACCAAACAAGCGCCGAAGCAGCGGTTGAAATTATGAAGCAGCTTCACGCACAAGGGTATCAGCTTGTTACGATTTCACAGCTAGAACAAGTAAAAAAAGAGCGGGAGCAGCTGCATGTGCAGTAGCAGATAGCAGACGAACGCGCTGCAGCCATTAGGATGGCTGCAGCGCGTTTGTTTTTTTCATGCGATGTTTAATAAATGCTATACAGAGCAGCGTAAACGGAATCACTACGTGAAAAGGGATAAAAAGCAACACCGGCATAATCGTTAGCCCTTCTTTTAAATGCTCTTGAAAATTACTTGCAATCGTCAAAGAAAAAAATAAAATCACCGTGCCCACAGGATATGTCAGCGCAGAAGGTCGTTTCACCTTAAACAGTGTGGAAAGTCCAACAATCACGGCGTAAAAAAAGACGCTGATTTTAACAAATCCTCCGATGACTAATGCAATCATAAAAAACACGTCCAGCCGTTCTAGCTATTACTTCAAATCCTTTGTGCACCGTATAAATAATTAACAGCATCAGCATCACATTCATTACAAATAAAGGACTGTCGCTTGTTCCTCTGACGCCGAACCTTCTGTTTCCTTTGTATTGTCTTTGCTTTTTTTATTTTTAAATAAAGAAGGCACGATTAAAAACACCTTTCTTTTCTTTTTTTAGCTTTTTCCAAATAAATGCTTTGTATGCAATTTTTAATAGAGCAATCAAAGCGTAAGACAAAAAAAATAACAAAAACTATCGGTAGAATGTTTTCAAGAAAAAAAACAAAAACGGAGAGTGAGACGTATGAAAATCGTTTGGATATCAGCTTTGCTGTTAGGATGCTTAATGGGATTTTCTATCGGAGTGGATATGATACAAGGATTTAGTTTTTCCATGGCCGTGCAAAATGCCTATAGTCCGTTTCGGGTTATGGAGTTCGCTGAACTATTTGTCCTTTTGTTCTGTTTTGTAGCTGAAGTATTTTATCGTTCATTTAAAGTGAAAAAAGCAAAACAGCGACAAAAATAAAACTCTGTAAAAAACACATATTTCTCCTTTTTACCACCTATTCTCCTTCTCATTTAAATGTTATAATTTTCATAATTGGAAAAACTTTTACACGCCTTTCTACATGGAAAGCTGTACGCTTAAACTACAAAATAAACATTGACTTTGAACTAAAAGGTGAAGAAATGATGAAAAAAAAATTAGCCGTTATTAGTACAGCTTGCTTACTTATTCTTGCAAGTGATCCCATCCCTTCTTATGCTACTCCCGATTCCCCGGACTCCTCTTCCGACGTTTTGGACCAGTCAACAGACGTGGATACAACTGAAGATGTAAAAGCAATTTTTGACTCCCTCTATCAAGAAGGCTATTCGCTTGGAGAAGAAGATGGATACGCACAGAAAAAATTCGAACAGTTTGATCAAACAACAGGACTGGACAAATCTTCTGAAGAATTCACGTGGTTTATGATGGGGTATACGGTAGGATATAAAAAAGGACAGCAGCAAAAAGAGGAAGAACTCAAGACTGAACAAGAAAATGAAATGGCTGCCGGCGAAGAGGAAGGCTATCAGCAAGGCGTCCTTGATTACAAACATGCTACTATTCAGTCAGAAATCGACCCTTTTCCTTCTAAGTCATCCGACTGGAATAAAGGGTATGTTCAAGGCTACAAAAAAGCTATTTCTTTAATGGACTTATCTGTTAAAGCAAAAAAAGAAGGCTATGACCGAGGTCTTGAAAATGATTCAATGAGTGTTCCGAGCATGTATGATGATGAGGATGTCACACGTCAGGCTTTTACAGAAGGCTTTGAAACCGCTCAAGCCGAAGTGCTGAAGCAGCAAAAAAAGCAGTTTGAAAAGCAGGGCTACGTACAAGGCTATCACGTCCTTTCATTAGAAGTACCTGCAGAAGCAGAAGGCGAATTGCAAACAGCCTTTGAGCAAGGATATGAAAAAGGACAGAAACAAAAGCAAAAAGACGTAAAAGCAGACGGATACGACTCAGCTTTCACTTATCAGACCTATAGAGCGCCTAAAAGTCTTCAGGACAAGCCCGAGCTAGAAAAATGGTACAAAGCAGGTTTTTATTCGAATAAAGATGTGAAATCTTTACAGCAAAAAGCTTATAAAGACGGCTGGAAACTCGGAAAAGAAGTGAGCGTTCCCAGAAAATACAAGCAAAATAAAGCTGCGGTGGCAATGTACAAGAAATATTTTGAGCAAGGCCAAAAAAAGCAGGATAAAACAGTGAGTCATATCCTGCTCGGCAGCGGTATTGTTCTTACACTGGTTGCTCTTATCACACTATGGAGGCTCCGCCGACGTAAAAATGAAGACACAACACTAGATAGCTAAAAACGAGTACATAAAAAACCCGGAAAATCGTGATTTTCCGGGTTTTTTATGTTAAATAATCATTCGTTTATTTTCCGCAAGCTGAACTTCTTGCTCTTGTTTTGACTGATTTTGTTTTCGAATTTTCAAATAATAATAAACATAGCAGCCTATAAAGAAAATACCTCCGCAGTATAACGCCATTCGCTGCTCGGGATCAAACGCAAGACTGATCATAACGATACAGTTCGTAATAAGCGCTACGATAGGAAGAACCGGATAAAGAGGTGTTCTAAATTTCAGATCTTCCACTTTTCCACCTTTAGCCACGTAAGCACGACGAAATGCAAGCAGTGAAGCGGTAATCGCAATCCAGCCAATTTGAGCACCGAGTCCAGCGAGTGAAATCAGCCATACAAAAACGGTTTTAGCTGCCACTACGCTTGAAAGCAGCGAAAAACATGAAATCACAAGCGTAATTAATAGTGCATTAAACGGAACTCCTCTTTTGTTAACTTTTCCAAGCGCAGGACTTGCCATTCCTTCTCTTGAAAGAGAATAAAGCATACGTGTAGCCGCGTAAAATCCAGAGTTTGCGACTGAAAGAAGAGCTGTTAAAATGATAAAGTTCATAATATCCGCCGCGTAAGGTACACCTACACTGTCTAACACAACAACAAATGGGCTTTCTACGACGCCTGCTTTTTCACGAGGAATCATGCTTGCTAGGACAAACACGGATAAGACGAAAAAGAAAAGCGTACGCCAAACCGTTTGCTTAATCGCTTTTGGAATTGTTTTTTCTGGATTTTCACTTTCCCCTGCCGCAATTCCAATCAATTCTGTTCCTTGGAACGAAAAGTTCACCGTAATCATTGTAATCAGCAAAGCAGTTACGCCATTTGGAAACAGCCCTTCGGCAAAGAAGTTTGATAGAAGCGGTGCTTCCTGTCCGCTTTTCATATCAATGAGTCCAAACATTGCCGCTCCGCCTACAACAATAAACATAATGATGGCGAAAATTTTAACGCTTGAAAACCAAAATTCTGTTTCACCAAATGCTTTAGCTGAAAGTGCATTTAGTGAAAAAATTAACGCTCCAAAAATGGCGCACCATAACCAAACGGGCGAGTCTGGGAACCATCTTTGCATTAATTGTCCGGCAGCTAAGAACTCAAGCGCCACCGTTACTGCCCATCCTAGCCAGTACAGCCATCCAATCGCAAAACCGGTTGCAGGGCCGATAAATTTAGTGGAGTACGTTTGAAACGATCCTGCAACTGGCATAGCAACGGATAATTCTCCAAGACACAGCATCGTTAGATACATAATGATCCCTCCTACTAAGTAGGAAATCATTGCTCCCATCGGACCTGCTTCATTGATGGTATAACCTGAACCAAGGAAAAAACCGGTACCAATACATCCCCCTAGTGATATCATAAAAAGATGCCTTGTTTTCATCGTTCTTTTTAATTCTCCTGGCTGTCCCTGTGGAATATTCATCCCATTTCCTCCCTTTGCTGCATAAAAATGAAATCGCTTTCATTTTTTTAGGTTTATTTTGTTTTTATAGCCGCTTACTAGGTAGCTCTTCATGGCTGAAGTCCATTAATGCCGGATGTTTTTCAAATGGCGCCAGCCCCGTAGCGAGGATGGCAGCCGCTTAGCCCTGCATGAACGTTTATTAGATCATAACAGATTTTCTTCTACACGATACCTATTAAGTAGCTCTTTCTTATAAAAGCTTATCGCCAAACAATGAACTCATTAACGCAACCGCTACTTCTGCAGTTTTGTTATGCTGATCTAAAATGGGGTTCACTTCTACAAATTCAGCAGATGTAACCATGTCTGCTTCCGCTAGCATTTCCATTGCTAAATGACTTTCTCGGTAGCTGATGCCGCCTTTTACAGGTGTACCTACGCCTGGTGCATCATCCGGATCTAAGCCGTCTAAGTCCAGCGACAGGTGCACGCCGTCTGTACCGCTTAAATAATCAATCGTTTCTTTCATCACTTGCGTCATACCTAAACGATCAATTTCATGCATGGTATACACTTTAATTCCTTTTTCTTTAATTAACTCTTTTTCACCATCATCCAATGAGCGTGCACCGATAATAACTAGATTTTCAGGTTTAATTTTTGGGGTATACCCTCCAATATTTAAAAGTACAGGATGTCCAATACCAAGGCTCACCGCTAACGGCATGCCGTGAATATTGCCTGATGGAGATGTTTCAGCGGTGTTTAAATCACCATGAGCATCATACCAAATAACGCCTAAATTTTCTGAACCTTTCGCGACTCCTGCAAGCGTTCCAATTGCAATGCTGTGGTCTCCGCCTAATATTAACGGAAAGCGGTCTTGCTCTCTCACTTCTCCAACTCGTGCAGCAAGCTGTTCATTTCCGCTGGCTACAGCCGCTAAGTTTTTCAAATTCGTATTTTTATCTACGTCTGCCCGCTCTTTAATTTCTACTTTAATATCGCCTTCATCGTGTACGGTATAGCCAAGAGCTTCTAAGCGTGTATTCATGCCTGCATAGCGAATCGCGCTCGGCCCCATGTCTACACCCCTTCTTGTTTGTCCGTAATCCATGGGTACACCGATAATTGAAATGTCTTTTTTCATTTTCTATACCTCCGTTGCATTTTATTTTGTGTGAAGTAAACATAGGTGTTTATTTAACTATGTATTTTTTTCATTGATACAGCCCCTCATCTATTTCTTATGCAAAAATGATGCCAACTTTGTTTGTAGCATTCTATCAGTCTTTTTATCACGGGTTTTCTTACATGCGCCAAAAAAACTGTCGATTTCTACAACTTTTTGGCAAAACACGCCAATTTTTTTGTCGTTTGGTTTAAAATCGCCAATTTTATTTGCTTTCATAAAAAAGAGATGCGACATAATAAATTCCATTCAACAGCTAGAAGTAACTACACACAGAAAACCTACATTTGTCATACCCATAAAAAAATCCGAACGAGTTGGATTCTTCATCAAGAATCTCAATTCATCGTTCGGATTTTTCTTCACCTAAAATACTTTTGTCCCAGTCTCTTTTTTAATTTGTAATAACGTCTCCGTCTTCATCATCGCCTGTATCGTCTTCACCAGGATCTTTTTCTAATGAGACCACTTTCTTTTTGTCATCCCATTTCACTTTGTAGCCAAGTGATTTGGCTACTTTGATAACTGATAAATAAGAGTGATGATTTGGTTTATACAGCTTTAAGTCACTCGAATCAATGACGCCTAAGCCTAACAGCAGGCGATCGGATTGAACGTAAGGCTTTCCATCAATCAGCTTCACTTGCTTATCAGTAAATGGATAAACGGCACGGTTGACTTCAACTGTAAACTCTCCTTTTTTCTCTTCTTTAATTGGTTTTGGCTGTTTGGATACATATTTAATTGCGTCTACTCCTAATACCGTGCCTTGGCGCGTATTATCAGCGCCTCCGTACATTTTCCCCGTTTCATAGTCATAGATAACCGCTTGAACGTTTCCAATATGCTCAGGCTTTTCTTCAAACGCATGTCCTTTAGCCATCATTTCAAGAAGTGTATCTTGGCTAAAGCCAGGTTCCCATCTTACGGTTGGATAGCCGCCTGAATAAATACGAGGTGTTAAAATCGCTTTTTGAATCGGCATCTTATGGTCAATAACATTCATAATCGTTTCTGCTACAGACGCAATAATGGTTGGGCCTCCCGGTGAGCCAATTGCCATGAACGGCTTTCCGTCTTTTAACAGCATAGTTGGAGACATGCTGCTTCGAGGACGTTTTTTAGGCTCAACCTGGTTCACGCCTCCCGGAGTGGCATCAAAATCCGTCATTTCATTGTTGAGCATAAATCCGTAGTCAGGAACCATAATTCCTGAACCAAAAACTTGTTCAATGGTAGTCGTGTAAGAAACCATGTTTCCCCATTTGTCTACAACAGAGAAATGAGTCGTTTGGCCGATTGGATTTTCTTCCTTTACTGTTGCTTTATTTGGATTTTCTTTTCCTTCATATTTCCAAGGGTCTCCTTCTTTGACATTAGGCGTTGCTTTGTTTGGATTAATTAATTTACGACGTTCTTTAATATAATCTTCATCTAACAGTCCTTTTTTCGGCACTTCGTAAAAGTCTTCATCTGCCATATACGCCGCGCGATCCGCGAAAGCTAAGTGCATCGCTTCCGTTAAATGCTGCAAATACTGAGGCGTATTGGAACCCATTTTTTCTACATCATAACCTTCCATTAGCTTTAAAATCTGCTGAACGGTTAATCCGCCGGAGCTAGGAGGAGCCGCACTAACCACATCGTAGCCCCGGTAAGTTGTTTTAACCGGCTCACGTTCTTTTACAACGTAATTTTTCAAATCATCCATGGTCATGCTTCCATCGCGTTTTTGAACTTCTTTAACAAGCGCTTTTCCAATTTCTCCTTTATAAAGAGCGTCTGATCCTTCTTTTTGAATAAGCTTTAATGTTTTAGCAAGATCCGGCTGAACAAGCTTATCTCCTTCTTTTAACGGCTTGCCATTCGGCACGAATACATTACCGGCCGTTTGGTATCTTTCAAGCTTGTCCACATTTTCATCAATGTACTGAGCCATCGACCAATTTACTTTGATTCCTTGTTCTGCTTGAGCAATAGCTGGTTTAATAACATCTGATAAGTCCATTGTTCCATAATCTTTAAGGGCTGTTTCTACTCCTTTTAGCGTACCAGGAACTCCAACTGCTTTTCCTGTTATGTGACGCTTACTGAAAGGGATGACTTTTCCTTTTGAATCTAAAAACAGCTTAGGCGTGACATCAGCTGGTGCCATTTCACGGCTGTCTAGCATCGTAATTTTATCTTTCTTTTTTTCATAAATCATCATAAAGCCGCCGCCGCCGATACCTGACATCATCGGTTCCACAACGTTGAGAGATAATTGAATGGCAGCTGCCGCGTCCACAGCATTTCCGCCTTCAGCTAAAACTTTCCTGCCCGCTTCAGCAGCCAGCGGGTGAGATGCCGCTACAATTCCTTGTGTAGCACCTCGTTTCATTGAATGGTCGACACCCGGAACTTCAGCAGCAGCTGGTGTGACAACTAAACTTAAACTAAATAATGCAATAACCAACATCTTCATAACCTTCACCTGGGTCTCCTCCTTCAAATACATTATTTCACATCGTCTGAAACGATGGATTTCACAAAGAATAAATTGGTTTATTATGATATTTTTTACATATGTGTATAAATAAAAAGCAAAGTAAATCAGACCTTTGCTTTTTTTAGTTAGTCGCATGTTTAACTTTTCTCTATTCATTTACAATTATCTATATTTTCTAACAATTTATCCATAGGCTGATAGTTTCTTACTATTTTTGGAATTATGTAGACTGAACGCTCTAATAATGTAGAAAATCTAGCAGTTAAGAAGTCGTTGGACTTACATGCACTTCTTAAAATTTCTATAAATATTCTTATTGTTATATAAAAAGCAATTCTTTATGAAAATCAGCATATGTTTCCTAAAAACCAAAAATAAAACAGGACTTTTGATTCACCGTCCTGTTTGCAGCATGTTTTCGACTTTTTTAATATCCGCGTGAGTAGGATTGATTTCCCGGGCATAAGCGATTTGTTCTTTCGCTTTTTCCATTTCTTTTAATTGAATATAGGTTTTTGCGAGTTCGAGCGGCAGCATAACCCCTTCAAAACCAAGATCTTGTGCCCGCTGCAAGTAAGACAGCGATTTTTCGTAATTCCCTCCAAACATAAGCGGAGTTTCCCGGTATTTTATTCCTCGAACGAAGTGCGCCAAGCTTGAAGATGGATTTAATGTTAGTGCCTGATGAAGAGCTCTGTCCATTTCTAAATTTAATACCATTTTTTCAAAAATAATTGATTCTTCGATTTGCTTTGCTAAACAAACCGCTAAGTAACAGTACAAATCAGATGCTTGAGGTTTTTTCTTCATTTCTTGTTGAATTTCACGTTTGATCTCTTTCCACTTACCCTCTTCTAGCTGATTCATGACGTATTCTACATGTATTCCCACCACTTTGCCCTCCTTTTCCTCTTTATCATAAAGGATTTCTGCACAAATGAAAAAAGTAAGTGTTCTTCATTTTTCTCAAAAGATCGTTACCGTTAAAAAATAGGCAAATTTCTCAATCACTTAACCCAATTAGTACATAGGATATAGAGAATTTTATTAAAGGAGGTTACACATATGGGCGCAAAAGGCGGTTTTGGTTTTTCATTTATCGTTGTTTTATTTATTCTATTAGTAATCGTAGGATGTTCTTGCTACTACTAATTTTTAGAGGGGATGAACATCATTCATCCTCTTATTTCAAAAAAAACCATGCTTTCGCATGGCTACATACCGATTAGATGAATGAGTAGAGGAACTCATTGTTCGGCAATATTGAAGAAATTTTTGTTTTTTACTTCCGCCTAGTATGCCCTTTTTGACGGGGGCTATGCGCAAATAAAGTTAACGTTTAAAAGCGAAAGCCAGACGCACCTACAATAACAAGTAAAACAAATAACACAACGATTAACGCAAAATTTTGTTTTCCCACGTACCATCCCTCACTTCCTGTTATCTGCTTTTAGTGTATGCAACAGCTTGGCAAAATGTTTAGGACAGGGGTGCGGATTTTTTTAACGAGAAAAACCTTCAAATTTCGTCAAAAAAGTGAATCATATTTTTGTTTCTTTCGTTATATATAGTAAGAGATTTTTTTACTATAAAAAAGGGGGGCCTTTAATGCGCCGACATTCTAAATTGCCCATTGTTCTTGTCTTTGCCTTCTTTTTATTCATCGCAACTGTTTTGTGCGTAACCTCTTATATGTCTTGAACGTATAAATAATATAAAAAATCGCCTCATCGAAGGCGATTTTTCTACCCCAGCATTATATCTTCATTTGGATAACGAACGGCTTCACGCTTTTGCTTAGATAATGAAAACGCAAGCGTTAATGGCCCCACTTTTCCTAAAAACATGATAAAGATAATAATCACGCGTCCAAAGTACGAAAGTTCAGGAGTTGCTCCCATCGATAAACCTACTGTTCCAAATGCAGAAACAACTTCAAACATAATTTTTACAAACGGCAGGTTTTCCGAAATATTTAACAGGAAAATGGCCCCAAATACAAACATAATTGAAATCATCGTGATGGCTAGTGCCTTAAACACGTGAAGAGGAAGAAGTCGTCTCTTTAATAGCACAATATCTTCCCGGCTTCGTAAAAATGCCCATACAGAAAAAATAATCACCACAAACGTCGTGAGTTTGATACCGCCTCCTGTTGAAGCACTTCCTGCACCAATAAACATTAACATAACCATTAAAAATATAGTGGAATCATGCAAACTTCCTATATCGATACTATTAAAACCTGCTGTACGTGTCGTTACAGCTTGAAAATAAGATGCCCACACTTTGTCTCCTAATGACAAACTTCCGAGCGTATGTGGATTGCTGTACTCCAAGAAAAAAATAAAAAGCATGGCAACCACGTTAATCGCAAACGTGCTGATGATCATAATTTTCGAATGCAGCGTTAGCTTTTTATAGGATTTTTTTACCCACATATCTGCAAGGACGGTAAACCCTAATCCACCGATAATGAACAAAAAAGAAATCGTTATGTTAATAATGGGATCTCCTACATACTGAACCAGGCTGTCAGATAATAGTCCGAACCCTGCGTTATTAAAAGCCGAAATCGAATGAAACAAGCTAAAGAACAGCCCCTTAGACCATCCGAACTCCGGAACCCAGCGTATCGCTAGAAAGATAAGTGCAACAAACTCAATTAAAAATGAAAAGATAAACAGTCTTTTAACTAGCAGGACAACTCCGCCGATGCTCGTTTGATTTAATGCCTGCTGAACGAGCATACGCTCTTTAAATCCAATTTTTTTACCTAGCATCATAAAAATCAACACGGCAAATGACATAATGCCAAGACCGCCTATTTGAATTAACAGCATAATAATCGTTTGACCAATGACGGTAAAACGTGTACCTGTATCTACGACGGCTAAGCCGGTTACTGTCATCGCGGAAGTAGACGTAAAAAGGGCGTCTACCCACCGGATGGGCTCAGTAGTAGAAACAGGCATCATCAATAGAAGAGCACCTATAATAATTCCTCCGCCAAAAATGGAGACAAGCAGCTGCGGAGGGGTGAGTTTAATGATTTGTTTTTTCATAAGTTAAACTCCTTCTTCTTCAAAACGGTTCAAATCGCGATTATGTCCGATAACAATCAGCATATCTCCTTGTTCAATTATTTCATGCGCGGTAGGCGAAATCACCATTTCCCCGTCTTTTCGCTGAAAGCCGATAATGTTGCAGCCGTACTTGGCACGAATGTTCAAATCAAACAGCGTTTTATTATGAAGTTTCTTAGAGGCGACAATTTCGACAATACTATAATCCTTTGACAGTTCAATGTAATCAATGATCTTTTCTGACACCACGTGATGAGCAATACGCTTAGCAATATCGCGCTCAGGATGAATGACTTTGTCCGCTCCTATTTTCTCCAGCACCTTTTGATGATACATATTCACTGCTTTTACCCATACTTGCTTAACGCCCATATCTTTTAAAAGCATCGTTGCGAGCACGCTCGCTTCGATATCATCCCCAAACGAAATAAGAGCATGATCAACATTGCGAATACCTAGCCCCTTTAAGCTAGCTTCATCAATTGCATTCGCCTGCACAACATATGTAGCTGAGTTGCTAAATTTATTTACTACCTCCTGATTGCGGTCAATAGCGAGCACATCCACATCCAGATTAGCAAACTCTTCAACCAAACTGCCTCCAAAACGACCTAATCCCAATACAGCAAACTGTTTTTTCATAATGTATTTATTCCTTTCTTCAACTGCTGTGTGTTCTCTTAGCTTATACTTTTTCTAAAAAATTACATCTTTTTCTTAAAAAAAGCGCAAAAAAACACAGGAAGGCTCCTGTGTTTTTTCACACTCTTCCCCCTCAAAACGCTTGCGAAGTTAGCTGTCGGGTTCGGGTTTTAAGAGTAACCCTACCTTTTTAAGGATTCACCCCGGAGCACAATATGTGCGTAAATAATGGGTCCTCCGCTCCGTAATGGATTAAGCGATTTTTATTCAAATGTCTATGATCTATTTTTTAGAATAATCGATTCGATTCATGATACATTTCACTTCACGAAAGCTATCTTACTCCTGTGGATTTTGTCTGTCAAGATATTTTTAGGGAAGACCTCACTTGCCCTGCAAGCTGCAAAAATCATATAAATCTAAACTGACAATCATTTTGTGAAATTGATCAAATAAATTAATAACAGCTAAAAGCTCTAACAGCTGCGTATCACTGTAAAATTTCTTTAATTGATCCATATCAGCATCCGTCAACTCCCTTGGACGCACCCGGTATACATCAATAAATCGAAACAGCAGTCGATCTTTTTCTTCCAGCTCTTTTTCTCTTAACACTTTTTGATTAAGCGTCTCATCGCCTACATATGACATGCTCATACATGTCTCACAGCCGTTAACACCTGCTAGGTAAAGCCTCATTTTTTCCTTAGTCTCTTTTTCTACTATACCGCTGTTCCAAAGCGTTTCGTAAAGCTCATCGTACAATCTTTTTACATGCGGAATTAAATTCAATGCTTTTTCAAAATTTGTTCCCTCTTCGTTTGCTAATAAAACTCTTGCCATTTTTCACTCACTCCTTTTTAATTATTATAGTAAGAAAAATGGAAATTTCAGATTACATATAAAACATTTTATCTACTATTACTAATCAAATGAAACGTTAATGAGAAAGAAGGTTTTCAATTGAAAATTGATGAAATTGATTTATCGATTTTGCAGGCGCTGCAGCAAAACAGCCGCCTTTCCTTACGAGAGCTAGGAAAACAAATTAATTTGTCTCCTCCTTCGGTGGCAGAGCGAGTAAGGCAGCTAGAGAGCTTTGGCGTTATAAAAGGGTATACGATTGATATTGATTATGAAAAGCTGCATTTGCCCGTGTCGTGTTTTATTGAAGTAACGATGAAAAACGGAGAGCACGAGCGTTTTAAACGATTTATTTCTCAGTATCCCTACGCTTTATTCTGTGAACGCATCGCCGGGCAAGCCTGCTTTATTACAAAGCTTCAGCTTCCTCACCTGCACATACTCGAACAATTTATTAACGAAATTACACCTTATGCCAAAACGATTTCACACATCGCCCTTTCTCATGTGAAGATGGCTCCTGCATTATTGAGTCATTTAAAAGATGAAAAGTGATTGAAACGTAACGAAAAAATCCGAACGAATCATCGTTCGGATCTTCTTTCCATTAAACTACTTTTGTCCCAGCCTCTTTTATTCGTCCAACAGCATAAAAAATAACCCTCCAAAGCTGGAGGGTATAAATTTTCCGAATAATGAAAGTTTTACAACTTCATTTTATCAGGTGCCGACATTTCTGTCTACTTAAAAATGTAAAAGAGCTCTCTATTAATAGAAAGCTCTTTTACCTGCTTGTTTTTTGAAAACAATCAATCTATATAAAAGGAAACTACCTAAGGTTAAAAGTCACGTGAAACCTTGGCAGTTGATCCTGGATATACCGGTTGATATGATTCAAAACAAGTTCTTTCATCATTTCTTCTTTGACTTCTGATTCCGTTTTTTTATCTTTTTGTTTTAAAATAAGAATATAATAGACTTTACCCATTTTAATGGGCTCACTACTCTCTCCGATGTGCTGTTTTTTTAAAACATCTATAAAAGAAGGAGATAGACTTGAAAGCTTTAGATTATCAGCATTCTCTATTTTGCTGACTGTCTGGAATTCAGCATATTTTTTTTGAACGTCCTGAAGAGATGTTCCCTTTTGCAGTTCAGCCGCAGCGGCGTCGGCATCATGTAAAGTGGAAAAAGCCAGCTGCGTAAAAGATACGCGCGTTAGATCGTTTTCAATACGTTTATAGTAAGCAGTTAGTTCATCAGACGTAATTTGTTTGCGGAAATATTCTTCTAATTTAAACTGATTCGTTAGCTGGTTGGTTACATCACTGGAACGAATATTTAACACTTCATAACCTTGTTTTCTTGTATCCTCGTCATATGAGCGTTTAATTTGCTTCCACATATCCTCGACTTGTTTTTGTACTTTATCGCTTGTCTTTAGATGTGAAATTAAGATTTTTTGCATAACAAGCTGCCGCAATAACTCTTTGCGGTAGCTTGTATCATTTAGCGGAGCATCTGGATTTAAGAACCCTTCAACGGCTAAAAAACGGTTGAATTCAGCTCCTGTCACCTTGCCTCCCTCATACGCTGCCAGTTCTTTGGTAGAAGATAGCTGACTAATTTCTACAGAAGGAAACATCGTGTTTGAATGCTTCCCTCCGCAGCCGGTTAAAAATCCGAACGCTGTTAATACTGCTAGCAGCAGCTTTAACGGTGTTGAACTCATCCATTGTTATCCTGCTGTTCTGAAAGCTTCAGAGAAATAGTTTGTTTTTTTCCATTTCGGTACACGTCTAATTTTACCGTGTCTCCTACTTTACGTTTTGTATATAGATATTGACGTAAATCACTGGATGTTTTGACTTCGTTTCCATCGATGGCAACAATCACGTCTTTTGATTGTAAACCTGCATCAGAAGCAGAAGAGAATGGTTCAACCGTCGTTACGACAACTCCTTCAGACGTATCGCTTGTTAGGCCTAGCTGGTTTTGTTTTGTTGCAGCTGAAAGCTGACCTACATCTTGAAGACCTACCCCCATATATGGACGCGTTATTTTCCCATTTTTCATCAGCTGTTCAATCGTCGGCTGCACTTCATCACTTGGAAGAGCAAAGCCGATGCCTTCTACATTGTCTTCTGAAATTTTCATACTGTTGATGCCGACTACTTCACCGGAAGAATTGATAAGTGCACCGCCGCTGTTTCCTGGATTAATCGCCGCATCCGTTTGAATTGCATCTACGTTCCAATTTTCTGAAATAGGGACAGAGCGTTTTGCTGCGCTCACGATACCTTGTGTGACAGTACGAGAAAACTGTTCACCAAGAGGATTTCCGATTGCAAGCACCGTTTCACCCGCTACTAAATCCGATGATTTTCCGAACTTCGCCACTTGTTCAACATTTTTGTCAGACATTTCAAGCACCGCTAAATCCGTTAGCGCGTCAGCTCCGACAATTTTAGCTTTTTCTTTTTGTCCGTTTGAAAGTGACACTTCTACTTCGCTTGCGCCGTCAATAACGTGGTTATTGGTCACAACGTAGGCTTTTCCATTTTCTTTTTTGAAAATAACACCGGAACCCGTTCCTGCTTCTTGCGTTTGGGTATCTCCAGAAAATGGATTTGTTTGCTGTTGAATATTGTTCACGCCTACAACAGCAGCTGATACTTTATTTACAACTGAAACAAGATCTGACTGATTCACGGTTGTGCTTACTGTTCGAGGCGTTGTGCTCGTTGTTGTTGCGGTTTGAGTCTGCGTTGTTTGATTCGCTGTTTGCGTATCAGCTGAATCCATTAACCCCAGCTGGGGAGCACCGTATAGCACAATTCCTCCACCTAGCACTGCTCCGGCGATAGAAGACGCAATCACTGGAAATAAGCGTCTTCTTGGAGGCTGTGATGATGACGCAGGCTGATACTGATCGTAGCGCTGCTGGCGGTTTTCATATTCTTCTTTTCGTTCTTGCTCTCTTTCATAATCACGTGGATCCATGAAAAACACTCCTTTTAACGTAGCAAATTTTATGTTATCTATACTATAAAATAAAAGTTTGGGATAAGTATCAAAACAATGTGTGAAATTGTGAAAAATTTCTTTATAACAGCAAACACGTAGTATAATAGCGGGTACATAGACCTTTAAAGAAATGCGCACATATGGCTTAATATGCTTTATTTACCTTAATTTTCATATATTCAGAGGAAGGTGTCAAATTTGAGCTTTACACTATATTTAGTAGAGGATGAACAAAATTTAAACGAAGTTTTAACCCTTTACCTTCAAAAAGAAGGCTGGGACGTTCGCTCATTTTTTAACGGCACGGACGCCAAAGAAATGATTGCAACCCCTCCGCATCTGTGGATTTTAGATATTATGCTGCCTGATATTGACGGGTATCAGCTCATTCGGGAAATCAAGCAGCAAACGCCGCATGTGCCTGTTATTTTCATTTCAGCCCGCGATGCCGATATTGACCGGGTTCTTGGGCTTGAAATGGGCAGCGACGACTATTTATCAAAGCCTTTTTTGCCTCGTGAACTAGTTATTCGAGCAAACAAACTGCTAAACCGCGTATATGGTTCCAATCAAAAGAAAACCGATACCATTATGCTGACTCCTTATGAAATCGATTTACATACCCGTACAGTCAGTGAAGATGGAAAGCCGATTGATTTAACGTCTAAAGAATTTGATTTTCTTGTCACTATCTCAAAAGACCTTGGACAGGCTTTTTCACGGGAGCAGCTGCTGAATCTCATTTGGGGAGAAGATTATTTTGGCACAGACCGAGTGGTGGATGATTTAGTAAGGCGCGTGCGTAAAAAAATGCCGCAAGCACGAATTGAAACGATTTATGGATATGGATACCGGATGATGAAAGCATGAAAAACAAGTCGCTTGCATTTCAAATTTGGCTCGTCATCTCCGGTATTTTACTGCTTATTTCAATTTTGCTCGCTATTTTATTCCCAACGACGCTCAGGCAGTTCTTCACGAATGAAATTTATACCACTATTGAAAATGAACAGCATATTTTAAAAGAATACGGACTGCCAAGCCGCTCAGGTGAATACTACTTTAGCAACGAAGACAGTGAACCAACACTTGGAAATCGAACCGTGGATCATATTTTATTGCCTGAACATGCGGATATCTCGTATTTTTCATCACGGGTGTTGCCTCAAGACTTTTTGAGAAAAGCACAGGAAGATGCAATCAGTCAGCGAAAAATCGTCGCTCGCTATGAAAAAGATCTTGGCAACCGGACGCTTTTTTATGTAATTCGAAAAGTAAGCGTAAACGGACAGCCTGCTTTTTTACTTTCATTTTCGTGGGATACGTATCGCAACGCGCTCACTTCTACTCTGTTTAAACAGCTGCTTCTTGTAATTTCAATTGTATTTCTATTCAGCTGGCTTCCATCTATTTGGCTATCAAGATATTTAAGCAAGCCGCTTGTATCACTTGAAAAAGATGTGAAAAAAATTGCCGAACAAAATTGGCATGAGCCCGTTACAGTCAACCGTTCCGATGAAATTGGCAAGCTAGGCGCCTCCATCGAGCAAATGCGCAAAAGGCTCGTATCTAAAGATGAAGCACAGCAAACGCTGCTTCAAAATATTTCACACGATTTAAAAACACCGGTTATGGTGATTCAAAGCTACGCTCAGTCAATTCAAGACGGCATTTATCCAAAAGGTGATTTATCGCAAACGGTAAAAGTTATTGAAGATGAATCCAAAAATCTTGAGAAAAAAATCCGCGATTTGCTTTACTTAACCAAGCTTGACTATATGTCCACTCATCAGCTTGCACAAGATGACTTTGATTTTACTGCACTTCTTCATGAAGTAGTGGATCGCTTGCGGTGGAGGCGCCCTGAAATACAGTGGGAATTTGACGACGCAAACGCAACGATTAAAGGAGATAAAGAACTATGGACAAAAGTTCTTGAAAATGTCCTCGACAATCAGCTGCGCTATGCCGAGACGAAGGTTTCACTTTCACTTGCTAAACACCCAACGAACGTTCAATGTACAATCAGCAACGATGGTCCGCCGATTGATCAAAGCGTACTTCAACACTTGTTTGAACCGTTTAAAAAAGGAGCAAACGGTGAATTCGGTATTGGCTTAAGTATCGTAAAGCGTATTGTTACGATGCACGATGCAGCCATTACGGCTGAAAACACGAACACCGGAGTAACGTTTTCACTTACTATCCCTATATAAACTAAAAAAGCAAGGGATTCGAATCCCTTGCTTTTTTATGAAAAAATTGATGTATAGGCATAAAGAGCCGGTGAACCGCCTGAGTGGACAAACACCACATTTTCATCCTTATTAAAATAACCTTTTCGAATTAAATCAATTAGACCAGCCATCGCTTTTCCCGTATACACAGGATCCAATAAAATCCCTTCCGTACTGGCCACAAGTTTAACTGCTTCCACCATCTCTTCTGTCGGAACAGCATACCCTGGACCTACGTATTCATCCATACATACAATCTCTTCTTTTTTAAAAGGCGTTTTACTATGTAAATGATCATAAAGTTCACTAGTCAGTTTGGCAACTTTTACTTCTTGCTCTTCTTTAGCACGACTGACATTCATTCCAATAACAGATACGTCACTTTGAAGACCTTGAAATCCTGCCACTAATCCTGCATGCATGCCTCCGCTTCCGCTTGTGCAAACCACATGGCTAAGCTTTATTTGCTGCTCATAGCTTTGCATAAGCAGCTCTTGTGCACAGGCAGCGTATCCGGTTGCACCGATAACATTCGAACCTCCTACTGGAATTAAATACGGTTTATGACCTTTTTCAATTAGCTCTCGCTCTACTGTTTTCATTTCGGCTGTCAAATCAGAACCTTCAGCGACAAACCGCATGTCATGAGCGCCTAATAAATGATAAAGAAAATAGTTTCCTGTGGGCTGATCACTTGCTTTATTTTCGCCTTCTTCCAATACGAGCACGCATTTCATTTGTTCTTTTACAGCCGCAGCGAGCGTCAAACGACAGTGATTGGATTGTATCGCACCGCACGTTACAAGCACGTCTGCTCCTTGCGCCTTTGCATCAGCTACTAAATATTCAAGCTTGCGTGTCTTATTTCCGCCACCTGTCAGTCCAAGCATATCATCTCGCTTCATATAAATTGAAGGTCCATTTAACTGCTGAGATAAAACCGATAGCTTCTCTAAAGGTGTAGGGGAATCTGTATATTTTCTTCTAGAAAATTGAGTTAAGTTCATGCTCTCATCCTCTCTTTCATATTTGTTCTATTTTACCATATAGAAGCTTTTGAAGAGCTTTTTACGAAAGGGCTCTCTATAACTTGTATACATAAGAACAAGTAGTCAACATACATTAAACCATATGAACAGTTTGAAGGAGTGTTTTCAATGAGTGAAAAAGCAGTACTTTGCAGCGTCTCACGAGTAGTCAAATCACAGCACATTTTTCCAAATGACCTAAACAATCACCACACCCTTTTTGGAGGAAAAATTGTCGCTGACATGGACATGACGGCTTCTCTTTCAGCAGCTAAACATTCACGAAAGACGTGTGTTACGGCTTCCATTGATCACGTTGATTTTATCGAACCCGTCACCGAAGAAGATTTTATTTCATATGAAGCATTCGTTGTTGTTACAGGAAAAAGCTCCATGATTATTTTTGTTAAAGTGATTGCCGAAAATTTATTAACGGGCATTAAGCGTATCGCAGCTACTTCTTTTCTCACCTTTGTTGCATTAGAAAACGGGAAACCTGCCTCCGTTCCTCAAGTTATTGCTCAAACTGAAGAAGAAAAAAGCCTTCAAAAAGTAGCTCTTGAACGAAAAGAATCCAAAAAAACGCAGGTTGAGCACAGCAAAGCGATTGCGAGCATTTTATCTAAATCTTTGCGCAGCAGTAATTAAGCTCTTCATCTAAAAAGCAGCTGTCTGCTTTTTAGACGAAGTTTTTTTAGTTTTCACATTGTTATTTAATGTAATATGCGATATATTGGTTTTATGAAAAATAACATTCAACCTCTCAAACGACTTTCTTTAAGGGAAGAAGTCTATCAAACACTTAAACACAATATTGTCATGCTTGAATTTCAGCCCGAACAAAAGCTTCAGGATAAAGAACTGGCTGAGCAGTTTGGAGTTAGCCGCACTCCTGTTCGAGAAGCATTAAAAAGGCTTGAAGATGAAGGCCTTGTCCAAACGACACCTGGCTCTTCTACAAAAGTGGCTCCATTAAACCTTGAGGAGGCAAAACAATCTTTTATTGTCGTCGCAGCTCTTCATGCACTTGCTGCTAAGCTGGCTTGTACTTCGTTACAAGAAGAAGATATGGGCGAACTAATCAAACACAATCAATCTCTAGAACATGCAATCAAAACAAGAAATGTCCTTAAAGCGATCGAAGCGGATGAAGCATTTCATTCCGTCTTTTTAAAACGGGCGAACAATATAGAGCTAGAACGTGTTGTAAAACAAACAAGCGCCAAAATTCAGCGTCTGGAAATCGCTCGTTTTTCGTCTCTTGCTAGCCTTGCTTCGGTTGATCAGCACAAAGAAATCATGAACGCTTGCGGTCAAAAAGATGCCGCACTGACATCGCAGCTTGTCGAAACGAACTGGCTGACGCTAGGTGAAGCGCTGACAAGTGAGGAGGAATCCAAGTGAAGCCTCTTTTATTAGGCATTGCTGCCTCATTCTTTTTTGCTTTTACATTCGTTTTAAATCGAGCGATGGATTTATCCGGAGGCAGCTGGGCGTGGAGCGCGTCGCTGCGCTATTTTTTTATGGTACCTCTTTTACTTGTGCTCGTTTATTTTTGGGGTGGTATTAAACCTGTGGTGGCAGAAATAAAAGCCCAGCCTCAAAAATGGCTGCTTTGGAGCACGGTTGGATTTGGGTTATTTTACGCTCCTCTTTGTTTTGCTTCAGCCTACGGTCCCGGCTGGCTTATTGCAGGAACTTGGCAAATCACAATTTTATCGGGGTCTCTCCTAGCTCCTTTGTTTTACAAGGAAGGAAAGAAGCGAGGAGGCATTCCCTTCAAGCAGCTAGGTTTTTCGTTTATTATTTTAATAGGAGTTGTGCTCATGCAGCTTGAGCATGCGACTGAACTGTCAGCCGTTACTGCCTTGCTTTGTACCATTCCCATTTTAATTGCCTCTTTTGCGTACCCGCTTGGCAACCGTAAAATGATGGAAGTGTCGTCACTTAATACGTTTCAGCGCGTGCTTGGAATGACGCTTTCAAGCCTGCCGTTTTGGATTATTCTTTCTGTCTATGCCTGCGTGACCGATGGACTACCAAAAACAACTCAGATTTATCAAAGCAGTTTAGTTGCTTTACTTTCAGGAGTATGTGCAACAGTTCTATTTTTTGCAGCAACCGACCTTGTTAAAAAAGATTCTCAAAAGCTAGGTGCAGTTGAAGCTACACAATCGATGGAAGTTTTATTTGCCCTGCTAGGAGAGGTCTCCCTTCTATCAAGTCCTTTGCCATCGATTCTTTCTTGGGTTGGAATGGGAGTTATCATAGCAGGCATGGTCCTTCACAGCTACCAAACAAGTCATAAAAAAGCTATACCGCAAAAAGAATTGACCTACTAATTAATAACAAAAAAGAGCGTCTTAGTCGGCGCTCTTTTTGTTTATACAACAGATCTTCTTTCTAAATTGAAGACATTCACCTGCTCAGCATCAAAGCGGCTTAGCAACGAATCTACTCCGTACTCAAGTGCAAAAGCACGTTCATTTTCTGAAATCGGAACGGCCTGCAGGAACGTTACTTTTTTATCAGATAGTTCAATCGTTGAAAAATTATCCCATAAAAACGGCGGAATCAGCAAAATGTGCTGCATATGAAAGCTGTCATCAAGCACTGCAATAACGTCTTTATAAATAGCTCCTGGGAAGATGGACACATGAGATTTCATCATATGGAAAATACAGTTTGCTAAAATAGCAGAATAAATACCAAATTCCTCATGACAAGCCCCAACGATTTCAATTCGAAGCGGGATTCCTCCAACTGTATAGCCTGTCGGACATTGATGTCCACCGAGCGTTGCATACGCGGTTACGTCTTGACGCGGATGGTTTTCACACGCCACAACGTGAATACCATGCTTTTTTCTTTCATCTGAATAATCTTCAATTCGATCCTTTTGACCAAATACATCTATTGCTTTATGTATAATTAATTCTTCATCTTTTGTAAAATTACTCATAAAAAACCTCCTTGCTTGCGACCTTAAAAAGCTCCCTACTGTACAGCATATACTACTGCACTCGCTTACGATATAGTTTTTAGAAAATGTGATAGAAATGTTATCGTTTCGTAACATACTATGAAATTGTATCAAGAAGCAAACGAGAAACCTTAACCAATTTTTTCTTTTCCCATAAAAAATAGAGCCTGCACCATGGCAGCCTCTATTTTTTATGACATTATTATGAAATAATTTGTAATTCTTTTGGGTACTTCGTTAACGTTTCGTATCCATCTTTTGTAATGATTACATCATCTTCGATACGCACGCCTCCGAGTCCTGGAATATAGATACCCGGTTCAATTGTATATACCATGCCTTCTTGAAGCACATCGTCATTGTTGCGGCTCATTGAAGGAAACTCATGCACGCTGATGCCAAGACCATGACCAAGACGATGCAAGAAATACTCTCCATATCCTGCTTCTGTAATAATATTGCGTGCTACCATGTCCAAGTCGCCAATGCGAGTTCCGGGCTTGGAAGCTTCAAGTGCTGCCTGCTCAGCGCGCTGTACCGTTTCATAGATTTCTTTTTGCTTATCATTAATAGACTTGTAAGCGACTGTACGTGTAATATCTGAACAGTATCCGTCTAGCACTACACCTAAATCGAACAGAACCATATCTCCTGGCTTTAACGTGCGAAGACCTGGGTTCCCATGCGCTTCTCCCGTTTTTTTACCAAATAAAACCATCGTTGAAAACGACATCTCACGAATTCCTTTTCGCTTTAGCTCGTATTCAATTTTAGCCAGAACATCCATTTCCGTAACGCCTTCTTTTAAAGCAGCTACACCTACTTCTACACCAAAATCAGCTAAGGCAGCTGCCTTTTGAAGAATCTCAACTTCACGCTCATCTTTAATTAAACGCAGCTGATTTAACTTCTCTTCTGCTCCGACTAGCTCAGCGTTTGGATATAGGCTAAGCAGTTCTTCAGCTCTCGCATACAGCAGCTGCTCTTTCTCTACAGCAACCTTTTTCACATCTATTACGTTTCGTTTATGTAAAGCTTCTTTAATAAGTTTCCAAGGATTTTGATGATCTTCATATCCAATCACATCAAACTTCCAGCCCGCTTCTTTTGCTTGTCCCACTTCCATTGATGGGCAAACAAGCATCGGCTCCGCTTCGTTAAACACAAATAAGCCAAGCAAACGCTCATGCGGATCCGTGTGAAATCCAGTTAAATAAAATACGTTTTCGGTTGACGAAATAAAGGCTGCTTCTACATTCTTTTCTTTTAGCCACGATACGACTTTTTGTAAACGTGCTTCCATTAAAAAAACCCCTTTCATTGTACAATATTACTATTATAACATAGTTATTTAGCAATATTGTACAATGAATAGAGGTTAAGACAAAGCCGCGTGAAGAGTAGTAAGCTGCTCTTTAATCGCTTTTCGCTGAATACTTACTTTCATCAGCCAGCCATTTTCTCCGTATCTATAAATAAATTCGTACGTACCTTTAGGAAAATATTCTTTCACCAGCATGTCCCGGTTTTCAACAAATCCCGGATCGCCAATAAAATAGGTACCTTCTTCAAGCGGAAGCTCATGAACTTTTTTTTCTAGCTGCTTCTCTTCGTCTTCGTCATCATCTATCACTATGTGCAGACCGCCTTCATCACGCACAACATCAAATTCACCGTTTTGTTCAAGCTCAAGCACTGGCACCACTTGTCCATTTACCGTTAGCAGCTGCTTCGTTCCTTCAAGGACCTGGGACCAGTGATCATCGTATAAAGTAGAAGAATAAAAAATATATCCCTGAGATTTATATAATAAAAGCAGCTGTTCAAAATGATTTTTCACTTGTTCTTTATCAAACAGAATAACAAAATGCTTTCGATAGAAAAAACTTGTAAAAGGCAGAATAGACGATTGATTAAGCTCTTTAATTATTTCAGCACTATCTTTACCTGAAATAATAGCTCCGGTCAATTCCCCCGCGCCATAAGGTTTCCAATGACTTAACGTCGCTTCTGGAATCAGCACAAGGTTCGAAGATGACACATATATACTCATTCGCTTCACTCCTTTTTTCTACATTTAGACCTATATTTGATTCTCCCCAAATAGAGACTTTCCTCTTATTCCATTCTTAAAAGACAGAACTTTTCCCCTAACTATGATAGATTATAACAAAGATCCTTGAAAAAAATAACCTTTATTTCCTCTTTCTTCTATTTGTACACTTCTCTTATTTTAGCTGTCTTCGCAGATTTACTAGTGAACGTACTTGCTAATCTAATTCCTTAGTGTTAATTTTATTATGTCGTTTTATAATTTTTTGCATAATTGGTTTCAAACAAAAAAGTATTAATATTTTTGAATGCGATGGTGAGACATTTGGAAGAACGTACAGAACGTAAACAACATAAAAGAAAAAAGCAAAGAAAAAAGAAACGCTTTAGAAAGCTACTTCTTTTCTTTCTCATTCTTGTAATCGCCGCTGGTGCGTATGTGTATTATCAATACCAACAAGGGTTAGCAGAAGCAGACGGAGCTTTTGGGAAAGATGGACAATTTGATTTTAATGGTGCAAGTGCCAATTTAGATAGCATGAATGTGCTGCTTCTTGGAATTGACTCTCGAGGTGAAGAACATTCGCGTGCCGATACAATCATGATTGCTCATTATGACAAAGACAGCAATCAGCCTAAAATTATTTCTTTGATGCGTGATTCATATGTGGATATTCCTGGACATGGCAAAAACAAATTAAATTCAGCCTATGCATTTGGCGGGCCCGAATTAATGCGTAAGACAATTAAAGAAAATTTCGGCGTAGATGTAAACTATTATGCCGTTGTTGATTTTAAAGGTTTTTCTAAAGTTGCCGATACAATTGCCCCTGAGGGAATTACGGTTACCGTGCCGCACGAAATGTCATCAGGAATTGGCATGACGCTAAAACCTGGAAAACAAACTCTTCACGGAGATAAATTACTAGGATACGTGCGATTCCGACATGATAGCCAAAGTGATTTCGGGCGCGTGAAGCGTCAACAAGAAGTGATCGGTAAATTAATGGATGAAGCTCTTCAAGTAAAGACGCTGGCAAAAGCTCCTAAGCTATGGGGCGTCATTGATCCATATGTGGATACAAATATTCCTCCAAAAACATTTATCGTGATAGGAAAAGATTTCTTAGTTGGGAATCAGCCAGATTTAAAATCTCTTCGTTTACCGGTCGAAGGTTCCTATTCAAATGAACGAGTATCCGGTATTGGTGCTGTTTTAAGCATCGACCTTGAAGAAAACAAACAAGCGTTACAGTCATTTTTAAATTAGGAAAAGGTGTCCATTAGCGGACACCTTTTTTTATACTATTCAAAAAAACTTCTGTTTTTCCTCCCTATCTCTCAAAAAAATTTGAGTTTCGACAAAAATGAAGCCATTTTCCAGAAAACAGCTATTTCTTTGAAGTTCTATTTTTTCTACTACATGCGTATATGAAAGGAGAAGGACTTCTTTTTTATATTTTTGATTCAAGGAGATGAACGTATGAAATTATATGGTTTTCAATCTAAAGAAGAGCGTTCCTTTCTTCATTCTACCTATAAAGTAAATCCATTGCTTTCTCATACTGGAGATGTCAAAATTAGCTTTTTATCTTTTCAAGAAAATGATTATACTCCCCGTCAAGAAGCTACGATTCCACAGCTTCTATTAGTCGTTCACGGGGAAGGCTGGGTAGCTGGCGATAACGGACTGAAAATTTATATCAAACAAGGTGAATCCGCATTTTGGAGAGCGGGGGAATCATTTGAAGTCGGGAGTCTAACTGCTATGACAGGATTACTCATTGAAGGATTAGATATCGCTCCTCAAAAGCTGCTTACTTCTTTTTCACGAACAAATGTAAATTAAAAAGCCGCGTTAACGCGGCTTTTTTTATTACCTTAGTAATTGAGCGTAGCTTTCAGCACTATCTTGAATGACTTTGTCGCTCAGCTCACCGCCTGCTCCTTGAAATAAAAATGGCGTTTGGAACTTCATGCCTGTTAAATTTGCCGTAGCTTGAAACGGAAGAAGCAGATGATTCATTGGGTAACGGTTGTATCCCCCTTCTTGATAAGCTTCTGCAGGGCCTCCTGTTGAAGTAGCTACGACAAACTCTTTTCCCTGAAGTTTAGTACCTTTGCTTCCATAAGCCCATCCGTATGTTAAGACAACATCTTGCCACTCTTTTAAGAGTGCTGGTGAGCTGTACCAGTAAAATGGAAATTGAAAAACAATACGATCGAATTGAACAGCTAACTCCTGCTCTTTTTCTACATCAATTTTGAAATCGGGATAGTTTGCGTATAAATCATGAACGTACACATTCTCTTCTTTTTTTACTCGCTCTGCCCACGCTTTATTAATACGAGAAGATGTTAAGTTTGGATGTGCTAAAATAACCAGTGTTTTCATTTTGATACTCTCCTTCTGATGTCTGTGCTTGCTTTTTTCTTTTCTATTTTTTATGCTTGCCTCTCACGGCTCGTTCAGTCATTCTTTCCTTTTCCTTTAGGAAATCCGAGTTAGTTTACACTTATAAACTACCAGTATTATCATTTTGCTTCAACAAAATTGACTTTGCTTTTATCACCTTTAATTTTTTTATGTACCCAAAACGGCAGATAAAGGACAAGAAAGCTAAGAATCATGATTCCTTCAATCCATACTAAATACCAAGGATGAGGTCCAAGAACATCCAGCAAGGAAGCGTGCTCTGGCTTTTTCATCATGTATAAATAATTCCCATGGAATAAACGATTCATGACATAGATAAAACCCCCGTACAGATTAACAAATACTACGCTTACCAACAAAGAACGAAACGTCGGCTCATATCTGCAGGCAGCAATTAGCATACAGCAAGCAAGTACCACACCGCCATGCGATACATAAAACTGCACATAGCGAAACTGGGCATACGCATAGCCGCCAAGGTCCGGGGTAATCATCGCTTGAACAGAGCTGCTGATTCCTGCGAAGTACACAAAATAAAAAAGAAACCTGCTTTTGGTTATCAGCATAACAGCAGCCAGCAGCACGACTATATCACTGAGCTGAAGAGGCAAGGAAGTTTCAGCAGACCACCGATGACATCCGATTTCCCAAGCCTGGTAGGCTGTTTCTGAAGCAATTAGAATGAGTGAAAGCAAAATGAACACAAACCTCTTTTTTCCCAGATGCTTTCGACACAAAAAAATAAATGCTCCTATGATCACGATAATAGCTAAAGTTACAAGATGTTCAACTGAAAAAAGCTGAAAGGAATGTTGTACAGGATGACACGTAAAAAATGAATTCATAAAAGCGCCTTCCTTCCATCAGAAAACAAATTTGGTACCTTTAGCTTGTTCATAAGACCTCATTTTCATTAATGCTTCTCTCGCATTAAAAAGAGATTGAGACATAACGAAATCACGCCAATCTAAAGATGGACGAATGGAGTAAATAATCGAGCATGAATCACTTCTTGCACCTCAGTTGATTTCCATGCAAGACTTCTCTTTCCGCGGGAGTCTTCGCGTTGCCCTCCAATCAACTGCTAGAAACAACTAAAATAAAAAGATCCGAACGATTCATCATTCGGATCTTCTTTCAACTAACATACTGTTGTCCTAACTTTTTTCTTCGTTTTTACTCTTTAATTAATCCTTTTTTCACTAAGAATTGATGAGCAACTTCTTCAGCTGTTTTTCCTTTCGCATTTACTTGATAGTTCATTTCACGCATTTCGTCATCACTGATTTTACCGCCCAGTTGATTTAAGATTTTTTTCAGTTCAGGGTGCTCTTTTAGCGTATCTTCACGAAGCACAGGCGCTCCTTGATACGGAGGGAAGAACTGCTGATCGTCTTTTAAGACTTTCAAACCAAACTGTTTGATTTCAGGGTCCGTTGCGTAAGCATCAAGCATGTTAATATCGCCTTTTTCTACAGCGCGATAGCGAAGCTTCGGCTCCATCGTTTTAATATTCGGGAAGGTAAGACCATATTCTTTTTGAACGCCTACATAGCCGTCTTCACGATCTTTAAACTCAAGCGTAAACCCTGCTTTTACTTTATCTGTTGCATTTGCCAAATCTGAAATAGTTGTTAGATTATTTTCTTTGGCAAATTCCTTTGTTACGGTTAATGTGTACGTATTATTAAACTTCATTGGATCTAAATAGACAAGGCCGAATTTCTTTTGAAATCCTTCTTTTGCCTGCTTGTACACCTCTGTTTCATCTTTGCTGTCCGGCTGTTCCTTTAGATGCGTCACAATGGCTGTACCCGTATATTCAGGGTACAAATCAATTTCCTTGTTACGCAGAGCCTCAAATACAAATACCGTTTTCCCAAGCGACGAACGAAGATTTACTTTCATATCGGTTTGATCTTCAATTAATTCTTTGTACATATTAATTAAAATGTCTTGTTCTGCACCAATTTTCCCTCCGATAACAAGGTCTGGTTTTGTTGCGCTCATCGCTGCAAACGGAGAAACAAGAATAAGTATTAATACGATGATCATAATAAACGAGCGTTTTTTGGACCCTTTTTTAGCTGAGTGTTCAATCGTTCGCAGAATTCCATCAAAAATAAGCGCTAATAATGCTGCTGGAATGGCTCCTAATAAAATCAAACTATTATCGCTTCGGTCAATACCAAGCAAAATTAAGCTTCCGAGTCCGCCCGCTCCGATAAGAGCAACGATTGTCGCTGTGCCAATAATGAGTACCATCGCTGTGCGAATTCCGGCCATAATGACAGGAAGTGCTAGAGGAAGTTCTACTTTAATTAATCGTCTCCACGAGTTCATCCCCATGGCTTTGGATGCTTCAATTAAAGATGGGTCCACTTCTTTAATTCCGGTATATGTATTTCGTACAATAGGAAGAAGCGAATATAAAAACAGTGCAATAACCGCGGGAAAGGTTCCAATTCCGACAAGAGGAATCAGTAATCCTAATAAAGCGAGTGAAGGAATGGTTTGCAGTACGGCTGTTACGCCAATGATTGGTTCAGCAATGCGGTCATGCCTCGTTAAGTACAGTCCGAGCGGCACTGAAATTAATACGGCGATAACAAGAGCCAGTACTGAAATTTGAATGTGTTCAAGAAGAGCTTGAAACAGTGCATCTCCTCGTTGATCTAATAATGTGCTTAGTGCATTCATTACAGCGTTCCTCCTTCTTTCGTTTTATCAGAAAGAAACGCTAATAGAGTTTTGCGCGTTACAACGCCAATACGTTTGCTCCCTTTTTTCACGGCTATTGCTTCATGGTCGTAAAGGGCGTCCATTGCCTGCTGAACAGTGGCGGTTGAAGCTAACTCTTCAGTAGGTTCTACGTCTGGCTGTTCACTTTCTTTGACAAACATATCCAATGTCTCAAATAAAGCATTGCCTTGATTTCCAATAAATGTTTTTACAAATTCATTTTTAGGCTTTTGGATGAATTCCTCCGGGGTTCCAACTTGAACAATTTCCCCATCTTTCATGAGGCAGATACGATCTCCAAGCGTCATCGCTTCGCTCATATCGTGCGTAACAAACACAAATGTTTTTTTGATTTTTTCTTTTAAGCTAATAACATCTTGCTGAAGCTGTTCGCGGCTTAACGGATCGAGGGCACTAAAGGGTTCGTCCATTAAAATAACGGGGGGATCAGCTGCGAGGGCACGTGCTACACCTACACGTTGCTGCTGGCCACCTGAGAGCTCAGACGGCTTTCGGTTTCGATACTGCTTTGGGTCTAGTCCTACCAAGGTAAGCAGTTCATCAATGCGCGTTTTGATTTTGTTTTTCTTCCAATGCTTCATCTCGGGTACAATGGCTATATTTTCAGCGATGGTCATATGAGGAAAAAGAGCAATCTGCTGCAGAACATAACCAATGTTCCAGCGTAGCTCATGTATGTTGTGGTCCGATACGAGCTTATCTTTTATGTATAGTTCTCCTTCGGTAATATCATGAAGACGGTTAATCATTTTTAAAGTGGTTGTTTTCCCACACCCACTCGGACCAATTAAAACGAAAAACTCTCCTTCTTTAATTTCTAGATTAATATTTTTCACGGCGGTCGTACCGTCTGGATATTGCTTTGACACATTCTTAAACGTAATCAAATTATCGTTCACACTCCCTGTTGAAATTTAACCCCTAGTTTCGTGTACCCAATATTTAGAGACAATAAACATTCTTTTAAGAATATTTCTAAATATGATTCATAAGACACAGGGGAAAAGATACACATATTTTCTCAAAACCTCCTAATAAGGCTATCAAACTGTTAAAGTTTTCACAAGAAGGGAAAGAATAATTCGGAGAATAATTTTAAAGCCGACACAAATAAAAAAACCTTCTTTCAACAAGAAAGAAGGTTTTTTAGTATGCTAGCGACAGGGATCGAACCTGCGACCTCTTGCTTACCATGCAAGTGCTCTACCTACTGAGCTACACCAGCGTCTTGGAAAATTATATCACGTTTAAATTCATTTAGGAAGCGCTTTTTTAAATTTTTTTATTGGTATATTCTCTAATTTACGTCTTCTGAAATTCGCACTTTTTACAAAGTTCCATATTTCATGTTAGAACTCCTTACATAAATTGTGTGAATTTTCTTTTTTTATATTACCCTTAGTAAAAGAGCTTACAAAAGAAGGGAAGAAAATAGATGGAACAACAACCAACCATGACCAAATCAAAAACGGCAACTCCCTACCCAAGAGACTGCACGTTCAGCCTGGAAGATTGGACGACGCTCGCTAAGTATTGGTACCCCGTCGCACGCTGCAGTGATGTAACAGAGAAACCAACGTCCGTAAAACTGCTAGATGTAAATCTAGTTCTATACCGTACCACACACAAAGTAGTGGCGGCTCGTGATTTATGCGTTCACCGAGGCACCCCTCTTAGCATGGGCTGGGTGGAAGATGATGAAATTGTCTGTCCTTACCACGGCTTCCGCTATGCAACGGACGGTGCATGCACGTCGATTCCAGCTCACCCTGATGCCAATATTTCTCCCCGCTTGTGTATGGCCGTCTATCCAGTTATTGAACGATTTGGATTAGTGTGGACTTCCCTGACAGGAGAACAAGATAACCTGCCTTACTTCGATGCGTGGGAGGACCCTGATTTTCAGCAAATTGTTTGTCCGAGCTTTGATATCATGGGTTCGGCCGGTCGTCAAATGGAAGGCTTTTTAGACGTAGCTCATTTTGCTTGGGTTCACACGGACACATTTGGTGATCGAAACAACGCCTTTGTGCCTAAATATAAAGTAAGCGATACAGAGTATGGGCTTCATGTAGAATATACGAGCACCGTGAGCAATTATTCCAAAGAACAGCAGCATTTAAATCCACCTGATTTTAAATGGCTTCGCGTCTTTGATGTTTATCCGCCGTTTACAGCTACGCTAAAAGTATACTTCCCAGAAGGCGCAGAACTGTGGATTATGAATGCAGTCTCTCCTATTTCAGCCCGCGAAACACGTTTATTCGCACCAATCGCTCGAAACTTTGACAAAGATTCTCCCGTTGAAGGTGTGTATGACTTTAACCTTCGCGTCTTTGACGAAGACCGTGAAATGGTTGAAAACCAAAAGCCTGAAGACTTGCCTTTAGACCTGCAGATGGAAGCGCATATTATGGCTGATCAAACGTCCATCGGCTACCGGAAATTATTAAAGAAAATGGGCTTAAGCTTTAGATATACAAGCTAAAGAAATCCCCGCTGTTTCAGCGGGGATTTCTTTTTTATTTAGCAAACTGCTCGCGTCCTGCTTTTTCCTTTATCACTTCATCTTCACTTGCCGGCGTGGCGCGTTTCATAAACAATGAAAGAATTAAAGCAACCACCACTAGTACTACTGAGACGGCAAACGCATCGTTAATTCCTTGTACCATTGCCTGCATCCCAATTTGTTCTTTCATTTGAGCTGCCCCGGCTGCCGTTGCATTCGCTGCTCCTGCTCCGCTCATTGCATCTTGAGCAAGCTCTTTTGCATGCGTAGCTGTACGATTTGACATCACCGTTACTAAAAGAGCCGAACCAATAGCTCCCGATACTTGTTGAAGCGTGTTATTCATCGCAGTACCATGAGGATTAAAGCGCTGCGGCAGCTGATTTAATCCGTTTGTCATAACCGGCATCATCACCATAGACATTCCGAACATGCGAAGCGTGTAAAGCGTAATGAGCGTTGTATATGTCGTATCAAGCTCTAAGTTACTGAAGAAATACGTCGTAACGGCTGTAATCGTTAGACCCGTTACAGCCAGTGCACGCGCTCCGAATTTATCAAATAATTTTCCGGTAATCGGAGACATTACACCCATGAGTAGCGCACCCGGAAGCATTAGTAATCCTGAGTGAAGCGGAGAAATGCCTCGTACTGTTTGAACATAAATTGGCATTAGCAGCATGGCTGAGAATAATGCCATTGTAATCACCATTGAAATCGTTGATGATAAAGCAAACATTGGATATTTAAAAATGCGGAATTCAAGCATAGGTGTTTTAAGCTTGAACTGACGCGTAATAAATAAAATCAGCGCCACGGCTCCTACGATAATGGTGCCGTATACTTCCACAGAATCCCAGCCTTTATCCCCTGCTGAGCTAAATCCGTATAGAAGTCCCCCAAATCCAATTGTAGATAACACAAGCGATAGGAAATCCAAATTGATTTCCACTTTTTCTTTTTTGTCTTTTAATAGGAAGAAAGCGCCTATTAATACAATTGCCGCGATTGGCGTAACAAGGTGGAACAGCATTCTCCACTCATAGTGTTCAATTAGCCATCCTGATAAGGTAGGACCAATTGCCGGAGCAAAAATCATAACTAAACCGAAAATTCCCATCGCAGCTCCGCGTTTTTCTAACGGAAAACTTGTGAGCAATACGTTCATTAAAAGCGGCATCATGATGGCTGCGCCTGATGCTTGAATAATACGAGCGGTTAACAAGACCGAAAATACGGGCGAAGCACCCGCAAGTATTGTTCCCGCTGTAAATAAAGTCATAGCCGTTAAAAATAAGCCTCTGACAGAATAGCGCTGAATTAAAAAAGCGGTAGTTGGAATCATAATACCATTCACTAACATATAACCAGTAGAAAGCCACTGGACAGTTGACGTTGTCACATCTAAGTCTTTCATAATAGACGGAAGCGCCACATTTAATAACGTTTCATTCAACAATGAGATAAAAGCGCCAATTAACAAAATAGCAATTATGCCATAAGGGGGCTTTTCAATTTGATTTATCGATTCACTCATTATTGTACCTCCTTATACTTTAAGTTCATTTTTTTAGACACATGTTCTACATAGAGTATATTATACTGTGAGTTCAATTTATGCAAGTGAAAAATCTTGCGTTCATGTTCTTTATTTTATCGACTTTTTCAGTCCTATAATCCTTTTATATCAATGCATTGTCGTGATATCGTCTATTTTTTTGAAAAGAACATTTGTGTAAACGCTTTAAATCATGTATCATAAAGTTGGACCATGAGTCTAATTTTATATTTAGGTGATAATAATGAATAACCGAAAACAGCAAGTTGTAAAAAATGCACACCATCTCTTCGTTGAAAAAGGATTTCAAGCTACATCTATTCAAGACATCATTGATTATAGCGGCATTTCAAAAGGAACATTCTACAACTATTTTTCTTCAAAAAATGAATTATTAATCGCTGTTTTTACCTGGCTTCATACAACAATTGAACAAGAGCGAAATCAGCTGCTGGTTGGTAAAAGCCTGACCGATGTAGATGTATTTGTTAAACAGATTGATGCACAGATGAAAAACCATCATAAACATAAATTTTTCACATTACTTGAAGAAGTATTTGTTTCCAATGATCCTGATTTAAAAGCATACATAAAAAAAACCCAGTTTGTTGAAGTAAACTGGGTTTACAAGCGGTTCATTGATTTATTTGGACAAGAAAAGAAACCGTACCTGCTAGATTGTGCAATTATGTTTCTTGGCATGCTTCATCGCAACTTTCACTATAATTTTATGGTTAACGGCACAAATACTGACCCCCATGAGATCATAAGCTACAGTGTCAAGCGCCTGCTTCCTCTTGTAGACGAAGTAGCAAATTCAGGAGACATTTTGCTCGATCCGCAAACGATTAAAGAATGGCTTCCATCTTGCCCAAATACTAAAAATCAAATAGAACAGGACATTTCTGCAGCACTTATCGATTTAAAAAAACAGGTTCACAAACAATTTACTGATGAATTCGAACGTCAAAAATGCACAGAGCTTATTAGTTTTATTGAAGAAGAGCTGTTTAAACAGTCAAATCCCCGGAAGTTTGTTGTAGATAGTGCCCTTCAATCGTTAAAGCAGCTGTCTGTTAACAACGGTAAAACGACCCTAGAGGAACTGCAAACGATGATTGATCAGTATGTGAGTGAACGTCATTAAAAAGAGGTTAAAACATAACTAAATCCATACAATTTACAGACGAATAAATTGAATAAAGGAGTTAGTATAAGTTACTTGTTACACCGCTGTTGATTTCCGTACAAGACTTCGCTTTCCGCGGGCGGCCGGTGAGCCTCCTCGTCGCGTACACTCCTGAGGGCTCTCACCTGTGCCGCTTTTCCCGCAGGAGTCTTCGCCTTGCCTTTTCATCAACCGCTAAAAGCGACTAAACTTATGAAATTCACGTTCATCATAATACCAAAAAAACGAACGATTAATATTTTTAAATTAATCGTTCGTTTATAATTCTAACTAAAATATTTTTATCCCAGCCTCTTTTTTATTTTCCTCCAGTAAACGAGATTCCTTTAATAAAATATTTATTAAAAAACGCATAAATGAGTAAAATGGGAAGTGTAAAAACCATGGAAGCTGCCATAATATAGTTCCAATAACTGATGTACTGACCTTTAAATGTGTTGAGCCCTAAAGTTAATGTAAACATATTTTCATCAGACATCACAATTAAAGGCTTCATAAAATCATTCCAAAATCCCATAAATACAAAAATCGTTTGTGCTGCTAGGGCAGGTTTTGCAAGTGGAAGGACTATTTTAAAGAATGTTCCAAACTTTGATAACCCATCCAACTCCGCTGCTTCTTCAAGCTCTTTTGGGAAATTAATAAAAAATTGACGCATCATAAATATAAATGTCGCATTCACCATTCCGGGTACAATCATTCCCTGATAGGTATTTAACCAGCCTAACTCTTTCAAAATTAAAAAATTAGGGATCATGGTTACTTGTCCAGGAATCATAAGCACAGCTAAAATAATAATAAACAAACTTTTCTTTCCCGGGAAACTGAGGCGTGCAAGGGCATAACCAGCCATTGAGTTAAATAGCAAATTCAGTGCTGTTCCTACTACAGCAATAAATAAGCTATTAAACATCCAGCGCGGGAACAGCTTTTGTTCCACAAAAATTTGTTTATAGTTGTCTAGCGTGAAGTGTTTTGGAATAAAGTTCACCGTACCTGACACAATTTCTTCAAGCGTTTTAAAAGAAGCTGACAGCGCCCAAATAAATGGAATTAGCGTAATCAGTGCGTATATGCTTAAAATAGCATATAAAATGAGGACCCCCGTTTTTTTCTTCATCTTTTTCTTCCCCCCTTAGTACATACTTTCTTCTTTTGAAAACTTTCGCTGAATAACCGTTGCCACCAAAATCACGAGCGCCAACATAAAGGCTAGTGCTGCAGCATATCCCATGGTTCCTAAATTTTTAAATGCATATTGATAAATAAGAAGAACAACAGTTAGAGTCGAGTTATTAGGTCCCCCTGAACCTCCTGAAAAAATAAACGATTGATCAAACAGCTGAAACGTACCAATTAGTCCCATGATCACCACGAAAGATGTAACCGGACGCAGATTCGGAACTGTAATATGCCAAAATCGTTGAAACACATTAGCACCGTCTAACTGAGCTGCTTCATACAGCGAATCGGGTACGTCCTGCAAAGCTGCCAAATAAATAACCATAAAAAATGGAGCTGTTGCCCAAATGTTCATAATCATAATGGCAATCAAAGCGACCTGCGGATCTCCAAGCCAATTATAAGTCGGAAGGCCAACAAACTTTAAAAATTCGTTCACAATTCCATTTTGATTGTACATCCACATAAAAATAAGCGTTAATACAGCCGATGATGTAAGTGTAGGTAAAAAATAAATAATACGAAAAACTTTTTCTGCTTTTAACCCTGCATTTAATGTGGCAGCCAGTATAAGTGCCAATGCGGTTTGTACCGGTACAACAATTACTACATACTTCACCGTATTCCAAAGAGCAATTTTAGCTTTATCATCTTCAAGAACTTTCATATAGTTCTCAAGCCCTCGAAAGTGGAACTCAGTCCCTCCCAACAATTGAACTTTATGTAAAGATAAAAAGATGGCATAAAAAATAGGTGCAATCACAAACAGCAACAGTACAAACAGTGTAGGTGTCATAAAAGCATACCCTTGCCCTACATCACGAGGTTTGTACGTTCGTATTTTTCCTTTTTTCATTTCCTCCACTCCCCCGCCAAGCCTTATTCATAAATGCTAATCTCTTGATTTGCCTGCTTTTGTGCTTTTTTCAAAGCTGTTTCCAAATCACTTTGTCCTAAAAAGGCGCTTAAAAACTGGTTATTAAAGTTATTCATGATAATAGGTAAATACGGGCCGTCTTGCCAGACAGTAGCATAAGCAGCTCCTTTTACTAATGGACCTCGTTTTTTGTCTTCAGCAAAACCAAGCTTCTCCGCTACGGATTTTCTTGTTGGCAATGCGTAGCCCTTGCTTGTCCAAGTTTCCATTCCTTCTTTACCAGTTAAGTACTGAATGAGCTCCCAAGATGCTTTTTTCTTTTTTGAGTCAGCATTCATTACATACGCGACCGTAAATGCCATTGTATTTTTATGACCGTTTATTGTCGGAACTTCCGCTGTACCGTAATCAAGTTTTGGGAAGGACTCTTGTAAAAACGGAATCATCCAATTTCCTTCAATTACCATAGCCACCTTT
Source organism: Priestia sp. 10L35 (assembly GCF_056395685.1). NCBI lineage: Bacteria > Bacillati > Bacillota > Bacilli > Caryophanales > Bacillaceae > Priestia > Priestia sp. 10L35. The sequence continues at coordinate 957,945 of NZ_JBFTKA010000001.1, read as the reverse complement.
TGTTGTGCAAACATGTCCGTACCTGAGTTTGCACCTACATCAGAGGGTTGTACAGACGTTTTATCTTTTAAATGCTGATCGATGAGCGGCTGAAGAGCGTCAACGACTTCTTTCGTAGCAAAATTTGCCCTATTGTTCTTTACCACGTCTCCTCCGCTTGCCTGCGCCATATAAAAGACACGTGCTAATTCCGGCGTGACACCAAACGCTTGAATCCCTTTCTTTTTAAATACTTTTGAAACTTCTTCAAACTCATCCCATGTTGTTGGTACTTCTACTCCCGCTTCTTTAAACAGCTTTTTATTGTAAAATAAGCCTATCGTGGAGTAATCTTTCGGAAAACCATATGTCTCTCCATTTTTTTGAAACGCTTTCAATAATGGTTTCTCAAAATCTTTAACATCAAAATCAGGCTTTACATAAGAATTCAAAGGTTCTAAAACTCCTGTATTAATCAGACCAGGCGCTTCAAGTGCATCAAGATAAAAAACATCTGGACCATTTCCACCTATTAAACGCGTTTTTAAAATATCCATGTATTGATCAGTGATCACTTCATGCTTCACATGAATCGATGGATGGAGCTTTTCAAAGTCTTGAATAGTTTGATTAAGCAGCTTCGTCTCTGTTGGGTTGCCTCCCCAGCCGGCTAATACAATTTCGACTTGACCATTTTTCCCGGAAACTTCTTGTACATTTGAACATCCAGTTAAAGTTGCTCCGGCTACTGCCAGAAGCAAGCTTAAAGCGAGTATCCACTTCTTCATTAGGTGTCTCCTTTCATTTCATTGACCTGCGACTTATTAATTGACCCTTAATAAGTCGCAGTCGAATTAATATTAACCTACATAATTTCTTACTTTACATTGAGATAGAAGCTCGTACTTTGTCGTATTTTCTTTTACGTGAATAATCGTTTCGCTTCCTTCTTTTTTAACCGTTAATGACAGTTTCCCACTGCCAATCGCAAGGTTTTCTACAGAGAGTTCATTCATATCGTCTATGAGTACAGGATTTATCTGGATTGTACCGGCTGTACTATCAGGAAACAGTCTCAGCATCGCCTGTATGAAAGCTAAAGGCGTACCGGCTGCCCAAGCTTGAGGTGAGCAGGCAACGGGATATTTAACAGGCTTGCCAAGTTTACTTGAATAGCCGCAGAATAATTCAGGAAGACGGTCGTACTCAAAATGCCTAGCTGCATCAACCAGCCCTTTTATAACTTTATTGGCTTCTGTTTGCTTGTTCGCTTTACTCAAACCGAGAACAATTAAACTATTATCGTGCGGCCAAATGCTCCCGTCATGGTAGCTCATTGGGTTATAGCCTGCTTCTCCTTCTGCCATTGTGCGGATACCGTATCCCGAAAACATAGAGTCCGACACTAGTCTTTCGGTTACTTTGTTTATTTTCTCCTCATCCATTATCTCTGCTAAAAGTACATGACCTGGATTTGACGTAATCGTTCCTACTTGATTCTTACATTCATCGAGTGCAATTGCGTAGAATGATACGTCATCCATCCAAAAGGATTCATTAAATTTTTTACGCAGCTGCTTTGCTTCTTCACGTAACTTGTTTGCTTGATTTGTTTTGCTCAACTTATTGTATACAGAAGCAATACCCATTTTTGCTTGATATACATAGCCTTGTACTTCCACTAAAGCAATGGGGGTTTTTGCATATTCACCGCTGCGATGGACAACAGAATCTCCTGAGTCTTTCCAGCCTTGATTAGCAATTCCTTTACTTGACTCTTGATGATATTCAAGAAATAAATCGCCGTCTCGATCCCCATATTCGTTGATCCATTTCAAAGCTCCATCAATAGTCATTTGCATTTCTTGTACAAACTCTAAGTCTCCCGTCCACTTTACGTATTCCGCTAATAAAATTAAAAACAATGGCGTCGCGTCAATTGTTCCATAGTACGGCGTAAAAGGGATTTGATTAGTGTTGGCAAGTTCTCCGTAACGTATTTCATGCATGATTTTACCCGGCTGTTCATCACGCCATGGATCATGTGCCGTTCCTTGATACGCTGCCATCGTACGCAGCGTTCCTTTTGCTATTTCAGGATTAAAAGCCAGCATTTGAAACGCTGCGATTAGACTATCCCTTCCAAACGGTACACCAAACCAAGGCAATCCTGCTACTGGAAAGACACCGAATCCTACATCCGTTAGCAGTACGCGCAGGTCGTTAAGTCCTCTTGTAATAAGACGCTGCATTGTCGGATGATCAGTTGTTACTTTTGTAGAAGATTTTTCCCATTCTTTATATGACTGGCTTAGTAAACTAAATGCTTCACCGGCTGATAAAATATCCCCATTGGTGTCCTCTCCGATTTGCGGCTGAACCATTAATGTAATTTCTTCTTCTTCTTGATGATTGAGTTCAAAAGAAAATGTAACCTCTCCTTGCTCATCCACATATGAAGCTTCTTTATCCCAGAGAATCCGTGTCGCCCGCTTGATATCATCTGCTCCTTTGTATGTATATGTTAGGCTGCTTTCCCCTTTTATTTCCCCCGTTCGTTTTCCGACATTTCCAGTTTGAAAACCTCTTACGATGAACATATCGTTAAAATCGACATCTGTTTGGATACTTAATGTAAAAGCAATTTTTTTAGGAAAATAGCTTTTTAACTTTATTTTTTCATAGAAAACTCCTCCATATATAAAGCGCTTTCTCTCTATTTCTATAGACTCTCGCCATAGTACAAGCTCTCCTTCTTTTTCCATATGCGGATTAGTAAGAAGAATTGTAGCTAATAGGTTCTCCTCTGCACTTGAGGACAATAATACAGGATCTGCATCATTAATCTTCAAGCGAAATTCACTCAGAAAACGCGTATCTCTCATATATAGCCCTAAACCATACTGATGGTTTGCATTGATATTTCCTACTGAATCAGTCAGTAAAAATAAGTCATTTTCTTTAATAACACGGTAATCCATTTCCATCCCCCTAAGTTTTACCGAAACGTTTTGGAAAAAGCGCATAATATCCGAAACGTTTCGGTTTTACATTATATAAAAACCACTAATTGTGGTTTTTAGCTGTTGATTCTCGAATAATCAGATTTGTATCAAGATATCGCTTCATATTTGTTTCTTTTCCTTCTAGCATTTCAATTAGTAAATCTGCAGCTTCATAGCCAATCTGATATACTTCCTGTCCTACTGTCGTCAAATTTGGAGACGAATAAGAGGCAAGGACAATGTTATCATATCCAACAATCGACATCTCTTTCGGTACATGAAGGCCAAGTTTTTTGCATGCTTTTAGTGCTCCAAGTGCCATTAAATCACTTGCACAAAAAATAGCCGTGACCTCTTTATGTCGATTTATAAGCTCCCGAGCAGCTTTCTCTGCTTTCTTTTCTTCAAAATTCCCGCTTACAACCCACTCAGAACGAAAAGAAAAACCGCATTCTTTGAGCGCTTCTCTGTATCCGTTGAGACGTTCTTGGCTGACAAATGCGTCTTCATGTCCGTTAATCATCCCAATATGCGTATGGCCAAGACTCGCTAAGTGTTCAACTGCTTTTTTAGCTCCCAAGGCATTATCAGTGGTGACATAGCCCACTGAATTAGAATGAACTGGAATATCAACTAAAACACAGGGAATATCACTTTCTACTACTTCTTTTAAATAGGGATCTTCTTTTTTAATACCTTGAATAATTGCCCCATCTACCCTTCGCTCTCGACAAAGCTGAGTATACGTTTTTTCTCGTTGCATCATCGTGTTTGTATTGAATAAAATCAAATCATACCCTAAAGTAGATGCTCGCTCATTTACACCGCACAGCACTTCAAATGTAAAATTATCTTTTACGCTCTCTCTGCTGATGCCTGAAACTAGTAGTCCAATAGTCTTTGACTTTTGCATAACCAGTCCTCGAGCTAACGTATTAGGGCTGTAGTTCAGCTCTCTTGCTACGGCTGCAATCTTTTGCCGTGTTTTTTCATTTACATCTGAATAACCATTTAAAGCCCGAGAGACCGTTGTTACAGATACGCCAGCAACTCGCGCTATATCTTTAATCGTTGTCACTCAAAATTCCTCCAAAACGTTTCGGATAACTTTAAATAGATTGTAACGCTTTCATTTATTAAATTCAATACTTTTTTTAATAATCAGTTTACTCTTATCTATCTCTAAAACTTTTGCGTATAAAAAAAGCAGCCCTAAGACTGCTTTTTATTCACAAAGTGGAAATTGAAGTGAAAAGCACGTTTCTTTTCCTTTTGTGCTAGACACACTCACTTTTCCCTTCATATAATGAATAATGCTGAAAGATACCATCGTTCCAAGCCCCGTACCTTTTTCTTTTGTTGTAAAATACGGTTCGCCTAACCGGTTGATTTGTTCTTGCGTCATACCGCAGCCTGTATCGATAATATCCACAATAACAGCTTCGCCTTCTTTTGTTACTTTAACGGTTAAAGTGCCTCCATTTTGCATGGCTTCAATACTATTTTTAAATAAATTGATTAGGCACTGCTGAAGCTTTCTTCTTTCTCCCATTACGAAGAACTTCACTTCTTCATCAAATGTAAAATCAATAGCGACTCCATTCATATTGGCAAGAGGCGTCATAATATGGGTGACATGATGAATCTCTTCTGAAATATTCATTTTTTCATTTCGTTCCGGAGCAGAATTGGCAAACAGCAAGTAATCATCAATGATTTCTTTTGCACGATCTAGTTCATTAATCGCAATGGAAATGTAGCGTTTTTTAGCAGGTTCTTTTTCATCTTCTTGCAGCATTTGCATAAATCCTCTGCTTGCCGTTAGAGGATTTCGCACCTCATGAGAGATGCTGGCAGCTAAATGACTGACAATTTCTAGTTTCTCTGCTTTCATCAGGCGCTGCAGCACTAGTAAATTTGCCCGTATCGCTTCCCACAGTATGGTAATTACAAACATGCCTGCTACATCTAAAATTGCGAATTGAACCCACACGCTAATAGGAATGCTTGTTACGTGCAAGACAAAAATAGATACAAGCATAGCTAATAAAGAACCGATCAGACTAAGACAGGTGCTCACGATAATTCTATTTTTTAATGAGAAATGCAAAAAGTATTTTGTTATGAAAAATAAAGGAATGGATAAAATCGGAAGAGAAATTAGTGTTGATAAAAAGCCTACATCGTACCCGCCAATTAGCAAGCGCAGCAGTAAAATAAAGACAAAAAGCAAGCTTCCTAGCGGCCAGCCTCCATATAACGTTCCTAAAATATAAGGAATTCTTCGTAGATCCATCCGATAGTCATCCGGGACATAAGCTCCGTTAACCGGAAACAAAAGGCAAAAGGTAATAGCTAAAATCGGAAATACCGCGATATAACGATCTTTCCACCAATGAATTTTTTTAGCATACTTGATTAAATAAAACATCTGCACTAAAAACAGCGCCAATAAAATAAACAAAAAATTAATTAACAAATCTTTCGTGACAAAACTCATGCATTCACCGGTCTTTCAAATGAGATAAAAATAAACTCTTTTATTGCATTTACATTTGTAACACAATTTAGAGCGTAATCATAGATAAATAAACGTATTCTATTTACTTTTTTATAACTTCCTATGACTTTATCGTCCGTTCCCTAAAATAGTGAAGGCTAAGAAAACCTTTTCAACTTCACTAAAAATATTCAGAATTTTATTTACATATGAGTTACAATGCTCTATAATCAGATCAATGTACTTGGTTTTGAGAGTAGGAGGACGAAATATGGAACTATCAATTACCTTAATGGGATTATTCGTTGGAACCCTTGTAGGCTTAACTGGGGTTGGAGGTGCCGCTTTATTAACACCTTTACTGATTGTACTCGGCATTAACCCTTCCATTGCCGTAGGAACAGATCTTGTCTACAATTCTATCACAAAATTATTCGGAGTCGCTCAGCACTACAAACAGCGAACCATTAACTTTAAATTAGCAAAATATTTAGCCTTCGGAAGTATTCCGAGCGCTGTGCTGGCTATTGTCACACTTCATGCATTTCCATCTTTTCACGAGCATCAAGAAACGATTATTAAGCACGCTCTTGGATATGTCATGACGCTGGTTGCCATTTCAATTATCTTTCGCGTCTTTTTTGATAAATTAATTCGTCCCAACCGATTTCAGGAAATGGACTTAAATCAGAAAAAAGGATTAACAATCGGAATTGGCGTAGTCTTTGGATTCATTGTCGGACTAACATCGATTGGCTCAGGCTCATTATTTGCGATTGCGATGCTGTACTTATTTAAGCTAAAAACATCTGAGCTGGTTGGAACTGATATTGCACATGCGTTTCTTCTCGTTACGGTGGCTGGTATTTTAAATGCAAGCTTTGGAAGCGTGGATTACATGTTGACTGCTAACCTATTAATTGGATCTATTCCAGGTGTGTTAATCGGAAGCCGTTTATCAACGAAAGTGCCTTCAAGACCGCTTCAAGCCATTATGGCAACCATCATTCTAATTAGCGGAATTAAATTAATTTAACAAATAAAAGCACATGCCTTTGCATGTGCTCTTTATTAGTTTTTTTAAAGATCTACATTAAAAATAATAATGTTTTAAACCACTTCCCTTCCCTTCTTATACACTTCAACTAATATTTTTATTGAATTTTAGTCAAAGAGACCAATGACACCTCAAACAACCTTACGTTAAAATGTAAAAAAACATAACATCTGTTGTGATATCCAAAAAATTGTATGACGAAGGGAGAACACATGACACAAACAGCAGCAAAAAGTAAGCAAAAACCTTTTTATAAAGGTCTTTTCTTTCAAATTATGATGGCAATTGTACTTGGCATAGCCATAGGATATCTATGGCCAAGCTTTGGAAATGCTGTGAAACCGATTGGAGACGGTTTTATTAAGCTTATCAAAATGCTGATTGCTCCTCTTATTTTTGGAGTAGTCGTTGTTGGAATTGCCAAGGTTGGAAACATTAAAACAGTTGGGCGTATCGGCGGAAAAACCATTCTTTACTTCGAAATTGTCACAACATTCGCTCTATTGATTGGTCTATTAGTAGCAAACGTAATGAACCCCGGCACCGGTATGAATGTTGATCCTTCAAGCTTAAGCACAAGCGAAGTGGACGCGAAGACAAACGGCTCCGAACTTCCGAGTGAAGGTGATTTTTTTCTTAATATGATTCCAGACAGTGCAGTTGGTGCTTTTTCAAGCAACTCCATGCTTCAAGTGCTTTTAATTTCTTGTTTGTTTGGCATCGCGCTTGTTCATATAGGTGGAAAAACAGCAGAGACCCTTTTAAATGTATTGGAAAAAGTAAATGATGTGTTGTTTAAAATTATGGGATACATTATGAAATTAACGGCTTTTGCCACCTTTAGTGCCATGGCATTCGCAGTTAGTCAGTACGGTCTTGGAACACTTGCTGCATTCGGAAAGCTATTTATCGCTATGACAATTGCCTGTCTAGCATTTGTTCTTGTTTTAGCTGTTATTTTACGAATCTATTTAAAATTAAGTTTGTGGAAAGTCATTCTATATATACGAGAAGAAATTATGCTGGCATTTGCTACGGGTTCCACTGAAGCCGTTATGCCGCAGCTCATGGATAAATTCGAACAAGCAGGATGCAACAAAGCAGTCGTGGGCCTTGTTGTGCCTACGGGCTATTCGTTTAATCTAGACGGTGCTTCCATTTACTTGTCTCTTGCCCTCGTCTTTTTAGCACAAGCAACAGGCGTGGATTTGAGCCTCACTGATCAGCTTTTAATGCTTGGTGTTCTTCTTCTTACGTCTAAAGGAATGGCTGGTATTCCAGGATCAGCTTTTGTTGCTCTCTCGGCTACCGCAGCAGCAACCGGATCCATTCCGGTAGCAGCCGTGGCTCTGATGCTCGCTCCTGATCGCTTTATGGGTAATTACCGGACCACAGTTAATATTATTGGTTATGCGGTAGCTGCTTTTATTATCGCACGATGGGAAAATTTATTAGATCTACAAAAAGCAAATGATGTGCTGGACGGAAAAATTGCATATCAGCCCAAAAACGCTGAAATTTCTCTCCCAGAGAGTATTCCAGCAGCCAATGAAAAAGCATTTTAACAAAAAATTTCCTGGCCGAGACAAGTCTATTTTGCTTGTTTTTCGGGCAGGAATTTAATTGTTACATGAAAGGCCTTTTGCTGAAACTTATTTTCTTCGAGTATTTTATATACGATTTGTTTAATCGTTTCTTGTGTTTTGGCATCAGCTGAAACGGAAGGCTCCATATACACATCCAGTTCTACTCTGTCTTTTGAGTAAAGGGAAGAATTCACGCCCTTTGATTCATAGCCTGCTTCAGTTAAACCGCTGCTGATTTTATGCCAAATATCCAGTTTGTCCATTTGTTTAATAACAGGCTTTGCTTCTTCGTACACTTGTGCTTGCTGAGTCTTGGAAACTTCTTCTTTTTTAGTAAAAACTGCATACCCTGAACCTACTACTAAAAACGTCATAATAGCAAATGCTCGCATCCTTTTCATTCTCTCACCTCATTTAGAGATATAGATTATAAATATGCGAATAATTGCTGCAGTATGACGGCTTGTATCTCTACTTCTTTTCCACTATACTCAGCAGTCGTTTAGAACCAGCTTCTGCTTCTTCTATCATACTGTCAAAAAGCTCTTGCACCGTTGGGATACTATCAATCAGTCCAACGACTTGACCTGCCCACCCATAGCCTTCATCGATTTTATTTTCATAAATATACCGGCAGTTTGCTACTCCGCTAATGACGTCTTTTAACTCTTCGTACCTCTCTCCTTGCTGCTCACGCTCGATAATGTCAAGAGTGTAGTGGGACTTCAATACGCGTCCAGGTGCTCCGAACGAACGTTTAATAACCACAGTATCGGTTTCTTTTGCTTCTACAATAGCTTGTTTATACGCATCGTGGGCATCTACACATTCTTTTGTCGCGATAAAACGTGTTCCCATTTCAATTCCTTCAGCGCCTAATGATAACGCCGCCAATAATCCTTGGCCGTTTCCAATCCCTCCGCTGGCCAGGACCGGAATTGACACAGCCGCAGCTACTCGAGGAATTAGTACCATTGTGCCGAGATCCTCACGTCCGATATGTCCTCCTGCTTCTTGCCCCACTGCCATGACAGCATCTGCTCCTAACTTCTCAGCTTTTTGAGCTTGACGCACGTTGGCTACCAGCACGAGCGTTTTAATTCCTGTTCCTTTTAATCTCTCAAAAATAGGTGCGGGATTTGCTCCTGTTATGGAAACAACCGGCACACCTTCTTCTACTGCTACGTCGAGAAGTTCTTTATAAGAACCTTCTGTTTGACCTCCAACAGCAAAATTAACGCCAAAAGGACGCTCAGTTAAAGAACGTACTTTCTTAATTTCAGCTCGAAGTTTCTCAGGTGTTCGGAGCGTCATAGCTGTAATTTGTCCAAGCCCTCCTGCATTTGAGACAGCAGCAGCAAGTTCTGCGTACGCTAAATAAGCCAGACCTCCTTGTACAATTGGATATTGAATTCCTAATAAATCTGTTACCCGTGTTTTCATCTATGTATCCCCTCTCCTTTTATTTTCTTATTTATGAATACTTATTCATAATCATAACAAGAAAATAACGGATTTCCTACGAAAAAATTCCAACATTTCTGTTTGCTTCAACTTTTGATAGGGTACACATTTTGTAATGATTATTAACTGAAGATCAAGGAGGAAGACAGGTATGACAAAAAAGCACTCTGTAAATGAAAAAAGCAAGCAAGAACAGCTCGAGCAGTTTAAAACAGATGATCGAAACCAAGCGCTCACAACCAATCAAGGGTTAAAGCTTTCCGAAGATGAATTTTCTTTAAAAGCAGGTGAACGTGGTCCAACCCTTATGGAAGACTTTCACTTCCGTGAAAAAATGACGCATTTTGACCACGAGCGCATTCCTGAACGCATCGTTCATGCACGAGGCTTCGCTGCTCACGGAGAATTTGAACTGTATGACTCTCTCAGTGAATATACAAAAGCTAAATTTTTACAGAATCCATCTGTAAAAACACCTGTATTTGTCCGTTTTTCTACTGTAGCAGGTTCTAAAGGTTCAGCTGAAACGGTGCGCGACGCCCGTGGTTTTGCAACAAAATTTTATACAGAAGAAGGAAACTATGACTTAGTTGGAAATAACATTCCCGTGTTCTTTATCCAAGATGCGATTAAATTTCCGGATTTAATTCACGCTGTTAAGCCTGAGCCTCACAACGAAATGCCGCAGGCGGCTTCAGCACACGATACGTTTTGGGATTTTGTCGCCAATAACCAAGAGTCTGCTCACATGGTCATGTGGTCAATGTCAGACCGTGCAATTCCACGCAGTTTGCGTATGATGGAAGGCTTCGGCGTACATACTTTTCGCTTAGTTAATGCAGAAGGAAAAGCTCATTTTGTCAAATTTCACTGGAAGCCTGTGCTCGGAACGCATTCCCTTGTTTGGGACGAGGCTCAAACAATTTCTGGGAAAGACCCGGATTTTCATCGCCGCGATTTATGGGAATCGATTGAAAACGGAGACTATCCTGAATATGAGCTAGGTATTCAAATCATAGATGAGGAAGATGAATTTAAATTCGACTTTGACATTCTCGATCCAACTAAGCTTTGGCCTGAAGAAGACATTCCCGTCAAATTGGTTGGAAAAATGACCTTAAATCGAAATGTAGACAACGTATTTGCCGAAACGGAACAAGTCGCATTCCATCCGGGACATGTGGTACCGGGAATTGATTTTTCCAATGATCCTCTCTTACAAGGAAGATTGTTTTCATACACGGATACCCAGCTTATTCGTCTTGGCGGTCCGAATTTTCACGAACTTCCAATCAACCGTCCAGTATGCCCGTTTCATAACAATCAACGAGACGGTTACGGACGTCAAACGATTAACAAAGGGCCTGTCAGCTATCACAGAAACTCTCTTGCAGCCAATACCCCGGCTCCTGTACCAGAGTCAGAGGGCGGTTATGCTCACTATCAAGAAAAAGTGGAAGGAAGAAAAGTTCGAAGCCGAAGCGAAAGTTTTAAAGACCACTTTTCACAGGCAACGCTATTTTGGAATAGCATGAGCGACACTGAAAAAGAGCATATTATCAGTGCTTTCAGCTTTGAGCTTGGAAAAGTGAAAAGCAAGTCTGTTCAGCAGCAGGTCGTTGATATGTTTGCCAACGTCAGTACAGTGCTAGCTAGACAAGTAGCACAAGCAATTGGTGCAACGCCTCCATCAGGAGAAGACGCGCCAGTGACCAAGTCATCTCCGGCTCTTAGTCAGGAACAGACGATTAAAAAGCCGAATACGCGTAAAGTAGCTGTCATTGCAGCTAATGACTTTAGCAGTGACCTACCACAAGTGTTAAACAGTTTAAAACAACAGGGCATTCAGCCTGAAATTGTAAGCACAACCCTCCAAAACGTAAAAGGAACAGACGGGTCAGAACTTGAAGTACAGCACACGTTCTTAACAAGTGATTCTGTTTTATTCGATGCGGTTTATGTTGTCGGAAGCGCCTCGGCTGATGAGAAGTTTCGTAAAGAAGCACTGACGTTTGCTCAAGAAGCATTCGAGCATTTTAAACCAATTGGCGCGACGGATGAAGGTGTTAAGTGGCTAAAAGCTGCTGGTTTAGATAGCAGTCCCGGTGTCGTAACTGGAGAAACTACACGCTTTACAGATGAATTTATTGAAGCTATTTCAGCTCACCGCCACTGGAATCGTCACGTTATATAACTTACAAAAAAGATAGGGACCTACCCTATCTTTTTTCTATGAAATCACAGTAATTGAAGAAAAGCTTCTCTTTTGCTTATACTAGATAATGCACCTTAGATTTTCAGGAGGCAGAAAGAAGACATGCTCACAAATAAATCATCTTACTTTTTACAATTAACGAAACGATTCAAAAAAGCTGCAACGGCAAATTCAGTTATTCTTGGAATTTTGTTAGCTATTGTGGGAGGTTTTCTTGATGCTTATACGTATATAAGCAGAAACGGAGTATTCGCAAATGCACAAAGTGGAAATATCGTCTTATTAGGTGTAAAGGCAGCGCAAGGTCAATGGACAGAAGCTTTTCTTCATATTCCCCCTATTGTAGCCTTTATCCTAGGTGTTGCTGTAACCGAAACATTTAAGCAACCGCGATTTATATCTGTACTCCCTGATACTTCTCGTATCGTATTGCTTTTAGAAATTGTCGTACTCATTATCGTTGGTTTTTTACCGTCTAGTGTTTCTAATATGTTGGTTACAGTAACAATTTCATTTGTTGCTGCTCTTCAAGTTTCTTCATTTAGAACTTTGATAAAATGGTCATATAATACAACCATGACAACCGGAAACCTTCGTACTGCTTCTCAAGCAGCATACTATGCTATATTCAAACGCGATGAAAACGCTGCTTATCAGTGCCTTCGTTTTACCGCCATTATCCTCTCTTTTTTGAGCGGGGCATTGTTAGGTTCTATTTCTACTTTTACCCTGGGGACAAAAGCAGTTTGGCTAGCTTCTGCTATTCTTTTTCTTGCTTTTGTCATTTTAAATTCAGAATCTCAAAAAAGCCTTTGAAATCAATGATTTCAAAGGCTTTTTTATTAAACTGATTTTCTAAATGCCATAACATGCAAATCTTTTACCGGATAAAAATCGTTATCAGGAAAGCGAACGTAACCTCTTTTAGTGTACAGCTTAATGGCATGTTCCATTGAATGATCTGTATGTAAACCTAAATAAGAACACCCTAGCTCCCGAGATTTTTTTTCACACGCTTCAAGAAGCGCATTCGCGACTCCTTTTCGGCGATGCGTCGGAGCAACTGCCAGCAGACGAATTTCGGCCCATGGAAATGGCTTTAACAACCCTCCGTATACATCCGTATTCGGCGGATAAAACAAAACGCTTCCTGCCATTTCTCCATCGATTTCAGCTACAATGCACTCAAATTTCTTTTCTTCACTCAGGGTATGTAAAATTCCCTTTCGATATCTTTTCCAGTGTGCTTCTGATTTTACAGCTGCATATTGCTCATAAGCAGCAAGCGTAACTGTTTCAACAGATGATGTTTCTTCTTCTCTAGCTTTTCGAACGATCAATTTTTTCTCCTCCATTTACCTTCTTCATTAGTTCTTATTGTCTATGGTGAAACATGTTTATGCAACACATTTGCATTTTAAAACAGCTTCCTTTGCATATATTTAATCCGTTCATTATGGTTTCTGAAGCGGTCTTTGTGCTGAAACTCTGCTTGTCTTCATATACATATAAAGAGATTCAGAGACAAGGATGAGACAGCATGTATAAAAAATTAATTACAATTGGAATTGGCAGTGTGTTTGTTAGTATTGGAATTAACGTTTTTATTCTTCCGCTTCAGCTTGTAACAGGAGGCATTACGGGAATTAGCTTAATTCTTAATTATTTACTTGGCTATAAAGTAGGCGTGATGATTTTTTGCTTAAACTTCCCTATTTACCTTCTCGCTCTAGGTTTTAACCGCTCTTATTTTTTAAATGCTATCTATGGCATGGTTCTCTCAGCCGTGATGATTGATTTGCTGTTTCCGCTTCATGGGATTTTTCACCTTCCCATTATCTTAAGCGCTTGCCTTGGAGGTGTTTTTAACGGAATCGGAACCGGCATCATGCTCCGGCAGCACGCAAGTCAAGGCGGGGTCGACTTATTTTCTCTGATACTTGCGAAATGGTTATCTTTAAACCCCGGCATCATTATTTTAGTAATTGACGCATCTATTATTATTTCAGGTATTTTACTGCTTCAAAACGATACAGCTATTTATTCATTATTCATTGTTGTATGCTCCGGTATAGTGACCAGTTTAATTACATCATTCAAACGCATTATCGTCTATGTATAGGGAAAAAGCCTCGAGACATGCATCTCGAGGCTTTTCTTTATTTGTCATTTAAAAATTCTTGCAGCGCTTCTTTATTTTTATCTAAATCAATAGCAAGCACCATACCAACACCGCTATACGTTTTGTTTTCAAACGATCCGTCTAACGGCAGTCGCAGGCTTTGAACATCTTTCATGTTTCCTGTTACCACATCTTTAGCCAGAAGCATCATGCTTTTTGTATCTAAATTTGTATCGATATAAGGATCCATTACGCCGAGAAGCTTCGGTATTTTAAACACGCTGTTTAGGCTTGCTACTTCATCTTTAAGCTTTAAAACGACTTCTTGCTGGCGTTGAACGCGTCCAAAATCACTCATGTTATCATGACGAAAACGTACATAGCCAAGCAGTTGTTCACCGTGTAAAACTTGGGTACCTTTGTGAAGCGTCATACCAATTCCCGAAGACATGTCGTGAGGCACGGTTACTTTAATGCCATCAGGTGCAATCGTATCTACAATTTTTGAAAACCCTTCGAAGTCCACAACTGCATAATAGTTAATATCGATATCAAAATTTTGTTTGATCGTTTTACGCAGCAGCTCAGGACCTCCGAACGCGTAAGCAGCATTCAGCTTTTGCTTGCCGTGTCCTGGAATATCCACATACATATCCCTCATAAGGGAAACAATTTTCGGGTGTTTGCTTTTAGAATCGTAGTGAGCAATTAAAATAGAGTCTGTACGAGAATGCTTTTCCCCGCGCGAGTCACTTCCTAACAGCAGCATATTTACTTCTCCGTTATTTGGGAGACTGCCTTGAAACTGTTCAAATGTCGTGCCGTCATCCGCAAATTTACCATCGCTTGCCATCGATAGCCCTTGCTTATATTGGAAATAGCTGTATATGCCTCCAACGATAATAAAAAGAAACAACAAAGCAAAGAACACTCTGCCCCATCGAACTCTTCTTCTTCTTTTGCGTCTTGTTCGCTCCACGTTTCTGTCACCAGCTTTCTTTTTCAATGAAGTTCTCATAAAATAAGCAAGTAGCTAAGCTTTTAAAAAGCTCCTCTACTTGCTTGTTTGGATTGTATGGTGTGAAAGCTTACATTACTTTTCTGTTTCTTGGTCTTTTCCATACATGTATTTTGATGGATCGACCGGTTTAAAGTCATCTAATTTATTAAATCGTAATAAATCACCGTATAACACTTTATCAGAAAGTTCTAGCTCTCTTCCAACTTTCTTTTTATAAGCTTTCGCTTCGTCTGTTGCTGTGATTCTTTCTCCCGTGTTTGTATCGTAATACTTGCCGTCAATTGACGTGTATTTCGGAGAAACATAATCACCGTTTCTAAATGCTACTACCTGATCATGGTCTTTTGATAATAAATCTGTACCGAATTGAACATACTCTTTACTATCAATTCCCACTAAGTGAAGAAGCGTAGGTACTACGTCAATTTCACCGCCGTACGTATGGTTCACTCCACCTTTTACGCCTGGTACGTGAAGGAAGAACGGTACGCGTTGAAGCTGAGCGTTTTTATATGGCGTAATTTTCTCGCCAAGAACTTTTTCCATTGCTTTGTTATGATTTTCAGAAATACCGTAGTGGTCACCGTAAATCATAATAACTGAGTTGTCATATAAGCCTGAAGCTTTTAGCTCTGTAAAGAATTCTTGCAGTGATTCATCCAAATAACGAGCCGTTTGGAAATAACGGTCTACCGTTCCATCTCCTGTGTTTGCTGGCTCAATGCTAGCATCGCCTTTATCAAGGACAAATGGGAAATGGTTTGTTAATGTAATCATATGCGCATAGAAAGGCTGCTTCAATGACTGTAGCATTGGCATAGATTCTTTGAAGAATGGCTTATCTTTTAATCCATAGTTTACTTTGTTATCACCAGTCATATTGTAATAACTTGCGTCAAAGAATTTATCCACACCGAACTGTTTATAAATTTCATTACGGTTCCAGAACGTTTTATAGTCTCCGTGTAAAACGGCACTTGTATAGCCGCCCTCTTGATCTAAGATCGCTGGTGCTGCTTGGTACGTGTTGCGGCCTTTTAAGCTAAAAGCTGATCCTTGAGGCAAGCCGTATAATGACGTATCCATCATAAGCTCTGCATCAGCTGTTTTACCTTGTCCTGTTTGATGGAAGAAGTTATCAAAATACATAAATTCATTTCCATTTGCTAATGAGTTTAAAAACGGCGTTACTTCTTGCCCGTTTAACTTGTAGTTAATCAGGAATGACTGAAATGATTCTAGATGAATTTTAATAATGTTTTTTCCTTTTGCTTTACCGGCATACTCAATATTTGGAGCTGCATAGTGACTTGTACTGAAGTTTTTCACTGTTGTTAAGTCATCACTGCTTGCGAATGCTCGCTGCTTTGAGTTTTTAAACGTTTGAACTGCATCATACACCGTGTAGTTGTATGCTCCTAAATATTTCACTAGGTAGTTGCGATCAAATGTTCTTGTTAGTAATTCAGGGCGATCTTTTTCAGCATAGTGCAAGTTAATTGCAAAAGCGATAGCTCCTGCCGCTAATACCATGAACGTATAGCGGAATTTAAGGCGTGCTTTTGGCCATTCGATTTTTCTAACAAACAATAGCGCAATCAGTAAAATGATATCTACAAAGTAAAAAATATCGTGAGCTTTTACTAAATCAGCGATACTGCCTCCTAAATGACCCACATTGCTTGTTTGCGTTAAAGTAGGCAATGTCACAAAGTCATTGAAGAATCGATAATATAAAATATTGCTGTACAAAATGACCGTCATGATTGTACTAAGGATAAGCGTCCAAACGATGGCTCTTTTCCCTTTTGCAAACAATGCTAACCCTAAAAAGATCAAAGTTGAACTAATTGGATTAATAAACAATAACGTTTTTTGCATTGAGTCACTTATATCTAAGTTGAACTCCACTTTGTAAGACATGTAAGACTTGATCCACATGAATAAAACCGCTATAAAAAAGTAAAACAACGGCTTTGAAAATAGTTTTTTCATTTTCAAATTCCTTTCACTAAAAAGTAGAGATTTCATGTTCAGCTAACCTCAGGCAAGTCCCCTACATTAAATCGTAACGGTTACGTCCTGCAAAAGATTACCTGAAAATGATTCAATTTGTCAAACAATATCATCTTCATCTCTTTTTTTAGTCATCTACAAAATTTACATTTCAACTTGTAATCTCTTATTTTTTATCGTGATGTTAATATTACACAATTGTTAATTTGTAAATTTTGTTCTCCCTATATTGCATACATATTAATTTACCACATTTCTGCTCTGCAATAAAAGTATTTTTATTTTATTAGGCATAATATTTCACATACTGAATGAAAAGGTACTATTGTACTGGACGGTATTCTTCGCTTACTGTTAGGACTAGTAAAAATAGACTTATCTATGCTTAGTCTTTGTCTTTATCTTCATCAACAGCTATGCGGTCTCCGTGTGCAAAGGGCTGTGAAATAACTAGAAACTCAATCTCTTCGCTCGAACGATTCATCATTTGATGAAGAATGGACGGAAGCACTTCTATTCCTTCATGTGCTTTTACATCATAAATAATTCCGTCTACTTCTAGAGCAGCTGTGCCTTTTAGCACAAAGAAAAATTGCTGTGCTCTCGTGTGATAATGTCTTACCTCTTTCGTATGAGGAGGCATGCGCTCATGAATAATACTTACGTCTTTATTTTTCACTAGGTGCCACCCATCGCATTTTCCTCCCCACACGTAGTGTTCTGCGTTTTGCTTACTGACTTTCATGACTTGCTCCCCTTTTTCTAATAAATGAAGACCTGCAGATGAAATAGAAATTCTATGTGATCTTTTTAATCTTGCTATTGGAAATACTTTTTTTAGATGAAGGTTTTGGCTTCAAAGTAAAAAGCATTCCTAAAAAGATCAAAACAATGCCTGCCAGCTGAAAAAGCGTCGGGCGAAATCCCGTGAATGCTGTATCTAATAAAATAGCAACGGCTGGATCTAAAAACACTAGAACTGAAATCACCTGAGTTTTTAAGTAGCGCAGGCTGTCGAAAAACAAATAATACACTAAACCAGTATGTACAAAGCCCGTTATCAAAATAGCTGTCCAATTGGACGCTGTTAAGAAATGAAAATCGCTAAAATGAACAAACGGTAATAATAAAAAAACCCCTAAAAAAGTCTGAAGAAATGTAACAGCGTAAGCACTCGTATGAATAATCCCTTTGCCAAGCAGCGTTGTGCATGCATAAAACAAAGCGGCTAAAAGCGCCCACAGTATTCCTGAAGACATGAAGCCATCAATCGTAAGTTCCTTCACCCCAATAATCAGAAGTGTTCCCACAAAACAAGTGAAAATAGACATAACGCCAAGAACCGTTAATTTCTCCTTAAAGATAAAGCTTCCCAGAAGCAATACTAAGACGGGTGCAAGATGATAAATAGAAATAGCTACCGTAACGGACATCATTTCAAATGCTTTAAATAGAAACACCCAGTTAAACACAAGGAATATGCCGCACAGTAAAATCTGCTTTATTTCTTTGGCATTCCATTTCTCCCTTTTATATTCACCGGTTACAAACCAGCACATTCCGAGAAAAAGCGTTGCACAAATACAGCGCACAAATACTAAATCAAAAGAAGGAAGTCCAGTTTGTGTGGAGAAAAAGCCAATTGAACCAAAAATACTCATTGAAACCATCATTTTTACCATTGGGCCTGCTTTCATTTTTCCACCTCACTTTCAGAAAACTATTATTATTCAAACATAAAGAAGTCTATTTGTAAATTAATGGTTCATAAGCTCTGTTCCATGAAAACGCAAAAAGCGCAAAGACACGGGGTCAGTCCCATCGTCTTTGCGCTTTTCTGTCTTTCTTTTAATCTTCAACCGGGAACCAGCCTGGTGTGTTAATAACGGCTTTCCACAGCGGGTCAGGAATGACAAGCTTTTCCTGATCTTTTTTGCTTAATGTTGTCACAATTTCATTTTCACGGCCTTCTTTGACTTTTTGAACCCAGTCTGGATCCATAATTAATTCACGGCCAATCGCAAGCAGTGGAATGCCGGTTTCAAGAGCTGCTGCTGCTTCGTCTGCTGTATGAATAGAACCTACGCCCATCACAGGTACGCGGCTTCCTACGCGTTCTTGAATAATCTCAATACGTGAACGAGTATCTTCCACGCCTCGGCGAGGTTTTGACCAGAATTCCATTAGCGATACGTGAAGGTAATCAAGATCTTTTTCTGCTAGTGCATCAACTAACTTCAACGTATCAGCCATTGTAATTCCAGGCGTTTCAGGCTCTTCTGGCGAGAAGCGATAGCCTACTAAAAATGGCTCTTTTGCATGTTTAGAAACGGCTTGCTTTACTTCGTCTACAATTGCCAGCGGGAATGTTAAGCGTTTTTCTACGCTACCGCCCCATTTATCTTGGCGGCGATTAGAATGCGGAGAAAAGAACTGCTGAATTAAATAGTTATTTGCTCCGTGGATTTCAACTCCGTCAAATCCTGCTTCAATAGCACGGCGCGTCATCTCACCAAAATCATGAATAATGCCGTCGATTTCTTCATTTGTTAACTCTCGAGGCACCGGTGCTCCTTCTTGTTCTGCAGCAACAGCACTTGCGCTAACAACCTCTCCATTTGGAACAAGCTCAGGCGGACACATGCGGCCTCCGTGAAAAATTTGAAGAACTGCTTTTGCTCCTTGATCTTTAATGGCTGTTGCTAAACGGCGCAGGCTAGGAATCATTTCATCGCTGTCTGCAGCAAACTCTCCGTGAAATCCTTTGCCGTTCGGCGTTCCGTATGTACATGCTGTAATGACCATGCTAACACCGTTTGAACGTCGTACATAGTAGTCTACTTCTGCATTTGATACTGTTCCATCTTCATTTGATGAAAAATTTGTCATAGGCGCAAGAATAACGCGGTTATCTAATTTGATGCCATTTGAAAAAGTAAATGGCTGTAAAAGCGGCTCATACTTTTTATTTGTCATTTTGTTTCCCTCCAAAAATGATACGGTCAAAAATATTGGCATATTATAGGTAGAAACTGTTTTCCTTCCTATGATATGTTTCATTTAAAACTGTAACTTTAAAATATACTGTTATTTTAATCTGTACAGTTTTACCTGTCAAAGAATAAGACTTTCTCATATAAAAAAGCACTCATATACTGAGTGCCTTTTTATCATTGCGAAAGAGGTCCCTGATTATACATGAATGCTTTTACTTTTACATATTGAGCTTCTAACTCTTGAAGTGTCAGTTCGTATAGGTGCCGATTTCCTTTTTTATAAATACCAAAATTCAATAGCGCATTAATAAACCAATTTCTCTTATGTTCCGTTTCAGGCTGTGTGTGTTGTTTCACCATTTCCACCACCTAAGTTTATCTCATATTAATTTTGCAAAGCATTCGCTTTTACATAAACAATTTTACTTCTGTACGATGAAAAAACAGTGAAATAGAAAGTTTTTTTATTTAAATTTCTGCAGCCGCACCCGCCATTTTTTTGCGTCTTTTCACTCCTGATAATATTTTTTCGATATAATAAATAACAATAATAAAAACCGACATAATAGCAAAATAAGTACCGATTACAACAAAAGGATTAGGACGTTCAAAACCGCCTTCTTTTCCTTTCATCCCTCTTTCCGGACCTCTGCCATCGTGCTCAAAGTTCGGACGTTCGTGACCAGCAGATGCCGTCGCCGAAGATTTGTTCTCGCCAAATGAATGGCGACCAAAATCCGGCTTCCCACCGCCTTTTTGCGGCATATCTGAGGAACTTAAATTCAGTACTTTCGCTACTCCTCCAAGCTTTCCAAGAAAACTCGTCTCATTTATTTCGTATATACCAACGACTAACAGTGCAACGGTTGCGAGCTTAGCTGCTATGCTTAAACTTTTCTTTGACTTTTTGAATTTCGTCATGTTTTTACATACATTTATAACCCATTGCCAACGAAGACCTATGTGAGCGGCTACTAAAATTAACACTAAAAATGATACCGAAATATGCGAAACCTTAAACCATTGTTCATTGCCCACATTAATATTTGGAAATACTACTCTTGAAATAAAAATACCGCTAATCATAATAAATGACATCGTAATCAACAGCATGATATTTAAAAAGTAACCAAACTTTGTTCTGCGCGGAAGCTTGCGGTCAAATAATTTAACCGTAACTTTCTTTACCCACTGCCAGTTTAGCAGCACGTGGGTAAAAAAGGCGACGGCAATCGCTAGCCCCGCAATTTCATGAAACGTTAACCCTCCCAATACTTGTTTGTTAAAAAATAAAACAAACGTAACGGCCATTAAAAGATCCAGTCCAAACCGGACGTACATCATCTTTTTCACTCTATTCATTCTCCTCACCTATGTATTTGTCAAAACAACCTCTTTTTTATATTTCTTAATGTAAGCAGAGTTGGTGAAAATTAGGTGAAACGACTGATTTTTTTACCAGAATAACCAGTCATGAGTTCTATAAAAAACAAAGTTCCATCATTTTATTTTTTAGAAAATAGCTGTTGACAAAGAAAAAAGAAGCACGTATAGTAATGGTTATTCATCAAGAACTTTCAGATTTTAATCAAAAACACAGCGATTGGGAGTAGTAGAAGCTTATTATTCGGTCAAGAGAGCTACGGGTTGGTGCAACGTAGTCCAATAATACTTTGAACTCGCCCAGGAGTGGTAATTCAGAAAGAATGCAGAAGTATTCTCTAAGTTTTAACGTCTAACCTTCGTTATCAGGTTTTAAGCAGGGTTCTTTAAGAGCCAACAAGAGTGGTACCGCGGTTAGCTAAAGCTTATCGTCTCTTCTCTCATTTGATAATGAGGTAGGAGACGATAAGCTTTTTTTATTTTATAAAAAAGTGGAGGGAAAAGTCATGAAGAAGGACAACCAAGGTTTGCAGCGAACAATGACTTCACGTCACATTATGATGATGGCGCTAGGTGGAGCAATTGGCGCTGGTTTATTTAAAGGAAGCAGCTCAGCTATTGATATGGCAGGACCATCAGTTATCATTGCTTATTTAATTGGCGGAATTATTTTACTATTCATTATGCAAGGTCTTGCTGAAATGGCGGTTCGAAACAGTGACGCACGAACGTTTCGTGATTTAGTTCAGTCGATTTTAGGAAGCTACCCCGCTTATTTTTTAGACTGGATTTACTGGAAAATGTGGGTATTGAACATTGCAGCTGAAGCTGTTGTAGCAGCTATTTTTATTCAGTACTGGCTTCCTGATTATCCAATTTGGATGCTTGCTTTAGGCGTATCCGTTATTGTCACAGTTATTAACTTGCTTTCGGTCAAAGCATTTGCTGAAACGGAATACTGGTTAGCCTTAATTAAAATTACGGTCATTGTGATTTTTATCATCGCTGGACTTCTGTTACTATTTGTATCATTTGGTCACCATACCGCAGCGGGCTTTTCAAACTTGAGCGATCACGGCGGTTTCTTCCCTAAAGGACCAACTGGGTTAATTACGGCGATGCTAGTGGTCATCTACTCTTACGGTGGAACTGAAATCATCGGAGTGACGCTAGCTGAAACAAGAAATCCTGAAAAAGTAGTACCAAAAGCCGTGCGCAGCACATTAACGCGCATCATTGCTTTTTATTTGTTCCCGTTTTTTATCATCGTGAGCTTAATTCCTTGGAATGAAGTGAACGGCGTTTCTCAAAGCCCTTTTGTGATGGTATTTAAAATGATTGGAATTCCCGGAGCAGATCATATTATGAATGCCGTGATCTTATTAGCCGTTATTTCTTCAATGAACTCAGGGCTTTACGGTTCATCACGTATTTTGTATACGCAAGCAGTAGACGGTCGAGTGCCGAAGATATTTTCGAAACTTTCTGTTAACAAAGTTCCTGTCTATGCAATCTTAATGTGTACATCATCTCTTTATGTAGGCGTGTTGATTTCCTTATTTGCAGGAAGTAAAACATTTGATTATTTGATGGGATCCTTAGGATATACCGTGTTGTTTATTTGGTTGATTATTGCAATCGCACACTTAAAGTCCCGCAAAGTTCAGCCAGAAGCATCGAGCAGCTACTCTGTTAAATGGTTTCCTTATACGACGTGGGCTGCCCTAATTGCACTAAGCGCTATTTTAATTGGTGTTATCTGCACAACCTCCGTTGTTATTACGACTATTACACTAGCTATCTATTTATTTATTACAGCTACGTATATCTTTAAAGGCCGCTTTTATCGATCATCGGCAGTCAAGCACGCTAAATAAAAAAACGCCTCCTTTGAGTCATCAGAGGAGGCGTTTTTTTATTTAAAATGATAAGTACCAATAGCCAAGTGCAAAGCCGATATAGTTACCAATAATATAGCCAAGCGTTCCTACTACCAAGATAGGACCAACCAAACTTCCCCATCCTTTAGCAATCGCCATTGCACTTGCTGTCGTAGGTCCCCCTACCGTTGCATTGCTCGCCAATAAAATATGTTCTAAATCAATTTTAAATACTTTTCCTAAAAGCAGCCCCACTATTAAATTACTCAGTCCCACAATGAGTACAAATAGAATCAAAAGAGGTGCTTTTTCAACAATTAACGGAATGGACGCTGGCACTCCAATGACAACAAAGAAAATATAAATGAAGTACGTGCCGATTTCTTGGCTTCCGCTAATGTTTTTAAAATAAGAAGGAAATAGATAAATGACAAGAAACGTAAGTGTGGAAAGCAATAAGTATTTTTCGCTCAAAATAGTATGTAATAATGTTTGAACTACCGAAACATTTGGATCGGTTGGAATGATTGTTCCAAACCATTCGGCTAATTTAAACGATGCAACCACTAGAAAAAATGATGTACCAATTGAAGCCGCCACGTCTTTTAACGAAATTTCTTTTTTTGCCCAATATTTTTCTGCAAGCGTATGGCGATCATTTTCTCCATATTGCCTAGCCTCTACTTCTTGAATATGAGGCGTCTTAAAATGTTTTCTAAAAAACTTCATAGAAGGAACAAACATATACACGGCAAACAGCAAAGCCATGACCATATTATCAGCAACCACCGTCGCGGAAACCATTTGACTTGATGGTTCAAATTTAGCCGTAACGGTAGCAAAATTAACCCCTCCGCCTACATAAGAAGCGCCGATAGCAGCTGCAATTTTTGCTAGTTCAGGAATATAATCTTTTAATAACAAGAAGCCTGCCGTGCTCCCTATAACCGTTCCTACTGCACAGATTAAGAAAATAAAAAGCAGCTTCCGGCTTTCTTGAAATAATTCTTTCATGTTGACTTGAAATAACAATAATGGAATGGCAAGCGGTACTAGATACGCCCAAACCGCATCATAAACCGGAGACTCTGTTGGAATGATTTTTAAATTTGATAGGATAAGCGCTCCCGCTAGCGCAATAATAGCTCCTGACAGAAAAGAAGCCCACTTATACTTTTGTTCGAGAAAAATGCTAACAGAAGCCCAAATCGCTAGAATTCCCCATAGTGTCCACGTATCATCAGCTTGAATAATAGTAAAAATCACAAGCTACTCCTTTCTTTCTCTTTTTCAAGAAATAGAATTTTCAGAAAATATACTTTAAATTTTATCAATATATGCCAAATTCCGTCAATCTATAAAAAAGAGTCGAGGACAAAATAGTCTAGTTAAAGTGAAACACGAACTATCTATCACAAAGGATGAATAGTTCGTGTTTTTTTATGATTATGGTAAACGTAGGTTTTATGTAGGTAGCTACTTCTAGCTGTTGATTGGAGGACAAGGCGAAGCCTTGCACGGAAATCAACTGCGGTGTCACAAGCAGTCCAGCTCATGTATTCCGATTGTTAGTCTTTAGATTAGATTCATTTCGTTATGTCCCAGCCTCACTTTTTATTTACGAACAAGAACTGGAATCTGCTGCTGAATCTGCTGCAAAGGAGCGCCTGTTTTCTCTGTTAACGAACGCAAGATTCCCCCTTCGATCATACAGTTAATCACAACTGCGAGCTCTCCTGCCTGCTTTTCTTGAAATCCGCTCTCTATCATTTTTTCTCTAAAAAGTTTTTCCCAATCTTGAAACGCTGCGTAGCAGACTTCGCGCAGCGGTTCATTAATAAGCGCTGTTTCTCCAGCCAGCAGTCCAACAGGCATACCAGCAATGCTTTCTTCGTGTTCAAACTGCTTGGACAATTCTTCAATAAAATACTGAATAGCCTGCGCTGCGTCAGAAGATTTATTTAGACTTTCTTTAATTTGAACTTGGACGTATTTATTCGTATATTGAACAGCGTGAATCGCCAGTTCTTCTTTCCCTTTTGGAAAATAATAATAAAGAGACCCTTTTGGCGACCCGCTCTCTTTAATAATTTGATTTAATCCTGTTGCATGATAGCCTTGCAGCTGAAAAAGCCGCGATGCTGTTTCTAAAATCTTATCGCGTGCATTTGCTTTCTTCACAAAACGATGCCTCCCCTATATAATAAGTGGTTTCTATAACACTACTTATCATATAAGGAAATGAAATTTCTGTCAAAATAAAGTGAATATTTTACCATTTATTTTTCTTTTTTCATTTCTTATGACCTAATAATTGTTTTTCTTACTTCTTCCGTTAACGGTTGAAGAGGCGTAATAATACGGTCGCTTACCTCCGCCGCCGCTTCTACCATCGAGAGCTGCGCCACTGAAACAATAGTGTTGTGCTCTTTTACTAGCTCATGTAAGACATGTTTTACCTTCTGTTTATACTTCTTTAGGTTTCCAGTCATTACTAGTTCAAAAGCACCTCCTATCACAACAGGGCGAGCCTTTATCTTTACATTTTGATAAAATGCAAATTCGTCTAGACGCTTCATTGTTCCTTCTACGGTTTCCGGATTTGTAAACACGATAAGCTGCGGTTCTTCTATTTCACATATTCGGCGAAAATAAGGCTCATCAATTTTAATAATTGGAATATCGCTTGTAAATGCTTCTGGTAAAAGAGCAATGTAGTTCGTGCACGTAAGTAAAATGGCATCCGCTGAACATTCTTCCATCCACTTTAACTGCTTTTCTACTTCTGCAGCTGCTGACTCCGCTGCAAACTTAGGGTCGGTTGTTACCCGATGTACAAGTCCAGGGTCTACGAAATGCATACAGTTCGCAAACGGTAGCGCTTTTTCTATATAAGAGATGTTCGAATGATGAGCGTGCAGGCAAGCAATTTTCTTCATCGTTTTCCTCCTGTATGATGGTCTTTGAAATACTGAATTAAAAATTCCTGAAACTTTTTCGCAACAGGAGTTAAATATTTATCCTTGTTCCACGCAATCCCAATTACCCTTGAAGCTGTGTCTTCTTTGAGCTTTATTTTTTTAATGCCTCGCAAGTCTACTCCCTTTATTTCAGGAAGCAAGGCAACCCCTAAATGAGCCGCTACAAAACCAATCACCGTCAAAAATTCTTCTCCTTCAAACGTAATATTTGGGACAATCTCCGCTTCTTCAAACAGCTGATCAAAAATTGTTCGGCTTCCGTATCCTTTTTTTAATGCGATAAACGATTCATGAGCCAACTCTGAAATCGAAAGCACTTGTTTTGAGGCAAAAGAATGCGTATCAGGGACATACGCGTACAGCTCGTCTTTCCATAAATATTCCCACTGAATTCCTGCCCTGGATTCCGTTACGGAAGACATACAAAAGTCAATTTCTCCTGTTTGAAGCTGATCGAGCATGATGTTCGTGGCGTTCTCAAAAATTTGAAATTGAACGTTCGGATACTCTTGTAAAAAAGCATGAACTAGTTTTGGGACCGACGAAGCGCCTAATGATTTTAAAAAAGCAAACGAAATACTGCCGCGATGAGGATGAATCAAATCTGAAAGCTCACGTTTAGCTTCTTCCATTTCGTTTAATACTTTAGCCGTTCGTTCATAAAAAAGCCGTCCGTATCGATTTAAAATAACTTGCCTTCCTTTTCGTTCAAATAGCGGCACGCCAAGCTCTGATTCTAATTTAGAAATTGAGCGGCTGAGCGTAGGCTGTGCGATTGATAATTTTTCTGCGGCCTTTGTGAAATGTTCCGTTTGAGCTACAACATTAAAATATTCGAGCTGCTGCCATTCCATTTTTTCACACCCTTTACTTATTACATAATACTATTAATTTCATATAAATTATACATTGGACGTCATAAAAAATTCATGTTTAAATGAAGAACGTAGCACTTGCTAAAAATGTTATGTGTCTGCATAGAATAAGTGTTGAAAGAAGGAATTAGTTTATGGATGTTTCAATTGTTTTAACAATGTTAGCCGTCGGACTGATCTTAGGATTTGTCGGAGCAGGCGGATCAGGTTTTATTATTTCAATTTTAACGCTGCTGTACGGCGTATCTGTACACGTTGCTCTCGCAACGGCTCTTACCGCAATGATTTTCTCTTCTTTATCTGGTGCCGTCAGTCATTACCGCGAAGGTAACGTATCTTTAAAATCCGGTATCTCTGTTGGTATCCTCGGTGCATTGGGCGCTTGGATTGGGTCTAACCTTTCATCCTTTATCCCAGAAGGCGAGCTAAAGTGGCTAACAGCCGGTATGCTTTTATTATCTGGTGTTTTACTTTGGCTGCGAATGTTTTTATTTTCCCGTCAGCAAAAAGAACGTACTGTTCCAACAGGAGCTAAATTTGTCGTTTATTCTTTACTAATCGGCTTGATTACCGGCGCTCTGTCAGGAATGTTTGGGATTGGGTCAACTCCATTTATCCAGCTTGGCCTTATGATGGTATTGGGGTTGTCAATTCGTCAGTCAGCTGGCACAACGATGCTCGTTATTATTCCGATTGCCATCGGCGGGGGAATGGGCTATTATCAGCAGGGCTTTTTAGATATTCCACTGTTGATCCAAGTAGTGGTCGGCACAATGGTCGGTTCCTATATTGGAGCAAAGTTTACAAATCGTGTACCTACTCCCGTATTAAAAACGTCCCTTGTAGCGCTGCCTATTTTCTCTAGCTTCCTACTTGTTATATAAGAAAAAAGCTTGAACTCTTGTTCAAGCTTTTTTTATGTCCATCTGATAAACAAACTGCTTTCCTTGGCTTCCAAAAATATGCCGGTTTGTATCAACAAAGCCGCTTCGTTTATACAGATGCTACGCCGCCGTGTTTTTATGGTTCACCCCTAGCACCACTTCATTTTTAGTCGGAAAGTGATGGTTGATAAAAGAAGAAAGAAGCTTTAATGACTTTTTGCCAACTCCCTTTCCTTGATAATCAGGATGAATGGAATACGACCGTATTAAAAGCGCGCCGGAGCTCTCGGTATATTCTTTAACAGCTTTTCCTGCGTCGAGCACGAAAAAGCCGGCTACTTTGTTTTCTGTCAAAATCAAAACGGGCGTTCTGTCTCTTTTCTCCTTACACTTAGCTAAGGCTTCAGCGGGAAGTGCCGTATAAATGAGCTGCTCTTTAGGCAGCGTATAGCTATGTATAGATGACTCGTAGGCTTGACTATAAAACGCTAGTGCTACGTTTACTGTATTATCCATTCTATACCTTACCCCTTTTTCCATAGTATAACATGCACAAAAAAAGCCGCATAAAGCGGCTTTTCCTTTATCTAGCGTCGGATACAACGGTAAAGCGTTCGTTTATATGCTCTCCTCGCTCAATCTCATCAATGACTGCAATGGCGTAATCAGCATAACTGACATGGCTGTTTCCTTCTGAGTTTAAAATAACATGATCTTTCCCTGTTTTATAAGCATCCGTTCGTTTTCCTGAAGGATTAAAAAATGCTGCTGGGCTAATAAACGTCCAATTAATATCGCTTGTACTTTCTAAGTCTTTTAAATTTTGAGCTTGGTTGTCAGCTGTCGCTTTGTACTCTTTTGGAAAATCAGGCGTATCTGCTAGACGCGTCGTTTTCTCTTCATCGACAAACAAACTGCCTGCTCCTCCTACAACAAGAAGACGAACGTCCGGAGCTTGTTTAAATACATTGATTAACGATTGCCCCGCTTCTACATGCAGATGTTCTTTTCCTTCAGGAGCTCCAAACGCATTCACTACTGCGTCGAAACCTTCAATATCGTTTGCCGTAATATCAAAGATATCCTTTTCCAATGTACGAACATCCCGTTCTTCTACTTTGCCCGCATCACGTACGATTGCCGTTACATCATGCCCGCGATTTAAAGCCTCTTTCACGATAAAACTTCCTGCTTTTCCTGTAGCACCTACGACTCCAATTTTCATTTTATAACCTCCAGTAAAATTCTCTATATTTAGGTAATAGCCTTTTTTTGCTATGCTAAAACACTGCGAAACGATTTAAGTAAGATAGAGAACGAATAAAGAGGCTGAAGCGTAAGTTTTTTAGTTGAAGGAAGATCCGAACGTAGGTTATATATATGTCGATACTTCTAGCGGTTGATTGAAGGGCAAGGCGAAGACTCCTGCGGGAAAAGCGGAGCAGGTGAGACCCCGCAGGAGCGCAAGCGACGAGGAGGCTCACCTGCCGCCCGCGGAAAGCGAAGCCTTGCACGAAAATCAACTGCGGTGTATAAACGATCCATACTGGCCCCTTTATTCATTTGTTTGATTTTATATTAATTTAGTTATGCCTTAATCTCTTTAACAAAAAATAAATAAATGCTTATTCAATTTCAATGAATAACACGTGAGCCATAGAGTGAATCGATTTAATCAATTCTACTTTATTCCCTTTCTTTTTTGCTTTTCCTTTTATTTTAACAAAATAAAGCGGTTCACCTTGATGATGATCTCGGTGAATTTCATAGGATGAAATCATAATATTTTCCCTTTCAATCTTATCAAGGAGCTCATAAATATCCTCTTGATTCGCTGCACGAAACTTAATTAAAAGGGAATGAGTAGAAAGAGATGTAAACATTACGTTCAATATTTCTAAGCCAATCAGCACCAATATAGTTGCGCTAATGCCGACTGTATACATACCCGCCCCAATGGTTAAACCAATTCCCGACGTTGCCCATACGCCTGCGGCTGTTGTGAGCCCTCTAATATGCTGCTTTTGAATAATAATCATACCTGCTCCTAAAAAACCAATACCGCTTACTACTTGTGCTGCAACCCGGCTCGGATCAAGGGCCATATGATCTTGATGAAGCACATCTGAAAAGCCATATTTCGAAATTAGCATAATCAGCGTGCTACCGACAGCAACTAAAAAATGAGTGCGAAAGCCCGCTTCTTTTGCTCTAAATTCTCTTTCTAATCCAACCAAAGCTCCTAACAGACCTGATAGGGCGAGACGACTAATAAAAGCTGCGGTCATTTTCCCCCCTCCTTTCTCTTAATCTTCATTTTTTCATAAACGCACCTATTAACTATTTCTATTTTCGTTATAATTTACTATAACTTTTTTTTTGAAGTGGAGGCTAATCAAAGTGGATAAAGTTATCGATTATTACAGCAGATTTGATGAGTGGGGAAGATTAGAACGCGAGCCTATTGAGTTTCAAGTAAACTGGCATTTTATCAAAAAGCGAAAACACTAATAATCACCTCTATTTATCATAGGATAAATAGAGGTGATTATTAATGAACCGTTTATTGAAATGGAGTACAAGCATTTTGTTGCTTTTGATGTGCTACTTTTTGATTCTCCCTCCCTCTTATGCAAGCAGTGACTCTTACTCTTCCTATGAAGAACTGCAGCAGCACGAGATTCTCCATCAAGACTATGATATTCGCTACGAACAGCGCTTTAGCTATCTATCCATTATGGCTATTCACGGCGGAGGAATTGAACCGGGCACATCAGAAGTCGTCAAAGAACTCGCCGATCGTTTTTCCGCTTCTTATTATTTATTCGAAGGCATCAAGTCCACTAACAACGGAGTTCTGCACATAACCTCAGAAAACTTTGACGAACCGATTGCTAGAGAAATGGCTCAGCAAAGTATGTCCGTCATGACGATTCACGGCTATAGCGGTAGTCAGCCTATCGTATATGTAGGCGGAAAAAATCAGCTTTATAAAGAGCTGGTAAAGCAATCGCTGCGCAAACACGGCTTTACAGTCCGTGACGCCCCTTCTGACATTGCCGGAACAAGCGAACAAAATATTGTGAATGATAATCTGCTAAAAGCCGGAGTACAGCTTGAACTGACGGCCGAACTAAGAAAATCATTTTTCGCAAACCATGACTGGTCCAGAAACAACCGCATGAATGTAACGCCGCTTTTTCATACATTTGTATCTTCCTTACAAGAAGCATCTTCTTCCTATCAAACTTTCCTCTACCTACAGATTCACTAATTTTCACAAACTCTCGATTTTCAGACAAAAAACCAGCGCAGTCTGTGTAATCAAACGCGCTGGTTTTTATCTATTTCTCTCGCTAAAATAGACCGTTTAAAGTCTTTTTGTTTAAAGAACTCTTTAATTTCACTTCTTATTGGACGAACCAAGCTTTAAACAGCGAATCTATGCCCGTTTTTATCTCTTCATCAGACAGTCCGGCAAATCCAAGCAATACATAAGGCGTGTTGTTGCCACCGGCACTATGATAATAAATAGACGTTGGATAAATTGATACCCCTTGCTTGGCAGCTGCTTCAATTAGTTTCTGTTCATTCATTCCGTTTTTCACCTTAAGAAGAATATGCAACCCAGAATGTTCTCCAATAACATCTACACGTTCTCCCATAGTAGTAGTCAAGCAATCTAGCAGCAGCGCTTGTTTTTTGCGGTATGCTGTTCTCATTTTATTCAAGTGACGTTCCCAGTGTCCTTCTTTCATAAACAGAAAAAGCGTATGCTGATGAAGTCTTGAAACAGGCTGTTTAAAAAGTTCACAGTGCTTTACATAGCTTGGACGAAGCCGGTGTGGCAGCACGGCATAGCTTATTCGAAGAGAAGGCATCAAAGACTTTGAAAACGTTCCCGTATAAATAACGCGATCGTCTTGATCTAATCCTTGAAGTGCGGGAATGGGTTTTCCTTTATAGCGAAATTCCCCGTCATAGTCATCTTCTATAATATAGCCATTCGTTTCTGCCGCCCACTCTAGTAGTTCAAGTCTTCTTGCTATCGGCATGACCATACCAATGGGAAATTGATGAGACGGCGTAATGTATACGGCATCCGCTCCGCTTTCTTTCAGTTCCTTCACTTTCAAGCCAGAATCATCAAGAGAAACAGGGATCACTGACATACCTTGCTTTTGAAAAACGTGCCTCGTCCGGTGAAAACCCGGATTTTCAAACCCAATTATTTTTTCTTTCCCCAACGTGACAGAAAGCAGCCACATAAGATACTGCGTACCTGCACCTATCACAATTTGCTCCGCTGTGCAACGCACTCCTCTTGAGTGGTAAAGGTATGCTGCAATTTCTTGGCGAAGAAGCAGTTCGCCCTGTGGATGTCCGCTGTAAAAAAGCTGGCTTTCACCATGATAAATAGCTTGCACCGTTAGTTTTTTCCATGTATTATACGGAAATTTCTCCACATCTATCTTTCCGTGGCTAAAATCAATAGCAGTCGATTTCCGTTCTTCTTGCGGGAAAGAGACATAGGCGGGAGGCTGTTTTTGAAGCACGACTTCATTTTTTATCTCTTTTACAAATGCTCCTTTCCTGGCTAGTATCTCGATATAGCCTTCAGCTTCTAACTGTATATAAGCTGCTTCAACCGTATTTTGGCTAATGCTTAAATGAAGAGCTAGCTTTCGTTTGGAAGGCAATTTTTCATGAGGCGGAATGGTACCTTTTTGAATTTGTTTTTTTATGTAGATATAAAGCTGCATGTATAAGGGATCTGTTTTTCTTTTATCAAGCAAAGGCATTAGCTCTAACATAGTGTTTTTTCCTTTCTAACTGATACTATTAAATTCGCTGTTTCTGACACTTACTCTCAGTTCAGGTTCTTCATATACTAGACTATATCTTATAAATCAAGGAGATGACGCAATGACCATTATTTATAAAACCAACGTCTTAATCCGTGCGGAACAAGCTGCTGAAGTATTTGTACATTCCGGTATTAAACGTCCTGTACAAGATCTTGATCGCATTCAAAGAATGCTCGATCATGCTTCTCTTACTATTACCGCTTGGAACGGCAGCGAACTCATTGGCATAGCCAGAGCGTTAACAGATTTTAGCTACTGCTGCTATTTATCGGATTTAGCTGTTGTAAAAGACTATCAAAAGCAAGGAATCGGTACACAGCTCATCAAACACGTTCAATCAGAAATCGGCGAAGAAACCGCGCTGATTTTACTTTCCGCTCCTTCTGCTATGAACTACTATCCAAAAGCCGGCTTTCATCACATTGATAATGGATTTAAAATTGATAGAATTCGGTAGACGCGAAGAAAGGAGCTTCTCCTTTCTTTTTATCCAAACGCCTGAGCTGCTATAGCAAAAAGATTGCCCTGTCTAGCAGGGAGAGGATTGACACCATACGCCATAACAGGAGGCTCATTTTGAAGCTGAAATCCGTGATTTTCCACAAGTTTCTTTAACGTTTCCTCATGAGAAGACAGGTCAATTCTCAGCTTTTCTTTGTAATTCTTCGCTAGTTCATCAATGACTAGCATCGCTGCTTCAGCGTTTGGAGCAACTACGGGACCAATCACGATATTGCTCGGCGTACGAACCGCTAAACCATAGCCCGTCATTTTATTTTGTTCGTTTTGTAAGACAACTGCTTTTTCAGCTTGCTGAATTCTACTTTTTAAAAATAGCTTTCTATTATCTCCAAATGCTGCTTCATCAAGCTTTACAATCCCTTTGAAGTCACTTCTCTTTAAGGGTCGTGTATACAATCCTGAAACTTTAAATGCTCTTGGTGTGTATTCACTGCTTATATATTTACTTACATAGTCCACGGTTTTAAACCCTGCTGTTTGATATAAGTGCTCACCTTCTTTTGTCGCAATTAAGTAGGCATTCATCTCAGGGGAAAGAACTTGCAGACAATGCTTCATGAGCTGCCCGGCTAACCCTTGTTTTCGGTAATCTTTTCTCACAATCACCATTCCTATAAAAGCTGACTGATTTTTGTACGAAATTACGGCCACACTTGATACGATGTCTCCGTTCTCATTTCTATGACCAAATACGTCTCCAGATGAAAAAATCGTATGTAAATCTGCTTCACTATAATCCCATTTTTCCAGCTGCGATAACAGCAGCAAACCTTTTATGTCTTTTTCACTAAATGTTTCAATCATTTCTGCATATGTCCTCCCAACTTTTCGATGCACTGTGTGGCGTTAAAAAGCATAAAACTAACATACTCATCCACTTTCAATTACCGTTTAATCATTAACGAATTCTCTAACTAAATAGTACAGAATAAATAGAATATTTTCTACATTATTTATCCGTACCAATGATCCCTTAAAATAAACTAATCATTCACACATAAACTAATAAAAAAAGACCTCTTTCCAAGAAAGAGGTCTTTTCTGTTATTTCACTAGCTTTTGCTCAGCTGCAGCTGAACTTTGACTTCGTTTATGAAATCCTTTTGCGTAGTACGCGATAATAAGACCGATAAACCATAATGGTCCGATGACAACTGCAATTCTTGTATCTGGATTATATGCCATGAGAACCACTACCAGCGCTAGGAACGCAAGTGACACATAAGATGTTAACGGAAATAAAGGCATTTTATATTTCAGCTTTGCCTCTTCACCTGTTTTTAACGTTTTGCGATATTTAATTTGAGAAAGCAAAATAATTCCCCATGTCCAAATCGCACCGAATGTTGCAATACTTGTTACCCACGTAAATACTTTGGCAGGCACAATGTAGTTTAACGCTACTCCGACTAATAGCGCACCTGCTGATGCCAAAACAGCTTTTCCCGGTACGCCGCCCTTTGTAAGCTGACCGTATCCTTTTGGTGCTTCTCCGTGTTCTGCTAAGTTAAACAGCATACGGCCTGTACTAAAAATACCGCTGTTACAAGAAGAAAGAGCTGCTGTTAGTACAACAAAGTTAATGATACCAGCCGCCGCTGGAATGCCGATTTTTTCAAATGTTAATACAAACGGGCTTCCCTGTGAACCAATCTCTTGCCACGGATAAATGGACATAATGACAAATAACGCACCGACGTAGAAAATCAGAATACGCCAAAAGACAGAATCAATCGCTCTTGCTAGAGATTTTTCGGGATTTTTCACTTCTCCCGCGGTAACGCCGATCATTTCAATTCCTAAATACGCAAACATGACCATTTGCAGCGACAGCAAAATACCTTTGAATCCGTTCGGGAACAGTCCGCCGTTGTCCCACAAGTTTTTGATACCAGTCGCAACGCCGCCGTTGCCGATTCCGAACACAATCATTAATAATCCAACGGCAATCATTAATACAATCGCTAAAATTTTAATAAGTGCAAACCAAAATTCCAGTTCACCATATGCCTTAACAGCTAAGAAGTTAACCGTTGTCATAATGACAAGCGCCGATAACGCCCAAATCCAGTTTGGTACATCCGGATACCAATACCCCATATAAATACCAACGGCTGTAATTTCAGCCATACATGTTACAACCCATAAAAACCAGTAGTTCCAACCTGTTAAATAACCAGCAAGCGGCCCTAAGTAGTCGCGTGCGTACTTGCTGAATGAACCTGCAACAGGTTTTTGAATCGCCATTTCTCCAAGTGCTCTCATAATAAAAAACATAATCATTCCGCTAAATCCGTACGCCAATAATATTCCTGGCCCTGCTAATTTAATAGCAGATGCAGATCCAAGAAACAGTCCTACCCCTATGGCTGCTCCTAAGGACATCAGCGTCACATGTCTTTCTTCTAACCCGCGTTTCAATTCTTTCCCCTGAGTTTTCCCCTGCATAAACGTCTCCCCTTTTTCCAATCTGTCAAAACGAGATGAACACAGCCTTTTTTGTTAGCGCTTTCATATAAATTTGTGCTAAAAGACAGCTAGGCTGTATATTTGTATTCTATCACCTTTCTCTCACTTTTCTTTTGTCGAAAAACAAAAAAATTATCTTATCATTTTGTTTAAACGCACAATTAGACATAGGCACTGCTTTTTTACTATGTATTTA
Source organism: Priestia sp. 10L35 (assembly GCF_056395685.1). Taxonomy (NCBI): domain Bacteria; kingdom Bacillati; phylum Bacillota; class Bacilli; order Caryophanales; family Bacillaceae; genus Priestia; species Priestia sp. 10L35. The sequence goes on along the minus strand of NZ_JBFTKA010000001.1, from coordinate 921,926 downwards.
TTATTGCACCTAAGTAATAGTATTTTAAAAAAATAGAAAAACGCCGACTCAATTCCGTCAGCGCATCGTTCATTTTATGCTTTTTTATAAAAACTAGCATTTATCTCGCGGGTTCAAAAGTTTTACAGCCAGGTTCTTCCGTTTCAGAAACATGGTGACTACTTTCAGGACTCACAACGTAAATGGACTCTGCACTGCATTTATTTCCGGATTTCCAATACATGCACTCATTCACTTCACACAATACACCTTGGGCCACTGCTATCCCTCCTTTGCTTGTCTTATCTATTTACTACCCGAAATATAACGATTCTAACATTTTTACGCAAAAAAACCGCTTGTTTCTCAAGCGGATCTTTTTATTGCGTGTGTTCAACATACTGTTTTTTAGCTAAATATAACTCACGGCTCAGCGTAATCCGCCGTTCTCTCAAGTGCCTTAAGTTAGCCTGAAATTGTTCGTTAGTTGGCTCTTCTTGAATTAAGCGATACGTAAAAGAAATATCTTCATTTAACTGTTTAAAATCTTCCCATATCTCTTGAACTAGGGCGGATTGTTTTTCTTCAAATGAACGATTTTGATGCGTTTTTAGCGCGGCTAAAATTTCCTGCTGCCACGTTTCGTCTTTTATTTCTTTTGCTAATAAGTATAGATCTAAATAATCATTAATGCATAAATTCGTTTGTGTATTATTCAATGTCATCACCTTTTCTATACGAAATGTTTCTTCCTAAGAAGAGGATTTCATCATAGAAAAAGATTCCTCTTCTTATCTGTCAGAGCTAGGCTATGCTGGAATTAGCACCATTCAATAATTGTGGTTGCTGAGGTTTCAAAGGGCCAGTCCCTCCACCTCTCTAGATAAGAATATTTCGTTTTTAAATTATTTCTGACTATTCTAATATGTTTTATAGGTTACGTCAATAGCTTTTCAATAAAAAGAAAAAAGAAGTAAAATATGGTATGCTTTCATAAAGGATGGTGAGCACATGAAACGATATATGTTATCTGCTTTTTTGGGAAGCTTGCTGCTGCTTCTCAGCATTGCCTTTTCATCTACTTTCCATATTGCAATTGTCAAAACAACCGGAAGTATTGGAGGGATTATTTTAGCAGCAGCGGCTTTGATTATGAACGCGCTTGAAGCCCCCCCCTCCTCAGACAATACAGCTGGAGGAGCCGTTGAAGTACTAGATAAAGGCGCTGTTTGGGCTACTTATTTACTTTTACTTTCATTACCGAACCTCATCGCATGTATAACATCTTATGTTTTATGGACTCGCTGACATTCATCAACGTTACGGACGTTTTGCCACTTGGAAGCTCATTGATATTTGTTTATTTACAAAGCCAAGTTCACGATACACATGCTGTGCAAAATTCCCAGCATGAACGCTGAGTCTGATTTCAGGGTATCCTTTGATAGACAATTCATCAATTGCTTTTTGCATTAACGGCTTGGCTAAACCTTGCCCGCGGTATTCGGGTACAACATATAATTCGTAGATAAAGCCAATTTCTTCTTTTGAAAAGAAGTCGGTAGATGGGCCGATAAGACCCCAGCCTGCGAGTTTATTTTCTTGTCTTGAAACTAAATAATAACAGCCTTTTTCAAAGGCACTACCAACTAGTTCATTTACGCGTTCAGCTGACGGATGAAACTGCTTCATCGTTCCTTCAAACAGCGCATCAGCAGATTTCATCCGAATTTCCTGTAATTCTTCTTCAGTAGCTTTTGCAATCATTATGGATCTCTCCTTTCGTGTTCGTTTTCCACATGCGAGGATAAATTCCTGCAAAAAAAGTCTTCGCCTAAGCGAAGACTTTTATTTAAATTCAAAATGTTGTTGATGATTGCCTCGTTCGTCCGTCCAGTTAATCATAATGTCTAAACTTGCCGCTTTTCCAGGAACAGCAAAATTCGCGTAGCGAAAACGCTGACCGCTTTTGCTTAAGTTAGACCTTTCAATAGGAGAAAACAAGCTGTATTTCGCCTTGTTTTTTCCTTCGTGCCGAAAAGCTTGGACCTGCACGCGCTCTACGTCTTTTCCAATGTTTTCAACGGTTAATCCATATGTATGATAGACGTTATTTTTCCACTTTAGCTGATTATCTCCCGTCATGCTCGCTTTTGTCAGTTCAACCGACCATTGTTCAGATGATTTCTTCATTGGAAGCTTCTCAATCGAAAGAGCGCTGACATGAATGGCTGCAAAAGCAAGCCAAACAAAACAAAAAGTGCTGACTGTATAAAATAGTCTTTTCATAGATTTTGATCTCCTTAGAAATTTTAGTAGTAGCATTTCCTGTTCACTCAAAAATTATGATAAACGCTTTAACAAAAAAAGCCTCTCCATTTAGGAGAAGCTTCTTAAATTAATGCATAAGCAAATCTTTTTGTTTGTCTAATGAGTGTTTTGTATATAAATCTCTTTCAATCGCATATTTAGGACGCTGTTTCACTTCGTTAAAAATCTTGCCAATGTATTCTCCGACAAGACCCATTCCCATTAGCTGCAAGCCGCCTACAAGCCAAATTGATAAAATAAGAGACGTCCAGCCGATTTGCGTATGATCTAAATATTTTTGAATCAGCGCATAAATACCAAACGCAATACTAAAGAGAAAAGAAGCTCCTCCAAGCAGCGTCAATAAGCGTATCGGCGCTACGCTAAAAGATGTAATTCCATCAAATGCAAAAGCAAGCATTTTCTTTAACGGATATTTTGATTCGCCCGCTGTCCGTTCTTTGCGGTCATATGTGACTTCCGTGGAGCGAAATCCTACTAATGGTACAAGGCCTCGTAAAAAGACGTTGCCTTCTTTATATTTCATAAGTTCACCAAGAGCACGTTTGCTCATGAGACGAAAATCGGCGTGATTTTGAACGAGCTGAATTCCTAGCTTATTCATAAAACGGTAAAACCCTACTGCCGTGGTTCGTTTAAAAAATGTATCAGTTTCTCTGCTGTCTCGAACACCATATACGACTTCATACCCGAGCCAATATTTCTCTATAAAAGTACGAATAACGCTGATATCATCTTGTAAATCTGCGTCAATAGAAATGACGCAGTCAGATTGCTTATGGGCTGCTTCTAGTCCTGCGAGCAAAGCATTTTGATGTCCTACATTCCGCGCTAGCTTCAACCCTTTTACAAACAAATTGCTGCAGCTTTCTTTTTCAATAAGCGACCACGTGCTGTCTTTGCTTCCATCGTCTACAAATAAAATGGTACTTTCACTTGATACAAGACGTTCATTTATCAGTTCTTTTACTACAGTAGTTAATTGAAAAGATGTTTCTGTGAATACTTCTTCTTCGTTGTAACATGGAACAACAATCGTTAAAATAGGTCTGTTCATGTTATTGCCCCCTTACTTTGCTTCATATACATACACTTTCCAAGCGGACTGTTTATCGTTAAACGCTTTTAAAAAGTGCAAACCGTCACTTTCAGCATTTTCGATTGGCACAGCTGAAAAGATATAGCGACCGCCCATTTTTTTAAATTGGCTGATATTAAGCTGCAAATGACGGATTTTTTTCGTTGAGTCTTTTCGATAATCATATTTTTTCCCTAGCTCGCTAACAAACACATAGCAGCGGTTGCCCCAGTGATCATAGTAACTTTCTAACTTTTTATTTTTATCAAGCTCTTTGGCAATGATTTTGCGAAACTCATGTTTATACGTTAACGGATAGAAGTTGTTATACGTATCGAGCGTATAAAAGCCGTTATACTGAGCAATTGATGGATGAAGCCCAATGCTTGCTACCCGATAAGATGATTTAGGTTTCCCTATATATCTGCTGATTTCATCGAATTGATGGACAGCATAAAATTCTTTGACTGACGGCTCGTGATTGTAGCGATAATAAAGCTCAGGGTTCGCTATAAATAACACAAGCAGCTGTAAAATCAAACACACCCACACAAACTTTTTCCACGCCTTGCTCCGTTTCCATAAAACATAGCTGCCAACTGCAAACATCAAATAAATAATGAGCGGGCGTAAAAAATGAAATCTAGCAAAGTTAAACGTATTAAAAAGCTGATATTTTTCTTTTAACGGCTCCCATCCTTTATAAAACCAAAACGCATACCAAATCGACAGTAGGAGATTAAGAATAAATAACTGCAAAAACGTTTTTTCAAGCTTTCCTTTCTGATTCCGAGCAACAATCCACAGTACAATAAAAGAAAGCGGCAAAATGACAAAAGTATGAAGTGTCATTACATGTGTATGTCCAAGCGTATAGTTCTTAAAAGCAAGGCGAACGGAATGTCCGAAACTTAGAGTAGAGCTTAAAAATTCATTTCGACTCGTCGGGGCCTCGGGAAATAAAAGAGAATCAACAAGACGGTATTCAATGAGCAGAAAGACAGCAGTCATCGCTGCAATACTGCTTAAAAAAGGAATATTCCAAACTCGTTTTTTAACTGCATCTCTTAGCCACAGCATTCCCATCGCCGTTAAAAAGAAGAAAAATCCTAGAACAAAGCTCGCGTAAAACGGAAGTAATAAAAGAGTAAGCCATTCCTTCCACGTTCCTTCGCGGTTTCGAATGGTTAAAAACGCCCACAGCGCCAGCGGCTGTCCTAATGTACTCAGCATGCCCGAAGGCCAAAATGGCGTAAGTGCAAAAGCAAGTGATACAAGCACTCGAATCGCATAAGCATCCTCACTTTTAATAAAATGCTTTTTTAATAATAAGTACATTCCAATTAAAGCAAATACGCGCGTGATCGTTTGGCTGAGACTGTACGCAAGCATGGTCGGAAATAAACCATACAGCCACTGAATACCGCTAAATTCTGTTCCAAACGTATTCCTCGGCAATCCATTAATAATTTGAGGTAATACGGCATGACTGGAGCCAAACAGCTCTCCGCTTCGATGCAGAACTTTATACCACGTAATATTTGAGTCTAAATTATCATGCACGCGTATATGTGAATTTTCCCCGAGCAAAAACATAGGAGATACATACGCAAGCAGCAAAAGGAAAGCGATAATAAGCAATGTTTTTTCTTTATTCATAGCTGTTTCTTTCTTCATCTGTTAACACCTATTTCCATTTCATAATTGCTAGAAGCTAATCGTGTACGACGACTGCTTCTTTTTTTGTATTGAATACAAAATATTTTTGACCCGTATAATTTAAAAGTGTATACAGACCTGTTCCAATTAATATACCGACGTCTTTTTTGAACGGACGCACAGCAGCAGGAAGTTGATGCAATAACCAGCTGGAGAACTGCAGTCCAATATAGTAAGACAAGCCGTAGCAAACGCCGATAACCAAAATAAAACGCAGTATGCTTGTAGATAAATGAACTCCGCTTTTAAACGTAAATATTCGATTTAACACGTAGCTGACGACTGCTCCTGCTGCGTTTCCGATAAACGTTGCTGCCCAGTAATGATGAAAAATATGAAGCAGCACATACATAATGGAAAGACCTACTGCTGTATTGACCAGTCCCACTACTAAAAAACGTACAAAAGATCCTTTCATACAAACTCCTTTTGATTTTTGATACTTTCATTAAAATTACATATTATGACTTTAAATACAGTTTCAGTGTAGCAACTCCACTTAAAAATCTAATGAAAATAACATTAAAAACAGATGAAAAAAAGCTAAAAGAATCAATAAAAATTAGGATTCTTTTAGCTATTTAGTAGAGCCTTCAATGATTAATTTTTGGTCGCTTTGATTGTCAAACGCATCCACTGCCGCTACTTCTATTTGATACGCAGTATGAGGCTGTAAACCTGATAACGGAAGACTTAGAACATCCGGAACAGGATCGCTGTAGTATTGAGAAAATGCATTATATGTTTTGACCACTTCTCCAGTTTGTTTATTTTTGACGGTAATGCGATAAGAATGAACCATCAGATTATCCACTGCTTGCGTAAACTGGATATACAGCTGATTCGATGAAGCTTTTTCTTGTATAACAGAAATAGTAGAGCTTGGGAGAAAAATCGGTTTTACTAAATCTCGTTCATTCGTGTAGTGAAACTTTTTTGCATCTGCAGGTATGTTAATTTCCCACGCTTCTCCTGTCCACTTATTTGCGTGAAAATCTCGCCTTTTAACGACTACTTTTCGATTATAAACCTCTACAAGAAGACCTTGACTCACATCTCGGTAGCCAGGAGGAAGTTCACCTTGTAAATATCCGGCACCAGGCCATATATACCGAACAGAAGACGTTGCAAGAGATGTAAAATCTCTTTGAAAAATAGTACGAGGATCGTCCAACGGATGGTGGGTATGACCAGAAAATGTAATGACTTGCGGATAAGGTTTTAACGTATTGTAAAGAAGCTTTTCATTCACTTCTATCCCCCATCTGTTTTTCCCGTAAAGTGTATTGTTAATAGGCTGATGAATAAAGACAAAAATCGGTTTTTTAGGATCGTCTCGCTTTGCTATCTTCAACTGTTCAGCAAGCCAGTTAATTTGTTTGACTGAATAATCACCGGCGGTCAGACGGCTTTCTGTTCCAAGCATGATAAAATGATATCCTTTTATCACTTGATGAAAATAAAGAGCTTTCATTTTAGTTTTAGATAAAAAACGCTGCTGCGCTTGCTGATTAGTTACGCTGTCCCTGTATTCATGATTACCAATCGTAAAAAGAGATACGGCCTGCGGCTGTTTATTTTGATTATAAATAGAAAAAAAGCGGTCGTATTCTTTTAACGCGCCGGTATCAGCCAAATCTCCTACTACTACAAATGCATCTTGTTTCGGTGCCTGTTCATTTAATTGCGTTAATGCATGTTGAAAAGTACGCAAATCAAGCGTTCCTGTTTCCTTAATATGAACATCACTGATCACAGGAAAAACTAGCTTTGGTTCGATGTATCCGCTTCGTCCGCTCTTCTCTTCGGCTCGTACGTTTAAGGTAATACCGCATATAAGAACACTTATTAATACTAAAGCGAGCCAGTCTTTTTTCAGCGTTTCCATAAAACCGCCGAGCATGATGCTTCCTCCTTTCTTCACTGCTGCGTCTCAGTCATTTTCTCTACGTGTATGAGCTTTTATTTTATGTAATTTCAAAATATCTAATCGTATAGTTTCAATATTTCTTTTCGTGTTTGCACACACTATGTTCACAATCAATTCATTACACTTTTCCTAGTCATAGTGGTATGATTTTCGTATATTACAGACTAATTGTTGAAAATGTAGGAGTGAATATTTTGAAAACGGTCGCTGTTATTGGAGGAGGAATTACGGGCTTAACCACTCTGTACTATTTGCAGAAACTAAAACGAGAACGTAATCTCCCGGTTAAATTATTATTACTAGAGAAACATGCCTATTTAGGAGGGAAAATCAATACGCGTGAAGCTGGGGAATTTATCATGGAAACAGGGGCGGATTCTATTGTAGCTCGAAAAGAAAACGTTATGCCTCTGCTAGAAGAGCTGTACTTAACAAACGATTTAGTATATAACGAAACGGGCAAATCGTTTATTTACTCTGCTAATGAGCTGCTTCCAATTCCTGAAGATACCATGTTCGGTATTCCAACAAGCGTGGAATCTCTTTTTAAAAGCGAGCTGATTTCTTCAAAAGCTAAAATTACAGCTTTAAAAGACTTAATCACTAAAAATACAACGTTTACGAAAGACAGCTCAATCGGACTCTTTTTAAAACATTTTTTAGGAGAAGAGCTAGTAGAAAAGCAAATTGCACCTATTTTATCCGGCGTCTACTCTGGGGATTTAGACAAACTTACGATTTCTTCGACTCTCCCGTATCTGCTCGACTACAAAAACACGTACGGCAGCATCATCAAAGGAATGGGAGCCAATGAAAAAAAATTTAAAACGGCAGGAAATAAAAAATTCATTTCGTTTAAACAAGGTTTATCAACGATTATTCACCGCTTAGAAGAAGAGCTTTCTGATGTAACGATTTTAAAAGATACGCCAACTACCAGCATAAAACGGGACGGTGAACGCTACCAAATCAGTACGCCGGGGCAAGCCTATTCAGCAGATTATGTGGTGTTAGCTACACCGCACACGGCTGCTCAGCACCTGTTGAACGATCCCGAATTAAACGAAGACTTTGAGCAGTTAAAAGATTCTTCTCTCATTAGCGTATACATCGGCTATGACGTTCCAGACGAATACCTTCCCGCTGAAGGCACTGGATTTATTGTCTCTCAATCAAGCAACTTAATCGCCAATGCCTGCACGTGGACGAGCAAAAAATGGGCTCACACTTCTAAGCGAGGGAATTTGTTAGTTCGCCTGTTTTATAAAAGTACGAGTCACCACTTTGACAGCCTGCGGACGATGTCAAAAGAAGAGCTGCTAGCAGTGGCACAAAAGGACATTGAAAACAGCTTAGGAATCAAAGAGGAGCCTATTGAAAGCGACGTAACCAATTGGGATAAATTGATGCCTACCTATCACCTTAAACACGGTGAACTTGTACGCAGCTTGACTCAAAAATTGCATGACAAGCACCCCGCTATTACATTAGCCGGCTGTTCTTACTATGGAGTAGGCATTGCAGCGTGTATGACAAACGGCAAACAAACGGCTGAAGCTATCTCTCAACAGTTGACTTAAAAAATGTTTGAAAACAATAAAAGGCCTGAAAATAAATATATTATTTTCAGGCCTTTTATTACCTTTTCGTTAGCATATAAAGCTACTTTCCTTACTATTAACAACTCTTTTATCGCTTTTCTTTTTGCAAAGCAGCAGTAGCAAACAATACAAGATAGCGCTCGTCTGAAGTTAATCTAAGCCAATGTTTCACTTTATATCTCACAGGTTTCCGCTCCCTTCTTTCAAGGTTTTATATGAAAAGACTTTATATAAAAATTCAATAACGATAAGAAATGATGCTTGATATGTATTTTATTCCCACGCCCGCTTGTTTACAAACTTTTTTAAACGTAAGACTCTTCGTTTATTTCCCTGAAAATAACACCGTTTTCGCCATTATCATCTTACTATTTGAGAAAAAAGTGTACATTTCTTTCCTATTTTGACGAACATTGCGATAAATAAAAGCTGCCAATTGCGGCAGCTTTTATGTTAAAGGACTAATCTAATTATATTGCCTGATGGATCTTTTGTGATGAAATCTTGGTTTTCTTTAGACACAGCTACTCCGATTTCACGAAGCTTATTTATTGCCTGCTCCCTTTCTTCTTCAGCTGGAAAAACAAGTGTAAATGACTCTAAACCAACGCTGCTTTCAAGAGGACTAGGCGCTCCAATTCCATTCCAAACGTTTAGTCCGATGTGATGATGATAGCGCCCAGTTGAAATAAACAATGCTTGATTATGGTAATTGCTCACAACCTCAAAACCTAATCCATTTCGATAAAAGTTTTCCGTTTGCTCTAATTCAGAAACGTGAAGATGAATATGTCCCATTAAGGTAGCAGAAGGTAATCCTGTCCATGGTTTACCGTTTCCTTCAGCTAATATCGCTTCTGCATCTAAAGGTTTTGTAGCCATTACTACTTCACTGTCATTCCATTCCCATGTACTTGACGGACGATCTCGATAAATCTCTATGCCGTTTCCATCTGGATCTGCCAAGTACAGCGCTTCGCTCACTAGATGATCAGACGCCCCTTGAAGCGGATAACCGCTATTTAACAAATGCTGCAGTATACTTCCTAAATCAGAACGAGTCGGCAACAATAGAGCAAAATGATATAAGCCTGTTGTACGAGGCTGTTTTGCTGTAACGTTTTCCGGCTGTTCAATCGATAACAGCGCCGTGCGTCCATCAGCTGTTAACAGAGCTTTGTTCTCTTTTCTCCCTAAAAGTTTAAACCCGATTATTTGCTGATAAAAAGCAAGTGAACGCTCTAAATTTTCTACTTTTAAATTTACTTTCCCAACAAATACATGAGGTGCACGGTGAAAGTTCATGATTATTTCTCCTTTTGAATGTATCATTTTTTAATCAACTTACTTTATGTAACTTATTATATTTTTATAACTTTATTTCGTCAAGTTATTTATTTTACTATCATAACTTAAAACTTATATCACTGCACAACCAATTGAATAAGCCCGCCTGCTCATAACATAGTATGAACAGGCGGGCTTATTTATCATTAGGCATAAACTATCAAAACAGTTCTCTGCTTTTGCGTTTGACATTTCCATTAACAAAATACTGTATTCTCTCTTTTTGCTCATTTGTTGGTTTTTTATACGTTTCACATTCAAACTGAAAACATGCTTTTTCTAAATCGACTTCATTTCCTACAATTTCTCCAATCGCACTCAATTGGTTTAAATCTTGCCAAAGTTCCTCAGGAGTTTCAGGGTCAAAATGAGATGAGAGATAATACTGCGCATCATATTTCTTAAGCTCTCTCTGAATCCGCTCAAAGTCTTCTTTATCATAACTCCAGTCACCGCTATAAAAATCTGGACATAGACAATCACCTAAAAACAGGACTTTTTCTTGGGGTATGTAGACAATGGACGAGTCCTGCGCGTGTACTCCGCCAATATGCTGAATGCAACAAGTGATTCCACCTAGGTCAACTTCCATATGATGATGAAACGTTACGTCCGGCTCCTGTAAAATTAACGTCTCTCGACTCGGCATTTCTTTCTTGATCATATCCCGGCAAAACTCGATTTCCTCCCCCTCCTGGACGCGTTTATCCAAGGAATCATCGTCCCAGCGCAGTGTCTTTAAATAGGCCAGCTTTTTCTTTGTTAAATGATGGCTGATTGTATACTTATTCATTGCATGAATACCAAATGTATGATCCCAGTGCCAATGCGTAATAGCTACTCCTTTGATTGGAGGGACGCCCATTTTTTCCACTTCTTCTAAAAATGATGATGCATGCGCAGGAGAATTCCCGGCATCTACGATGAAACTATACTTCTCCCCGCAGATAAGCCCGAGCACCGGCCGATCCGTTTCTTCAGAATGAGGAAAGTAATAAACATGGTCCGTTAGTTTTTTCAGCATATTTACACCCGCTTTATGTAGTTTAATAAAAGCCTCTTTACCAAATGGTAAATAATGATAAATAAACTGTATCATACTCGGTGCTGCTTGCCTATCCAATTAGCTGATATTGGACTTTCCTTGAAGAGCCATGACTTTTTCCGGCTCTGCTGCTTTGTACTTTAAGAAGATCATCACACTAATCATCACAATCATTCCTCCCACTAGCTGAGAAACAGTTGTCATTTCTCCAAGCAAGAAATAAGCGAGAATGATGGCACCAATTGGCTCGCCTAAAATAGCCATTGAAATTGTCGTAGCACCTACGTACTTTAACAGCCAGTTAAATAAGGCATGACCAAAAATATTAGGAATAAGCGCTAAAAGCAAAAAGATCCACCAATCTTTTATGTCATATTGAGTCAGCGATACATTTGTACAAATATTGTAGACAAATAGAACCAGGCCACCGATAAAAAAAACGGCGAAGCTATAGATGGTTGAAGGCATTTTCCTGCATAATTCTTGCCCCGCGAGCATATGAACAGAAACAGCTACTGTACCTAAAATAGAAAGTAAGTCTCCGTAAAGAGCCGTTTTGGTTACTCCGATATCTCCCGATGCAATAATTACCGAGCCGCTAACAGCAATTAAAATGCTGATGATTCCTACTTTGCTTGTTTTTTCTTTAAATAAAAAATAAGCTCCTATCACTACGAAGACCGGCTCAAGCGCAGTCAAAATCATAGCGCTAGCAACTGTTGTATGTGAAAAAGACTCCATCCAAAACAGAAAGTGAAGCCCTAAAAACACGCCTGATACAGCTAGCATTAGCCATTCTTTTACCGTGCTGTTTTTAAAAAGAATTTTCATTTGCCTCCATGGTAAAAACGGTAAAAATAAAAGGACCGTAAACAGCAGTCTATACATTCCTAAAATAGAAGCAGGCGCGTCCGACCATTTAATTAAAATAGAAGAAAAAGAAACGGCTAATACACCGATTAAAAGAAAGACAGGAGGCGGTAAAGGAAGAGTTGATTTATTCATGCCATTACTCCTTTTAGAATCTCTTTTTTCATATTTACTACGGGAATATCCACTCCGTCTCTATGTACGATTTCTTTTTGCTCTATGTAAAAGCCGATTGATTCATACAAAGCTATATTACGAAAAACACTCATTCTCACCTTGCATAATAAACTTTCCTTGCCACACTCTTTGGCGTATGTTTCTAACCATTGAATAAGCTGTTTAGCCATTCCTTTTCCTTGAAAAGCAGGAATAACAGACAGGCGATAAAAATATAAGCTTGTTTCTTCTAGCGTAAAACGCGCCATCGCTACCGGCTTATTTTCGACGTATAAAATGACAGCTTTTTTTCCGTGCTTTAACGATTGTATAATAGATTCGATTGTTTCATCAAGAGCACTGGATGGTGGGACAGAATCGCGATAGACGGAGAAGGCTTGCAGCATAAGATCATGAACTGTAGCAGCGTCCTCCGGCTGTGCTAAACAGTACTTCATAAATTTTCACCCTCTTTCTATAAAAATTAAGTATATCGAATTATTATACAACACCACCTATTTTTTTCCTACACTTTTATTGATTTTTATTAAGGAGAATAACCTCTTTTTACGCTTTTACACCTTCTTAACTTTACTCCATTAATCTATTAATTCATTAGCACACACTCTTGAGAACTTTTTGTCGAAATGGTTAAAATTCTGTTGGGAGGGAATCATCATGACATTTTCTTGGCTTATACCTTACATAGCCGTGTCACTTATCATTGTCTTAATACCAGGACAAGACATGATTTTCGTAATGACACAAAGTATTGCTTCAGGCGTCAAAGCAGGCATCAAAACCGTATTAGGATCTATTACGGGAACATTTGTACATACTCTTTTAGCCGCAGTGGGGCTATCTATTATCTTTCAAAAATCAATTATTGCCTTTACGATTCTAAAGGTTATAGGTGTTCTGTACCTGCTGTTTTTAGCCTACCAATCGTTTCGCGAGAAAAGCGGTCCGTTGGAATTAACAGAAAACGTTCAGCAGCACCATCACTTTAGAAAAGGATTTGTTAGCAACTTAACCAATCCAAAAGTAGCTATTTTCTTCATTACGTTCTTACCGCAGTTTGTTAATTCGTCTCTTGGACATGTAAGTTTGCAAATGATTTTGTTTGGTATCATCTTTATCGCCGAAACGCTCATCATCTTTTCACTTATTGCGCTATTTGCTTCTGGCCTTGGGAAAAAAGTCAAAAAAAGCCGTATCTTTCAGCACACATTAAAATATGTAAAAGGAACGGTTTTTGGCGTACTTGGCCTAAAACTTTTATTTTCTAGCAACAATTAAGTAAAACAAACTGAAATTTCTTTCACCCCTGCTGTTATCGCCTTTTCATACCCGCTTCATTTGTCATATCACCCTATTTTTCCATGTGAGGTTAGTTGACAAAAGACCAAAATTATTATTTTATATATATATAAGGTTCAGATTTAGCAACAAGATTCGACAAGGATAATGAAGAAAAACAGCGGGGAAATAGGGAGATCTATCTAAATAGAGGGAAAATTCTATAAATTCACGTTTTTTATTATTATTCTACTATAATTCATGAAGAGGTGAAACTATGCAAGAAGTAGTTCAAGGTTTTGTTAGTTCAATCAACGAATTTCTTTGGTCCTACTTACTGATTGCGATGCTGATTGCATTTGGTTTGTTTTTTACATTCAGGTCAAAGTTTTTACAAATTCGGTTATTAAAAGAAATGATTCGTGTATTAAAAGAAGGTGCGGATAGCTCTTCTAAAGACGGAATTTCGCCATTCCAAGCGTTTTGTATCAGTATGGCAGCCCGCGTTGGTACGGGGAACATTACAGGTATTGCGATTGCGATCGCTTTAGGGGGACCTGGTGCTGTATTTTGGATGTGGGTGCTTGCCGTTATTGGCTCAGCTTCAGCATTTATCGAAAGTACATTAGCACAAATATACAAAGTAAAAGACAAAGACGGCGGCTTCCGAGGCGGACCGGCTTACTATATGGAAAAAGGGTTAAAGAAGCGCTGGATGGGCGGACTGTTTGCTGTCTTAATCACTTTATCATTCGGCTTAATTTTTAATGCTGTACAATCGAACACGATTACTCTTGCGTTTGAAAATGCGTTCGGAACAAATCGTTTAGTGTTAGGAATTATTATGACAGTGGCTTTCGCTGCCATTATTTTTGGCGGAGTTAAGCGTATTGCAAAAATGTCAGAATACATTGTTGTGGTACTAGCTGTTGCCTATATTGCAGTAGCACTTTTCATTATTATCATGAACATTCAAGAGATGCCTTCTCTTATTGCGTTAATCGTTAAAAATGCATTTGGTTTCGATCAAATTGCCGGCGGTTCTCTTGGAGCAGCTCTTATGCAAGGAATTAAACGCGGATTATTCTCAAACGAAGCTGGTATGGGTAGTGCTCCAAATGCAGCCGCAGCTGCAACAACAAGCCACCCGGTAAAGCAAGGATTGATTCAAGCATTTGGTGTATTAACAGATACGCTTATTATTTGTAGTAGTACTGCCTTTATCATTTTGCTTTCAGGTACTTATACAAATAAAAATTTAAGCGGTATTGAGTTAACACAAGCTGCTTTAAGCACTCACATTGGCTCTTGGGCAACAGGTGCTCTTGCAATTATGATTTTCCTATTTGCTTTTAGTACATTAATCGGTAACTACTACTACGGAGAAACAAATATTGAGTTCTTGAACACAAATAAAGCTTGGCTAGTAACTTACCGTGTTGCTGTACTTGCAATGATTGTGTTCGGTTCTATTTCTCAAATTCAGCTTGTATGGGATTTAGCAGACCTGTTTATGGGCTTGATGGTAGTGGTCAACTTAATCGCGATTCTCTTGCTCTCGAAAATTTCTTTTGCAGCACTGAAAGATTATCTTGCTCAAAAGAAAGCTGGAAAAGACCCTGTCTTCTACCAAGACAGCATTTCTGGACTTGATAATATTGATGCATGGGATCATTCAAAAGATAAATCTAGCTCGAAAGAAGCGATCTAATAAAAAAAGCCGTGAATATTCACGGCTTTTTTTATTGTGCAAATTTACTTCTTTTTCTTTCTTCTAGTGAAGCAGTCTAAGACTAACCAAATACCTATAGTATAAATAAATCACGCCGTACGGAATCCAGTAGGAAAAAAATGTCCAGCCGAGATTCCATCCGTTTCCGTATGTAACTCTTTCCATATGCACATACGTTCCTTCTAAACATGTTGTAAACAGCGCAATAAGAAAAATAAAAAAATGAGGCTTTCCAATTCGCTGGATTAAAAAAATCATATAGCTAGCCAATACAGGATAGACGCCTAAATTAAAAGGCAGCGCTTCTAATGCTTCATTTTCTAAAGAAGTCCGGAGTTTCCAAAAACCATAATAGCTCCCTAATTCATTGATAACGATTGCTAAAATGCAAAAAGCAGTTCCTACTAAAGGCAGTAAACGACGATTTTTAGGATGTAAATAGAACGTGCCAAAAATCCAAGGTAAAACAAACGCCAGCGCTATATTGATAAGCAAAAATATCCGACCTTTTTCTTTCTAGTATGCCACACCGTTTCTTTTTCTAATCACCTCGTTATCTTGAACGCAGCAAGCGTAAAAGCACCTTATCCCTCGTCATTAAAACAGAGTGCTTACTTTATGATTACTATGGTTCCTCCCTTGCTTCTTCCATTTATTTTAATGAAACAAATTCAGCGTCTTTTTTCTCGTAATAGTTTTGAACTAAACGCCCTGATAAAGCAGCTAATACCTGCTGAAATAACATCCCCAGCACAACGGGTACAGCAACGGGAGCTGGAAAATAAGATACGGCTAACACGGCTCCGGCGCTAATATTTCTCATGCCTCCGCAAAACGTAAGCGTCACAACTTTTGCTCGGTCCCATCTTAGCCATTTGCCAATCATCCAGCTGAAGAAATAACCAGCTGAACTCATTAAAAAGACGATCACGATAATAAACAGCAGTTTTTTATCAATATGTTTTAAATAAGGTGCAATTACTCCCCCGTTTATCATAACCATCACACTTAGCCCTATTTTCGAAACAGGTGCCAGCTTTGGTCCTAATGTCTGCTTAATTGTTCCTTTTGTATATTGATTTAAGCACATGCCTAACAAAGATGGAAGGACAATCATAAAACACAAATCTTTGACTAACTTTAGCGCTTCCAAATGCACGGTGTCTCCAACTACCAATAAAAGTGTATAAGGAACGATAAGCGGCGCCAAAAGAGTATCAATTAAAATAATGGATAGCGCAAGAGGAATGCTTCCTTTGTAAATCGAGACCCATATAAAACTAGTCACTCCTGTTGGAATGATCGCTGCTAGCAAAAGACCTGTGCTTGTAAATACATCATGTGGAAAAATCACTTGGCCAACGCTCCAAGCCCACGCTGGCATAAAAATATGTAAAACAAACAGGGCCATAATGATTGGAAATGGACGGTGTATCGTGGCATTTAACTGGTGAAAATTTGAATTCAAACTTCCGGCAAACGTCATTAATGCAAAAAGCCATGGAATTAAGAAGGCATACTGACTTAATGACGAACCGATAAGAACTCCTATGAGCAAGCTGACCGGCGTAATAAACGGCATCAATTTTTCTAGCATTCTATTCAATTGACTTAACAAAACTTCTCCCTCCAACGAACGTTTTCAATAAATAATAAGATACATTAACGTTTATAATATCACCTATTTATTATACAACTTATTTTCAGACTGTTGTCTGTCTCTTTTACTAAAAAGAGATATATTCATAATTATCACTTAAATAGATTTAAAGGTATTTTTGTGCTATTTTAATAGGGAAGAAGCTTTTAAAAAGCATGAATTTAGGGTAAAGAACACTCTACATAGAAATGCTTTCGATCGACGGATATAAATGGACTGTAGCACAGTTTTGGTAATTAGGAGGATTGTATGGATTTTTTGAAGTCTCTATCATCGTTAGATGATTGGAAAAAAATCGTGATTGCGATTGGGATCTTTTTGATCTTTTTAATTCTTCGCAAGCTTTTCACGACTTATTTGTTTAAGTTTATTATTGGTTTTGTCAAAAATAAAAAAATCAATTTAATTACGAGCGTTTTGGAAGCTTTTGAAAAGCCGCTGCGCTGGATTTTTGTAATTATTGGTTTCAAGCTTGCTCTTCCCTATCTTCCCTTTGATGTTTTAACAGCCGACACGGAAAGACATTTAGTTCGTTCAGCTTCTGTTGGCCTTGCAGGATGGGGCTTGTATAATTTAGCTGCTTCTACCAATTTATTTTTTGCAACGTTTGCCAAAAATTTCGATATCCAAGTGGATCGAATCATTATTCCTTTTATTGAAAAGTTCATCCGCATCGTTGTTGTTATGCTTTCTATCTCCATCATCGCAGAAGAGTGGGGTTTTAACGTAAACGGCTTTGTAGCGGGTCTTGGTTTAGGTGGTCTTGCTTTTGCCCTAGCCGCTAAAGACACCGTTAGTAATTTATTCGGCGGAATTGTGATTATTACCGAAAAGCCTTTTACCATTGGAGATTGGATTAAAACACCGAGTGTTGAAGGCGTTGTAGAAGATATTACGTTTCGAAGCACCAAAATTCGAACGTTCGCTCAAGCAGTCGTAACGGTTCCAAATGCTACTCTTTCTAATGAACCTATTATTAACTGGGCTAAGATGGGAAAACGTCAAATTGCCTTTCATTTAAACTTGAATTATAATACACCAAAAGAAAAGTTAGAAACCGTAGTGACAAGAATTAAAAAGATGCTGACGGAGCACGAAGAAATTCACAATGAAACGATTCTTGTAAATTTTGACGGCTTTTATGAATCCAGTCTAAATATCTATCTGTATTTCTTTACAAATACAACCGTTTTTGCTGATTATTTAGATGTAAAAGAAAATATAAACTTCGAAATTATGGACATTCTTGAAGAAGAAGGCGTAGAATTTGCTTTCCCTACGCGCACACTCATCGTTGAGCAGGACGGAAAGCTTTCTGGCAATCCAAAAGAATTTCTAGAAAGTGCTCGAAGCTAAAAAAAGCTGACTACTAAGTCAGCTTTTTTTCCTTTCTTTTTTAGTTTGAAATGAACATTTGAGTCCAGTAATGACCGTAGCTTCCACCTTTAGCGTAACCTACTCCAATTTCGGTAAATTGACTCGACAGTATGTTTTTACGGTGACCTTCGCTATTCATCCATGCGTTAACCACTTCTTTTGGAGTTGCTTGTCCAGCAGCGATATTTTCACCTGCTGTACTGTATGTAATACCAAAGTTTTTCATCATGTCGAACGGACTTCCATATGTAGGCGATGTATGACTGAAATAATTTTTATCAATCATATCCTGCGATTTATAGCGAGCAACGCGAGCTACTTCCCAATTAGACTTTAAAGGCTTAAGTCCTACTTTAGCACGTTCTTGATTCACTAGCTGAACTACTTGCTCTTCGTATGAACTTCCTGCTTTATTCGTTGGAATAGTAATTTTCTGTCCCGGATAGATCGAATTAGGATTTTTAATAGCAGAATTCGCTTCAATCAGCTCGGAAACGCCAACCTGATATTTTACTGCTATTTTCCACATCGTATCTCCCGATTGAACGGTATGTACGGTTGCTGCTTGCGCAGTGTTATTAAGACCAAAAGCTAGAGTGACAGACAACAGTGTTACTAATAAAAGTTTTGATAGAGTTTTCATACTTTTATTAAAGCAAATTGATTTTAAGATTCATAGCGGTAATATTATCCCTTAGTTCCATCATATTACTTTATCATCTTCCCAGCACGCTTTTTCCATAAGAAAGGCGCATTGCTCTTTTGCAATGCGCCTTTTTGTTACGAAGATAAAGCCTGTGACTGATTCATGTCTGAAACATTAACCGCTTCATCCGTGCTTTGATGCACCTGACGTTTTTTGATCACATCAATATATTGAATATGATGGCCTTCCATTTTCGTAACGGTAAAGTCATACTGATCAAAGCTAAGGCTTTCTCCTTGCTTGACGTCATATTTTTCCGTCAAGACCCAGCCTCCAATTGTATCAACATCCGTATCATCAATTGTTGTGCCAAGCAACTCGTTAAGCTCACTTACTAATAATTTTCCATCTACAATATAATGATCGGGTTTGACTTTCTGAATTAATGGAAGTTCATCCGCATCAAATTCATCACGAATTTCACCGACAATTTCCTCTAAAATATCCTCTACTGTTACAATCCCTGCTGTTCCTCCGTATTCATCAATTAAAATAGCCATATGGATGCGTTCACGCTGCATCTTAAGCAATAAATCATGAATAGGAATCGATTCAATTACTTCAATAACAGGACGGATATACTGTTTTAAATTTATTTTTTCCTTGCTGTTGTTCATGACAATCTCGGTTAAAATCTCTTTCATATTGACCATTCCAATAATATGGTCTTTATCTCCATCGATGACCGGATAGCGGGTAAACCGCTCTTCTTGGACCATCTCAAGGATGTATTCGACCGTATCTTCCTGGTCAATCGAAACGACTTCCGTACGCGGCACCATAATCTCCTTGGCAACGCGATCATCAAAGTCAAAAATCTTACTTACATATTTAAACTCCGATTGATTGATTTCACCGCTTTTATAGCTTTCTGATAACAAGATGCGAAGCTCTTCTTCACTGTGTGCAAGCTCATTTTCTGAAGCAGGCTTTAGACCAAATAACCCTGTTATTAAACGAGAAGAACTGTTTAATAGCCAAATGAAAGGATAGGTTACTTTATAAAAGAGTATAAGCGGACGAACAAATAATAAAGTGACTTTCTCTGCTTTTTGAATTGCAAATGTTTTCGGAGCAAGCTCTCCGACCACAACGTTTATAAATGTAACAACCGCAAAAGAAATCGCAACAGATAGTACTTTTGTTAAAGCTCCGCTTATCCCTAGTTGATCAAGTAATGGGGACAGGAGATGCGAAAGTGTAGGCTCTCCTAACCAACCAATTCCCAGCGCAGTAATCGTAATACCAAGCTGACACGCAGATAAGTATTCATCTAAGTTTGAAATAACTTGCTTCGCAGCTTTTGCATTGCTGCTCCCTTCTGCTATAAGCTGATCCACTTTGGAACTCCTCACGCGAATAATCGCAAACTCGGTAGCAACGAAAAAAGCAGTTAATGCAATCAGTACCGCTAGTAAAATCAAGTTAAATATGTCCAATCAAGTTCCTTAGCTCGTTTAAAAACGAGTAAGGACTCACCTCCTAAAAAATAAAAAATTTGGATAAAGAACTCTATCCCTGTACTGATCACTTGGAAAAGTGCATATAAGGAGGAATCAAATGATAAATGTATAAACATTTTTATATGGAGCAAAACTGCCAGTCTTTCTTCCTTATCTCACGTTTCACTCGTTAATGTAGCAGGTCATTCTTTATTCAGCTGTTCTAGATGTGAAGCAATGGCTCACATCGCTTCATTTCATGATGTTGCTTCAGCGCTGATTCTCTCTTCCATTCATTTATAAAAAATTTAGTAGTTTACAATCTTTATAAAGTTAAAGTCTGTTAACGTCTTAAAAGAGCGATTATGTGATAAAGAGCGATATGCGTGAAGCAAATGTAGGTTTATATAATACTGTATTGTACGCTTTGACACTGGTGCATATAATGCTACTTCGCCAACGTGGTACACTGCCCCATCCAATCACCTCTATTTCCGTATATCTAAAAAGAATAAGGAATAATTATCCTATTTCTTTTTAAACTTATTGACTTTATTTTAAATGTTAAAAACTTTGCAGTCAAACGTTTTAGTTAGTCTCCTGCCCTTGCTATTTACTGGTACGGCGATTTTTAGCAGGTAAATAAAAGCTTGCTGCTACACAAAAAAACCCAAGGACAAAACAGATAATGGGGAGTTTCATACCTATTGCTTCAGCATAATAAGTGAGACTCCTTCCGTGAATAGGGACAAGATTCATTTCAAAAATCAAAGTCAAAACAGCTGTCACTTTGAGTGCAATACCAACAATGAAGAGACAAACTCTCAAGCCTCCACTCATATGCGCAAACATCCCTTCTATCCATTAGCGAATGGATGATGTACTACACCATATGATACATCCCTACACTTTATCACTAAATGCTAAAAAAGCGCTATGTCCATGCATAGACGCTTATAAATTTGCGACCACTTGTCCAATGGAATCATAGATAACCAAATCAAACAAATAATCGTAATGCGTAGGTTCTTTATTAATCATCACCATGTTTGTACGATTGTACCGGCTCACAAGCAGCGGAATCTGATTAATCGGTGCTACTTCAAGCGATGAACCAAGCACGATGAATAAATCAGATGACAGCGCTGCTGTAACTGCTTCATCGAACTGATGAATGGCATCTCCAAAAAGAACAACATTTGGCTTTAAAAGGCGCTCACACGCTGTACATTGTGGGAGAGCTGACTGATTTAAATACGCTAAGTCATACTCTTCTTTACAGCTCGGACAATGAGCTCTCTTAATGGACCCATGAATTTCAAAAACGTTCGTGCTTCCTGCATCTTGGTGCAAGCCATCAATATTTTGCGTAATTACATGCACGGTTTTGGCTTCTTCTAGTTCAGCAATAAAGCGATGGCCCGTATTTGCTTTATACTGATGCAGCATTTTAATATGAAAAATTTCTTTAAACAGCGGCCAAAATTCATGAGGATATTGCTCATAGAAGTCAGCAGCTACTATGTCCACAAAGCTTTTATTTTGGCGATATAAGCCATTTTGAGAGCGAAAGTCCGGTATGCCCGACTCTGTGCTCATTCCTGCTCCCGTAAAAAAACAAATGTGTTTAGCATCATTAATGAGCTGTTTTAATTCTTTGTACTGTTTTACCATTGCATTTCTCTCCTATTTAACAATTAGCACAGGAATCGTTACTTGCTGTGCAATCTTAGAACTCACGCTTCCAAGCAGCATGCCTTTTACAGGATTTAACCCTCTGCTTCCTATTACTACAAGGTCAAATGAATTTTGATTAGCAAATTGAATCACTGTTTTAGCCGCGTCTCCGTGCATAAACGTAATCTCATACTCCACGTTTCCTTGCTTTAAAATTTCATCTGTTGTATGTATCCGGCTTTCACGTTCCTCATCGCGGCTAAGTGATTTTAATCTTGAATCACCCTCTACTGCATAAATGACCTGAATAAAACTGTTTTCCGTCAGCTGAGCGAGCTGAACGGCTTTTTCTGTTGCTTTAGCTGCATGCTCTGAGCCATCTGAGGCAAGTAAAATTCGTTTAAACATCACGCTTCCTCTCCTCTTTTGTAAAATGGTCTTCTCTCTTTACTATATCACTCGCTGTTCAAATGTAATCATTTTTTTGATTATTTCTATAATTTTTAAAATTATTTGTCTACTTTTATGATAAACTGAAAGAAAACTTGTACAGAGGGGATGGAACGATGTTTGGTTTTGAATTAATTTGCACCTTTTGCAAAGGACTCGGAAAGCTAGCCGTTATTCCTGGTATCGGTTACATGAAAACATGCAAACACTGCGAAGGAACAGGGATGCAATCAAAAAAAGACGAAACTCCTTCCATATAAGAAGTTTCGCCTCAGCCATACTGTGATTAGATTGAAAGCTCTTTAGATAAACGGTACATATCAGCATTGATATGGTGAGGTTCACCTAAAATTTCCATAATATCATAATCTACAATTTCATTTTTACGGATACCGATTGCACGGCCGCCTTTACCTTCTAGCAGAAGCTCGACTGCACGACCGCCGAAACGGCTTCCTAGCACACGATCTTGAGCAGTTGGGGAACCACCGCGCTGAATGTGTCCTAATACTGTTACACGCGTTTCAATACCTGCAGCTTCATGCAGCTGCTTCGCTACTTCATTACCATTGGCTACGCCTTCAGCTACTACGATAATGCTGTGCTTTTTACCGCGCTCTTGTCCTTTTCTCAAACGGTCAACCATTTCTTGGAACTCATCTTTTGCTTCTGGAATAAGGATTGTTTCCGCACCGCCAGCAAGACCTGAC
Organism: Priestia sp. 10L35; assembly: GCF_056395685.1. Taxonomy (NCBI): domain Bacteria; kingdom Bacillati; phylum Bacillota; class Bacilli; order Caryophanales; family Bacillaceae; genus Priestia; species Priestia sp. 10L35. The sequence continues at coordinate 898,817 of NZ_JBFTKA010000001.1, read as the reverse complement.
CAAAGAGCAATGTCTCCTGCATTACGACCCATAACTTCAATAATAAACGTACGTTCATGAGAAGTCGCCGTATCACGGATTTTATCAATAGCATCGATAACCGTATGAAGAGCCGTATCAAATCCTAATGTAAAATCTGTTCCTGGAATGTCGTTATCAATTGTTCCTGGGATACCGATACAAGGGAAACCAAGCTCTGTTAGTTTTACAGCTCCCATATATGATCCGTCTCCACCAATAACTACTAAGCCTTCAATACCGTGCTTCTTAAGGTTTTCAATACCTTTTAAACGCCCTTCTTCTGTTTTGAATTCTGGACATCTTGCAGAATAAAGCATAGTTCCGCCGCGTTGAATGATGTCACCGACATCTCCAACTTCTAGCTTTTTAATATTTCCTTCTATTAATCCTTGATACCCTTGATAGATACCGTAAACTTCCATACCTTCATGAATTGCTTTACGCACAACAGCACGAACCGCAGGATTCATACCTGGAGAATCTCCGCCGCTTGTTAATACACCTATTCTTTTCATTACTTTCACCTCATCAAAGTCACATACATGACTACTATATTATAGTTCTACATTTTACCCGAGTTCGAACTTTTTGTGTAGTAATTCACAACATATTTCTTTGTTAAATTTTAAATGTACATACTTTTTCATATCTTTTAGTTATTTACCGTCAAATATTCAAAGTTTTTCTAGCAATATTGCACATCTAAAGAACCCTTTTAGTTACAGCTTTTATAAGACTATATTCACCTTTATATTTCATTTTTTTCATATATGTAATGAAATTGTAACGTAGAACACTGTCGAAAGATGATATGATGAATTTACTCAAATCAGGAAAAATTTTCAGGGGGTACTAGTTTTATGAAAAAAGTAATAGCAGCTCTTACGCTTGCTGGCGTTATTGTTTCTACTAGCCCGATTGTCAGCCAAGCGGCTCTAGGCGACCAAACGCTTCGCCAAGGCATGAATCACCAAGATGTTAAACAACTACAACAAACGTTGAAAAATAAAGGTTATTTTAAAGGGAATACGACTACATACTTTGGGACTGTTACAACTTCTGCTGTAAAATCATTTCAGCGCAAAAATGGACTAGCAGCAGATGGTATTGTCGGAAAAGGAACGTATGCTAAACTAGGCGTTTCAGCAAAGGGCAAATCGCCTTCTAGCTCAGCGCGCTATAACCCTAACGCAGTGATTAACAAAGGAAAACAGTATATGGGCGTTCGATATCGCTGGGGCGGAACAACGCCAAGCGGCTTTGACTGCAGCGGTTTTATTGGCTATGCGTTCAAACATGGCGGCGGGGTTCAGCTTCCTCGAACAGTAGCTCAAATTTATCAAAAAGGAACGCGCGTCTCAAGTCCAAAAGCTGGAGATATTGTGTTCTTCCAAACCTATACAAAAGGGCCTTCTCATGCAGGAATTTATTTAGGAAATAACCAGTTTCTTCACTGCTCTTCATCTAAAGGTGTGAGCATCTCTTCTCTAAAAGAGAGCTATTGGAGCAAACGCTATTTAGGTGCTAAAAGAATGTAGTTTCTATAAAAAGGGCAAGCTGTGCGATTTTGATGCGGCTTGCTCTTTTTCTGCATGTAAAAGATTTGGTATAGTAGAAGCAGCACATTACATTGCAAAACCAAGCGTGTAGATGAATACTGTAAAGGAAGTTGAATAAATGCACACCCTTTTAATTGACATGGATTCTGTCATTTGTGATCTTATGACGGATTGGCATAACCAATATAACAAAGATTATTGCGACAGCTTATCGGTTGAAAAGTTAAAATGCTGGGAATCAGAAAAGTATGTAAAGCCGGAATGCGGGACAAAAATTTATGACTACCTCGATCAGCCGGGGCTTTTTTTACATTTACAACCTCTGCCTCATGCTGTTGAGGTTCTTAAACGACTTTATGAAAGGTTTTCCATTTTAATTGTCACAAGCAGCCGTACCTATGCTTATACAGAAAAAGAGCAGTGGGTTGAAAAACACCTTCCGTTTATCGGAAAATACAATATCGTTTTTACACACCAAAAAGATAAAATATACGGAGACTTGCTATTTGATGATGCACCGCATAATTTGAAGGCTTTTCAAGCTACAGGTCGCCATGCTGTTGCCATGAGCTACCCGTATAACGAAGAAGTAAATGTCCCTCGCGTGGACGATTGGCTTCAGTTTGAACAGTACGTAAATACTTATTTTAACGAATGTTAAGCTAAAAAACACGTGGACTTTGTCATCAGAGAATGAATGCAGTGCGTTTGTTAGCACAGCTATAAGCATAAAAAAACCGCCTTTTGGGCGGTTTTTGACGGATAGCCCCTAAGGGTTATCCGCTTTTTATTTAAAAAAGATATCGTTTTTTAGTACTTATCAGCTGATGAGAAAAAGTCCATAATGGCATGGATAATTTCAACGGACTGAAAAGAAAACAATGATATGGCTGTTAATGAAAAGAAACCAATCATGGCCATACGTACAAGTAACATAGACTAATCGCCTCCCTGTTTTGAACTAAATGAACGCACCCAAAACAATTCGCTATCTGTCTTTGTTTGTACGACGTTTTCGCCAAGCAAAGGCAGCTCATTCACTGCGTGTAACAATGACAATGAATCTTCATCTTTCTCTTAAAGACTAAGCGTATAGTTAGTATATCAAATGAAACTTTTTCTTCAAGGCTATACTAGCGGTAAAAAAGGAAATAGTATGAAACGATGCGTCTTATCTTTATTTCATACAATTCAGTACCCTAATATTTATTATATTAAACCTTTTAGGAAAATTGCTACTATTATATCTTTTTTTATAAAAAAAGATATTAAGACATAACTAAATCAATCCAACCTAAAGACGAACAAGTGAGATAAATGATCTCGACCGCTTGTTGCATCGCTGTTGATTTCCGTGTAAGACTTCGTTTTCCGTCAGCGTCCGATGAGCCTCCTCGTCTACATATACGAAACCTACGTCCACCCTACCAATGAAAAAATCCGAACGCGTTAAATTCTCAAGCAAGAATCAAACTCATTCGGATCTTCTTTCAATTAAAATAATTTTGTCTCTTCACTTTATTTATCGACACGTACTGTAATATTCATTGACAATGTCTAAAATGGTTGGGTATTCTTCCACCCATGTAAAATTTGTTTTTTCATTTTCTTTTTTTACTGCTTCTTGTTCTGCACTTATCTTTTCCATTGTTCAATCTCTCCCTTTAACTGTTATATAACATTTATATTAAATTAACTTTGTTTTATAACAATTTTCAGAAAAAAGTTGGACAATGACGTATGAAAAAAAGTTATTGTGCCGATAAAATTTTTACATAATACGTACGAGTCCTCGGTCCATCAAACTCACAAAAATAAATTCCTTGCCACGTTCCTAACAGCAGCTGCCCATCGTGAACGATTATATGCTGAGAGGAGCCGACCGTGCTCGCTTTGAGATGCGCCGCCGTATTTCCTTCCATATGAAGATCTAACTTATGTTCCCAAGGATATACTTCATCGAAGCGTCGGATCATATCGGTTTTTACATCCGGATCCGCATTTTCATTAATTGTTATACCAGCGGTTGTATGAGGACAGTAAACAACTACAGCCCCTTCTTTTAATCCTTCTGTTCTTATTAATGCTTGTACCTGACTCGTCACGTCAATCATTTCGTCACGCTTATTCGTTTTTAACGTAAATGAATGTAGCATACCATCACCTCTTTTCTTTACCATAACATATCTTTTCTATTCTTCCACATTTTTCGCATAACTCGTTTTTACATCGTAAACACTAAGCTCATTAACACAACAGGCGGTGAGTTTATTTATGCTCGATTCAAAATTTCAGCCCAATGCAGACTACACCGTTCAAACGTTTCTAGATTTGGTGGGTCAAAATACAGACGTTGGTTCCAAAAAATTATGGCTGTCTCCCACAAAATATATATGTATTATTTATCTCCAAGGATTAGTAGACGGAGAAAAACTTGATAATCTTACTCAGCATGTTGTTGAGACAAAAGCAAAAAGTGAAACGCAAACACTCGATGACATCGATTCGTTTATTTCTGTCATTAAAGACAAAGAAGTTTATACATACAAGCAAGCGATCTCGTGTTTTTTTAAAGGTCAGCCCTTGCTGTTCATTAGCGAAAGCACCACGGCATACTCGCTGAATATGTCTATGACCAAACAGCGCTCTTTAAGTGAACCTACAACAGAAAAAGTAGTGCGCGGCCCTAAAATTGCTCTTATCGAAAACTTAGATGAAAACCTTGGTCTTTTAAGGCAGCGTTCTACCGAAGAAGAAATGGTGATTGAAGACATTTATATTGGAAATACAAAGGAACATCGAACAAGTATCGTTTTTCATAATAAACACTGTCAAACTCACATCGTGAATCAAGTCCGAGAGAAATTATTAGACATTCCTTTAGATAACATTCAAGACTCAGGAATGATTGAAGAATTTTTAGAAGAAGCACCTTACTCACCGTTCCCTCAAGTACAAAATACAGAAAGACCGGATCGTGTTCTCGCTGCGGTGAATGAAGGGCGAGTAGCCATTTTAGTAGATGGCTCTCCTTTTGCTCTTTTAGTGCCTACAACTTTCGATATGATTATGAAATCACCCGACGATTATTACGAAAGATGGATAGCTGGTTCGTTGCTAAGATTACTAAGGTACTTGTCTATTTTTATTACCCTATTCTTTTCAGCTATTTATATTTCACTCGTTTCGTTTAACCAAGGTCTGCTTCCGACGGAGCTTGCTATTACTATTGCGGCCACACGAGAAAACGTTCCTTTTTCTCCTTTTATCGAAGCAGTGGTTATGGAAGTGACGCTTGAATTATTGCGCGAAGCCGGTCTGCGTCTCCCTACTCCTGTGGGACAAACAGTTGGACTTGTAGGCGGGGTTGTGATTGGTCAAGCAGCGGTGGAAGCCCATATCGTTAGCTCCGTTATGATTATTGTTGTATCTGTATCGGCAATTGCGTCCTTTACCGTTCCTCAGTACGGAATTGGCCTTTCGTTTCGAATTTTGCGTTTCGTATCTATGATGATTGCAGCAATATTTGGATTATACGGAGTTACCATGTTTTTTCTTGTTCTCGTCATTCATCTAACCAAGCTCGAAAGTTTTGGTATGGCTTACTTCAAACCGTTTTTTGCGTTAAATAAAAAAGCGTGGAAAGATTCTTATATTCGTCTGCCAAACAAAAGTCTAAAACAGTCTAAAAATAAAGCCAAATAAAACTGACAAAAGGAGGACCATATGGAACAATCACAGTCACAATCAAGCAAGCTTCTTTCAGACTTTTATGCCATTTCAATTATCTCTTCAACCATGCTGGGCGTCGGTTTATTAACACTGCCAAGCAGCATTACAAACCAGACAAATAATGCAGACGGATGGATTGTACTTATTATGGACGGCCTTTTGTTTATTGGAATTGTTCTTTTTTTAGTCTGGATGGTTAAATATTTTACGATTAGCTGTATGTTTGACTTCACGCAAGAAGTAACCGGCAAGTTGATTGGAAATATCTTCAACTTCGCTATAGTCGTTTATTTCACATCTGTAGCAAGTTTTGAAGTAAGAGCTATGGCAGAAATGATCCATTTCTATTTACTGGAAACGATGCCCATTGAGTTAATTATCCTTTCGTTTATTTTGACAGGCGTCTATTTAATCACTGGGGGTATTAATTCTATTGGAAAAGTAATGGCCCTATGTTTTCCTGTAACGGTCATCATTCTTCTTATCTTATATCTTCTTAGTATCGGAATGGTCGATTTAAAAAACTTACAGCCCGTGTTAGCCGATGGATTCAGCCCGCTTCTTGCTGCTTTTACAACCGTCTCTGTTTCCTTTTTAGGGATTGAAACGATTGTATTTCTTCCAAAGCATATGAAAAACAAAAATCATTTACGAAAAGTTTCTATCATCGGATTTTCCATTCCTTTACTTTTATATATTATCACTTACGTATTAGTTGTCGGCGCGTTATCCGTTCCGGAGGTAAAAACGACCGTCTGGCCTACGATTGAATTTGTTCAGACGCATGAAGTAAAAGGAATTTTCTTTGAGAGGCTTGAATTATTTTTACTTATTGTCTGGCTTCTTCAGTTTTTTTTAACCTTTGTAATGTATTTCTTTTTAGCTGTTTCAGGATTTAAAAAGATTTTCAAAAACCGATCAACTACTAATATTATCTTTCTTGTACCCGTTTTATTTATGAGCTCTTTAGCCCCCAAAACAGCAAGCGACGTGTCGAATTATTCAACTGTTCTAGGCTGGGCATTTTTAGTGACATTTTTGGTTATCCCTCTTTTTTTCAGCATGTTAATGAAAATAAAAAAGGTTGTGTTCAAATGACGAAAAAATGTCTTCCTGTCATGATGACCATTTTTTTATTGTGCGGCTGTACAAATCATCGAAACATTGAACAACTTGCTCTTGTTATAGGCGTGGCAATGGATATCACATCGAAAATAGAACCAAAAACAGGAAAAAATCAGCTTGTGCTGACTCATCAAACGTTAACCGAGACAGAGTCCGGAAATATGTCTTCTTCCATTCCATACAAAAACATTACAACAGCTGGTCCTACAATTCATGAAATCACGCGAAATATTTCGCTGAAATCTGATCCTATATACAGCCAGCATCAGCGAGCACTTTTAATAGGAGAAAAAGCAAGCAAGACCATCCCTCTTGATGCGCTTATCAATCAGTTTGTACGTGATAATGAAATACGCCGCAGCAGCCTTGCGTTTGTTACAAAAGGCGATGCTAAAAACGTTTTAACGATTCAAGGAATGTCTGTACCGCCTATAAACTTAATTTACGAGCTTGTTTATAATAAATTCAAAACGAACAAAATTCTAAATCCCCTAACCATGGGAGAGCTATCGGCTAAGTTAAAAACAGATCAAAGCTTTTTAATACAGCGGCTTTCTAAAATAAAAAATAGCGTTGAAATAGACGGCGCGGCAATCATAAAAGATAAAAAAGCAAAATTCACCTTAACTCAGCACCAAGTGGAGGCATTAACGTGGTTAACGGGGAATATTAAAGGCGGAATTATTTACGGCAAACACGGTCCATACCCCTTTTCCTATGAAATTGGAGATGTTCAGCAAGATGTGAAGGCCCGCATTGATTCAAATCACTCCGTTCATTTTGACATCAACGTTCAAGCAAGCGGCAGGGTATCAGAAGATTGGGAGACTTCAAAACAGGCTCTTGCCGCCTCTAATGTAAAGAACACCGAAAAAAAAATAGAAAAAATCATTCGAAAAGATGCAGAAAAAACACTTCGCTTATTACAAAATAATTACAAAGCTGATGTGATTGACCTGCATGATTACGTACGAATTCATCATCCTCATTTTTGGAAAAAACATCAGCATGAATGGGATGAAATATTTAGCCAGTCGACCATCGACTATCATATTCATGTTCAAATTAAAGATTTTGGAACACAGGGTAGAGATTAGCTCTTATTACTCAACGCCAGCTTCAGTCAGCTCTTTTTTCTTTAGTTCCATAATCGTGAACTTATCGGTATAGTTTTTGCTGACGAACAGCTGGCGTTCATTGTCGTTATTAAAATAAAATTTTTTATCATCTTGATATTGAAAATTCACTTTTTTCTTTTTCATTTGTTTAATAAACGTTAAGTAGTCATTTGAATGAATGAGATACCTTTTAGGCTTATCGGATATTTGAACAACATCTTCATCCGAAGATTTTAATTTTACAATACTCCATGCAATAGGAAGAGGATTACCTTCTTGAAAGATCGTTTTGTGAAAAATGAGCACAAAGAAAGCAGCTGTAATAATTGAAATAAGAACAAGCTGTTTTTTCACCGTATATCATCCTTTCTTCACGTCGTTACTACGTTAAGTAATACGACAGGCGTATGAAAAAACCTGTTCATCCGCAAAGGTTGTGTAAAGAAATAATGCAAAATCAACAAAATATAACAGTTTGGTTACCTTTTGATTAAATAACATTACTTCTTTACAAATTTAACTAATCACGTGATAGACTAAACTCAACATATTAAGTCAGGACTAAACTAAATGAGGTGTTGCGTATGACTACAATGCGGCTTCAATCATACTTAACAACAATGTTTCCAAATGTTCAAATGAAAAGACCTCTTTTTTATAACGCGCCCGCAGGTATCCGTTTTACGCTTACCAATCAAAAAGGCGTATGGGAACGAGAATACATGAAAAATGTGTACGCACGCGCTTACGAAATTTTTGAGACACTCCATGAAAAAAATGATGAGCTGTTACTTGTTTTCAAAGCGAATGCTGCACAGGATGATTTACTTTTAAAAAAGAAAAAAGAAACAGCTATTAAAAAATTCATTCGCTCTCGCCTGAAGAAACAAGAAGTTCAATCCGTAGCATTATTAAATAACGCTGAGTATATTATTGCCTGTAAAACAAATGATGTGAAAGAAAAGCTTCTTTTGCAATCAATTGCCAACCGCGATCTTCATATTCATCCGGCTATTGAAGAAGAGTGTTACATTGTGAATTTGAATAAAGAAACCATCTTCCACCTATACGACGAGCGCGGACTGGACATTGTATCGAACAATCAGTCTTCTCTTCAACTTCTTCAGCAAAAGTTTCACGACTGGATTCTAGATATTGATGCAGCTTGCTCTAAAAAAGTACAATAAAAAAAGCAATCATTCAGTAAAGGAATGATTGCTTTTTTTATTAGGCTTGATGGACAGGAGACGCTTTTTTTAAAAACAGCCAGTTGATAAGAAAGAATAAGAAGCTTACGATAACCATTGTTCCGAATGTAAGTAACAACGACCCGTTCGAAAAGCTTTTTATAAAATGAATAACCGGTTCTTTTGTCACTGGAATCGTAAACAGTAAAATTAAAACAGCACCGGTGATCATCCCTCCTGTTTGCCCGAATTTGTAAACGATGCTGCCGAGCAAACACGATGCTGCTGTAACAAAAAAAATAAATACAGCGTCCGTTAAAAAGTGAACAGTGACAGTAGGGTCATGAAAGATAAAATCGCTCGCATAATAAAGCTGAACATTCATTAAATTCAAACTATTAATCACCTTTATGGAAATGCTCATGATGACAACATTGATAAGGGACATTACAATTGCAAATAAAGCAAAAACACAGGTCATCGTTAAAAGATATGCTTTACGAGTAGCTCCTAACTTTAAGCAAAAGGAAAAACTTTTTCGAATGATAATAAAACTTACAATACCTGAAAAGATGTACTGCGGCATACTTGTTACTAATAGAAGATGCTCATTCACCTGACTGAAAACTAAAATATCTACTACAACAAAAGCTAACAGAATCGTCCAAAAGCGAATCATTAAATACTTTAGTTCAACGTAGAGCGAATAACTAATGGCGGCAAACTGTCCTTTCATTACGCTACACCTCCACGATTTGCTGTAAGATAAATCATAATATCCTGTATATGAACAGCTTCTATATGAAATGAACTGTCGACAAGCTCCTCAGCATAAATATCTTCATTAAAGAGGACTATTTTTTTCTCTCCTCCGAATACTTGTTCATGGATTACTTGCTTTCCTTTTTCATATTCTTCAATTTGACTTTTAGGTCCTTTCACACTTACACAGCGCTGCTGCAAATTTTCTGCCGTATCCTGAAGAATCAGCTTTCCTTTTTGCATAATGAGTACTTCTTCAAATAAATTACTTACCTCATCAATTAAATGCGTTGAGATAATGAACGTGCGTGGATATTCTTCATATTCATCCAATAGAAGCTCATAAAAACGCGCTCGCATCGCAGCATCAAGTCCAATATAAGGTTCATCAAAGATTGTGATGCTCGTTCGGGAAGATAGCCCAACAATAATTCCTAATGCTGATTCCATACCTTTAGATAATGCTTTCACTTTCATATTACAATCTAAATCGAACTCTTCCATAAGCCTCTCAGCAGCTTCTTCGCTCCAGTAAGGATAAAAAAGTGACGCAATTTTTAACACGTCTTTGATTTTTAATGTTTTTTTGAAATTTCCGCTTTCGTTAATTAAGCAGATGTTTTGCAAGACAGAGCGGTTTTCAAATGGAGATTGATTGCCCACTTTTACCTCTCCTGTCGTAACTGGAATATGCCCGGCTACAATTTGCATCAGAGTCGTTTTGCCCGCTCCATTTCTACCTAGTAACCCGTATATTTTATTTTTTGCTAGCGTAAGTGAAATGTCTTTTAACACTTGTTTAGATCCATAGCATTTATTTAACAGCTGCGCTTCTATATTCATTTTATTTCCCCCTTGTCTAACAGCTCTTTTAACTCGTTTACCGTAATCCCCAAATGCTGTGCTTCTTTTTTCAGGGGAACAATAAAACGGTTATAAAATTCTTCTTTTCTTTGTGTAAGCAATACTTCTTTGGCGCCCGCACATACAAACATCCCTATCCCTCTCTTTTTATACAATATTCCGTGGTCAACTAGCTGATTAATTCCTTTAGCTGCTGTTGCAGGGTTAATGCGATACATTTTGGCAAATTCATTCGTAGACGGTACTCTTTCTTCTTCTGGAAAAGCATCATTTAAAATATTCTCTTCGATGGTTTCTTTAATTTGTTGAAAAATTGGTCGCTGATGATCTAATGATTGTTTCATTTTGACTACCTCACTTAAGTGGTTCATTACTCATGTAACTAACTATATAACTAACTGGTTATTTTTTCAAGTGTTATTTCCAAAAAAAGAAAAAAAGTCCGTCAGTTAGTTACTGACGGACTTTTTTATTTGACTGTTTAACCACTTGACCGTTCTTTTTACCAGCTCATCCTGCTGCTCTTTAGGGGAAATACTGGCTTTGTTATCGCCTTTTTGTTTCCCGTACATTCCAAACTGTGCGTGATTAGCTCCTTTTACTTGGACCAGCTCCGTATTTTTTGAAAGTAAATGCTTGGTTTCTTTAATTTTTTCAGGCGTCGACAAACCATCTTTCTCACCGGTTAAAGACAAAATAGGATAAGTGGAAGTTGAAAAATTATTTTTATTCATCGGATACGATGCTAAAAGAACTAAGCCTTTTATTGAGTTTTGATGATCATACGCATAAGAGGCTGCACTCACTCCTCCAAGGGAATGCCCTCCGATAAACCATGCGGAAATCTTCGGATAGCTTTTCACAATATCCGTCGCTTTATTTTGACTAAAAAAACTCATATTAAACGGAGAATCTACAACAGCAACAAGATATCCTTCATTTGCAATTTGCTGAGCATAATAGCCATATGCTAACGGCTCTACTTTAGCACCTTGATAAATAATATAGCCGGCTTTTATCTCTTTGTTCGTTTGAGGCTTAAATACGTAATAATCGTCTTTCTTCACTACTTTTTTCTCATCTACTAGTGAGTGAAGCTCCTTTGAAGGTTCATAATCAAAACCTGACCATATGACAAAAAAAGCCACGGTTACTGAAACAAGAACCGCAAGACCGACTCCTACTATTTTTAACGTTTTTTTCATGTCACTCCCTCTTTCTGTTTTTTACTATGTACTCTTTTTATATCTTTTAGACATTTTACATGTTTGTTTTAAAGATATACAAGAAAAAAGAGAAGTTCGATATGCCCAAAGCAGGACGCAGCAGAAGCGACATAAACCATTCCATATACTCGAAACAAAGAGAGAAATTTAAAAAGGCTGCTACATGTAATAACGGGACAGCCTCATTAGCAGACAACTTTCACTAATGAATATCTCGTTTCTTAAACCTCCCTCCTCTAACTTCAGCAATAGCTGCTACAGCAAAAAAAGCAGATGGATCTATCTCATCGATAATCGCTTTTAGCTTTGCTTCTTCAAGCCTGGTAATCACACAAAAAATGACTTTTTTATCATCTCCCGTATACGCCCCTTCCCCATTTAAATACGTGACGCCTCTCCCTAAACGAGCAAGAATTGCTTCGCCAATTTGTTCATATTGTTCGCTGATAATCCAAGCTGACTTAGACTCATCTAAACCTTGAATCACAATATCAATCGTTTTAAAAGCAATGAAGTAAGCCATTAAAGAATACATAGCGCGATCCCAGCCAAATACAAAACCGGCACTTCCCAAAATAAATAAATTAAAAAACATAATCGTCTCACCTACGGAGAAAGGCGTACGCTTATTAAATAAAATAGCTAATATCTCGGTGCCATCTAGCGAACCTCCGTACCGAATAACAATTCCTACTCCCACACCGAGAACAATTCCGCCAAACACAGTGGCTAAAAGAGGGTCACCTGTTAAGACCGGTAAGTCGTGAAAAATAGAGGTAGCAATGGATAGAATGATAACACCTAAAAGCGTAGATAGCGCAAATGTTTTTCCAATTTGCTTATAGCCAATGAAAAAGAATGGAAGATTTAATACGAAGATATAAAAGCCGATTTGAACATCCGTTAAGTGGGATAAAATAATAGATATACCTACAATTCCACCGTCAATAACCTCATTAGGGACAAGAAAAAATTCTAGCCCGCCGGCCATTAAAAGGGCTCCCACTAAAATAAACAGCATGCGCTTTACAATCATTTTAGCTGATAGCGAACGATGAACAACCTTTTTTATTTCATGATTCGTTTGCAGCACATAACTTCCCCTCCTTTTATGATAGAGACATCAGCTACTAACCAAATCCTTATTTTAATATTATCACAAAATTCAAACTATTTACCTGCTCTTTTACAAAAATTTCATCTAATGAAATAAATTATGCATATATTGGATAAAATTGTAGATGATAACAAGTGAATAAATGCCCGAGTACGTTCAAAAGTGAATGCATGCCCACCACTTTTCATACGGGACTAACAGGACAAACTTAGATTAAAAGGAGAGTAAAACGTTATGAACCGTGTAAAGATTATTGCTGCTTCTTTACTCGCAGTTTTATTGCTAGCTTTTTCAGATAATTTCACTTCTGCAGCTGTGCAGGAGGCAATGATACGAGTTGTCCATGCGTCACCTGATGCACCTGAAGTAGATATATATGTGGACAATCAAAGCATCGTAGTCGGCGCATCGTTTAAAGATGTGACAGATTACCTTAAGGTACCTGCAGGTTCTCATAAAGTAGAGGTATATGCCATAGGTACAAAAGGAAAAGAAAAACCTGTCATTTCCACTAATGTAACCGTCGAAGCAAACAAAGCCTATACCCTTGCTGCTATTAACCAAGTTGCACACTTGGAATTAAAAGTAGCTCAAGATGATATGAACGTAGCTAAAGGAAAGAGTAAAATCCGAATTGCTCACTTTTCTCCAGACGCTCCTGCTGTTGATGTAGGTATTAATCACGGCCCTACTTTGTTTAAAGACACTGCTTTTAAACAAATGACAAACTATTCTGAAGTAGATGCCGGAACCTATGATTTGACCATTACAACTAGTCAAGACAATAAAAAAGTACTGGACATCCCAAACCTTAATTTAGAAGCCAACACGGTTTACACAGTGCTCGCTATTAACAAAGCCGACAGTCTTGAAACGCTTTTATTAAAAGATAATACGGCTATGCCTTCCGAAATGCCAAAAACAGGTATGGGCGGTGCTTCACAGGATAATTATAATTCAATTGTGCCAGTTCTTACTTTATTAGGAATTGGAGCGGTCGCTATATTTGTTGTTCGTCGTCACAGAGGATACGAAAGCGAATGAAATGGATAGGAGGGGTTTTCACCTTTTCTTTTATACTATTCATGAGCAGCTGGTTTGCCCAATCAGCAATTGCAAACAGCTCGACGGATTTTGTTGTGAAGATGGCTGAAACAAAATCAGCTCAATCCTTGAAATCTTCAGGAAATGCTTCTACGCCTCTTCCATCTCAGCTTATTATTCCGAAACTTCATATCAAGGCTTTTATAAAAGGAATGGGCCTTACTAACCAAGGTGAAATGAGCGTTCCTGATAATGGTTATGATGTAGCTTGGTTTAAGCTTGGAGCAAGACCCGGAGAGGAAGGAAATGCGGTCATTGCAGGACATGTTGATGATCAAAAAGGACCCGCTATCTTCTATCATCTCGACAAGCTCACAAAAGGAGATGAAATTTTTGTAACCGATCAGCAAGGGGATCAGCTGACCTTTGTTGTTACCAATAAAGCTTCTTACCCTCGAGATTCTGCTCCTATCAGAGAGATTTTCGGTCCAACTTTTCAACACCAGCTTAATTTAATCACCTGTACGGGAACATTTGATCATAAACAGAAAACTCATGAGCGCAGGCTCGTTATTTATACAAGCCTCCGCCCGGAAAAAACAGCCGATGTTTCTCACTAAACATCGGCGTTTATTACTTTTAATTACATACTCGTTCGTTTTATTTAAATATTTACACAGCCTTAATATGAACACAACATCTCGCTAGTAAACTAATGCACGACCCCTCAATAAAAAGGAGTTTTGATATGAGACGAAAATGGTGGTTTGTAAGCTCACTCACTCTTTGTTTATGCGGTATTTTTATGTTTATACATACGCAGGCAGCTTCTACTCAAGCAGAAAAAGTAGCCATTATTGCTCATCGAGGCGCATCAGGTTATGAGCCAGAGCATACGATGCAATCTTATCTCGCAGCCGTTCAGCAAAAAGCGGATTACATTGAACTTGATCTTCATATGTCTAAAGATCAGCAGCTTGTAGCAATTCATGACTACAAAGTTGACCGAACGACAAATGGAACAGGATATGTAAAACAGTATACAGTGAAGCAGCTTCAGCGTTTGAACGCAGGAAAAGGTAATAAAAAAGCCGTCATTCCAACTTTAGAAGAAATATTCCTTACGTTTGGCAATCGAACAAACTATTATATTGAAACAAAATCTCCTCATGAATATCCAGGTATGGAAAAGGAATTGCTGACGCTGATGGCTAAGTACAACATTCATACCAATCACGTCATTGTACAATCATTTAGTCCTGAAAGCTTAAAAACCGTCCATCGATACCGACCTACTATGAAACTAATTCAACTGATTCGTTCTAAGCAAACCAATATGTTAACAGATCAGCAGTTCAGACAAATCAAAACGTACGCGAACGGCATCGGTCCGAACGCAAACACGCTGACAAAACCATATGTACAAAAAGCTCGCTCATATGATTTAGACGTTCATCCTTATACCGTAAATGATGAAAAGCAAATGAGAATGCTTATCGAGTGGGGCGTAACCGGCATGTTTACTAATTACCCGGATCGCCTTTATAACGTGCTTCATAATAAATAAACACTTGCCGCGGCAAGTGTTTATTCTTTATACATCTCTTCTATTCGCTCTCCACAAGTACAGGCTAATTAATGCTATGGCATAAAGCAAAGCCCAGCCAAACACCAAAAATTTATTTAATCCTTCGTTAATAAATTGAATGATTGCAGATACGGGCGGCAAAACATACAGCAGCAGTCCCCCTCCTTGATACGGAAATGAAACGCCTGCCGCTGCAAGCGTAACGATTAAAATAAATAGAGGTCCAAACCACGATAAGCTGCCTTCTCTTACAACATCTCTTGTGAAAATAAGGCCTATGCTCATACCAAGCAAACTAAACGTCCAGTGAATAATAAACCCAAACACCATTTGCTTAGTGGATATGTCCACTCCAAACATATCAAGGAGCACAGGATAAGCAATGGAAACCGCTGATAAAAATGTAAACAGCAGCATACAGCTAATAAGCTTGCTCATAAAGTACTTGTTCTTTTTCCCTACGTGAAGTTTTGTAATAACTTCTTGACTGGAATCTTCCGCGTGAAACAGCGACATCGTAAACCAAGTGGTTAGAAAAAAGAGGAAAAGTGCCGTATTAAAAAAGCTATCAAGCACCGGGTTCGGTCTATATGTATAGTTCATACACAACGAAATAATATAAAGTGCAAGTGGCGGAATATATCGATACGATTTAATGTATGTAATAAAATGATAGCGAATCAATGCACCCATCTTAAATTTCTTCCCTTTCCATATGATATAGCTTTACAACTTCAGCTTGAACAGCAAGCAATTCTGCAAGAAACTCGTTTACATATTTTTTATCTATATAAAAAATCCAGTAGTTTCCATGCTGTTCAATTTTCGTGCACTTTTCTTTTAATAAGCGAAGCGGCTTATTGAGAATGACATTTGCCTCAATAACCGTTAAATGCTCAATGAGTTGAACGCGCTCATTTTTTAAAATGCGCTGTGAGCCAATGGTGATAACACGATCAGCTACAGCATGAATGAGCCTTTCTTCATGACACGTAAATACAATGGTCATCCCTCGTTCTTTGAGCTTTGTAAAAATTCGTTCTACTTCTAGCTGAGCACGAGCATCTAATCCTGATAGAGGTTCATCAAGCAATAGCAGCTTAGACGAACTCAGCAGCGCTTGCATCATGTTGACTTTTTGCTTCATTCCTTTTGAAAAAGAAATGATTTCTTCATGTCTAAACTCTACCATTTCGAAAGTTTCGAGCAGCTCTTCAATTCTAGAGCTGCGCTTTTTCTTAGACAATCCTTGAATTCGTCCCATGTGCTGCAAATAACCTGCTAGCGTAAAACGCAGCTCCTGAGGAAATTGTTCCACCACAAATCCAGGCGTACCGGTTTCTTTATGAAGGTGAACTGTCCCTTTAGTCGGTTTAGATAATCCGCCAATTAGCTTTAAAAACGTACTTTTTCCCGCACCGTTTTTTCCAACAATCGCCACAGTCTCTCCTTTATAAAGGGTCGTGTGAATGTTTTCTAATACGGTATGTTTTTTGTATACTTTTGCAACATTTTTTAATTCAATCAGTTTTTCCATCTGCTGCCTCGCCTCTCCATAATCCTATATGTTAAATCATAGCATATTTATGGGGAATGTGCTTCCATCTCTATACGTTTCAGCTAAATTTTTCCCGCACAAAAAAGCCTTTGATATGATCAAAGGCTTTTCATACACAATACCATATGCTCTTCATCAATAAATTCACCATCTACTTGAAGAGCTCTTTTTTCATACGCATAAGAAGTAAAACCGAGGCTTTTGTATAGGGCTTTTGCTCCTTCATTTTTAGCAGCAACGGCTAGGTAGATTTGCAAAACATTTGTTTTTGAAAAAGCTTGTTCAACAGCTGTTTTTAACAGCTTCTTTCCAAGACCTTTCCCCCTTGCTTCAGGGGCTACGTACATCCCCCAAATATCTCCCTTATGCTGAACTTTTAAAGGCTTTTGCTGCTGAAACCCTACGATCCCCACAAGCTGTTTTTCCATAAAAGCTCCTACTACAAATTCTGATTGGCTGCTCGGAAAATAATTTCGGATGTCAGCAATTTCTTTTTCATATTCTTCTTCATAACTTAAAATAAAACTTTCGGGATGATCTTTTAAAGCACGAAGCCGGAGTTCAAAGTATATGTCAGCGTCTTCTTTTACCAACAATCGTATATTCATTTTTTCACCTTAGTTTCTTATGTTTTAATTAGCTATTAAGGGTGGTACACGCTAAATACTTCATTCCACCGATACAGCTCATAATAATTTCCCGGCAAGTCTAAGCCTGAAATAAGCACCTTATCATTTTTCGTATCTTTTAGGCGTGTTAAAAGATTTGCTTGTTTTCGATTTGTACGAATCCACATCGTTTGATTCGCTGCTTTATGATAAACAGGCGCATAATCTCCTAAGCCTTTTTGTGGAAATGTGAACTGACTTTGCTTATTGGTCTTTACGTCCATGCTATACAAAAAAGGCAGTGGCCTCTTTTTTTCATCATTCGACCACCTTGCTTCGGGCACACGTGAAATGATGATGTTATCTTTTTCTGTCCAAGTAAAATCCCAATCTGCGAAGCCTTTTGGAGTAAACACATGTTCTTTAAAAACCGGCATCTCTTTTAAAGTGAACTTTTTATTTTCAGTGGCAAACCTTCCTTCTCCATTAATAAATGCCAGTACTTGCTCTTCATTACTCCACTTAAACCAATTAGGTACATTAAGCATATCTCCCACTACTTGAAAAGCTTTCCCTTCTTTTGTAATGATGCACAGCTTATTTGCATCTGCAGACATCGAAGCCGTTGGAATAGCGATAAAACTAATCCATTGACCGTTAGGAGACCATTTGAAGCTGCTTGTTGTATACGCAAAAAACGAATCATTTTCTGCCGGGAGCGTCGTAAAAGCCTCCACTTTTTTTACATCTAACCCTGCATATTTGCTCACTGTATATAGCTTTACCGGTCCCCATCCCGTCGGCGCCAGCACAGCAGCTGACGTAATTAAAAATCGATCTCCTTCTGGAAACCATGAAAACTGATCAACCCCTACGGCTACACGCTTCTTTTCATGCGTTTTAACGTTGTAATATACTAAGATTCCATTCGAAATATACGCAAGTTCCTCAGCAACCGGTGACCATTGATAATGAGTCACATCATGTTCAACAAGTAGCGGTTTTCCTTTTAACGGTGCAATCATTAAAGAATTATTTTCTGCATAAGCAACCATATCTCCATGTGATGACCATTGAGGCATAGAGGCATGAAGGGCATAGGATAACTGCCTTTCGGTACCGTTATCATATACCCATAGGTTTCCTTGCCGTATAAAACTGACTTTCACTGTATTGGCAGCATTTATTTGCATAGGGAACAACATAAGAAAAAGCAGACATAACGCTATTTTTTTCACCATGTTCACTCCTGTCTTTTTTTATAGCGTTACACAAATCTCCTCATCTCATCACATTTTTGAAAAAATAAAAAAGCGCAGCGAATAGCTGCGCTTTTTGTATATTATGATTTTGACTTAGATTTTGGTGATGGTTTTGTTTTAGCTTGTGCTGTATTATTAGCCGCATCTTTTTCTTTTAATAAGCTCATACGTTTTTTCAAGTAGTAACCTTGTCCAATTCCGAATAAGTTACCAATTACCCAATATAATGCAAGAGCAGATGGAAGTGAAATTCCCGCTACTAAGATGAAGATTGGCATAATGTTCATCATCATTTTCATTGGAGGTTGAATTTCATCTGTCATACTTACACGAATTTGTAAGAATGTCGTAATCGCTGCAACTACCGGTAAAATGAAGTAAGGATCTGGCTTTCCTAAACTTACCCATAAGAATGAATGCTGTGCAATTTCATGCGTTCGTGCAATGGCATTATAAAATGCGATAATAATAGGCATTTGAATAAAGATTGGCAAACATCCGCCAACCGGATTAATTTTATGCGTTTGGTAAAGCTGCATCATTTCTTTTTGCTGCTTTTGCTGTGTTTCAGGATCTTTTTTACCAGCATATTTCTTTTGAATCTTTTCCATCTCTGGACGAAGTGCTTGCATAGCCATCGTGCTCTTTTGCTGCTTTAAAATAAGCGGCAATAGAACTAAACGAATGATAACCGTCGCAATAATAATAGACAGACCATAGCTTCCGCCTGCCCACTCAGCAATTTTCGTTAATGCCATAGATAAAGGGTAAACAAAATAATGATCCCAGAATCCGCCGCTTGTAGCCGTGACCGGTGTTTTTGTACTGCTACAGCCGGCTAGAGCTAAAAGAAGCGCTCCCATTAAACCAAGCAATAATAATTTTTTATTTCTTTTCATATTCTTTCCTCCTAATAATGACTAAATGTATGAAGTGTTTTTCAGAAGGAAAGGATCTTCTTCATCATTATTCTTCTCTTTAACTGGTGTTTTTCTATACACATGTATAAATACATTTCGTCTTTTCCATATTGTTAATACTGAAGGATCAATCCCTGCATTTACATGGTCGGTGACAGGTTCCGCATGAAAAGCCGTAAACCTAGCTTCACGAAGCATATAATAACAGAGGATGTATAAAACGAAAGCAGATAAATACGGCGCATATAGAAAAAGATCGTGATAAAATTCCATGTGCCAGCTCTCTTTCTGACTATAATAGTACAATCCAATATATGTAGTGTAGCATTTACGTTCCTGTTACACAACATCAACTTATCTCTTTGACTGTTCTACGTATTACTTTTTAAAAAGTTTCATATTTACGACACAAAATTTGCTCACCATAAAATATGATGAGCAAATCTAATACCATTATTTATTCTCGTATGCTTACTGCTGCTTCTCAGTCTTCTTTTAGTTTCATGAACCACGTAACGCCGAATGCTACACCTACAGAAATAATCATGCCGATTATATAGTGAATTAAATTGCTCATACCAAGCGGCGCAGCAATGGCCATCATTGGAATACCTGTAAGTCCGTAGGCATTGGCTACTACGTGCATAAGTACCACGTAGCCGCCCCCGGCTGCTCCGCCTATAGCCGCAGCAATAAACGGCTTGCGAAGTCTTAAGTTGACGCCGAAAATAATCGGTTCTGTAATTCCTAAGAAGGAAGAAATAGCCGCTGGAATCGCAATTTTTTTCGTTTTGGCATTTTTCGTCTTAAAGTAAACAGCCAGCCCTGCTCCTCCTTGCGCCACATTCGCGCAGGCCCAAATAGGAAGTAAGAAGTTAACGCCAATCTTCGGATTAGCAAGCAGTCCTGCTTCAATAGCATGAAAACTATGCTGCAAACCTGTTAATACAATAGTTGAGTACAAGCCACCAAACAAAATTCCTGCAAACACTCCGGCTACATCGTATAGAGACTGAAGGCTGATCGAAATTAAATCTCCAATATAGCGACCGAAAGGGCCAATAAACACAAGTGACACAAAGCCTGTGATAATAACCGTTAAAAAAGGCGTAACAAGTAAATCAACCGAATTCGGCACAATTTTCCGGAGTCCCTTTTCAATTTTGCTCATGACGTAGATAGCCAATAAAATCGGAACGACCGTACCTTGATAGCCAATCAGCGGAATACTTAAGCCAAACAAATCCATATATTCTGGCTTAGCATCTGCTAATGTCCACGGATTTAATAACATCGGATGCGTTAAGATCCCTCCGATAACCGCTCCTAGATAAGGATTTGAACCAAATTCTTTTGCAGCTGAAAACCCGATTAAAATCGGTAAAATGATAAATGCTGCGCCTGAGAACATATCCAATAACACAAATAACGCGCTATCTTCTGAGACCCAGTGGAACGCTTTCATCATCCCGAGCAGCCCCATTAGTAAACCACTGGCTACAATGGCTGGAATAATCGGAACAAAAATATTGGAAAGCATGCGGGCAAAACGGGCAAATGGGTTCATTTTCTTTTTCATTTCTTCTTGATGATCCGCTGGGGCAGCAGCCTCGTCAGCACCTAATTCTTTCACAAAAGCAGCGTGGATTTTATTAACGAGACCGGTTCCAAAAATGATTTGAAACTGTCCTGAATTTGAAAAAGCCCCTTTTACATCTTCTATTTCATCTAAACCTTTTTGATCGATTTTGCTTTCATCTCGAATAACGAGGCGCAAACGCGTAGCACAGTGCTGCGTACTAGCAATATTTTCTTTTCCTCCTAAAAGCGGAACAAGCTTTTTAGCAATTTCTTTTACGTCCATCTTACTTCCTCCTTGTTGTATGTCATAAAAAAAGCAAGACCTAAAACACGCTTATAAAAGACATACTTGTCCTTCATGCGCATTCTAGGTCTTGCCTGCTTTACCAGTCACAATCCCGATTATTCAATTAATACGCTTTCATTGTACTCAAAGCAACAATATTCGTCAATGCTTTTTTCTATATTCTTTGCTCTATTCGGCAAATGTGAAGCGTGATATATCCTAACTCCGCTTCTGGAAAATTAATTTCGTACTCATCTTTGACAAATTGCTTGATCGTTTCAGCACACTGATACGATTTTTTATATTTGACTTTTAATACGTCAAGCATCTCTTCATCCATCTCATGAAAAGGTTCATTTTGCGCTAAACGGTTTAACGCAAAGCGCAAGTGAGTCAGCAGCCGCTGATAGGACATGCTGTTTTCATCAACCTCCATATTCAGCTCTTTTTTTATAATCGTAACCATTTCATTAATAATCGTTGTATTCATCATGAGCTGCTGCATGCCCGGTGAATTCAGTTTCGCCGTATGAATATGAAGCGCAATATATCCCGCTTCGTCAATCGGCATCGTGATATCTAGTCTCTTTTTGATATGCTTAAGAGCCCATACTCCTATTGCATACTCAGGCTGATAGAGAGATTTAATTTCATTAAGCAATTTATTTTGTATGGAAATTCCGCGGGCTATCCTTTCGACAGCAAAGGATAAATGATCGCTCAAAGCAATATGCACATGATGACTTAATGTAGCAGAAAGCTGCTGCTCAGCATAAGAAATGATTTCTTCCGCCACTTGAATATGCTCTTCAGGAAGGTTTTTTAATAGTTCTTGAAACTTCTCCTGCTCTTCTTTCATGACAAAGACTTTCTCCACTTTTGCAGCATTAATAAGATCATTTTTACCTTTTTGAAAAGCAATACCGGGACCCATCGCAATTTTTTCAACTCCGCCTTCTTTAAAGACAACGGCGTTGTTATTTAACACTTTTAAAATCTTCAAATGCGCTCTCCTTTCTTAAAGGAAAAGGCTTTGCTAATTACTTCATCGTTACTTTTGCACAAGCCGTTTCGCCTTTTTGAACCGTCCCTTGAGCCAAAATTTCGAAACTTTCACTTGCATCACTGTTTGTAATAACGATTGGTGTGATAATGCTTTTCGCTTTTTCTTGAATAAGCGCTAAATCAAATGTGATAAGAGGTGTTCCTACACTTACTTTGTCACCTTGTGCCACGTGAGCTTCGAATCCTTCGCCTTCCATTGCCACTGTTTCAAGGCCGATATGTATTAATACTTCCGTACCGGCTTCTGTTTTTAAGCCTACCGCGTGTTTTGTATGGAACAGCTGAACGACTTCCCCAGCAACAGGTGAAACAACTTGTCCTTCTGAAGGTTCGATTGCAAAACCGTCTCCCATCATCTTCTGTGCGAACACTGGATCTGGCACTTCGCTGATTGGCAGGATATTACCTGAAAGCGGAGCTAGAACGGTTGTTTCTTTTGATTTTGTCTTATTACCAAATAATTTTTTAAACATCTCAATCACCCTTTTTTAGATTGTACTTGTAGCATACCCCAATGATTCTGCAGAAAAACTTCCCCTATCCCGATGTTACGTTAACATGGTCATTATTTAACCATGCTTTTTTTGTCTTGTAAATAAAAATGTATAAGCGTTTTTATAAGAAGTGCGTTCTCTATGCTGCATTTTATGTAACCCTTTGCATATTTTCCGAAGGAGGGGTATTAAATTTTAAACCTAAAAAAAAGCCCTTTTAAAGGGCTTTTGACATTAGAACGTTGATGCAACTTCTTTTGCTCTTTCAGATGCTTTTGCTAGAATATTGTCTGCTTCTGCTGGTGTGTAAGCCATGCCTTCTGCAACAACCAATTGGAAATCTTGAACCCCAATGAAGCCCATCACTGTACGTAAATAGCTTTGAGTAAATTCTAGCTCTGCCGCAGGGCCTTCTGAATACACGCCTCCGCGAGCTTCTAGTAATACTACTTTTTTATCTGAAGCTAATCCTACTGGACCATTTTCAGTATATTTAAACGTTTTTCCTGCAATTAAAATGTTATCAATATATGCTTTCATTAGTGGAGGGAAGCTTAAGTTCCACATTGGAGCTGAGAAAATAACTTTGTCAGCTTGTAAAAACTGCTCTACTAATTCACCCATACGCGTTACTTTTTCTAATTCAACAGCTGATAATTCTTCACCAGCTCCAGCTTTTCCCCATGCCGCTAAAACATCTCCATCAATGAATGGAACTGTTTCTTTATACAAATCAAGCGTTGTCACTGTATCAGTCGGGTTTGCTGTTTTATACTCATCCAAGAAAACCTGTGCTAAACGAGTTGAAAATGATGCTTCATCAATCTGCGGATTTACTTTTACATATAATACATTTGCCATAAATGTCATCTCCTAAAAAGTGTCTATTATCATTAGTTCAAGATATTACTAAACAAATTATCTTTAATTCGAGATTTATTATATAACGCCATTTTTTTTGCGTCAACCTTTTCGCACAAAAAAACTCCGCAAGCGGAGTTTTATACACATTGAAATTCTCGAATTTGATTTACATCTACCCCAGCATACACCCAGAAAGATCCTGTCCAGCGATATCCTGCAACTGAGCGTCTGCCTACAAAGGTTGGGTAAAACCAGTAAGGTCGACCATTTCTCGGCCATATATAGGTGTATCGGTATAAGCACCCTGAAATAGCGCCTGGATCAACAGCATAAAGTGATGGACCTCCTGAACCTAGCTTTGGTGCAGGTGTAAAAGCTGGCGGCGGACTTGAAGGCGGCTGCGCTCCTCCCTGCGGCGGAAACCCTTGGCCCCCTCCTCCAGGTGGCGGTGGTGGAAATCCTTGACCTCCTCCTCCAGGTGGCGGCGGTGGAAATCCTTGGCCTCCTCCTCCAGGTGGCGGCGGTGGAAATCCTTGGCCTCCTCCTCCAGGCGGAAACGATGGAAACCCTTGGCCTCCTCCTCCAGGCGGAAACGATGGAAACCCTTGGCCTCCTCCAGGTGGAAACAAATTTTGAAAACGTGGATCGTATTGATATGGATACATACGCACTCCCCCTTTATAATGCTTGCTACGTTACAATATGCATCATAATGAAGATAGGTGAATGTCTACTTTTACCTTCTATAGACTAATTGAACGATGTTAAACTTGGTAAACTTAAAGGGGAGTCTTATCAGAGGAAATAATAAATCCAACACGGAAACTACTTGCGTGTTGGATCTGCTTGCGGAAAATATTTTTCAATAAAATTATACAGCCAAAATACGGTAATCAAAATAGGAGCTATCAGAAAAGGATGTTGAATCCACATTTTCACCAGTACCTTTTCAAATGACGGAATCGATTTTAACACTTGAAATAACGAGCTTCCGCTAAAAATAACGCTCGTTCCTATCAATAAAAAAGATAGCCAGTTAAATTGATCCATCCACATGCTCATAGAGATATAAAAACTAACACCCGTTCCTATCCCCCCCATTATTCCACTTAAAATACTTTTTACCGAAAAAGGAATCCCTACAAACCATCCGGCTCCTAGTCCTGCACACCCTGCTAAAATGCTAGAAAAAAGCAGCGGCTGCTCAAGCCAGAGACATGCATTCACTCCAACCACTAAGGTGACATGTATTCCTACGTGAAGGGAAATTCTTTTGCCAACAGGCTCTGAAACATAATGATAGTAGCGCCCGCTATAAAAAATTGTCCACCATAATAATAAAAATGCTGTCACACTTGCCCCTATAATCATAAACACACCTCTCTACGTTATGATTCTATTAATCTCTATCTATTATTTTCCTAATATCCTATGTGTCTGATTCGATAATCTATCCATATACCTTCCATACGTTCGTTCATCAGCAAGAAAGTCGAATATAACTATATTCTTGTCTCAACTGTTTACTTGTAGGAGTGCTAAGAAGTTGAATGTCTGCATGTAGAAAAAGATAGTGTAGAACACTTTCTCTTATCTTTACTATTATTCATATGTATAGCTTGCTAGATTTAGTCCTCGCAGTTTAGAATTTTTCAGTCGTTCATATGAAACTATTTGCCCTTTCTTTCGTTATATATATACACGTTTCTTTATCTTTTCACGTGCAAAAAAAGATAAATTCCTATAATATGTTTTCATATTAACCTTTAAGGAGATAAAGAAGATGAATTGAATAAATCCCTACAAATAGAGTTTTTAGAAAAAAGAAATTGTTATCATTTCTCCTATTTATGTTATAGAATAATTCATGTATAATAAAAGGCTGTATGGTAACGCAGCTTGCGACATATCTTTTCTTACTTTTAGCAAGTCTATATTCAAAGCAAAAACTGCAAAGTGGGGTTAGTGCGACTCTTCATTAATCGACTTTGCATTAAAAACCAGCATTTTTCTTTTATCATAAAGAAAGAATGAGATTTAATAGTGACAGGTGAATAATATGGGTGAAAATCAAAGAAATGTTAGTAGATTTGACTGGAACTTGGCTTTCCTAATCTTCCTATTGTTTTGCGTAAGCGTTGTGGCAATCCATAGTGCTGAAAAAATTGGGCAGTATGATAAGAACTTCGTAGCGCAGCAAGTTGTTTTTTATATAATCGGAATGGTGATTATAGGGTTTGTCATGCGTTTTGACTCCGATCAGCTTCAAAAGCTAACGTGGGTTTTTTATGGATTTGGGAACTTTTTATTGCTTCTTTTACTAGTGGCTCCGTCAAGCATTGCCAGAGAAATTAACGGGGCAAAAAGTTGGTTCACACTTCCCGGCTTTTCGTTACAGCCATCAGAGTTTATGAAAGTGTTTTTGATTATCACACTGAGTACGGTCATTGTTAAACACAATGAAAAATATCGTATTCGGACAGTAAGAGAAGATTTTTTACTGCTTGGTAAACTGGGTGCTGTACTTGCTTTACCTTTATTATTAATCATGCAGCAGCCTGACTTAGGTACCGCTCTTGTGTTCTTAGCAATCACGGTTGGACTTGTATTTGTTTCAGGCGTAAGCTGGAAAATCATCGCGCCTGCATTTTTAGGTATTACAGCGGTTGGTTCTGTCATTTTGGGACTTGTTGTTTATGCACCTAGCCTATTAGAAAAGTATCTAGGGGTTAAGCAATACCAATTTGGACGTATCTATTCTTGGCTTGATCCTGAGTCATATAGTTCGGGAGAGGGCTATCATTTAAAGAAATCGTTAGATGCAATTGGATCAGGAATGGTAAACGGTAAAGGAATCGGAAATGGAGTTGTCTATTTGCCAGAGGGGCAGACCGACTTTATTTTTGCGGTTATTGGAGAAGAGTTTGGCTTTATCGGCGCCAGCATTGTTATTAGTCTTTTCTTCGTACTCGTTTATTACTTGATCAAGCTAGGCCTTGAAACAAAAAATGAATTCAATTCTTACTTATGTGTAGGCGTTATTTCAATGCTTACGTTCCACGTATTTCAAAATATCGGTATGACCATTCAAGTCTTGCCTATTACCGGAATTCCACTTCCTTTTATTTCATATGGAGGTAGTTCACTGATGGGGAACATGTTTGCAATGGGTCTGATGTTTGGAATCTCATGGCATCATAAACGCTATATGTTTGGAAATGATTAAAGAGAGACGATGGTCTCTCTTTTTTCTTTTATCTCCCTATTAAGCATGCTACAATAAAGAAAACGCTTCCAAATCCTGTTTTAAAAGGAGTAGATATGCATGCTTGATTACCAATATCGGCGCAAAGCCTATGCTATTTTGTTAAAACAGACATCCGTACCTCCATCTACAACTTCTTTTTCCACCTGGCTCATACAGCTACTAAAACGAAACAAGTAATAAAGGTGTGCTACTGCACACCTTTTATTTGTTCGACAGCGACGTTATGCCAATTTGCCTTACGATTTTTTTACTATCTTCATTTAGTCCTTTTACAATAACCTTTTTATTCAATCGCTCGTACTTATCGATAATTTTTGAGATGCCGATCACGGCCGATTGATCCCATATATGAGAAGAACTAAAATCAATAATGATGGCATCCGGGTCTGTTTCATACTGAAATTCATCCATGAAGAAGCTGATCGTGGCAAAAAATAATTGCCCTGAAACCCTGTATTGCTTCATATTGCCTTCTGTTTGTGAAGTTGTTTTGATTTTAGCCATCTTCCAGCCAAATACAATGGTGCTTAAAACAATACCTACCATTACTCCTAATGCTAAGTTATGTGTAAACAATACGATAACCACCGTAACAACCATTACAACAGCATCCGATAGCGGATATTTCGTTAAGTCTTTAAGGGACTGCCAATCAAATGTACCAGCAGCTACCATAAACATAACGCCTACAAGAGCAGCCATTGGAATTTGTTTAACAACATCGCCAAGCACCATAATTAAGAACAATAAAAAGACTCCGGCGACTAAGGTAGATAACCTTCCACGTCCCCCTGATTTTACATTAATCATAGATTGTCCAATCATGGCACAGCCAGCCATTCCTCCGAAGAAACCTGTTACAATATTAGCGATGCCTTGACCGCGCGCTTCCTTATTTTTATTCGAAGGCGTATCTGTAATTTCGTCCAGTACCGTTGCCGTTAGCATAGATTCAAGTAGGCCTACAATCGCTAAAGGAAGCGAATAAGGTAAAATGATAAGCAGTGTCTCCACTGATAAATCAACCTTTGGAAAGTGAAGAACCGGCAGCGAACGCGTAATATTCCCCATATCTCCTACCGTTTTTAAATCTAAATGAAAGACAATCGCTACAATCGTCATCAAGACAATGGCAACAAGCGGAGATGGTATGGCTTTGGTCATGAGCGGAAACAAATAGACGATGAGCAGCGTTCCGGCTACCATTGCGTACATCATCCAATTTGCTCCTTGAAAATGCGGAAGCTGTGCTGTGAAAATTAAAATACCTAGCGCATTTACAAATCCAATCATAACTGTTTGAGGAAGAAATGATAAAAACCTTCCTACTTTCAAAACACCAAGTAAAATTTGAATAATTCCGGTTAAAACAGTAGCTGCAAATAAATACTCAATGCCGTGATCTTTGACTAAATTAATCATTAATAAAGACATTGCTCCTGTTGCAGCTGAAATCATAGCTGGTCTTCCGCCTGTAAAAGCAATCACAATTGCCATACAAAAAGATGCATACAAGCCAACCATGGGATCGACACCGGCGATAATGGAAAAAGCAAGGGCCTCTGGAATAAGCGCAAGAGCAACTGTCATCCCAGACAAAATATCTGCTCGAACGTTTGAAAACCACTGCTGTTTAATACTTGCCATCATGATGGTTTATCACCTCTTATGAATTTTTATACGATTTTCGACTTTCACGAAAATCAAAGCCGTTTTTAACGTATCAAATCGTACCATACAATTTCCCGTTTGGAAACAATTAATTTTCACAAATAAAAAGACGAGAAGCTTGATTGCTTCTCGTCTTTTTATTTGTTACGTCGCAGCTTTTCGCTGCCATTCAGCAAATAAACGACTTTATGTTCATTCATTAATTGCTGCTTCAAGCGCAACAACAATCATATCGTTAAACGTCGTTTGACGCTCTTCTGACGTCGTTTCTTCACCAGTGAAAATGTGATCACTTACTGTTAAAACCGATAAAGCATTACGGCCGTATTTAGCAGCTAGCGTATACAAAGCCGTTGTTTCCATTTCAACTGCCAATACGCCGTGAGCTGCCAATTTTTCTAGCTGGCCGTCTTCATTGTAAAATTGATCAGATGTAAATACACTTCCTACTTTTAACTGAAGGCCTTTTTCAACACCTGCATCGTAAGCGCGCTTTAATAAATCAAAGTTAGCTGTCGGTGCATAGTCGATAGGACCAAATTTAACGCGGTTCATTTGTGAATCACTTGACGAAGACATGGCTAAGATAACGTCACGTACTTTTACATCTTTTTGAATTGCTCCGCATGTACCAACGCGAATTAGATTTTGGACACCATATTCATTCATTAGTTCATTTACATAAATAGCAATTGATGGTACACCCATTCCTGTTCCTTGAACAGAAACGCGTTTTCCTTTATATGTTCCTGTAAATCCAAGCATACCGCGCACTTCGTTATAGCAAGTTACAT
This sequence comes from Priestia sp. 10L35, assembly GCF_056395685.1. Classification (NCBI taxonomy): domain Bacteria; kingdom Bacillati; phylum Bacillota; class Bacilli; order Caryophanales; family Bacillaceae; genus Priestia; species Priestia sp. 10L35. Next base: position 869,103 of record NZ_JBFTKA010000001.1, on the reverse strand, counting down.
CTTCTAAAAATGTTTCTGCAATGTATTTTGCACGAAGTGGATCACCTGGAAGTAAAATCGTTTCTGCAATATCACCTTGTTTTGCCCCAATATGTACGCTCATTTCGTACCTCCTATATGTAAAAAATCTTACGCTTTCACTATACCATATTGTATCCCTTGCTTGTCTATTTACTTCTAACATTATGCGTCAAAAATAAAAAGACATACGGCCCAAAAAATGGCGTAGTATGTCTTTTTATATAAGGGTACGCTAATAGCGCAAGGGATTTACTAACGTTAGCTGAGGTGATATGTATGGGAAAAAAACATCGCAATCGAATTAATTCGCCTAAAAAGAATAATCATATTCCAAAAGAAGCAATTATAGCAGAACATGAAGCCCATGGAGATGAATATTCAGCAACAAACCGAAAAAATGGCCCTGGCCATCATACTCGTGATTACTAAGGGTCAACATATAAATAAAAAGCGGCCAGGTAGGTCGCTTTTACCTTATGTTTAGCGTACGTGTAGGCGGTTCACTTTTTGCCAGCCGTCTGTCCATAGCTTGTAGTAATACTTTCCTCGAGTACCTTCATCAATTAACAAAATATCGCCTGTGCTGATAAACCTCGCATCACAATCTTTTGGCAAATTATCAGCAATATTAAACATCTGAAATACTTGTGTTGCTGCGTCTTGATGATCGAATGCTGTAATCGTTAGACGATGGACAGGCTTATATCCGCGCTTTTCGCCTTTTTCTTCTGTTTGCATAATGGTTACATCATATTCTGTGCTAATATTAAATTGTTTTTTTATTGTGGTCCACACACTCAACATTCTTCCCTCCACCCAAAAGCAAGTATTTACTCTTTTACGTCATGTATTCTTATATAATTAGTGATAAAATCCGAAAATCCTTTATCGAATCAAAACGTTTTTTGTCGAAATTACTAGTTTTTTCTTATTAAACATGTACATAAAATATTTGTTTCCCATTTTATCATTAGTTGTTTTTGAATGGATGAATCAATAGGCCTACTTAAACAAAATGAAATATTAACGAAAAAAATGTAACCATTGCTCCTATTTTTGGTTATATAGGTGCTTAGAAAGGAGGTAGACCCCTAAGGACCAAGCAAGTCCTAAACAATATCCTGCTAGTATATCCGTTAAAAAGTGTACGCCTAAATACAAACGGCTAAATCCAATTAATAAAATAACAATAGCAATTACGCATGCAGCTGCCGTTTTGATAGCCCTGCTTCTTGTATACATCCATATTAACAAAAGTACTCCGCTGTAAAACGCCATTGAGTTCATGGCATGTCCGCTCGGAAAACTATAGTGAGAGGCGGGAACGACTTGACTCCAATCAGGTCTTGGTCTTGCAAAAATCTCCTTCAATCCCCAATTTAAAGCGCGAACTCCCCAAAAAACGAGCGTGATATATAAAACGAGCAATCCTTTTCGTTTATAAAGAAGAAATACTATAATTGCAAACCATATTGGCGCAGTAACATACCAAGATCCTACGGTTGTTATAAATATGATGATGGGTGTTAACGTGTCCGTCCTCCATCCTTCAATGGTATGAAGCACATTAAAGTCAAGCTGTTTCACCCAAGGTGTATTAAATGTAAATAAAATCAGTAAAAAGAAAGCTAAAAGCGATACAATAAATAGAGAATATTTTGTAGTGCGGTTTACCATTTTTTATTTCCTCCAACCTATTAAAAGAAAAAGCATGTAGTGTTCTACATGCTTTACTTATTCACACGTTTTGGCTGAATATAGTCTTCTGGCTTAGGAGCTTGATGAACGACAAATTCAGCCGAAAACTCCTCTTTTGCATTTATTTTTTTCGTTTGCTTTGATTGCGGCATATACCTCTCTCCTTTCTTTTTACTGTCTTTAATATACGAAAAATAAAGGAGAGCTATGCACGTTAGCTATAGCGTGAAATAATACTGGTTAATATATTTTTTAACTGAGGAATTTCTTTTTCAGAAACATGAACATGAACGAGCGACTCATCTGCATCCAGCATTTCAGATAGAAAGCCGCCAAACCCTCTGGCACGTCGATCTACTTCTATAAATAAATCGTAGTCATGTAAGCCGCTCGGCTGTACGATGATTTCAATTTCATCTACTTTCCCAGCGTACACTCCACCACTTGGAACAAATTCAAATTCTTGAACAAAAGGAAGTCTTTTTCTCATCCGGCGAGGGGCTTCTTCGCACTCGACTTGGCGCAAGCGAAAGCCAAGCTGTTCCATAGCTTCAATTGTGCTTGTTACCATAAGGTTAGGAAGCACTTTTACATGATCAATATCTGACGGATCAACGGCGTCTTTAATATCAAGGCTCGTCGCCACCCAAACCCGGGTTCTCCCTAATGTAACAGGCGTATCATCAGGCAGCTGAAAGGTAAAAGGAATAGACTTCGTTTCAGATGGTTGAATCGTGAACGGGTCGTTAATCTTAAACGTATTAAGCTCAATATCCTGCTTGTATTTTTTATCGTCCCTTTCTTTTACATAAGTTGTGAATAGACGCAGATAGATGCTGTCAATTTTCTGCTCAACATTGCCTCCGTACACTTCAACAATTCCTTCAATCTTTTCACCAGCACGAAATTCATCATTGACAAGCTTAGCGTCCACTCGCGCTGCACCAATTCCAATGCGGGCTAACGCTTTATTAAATAGCGCCATACTTTCCCCTCCCTGAGTTCTTACTATTTATATAGTCATAAATATCTTTTTGTAAACTTTTAATGCTTTCATACGATTCATCTGCTCTCAGCATTTTTTGAATGATTGTCTTAATAGGCGCCGACAAATGTAACTCTTGTTCCCAGCTTCTTTCTTGTTTTTCCGTCGGCTCATAGCCAGAGTATAATAAAAATAAAAGAAAATGACCAAGTGCATAGATATCGCTTGCAGCAGATGTTTGTCTCATAAACTGCTGTTCTTCTATAAGGGTGCTTGTTTCTTCATGGTCTCCTAAAAATCTAGCAAGACCAAAGTCAATAACATAGATGGTTCCGTTAACATCAATAATATTTGGAATACGAAGATCACGGTGAACGATTCCTTGCTCATGAATAGCAGAAACTACGTCTAGAATATTAAGTAAAATGTTAAGCGCTTGTTCTTCCGTATACACGCACTTCTCTTCAAAAATTAAATCTTCAAACGTTTTCCCTTGAATCAACTCCATCACTAAGAAACAGCCTTCAGCTGTTTCGATAGCTTCATACAGTGAAGGAATTTGAGGGTGATTTAATTGAGACAGCAATTTTGCTTCATAATGATAAGACTTCAGCCCCTGGGACGTGCACTGCTTCGTTTTACGGAGCTGCTTTACGACTACCTTTTTTTGTTGCACAATGTCGTTAGCAACATATGTTATACCATAGCTTCCCATTCCCAGTACATCTATGATTTCATAGCGCCCGCAAATGACTTTTCCTTTTTTAAAAGGGCGGTCAACTAGCCAGCGATGAAGATATTTGAACATTCGATTTTTCATCATAAATCAACTTGAGAAAAAGCTTGAGAAGAAACTTCCGCTTTTACGCTTACGCTTATAGTGGTGGTGTCCATATTTTGAATGACTGTGGCTGTCATAATATTTGCTTCGCCTATAATCGCTACTACTGCTATGGTGACGAGGACGTCTGTAATGATGATCACTGCTGCTGTAGTGACGAGGACGTCGATAGTGTCGATCGCTGCTGCTGTAGCGTCGATGTTTAGATCCAGTTAATGATTCAAAAATTTTTCTGAACATAAAGAAAACCTCTTTTCTTAACATTTGTTACCCTTTATACGTACGAAATGTTATAAAGGTTTCAAAAAGTCCCTTACCCTTTTTTTATATAGTTAAACGTTTCAAAGGAGGCTTAACATGACTTCTACTAATACAAATCCCCTCATTAGATTGGAGGATGTTCTTCGCCTGCAGCAGATGATGCAGCTCAAACCTCCTGCTACCCTCCCGCTATCTTTTATCGGAGAAGACGTAAAATTGATTAAAGAGATTCGAAAAAAAGTAAAAAAAGCTAATCAAAACAATGTTACACGTACCCAAGCTTATTTAGACTATTATCAAAAACATCCCGAAATTCACTGGGCTTTTTTAGCACACTTGGTTTCACGGAACGGCGGCTATTACATGACAGATCTCTCCACTACCTTAATAAAATCCCTGCTTTCTCCAGAAAAACAGCACGCGTACTTCTTGTTTTTAGAACATTCCAATTCCGCCATTTTTCATGATGCTTACGCTCAGCTGTTACTCTATGAAAAAAGCAAAGAGCAAAACAGCAATCTGTTTCATTTACTCTCCGCTTTTCACATATCTTCTTTTATGAAAACTGTTTGGAATGACTTTTGGCAGCATAGAAACAAAACGCTCTTATCAATAGCTCTGATTGTGAACGAACAGTATCATATCGAAAAAAATGTTCTCTTTAAAAAAGAGTTTCAGCGGGATGTTCTTCACTCTTGGCAGTTTCACACTCAAAACTTTCTCGGTATGACTCAAATCGTCTTTCCCTATTATTCAGGTAATAACATTGATTTAAGTGGCACAAAAGTGTATCATTTCGAGTCTGTCTTAAAACGGATTGAAGTGGGAAAAACTTTATACGTTCTTCTTTTTTATTCAAACTTGCATGATTCTATCTATACATTTAGCCTTAAACACCCCCACACAGGGTCTCGAAGCGATTATAATTCAGATATATTTACAAAAAATCGAACTCATTCCAAAAAGCTGTATAGCCCGACGTTAAATATGAGCTGGGGAGACCGCGTACACCTTTTTTTAAGAAAAGATGAGTGGTTTGAAGAAGAAAGCATATTTTCTCTCCTTGAGTCTATTCCCGCTTCTTCCGTTAAAAAAATTCCTCTTCAGCATCATATAAAAGTGCAATCTGCTATTAAAGCTGCTAACCCTTTTTCATAGCCGCTGTCTCATAAACAAAACGACGAGTTTCCCCGTCGTTACAGATGTATCTATCTTTTTATTCTTCATCTTGCTCATCAATAATGCATTTATCAATGAGATAATCAAAAGTTATATCCGCTAATTCGCCTAGCTCTTCTTCAGCGGGAACATAGCCTCGCTTGACTAGTTCATTGTAAAAGAACTCCGCAATTTCTTCCGTATCAATGACCACTTCGATTTCTTTCACAATATCACTCCTTATCCCGTTTGAACGGATTAGCGTACCTTATTTTTCTTAAAAATAGGTTCACTCCATCTTCTGCTTGAAGTTTTACCTTATACACATTTATGAACAATTCGGCAATAGTATGTCTAAAATTTCAGCAGTTTAAATAGAAAGGTAATTATACCCATTCTTTTTTCATTACCATCGCCGTATACACAATAAAAGATAGCTAAGAGAGATGTAATGATCTATCTCGGCTATCTTTTATTTATTAGGCATCTACCTGCTATTTTCCTTGTTCGGATTTTGCTATCTTTTTTAAATGTTTCAGCACTAAGTTCATGACTTCAGCGTATTCTTCATCTTCAAAAAGCTCATACAAAAATTTATAATCATTGTACACATCTAAAAGACCGTTTATAATCTCATGCTTTTCTTTAGTTAACCTCACTTCTTCTTTTTCAGAACCGTTTTGTTTTTTCATCTTTGGTAGCAACTCCGTCTTTTTAATTTCTTTACCTAAATACAACATATCAACACTTTGAGCGTAATTTTCTGTTTCCTCATGAGGAGTTACGAGAATGAGTTCTTCTTCACTAGCCTCAAGCCATTCTCCATCTGTTATACGTGACAATTCATAGACAATATCTTCCCATGAATCCTCTTTATAACGCCATATTTCTGTTCGAATACCAATGATTTTAAATAACTCTTTTCCATAATTAAAAACCTGGACGATATCGCCGAAGAAAAATTTATATTCAAGCTCTACTCTTTCCTGTACTAATATTTGACCTTCATATTCTTCTAGAAGCTCAATTGTATCTTCTAAAAAAAGACCTTCACTATGGTTGATTTCGTATACAAAAATCCCATCCATCACTTTTATATCGGTAATAGTGCCAACGGTCCCGTATATTGTTACAACGACTGTTTCACCAATTCCGTATTTAGGTTTTTTCTTCCCTGCCATCGTCGCACCTCCTTAGTAAACATACACCTACTGAAAAGTTACAATATTATATGCAGTAACTAAAAAAGGGGAAGTATAACATCTTTAGAACCAAGCCTTTATTATCTATTGCCCTCTATCATTTTTACCCCTGCTTATTGCATGAGCTAAAGAAAATAAAAAAGCAGGCTGATGGATATCCATCAGCCTGCTTTTTTATTCCTCACGCATTATTTTGATAAAGCTCCCATGCTTCATCAAATACGGTCATACTTGATAAATAATGTCCGTTGAGCTCTAAATAAGAACTCAGTTCGTCATAATCTGTTGAAGATTTCGGGAAGCTGTGATCATCATAAGCACTTCGCGCAAACTCTCCCATTCGATCATGTTTTTTATTTGATCGGAATTTCATTATATAGTGATAAAAGGATTTCATCGTACTCCCCCTCCAGCGGTATGTGTATCTTTTCTATCATTTTTTCAAGAAATCTACAACTTTCTTCTGTGATATGTAGATGTCGAACACTGCAATATAAGTGGTTTACTGGACAAAAAATATTAAATTCATGTTACAGTTGCAAAACAAATTTCACTATTAGCGTAACGAATAAATATTGTTATATCAATATTTTTCTTTTTTCAAAAAGACATTTGTAACAAAAACACATCGTTTTTATAACAAAAGCATTGATTCGACAGGTTTCTCAAACCTTTATGTAATTGCAAAAAAGAAGAATTCATGTTTTAATTCCGTAGTGAAAGGTTATTCTAACAATAATCGCCATTTAAATAAATCTTGTTGGTGGGAGGTTTACATCAGCATATGTTGAGGAAAAATAATACTATGAATACTCGAAATGCTTACTTTGATAATGCTAAATTTGTATTAATTTTTTTGGTTGTATTTGGACACATGATTTCTCCGTACCGAACAGATAGCAGCGGAATGCTGTCCATTTATCACTTTATCTTTATTTTCCATATGCCTGTCTTTATTTTATTAGCAGGTTATTTCTCAAAAAATTTTCATAAAAAAGGCTATTACAAAAAAATATTTACAAAGGTGGCTCTTCCTTACTTAGCTTTCCAAACTATCTATACCCTATATTATAGTGTGCTTTATACAGATGAAACGTACACGCTTCAATATTTGGTTCCTAGATGGGCAATGTGGTTTCTACTGAGCTTAATTTTTTGGAAATTAATGCTTCCTTTCTTTGCGAAATTCCCGATGTGGATTAGCTTAACTGTCTCTATTTCGCTTGGACTTGCAATGGGCTTCATTGATATTGACGGATTTGATAAAATTCTAAGCATTAGCCGAATGTTTGTCTTCTTCCCGTTTTTCCTTTTAGGCTACTATTTGTCACAGCGACAAGAGCCTTTTACAAATCTTTTGACAGCGCGAAATCGAATCATTGCATCCATCGTATTACTAGTGACATTAATCGGAAGCTATTCTTTCTTAGACGACACGGCTTACACAGATATGCTGTATGGAACGAACACGTACGACAATGTGGCCGAATTTTTAATGCGCGTTTCTCACTATGGAATTGCTTTTCTTGTATCTTTTGCCTTTATGGCTTTAATTCCAACGCGCGGTTTTGCTTTAACAAGCATTGGACAGCGATCCCTATACGTGTATTTATTGCACGGCTTCATTTTAAAATGGTTCTTTACAACTGACTTCTCAAAAAGTCTAGAGCCAACGTCATGGGGGATTATCGTCTTAATTGCCCTGTCCATTTTAGTAACGATGCTTCTCGGCAGCCGTATTGTCGATTGGTTCATCACAGGTACTAAGCTCATCGTTCAGTTTGTTACACCTAAAAAAGCCATTCAGAAATTTTCATTAGCATTCAAACGTACGTTTTCATAAAAGTCATACTCCTAAAGGAGTATGACTTTTTTCATTTTCTTCGAAGAAACCAAGTAAATAATTTCATTTTGCTGAATTTTATGTTAACGTTTTAATATCTGAAGGAAGGGAGTTTTTCAAGATGGAATTAGCATATTATGCTGGAGAGTTTAGAGATATTAATGAGGCTGTTATTCCAATTGATGAACGCGGTCACCAATTTGGAGACGGTGTTTATGAATTTATTCGCGTATACAAAGGAGTTCCGTTTTCAATTGAACGTCACTTAGACCGCTTAGAAAGAAGTGCAAAGGCAATCTTTATCGAGCTGCCGGTTTCAAGACAAGAGCTAAAGGACATCATTCATCAAGCAATGGAAAAATCAACGTTAAAAGACGCTGATATTTATATTCAAGTTACGCGCGGGATTGCTCCTCGAAATCATTTATTTCCCGATGTACCTGCACAATTAGCACTCACAATACGTCACCCTCGCCAAACACCTGAAGAAGCCTATGAAAAAGGCATTTCCACGCTTCTTTTGGAAGACGAACGATGGGCTAATTGCTATATCAAATCATTGAACCTACTTCCTAACCTTCTGGCCAAACAAGCTGCGGCTTCTAAAGGATGTAAAGAAGCTATTTTAGTAAAAGACGGATACATAACCGAAGGGTCGAGCAGCAATGTATTTGCGATAAAAGACAACGTCTTGTTCACGACTCCTGCCACAAGAAAAATTCTATCCGGTATTACGCGCGCTAACGTGCTGGAATGTGCGCAGGAACAAGCCATTCAAATCCGCGAACAAAATATGACTCCTTCCTTTTTAAAAGACGCTGATGAAGTTTTTATTACGAGCACGTCTGTTGGTCTCTTGCCCGTTTCGAAAATAGACGAAGTCGAACTTCCAACTTTCCGTCCTGTCACAGTGGCTTTAAAACACGCCTACAGCCTGCGCACTGCTGGAACAAAGGCTTATCAATAAGCAAAGCCGCCCCTTACAAAATAAGGGGCGGCTTTTTAGAATTTAAAGTAGTTGCGCTTTAATAATCTTGGCACTTTTAATAGCTCATCATACCGAATGGATTCATCAAGTTTTTTTGTATCGACAAGAAGCAGCTGTGTTTCCACTTCTTCTATGATCTCTTCTTCTTGATATGACATCCCGCAACCTGAACAGCTGATACATGGCATATGAGTAATTTCAATACTTCTCGTTCCATCTGGCAATTCCCAGTATGCGGTATTGGTTGTTTCTACCGCTTTTTCTTCTTCGCACCATGCGCATTGAACAGTCATATTACAGGACCTCCTTAAGATGATGGAGCATCGTCGCTTTTAACGTCTTTTTTCAACTGAGCTTTAAACTTTTTATCTTTTAATTCATCTCTTTTTTCACGTTTATCTTTTAGACTTTCGTGAGCACTGTCACTTTCATATGTTTTACGTCTTTTTACTCTCCCTAACCCTTCCGGTACAAGGTTGAATTGAGCATCATTCATAAGACCCGAGATGCCGATGGAAGAATCTTTAGCATCCGATGATGGATAAACAGCTCGAAAATAATCATCTGCACGCCCAGGCACATAGCTTTCTGGCTCCGGATACGTCGTAATCACTCCTTCAAAGTTTCGCAGAACAACTTTACTTGCGCTTTGACTAATAATATAGTTTGGCTGAACTGCAATCTTTCCTCCTCCTCCTGGCGCATCAATAACAAACGTTGGAACAGCATAGCCAGACGTATGACCTCGCAGCCCTTCCATAATTTCAAGCCCTTTGGAAACAGGTGCGCGGAAATGCCCAATTCCTTCTGACAAATCACATTGATAAATATAGTAAGGACGAACGCGTATTTTCACTAAATCGTGCATAAGCTTTTTCATGATAGCTACGCTGTCATTAATCCCAGCTAAAATAACCGCTTGATTGCCAACTGGAACGCCTGCATCGACAAGCATTTCACATGCTTTTTTTGTCTCTTCCGTAATTTCAATGGATGTATTAAAGTGAGTATTTAACCATACTGGATGATATTTCCTTAAAATGGTACATAAATTTTCTGTTATTCGCTGTGGAAACACAACGGGTGCTCTTGTGCCAATCCGAATAATTTCCACATGGGGAATAGCTCGTAAATTCTTCAAAATATATTCTAAAATGTTGTCATTAATCAGCAAGCCATCACCGCCTGAAATGAGTACATCTCGTACTTCAGGTGTTTTGGCGATATAAGCAATCGCAGCATCTAACTGCTTTTTTGGAACGCCCATTCCGATTTGTCCTGAAAACCTTCTTCGAGTACAGTACCTGCAGTACATGGAACATTGATTGGTGACTAAGAACAAAACGCGATCAGGATAGCGATGAGTCAACCCTGGCACTGGAGAATCTTCGTCTTCATCTAGGGGATCTTCTAGATCATATTTTGTTTTATGAAGTTCTTTGCCAACCGGAACAGACTGCATACGGACGGGGCAGCGAGGATCATCTGGATTCATTAAAGATGCATAGTAAGGCGTAATATTGAGCGGAATGGTTTTGGTTGAAATGCGTACTCCTTCTTCTTCTTCAGGAGTTAAGTTAATAACCTTTTTTAAATCATCTAACGTTCGAATTGTGTTTGTTAATTGCCAAATCCAGTCATTCCATTTTTCTTCAGGAACATCTTTCCATAACTCAATATCTTTCCAGTGTCGGGACGGCTTATATAAATCATATAACATACAATCGCTCCTTTATGAAGATTTACTATTGTTATATGTTACAGCCCATAAATTGGTTAATTATTTCTCACCCTTTACTTTTTGACAGATCCTTCACCCATACGTTCATATCTTCTAACGATTTATAAATGTAACAATTATTCGTTAACCTTCCCGTATAGGTATAGCCAAGCTGCTGAAAGGCGGCGTTCATCCCGAATGAAAGCGCTCTCGCTATTGTGTATGCACAAAAAATATGCCGCTGTTTTAGCTCCGCCTCTAGTGCGTTTAATAAATGCTTCATGAATCCATACTTTCGGTAAGCAGGGAGAGTCGCACAATCCGTTAGTTCAGCATTGTGATAGACATAGTCAATTTCAGCAGAAGCAGCGCTAACAATATCGTTCTTGTCAACTATGATATAAAACAAGCTATCTTCTTGAAGCAAATTAGAGAGATACTCTTCTTCGTAGAGGGGAGTAGGATACACTGTGAAGATTTGACGGTAGAGCTGAGAAAGTTGTTTAGCGTCAGATGAAATGGCTTGGCGCATGATCAGTTGATTCGATAAAGAAGAATAATCAGATGTCGGCAAATTCAACACATCTTGAAGCAGCTCTGTTTCTTTTAACGTCTCCCCGCTGTCTCGGCGGGATTGAGACGTATAGTAGCATAAAAGATACGCTTCGCTTCCGTTAAAATAGTAGGGAACAGTTGCTTCTAAAGAAAATCCCAAGCTTATCCAGTCCAACAGATGTTCAGCACGTGCTTTTATAATCCACTTTTCGTACGTTTTCTTATCAATTTCTTTATATATATAGCTGTAAATATCGTTCACATTTCCCCGGTAATCATCTATTCTCAGACGCTTGTTATATTCATCTAAAAAAAGAGTCATAGCAAAGGTTGGCTGACAAATATTTTCTTGTTTCCCCATTTGTTTGTATCCTCTCCCTTTTTAGCTTAGTCCGCAATACTGCACCAGTCTGCTACAGTGAGAGCAATAATTTCCGCTGCGTCAAGCATCGTTTGAATACAAATATACTCATTCGGAAAGTGGGCCACTTCTGTTACTCCCGGTCCAAAAACAACTGTTGGAATATCTCCTACTTGTGACAGTATCCCTCCGTCCGTTCCCCAAGGAGATGCTTCAATGATCGGCTGATTCTGTTTCACTTGATAAAAAGAGGACGAAAGAGAGGTCATAAGCGGATGCTCCAATTCAATTTCACCGGGAAGCCAGTGGGCCCCAAACCATTCCAAGTCGACAGGGTGCTCAGCAAACCACTCATCACGCTGAGCCAAAAGTTCAAGCCAGGATTTCATTTCTGCTCTGACATTTTTCATTTTTTCATGCGGAGCAACTCCTATCCTGCCTTCTAATATTACTTGATCAGCGACTGAAGAAGGCCACGTTCCGCCTTGTATATTTCCGATATTAATCGGCACGGGAATGGGGATTTTATTATAGAGCGGATCCGTAATTCGGCTGTTTCTCTCTTTTTCAAGACCCTCAATATGTTTAAGCACCACAGCTGCTTTTTCAATCGCACTCACGCCTTCATACCGAGTCCCTCCATGTGCTGCTACTCCATGCACGGTGACTCGAAACCACATGGAGCCTTGCTGTTTAGGGAAGATCTTCATGTTGGTTGGTTCTGGAATGATGGCACCATCTGCTTTATACCCTCTAAGTACACAGGAAAGTGTTCCTGCCCCTCCGCTTTCCTCTTCTACTACGCTTTGAAAAATAACATCTCCTTTTAGTGAAATATCTAGCTCTTTCAACGCTTGAATAGCTAAGAGTAACGACACATTTCCTCCTTTCATATCCGTTGCTCCGCGTCCATATAAGTTTCCATCTTTTACAACAGCCGTATAAGGGTCTTCCGTCCACTGTGAAAGATCTCCGGGTGGCACTACATCAATGTGCCCATTCAAAATAATGGATTTCCCTCCGCCTTTCCCTTTTAACACGCCTACCACATTCGGACTGTCTCGAAAAGTAGAACGGTTGGAGGCAAAAGCTTCATGGCTGCGAAGTATTTTTTCGTCCGGTTCCCATATATCAATATCTAACTGCAGCTGTCGAAGGCGTTCAATAACAATTGCCTGCGCATGCTTTTCAGAACCTTGTACGCTTGCTTCTTCTACGAAACGCTTGAGTAAACGCACTGCACTTTGACGATGCTCTGTCATCCAGTTATGAATAGATTGCTGTATGTTCATGTAAGGGTCCTCCTTATGGTATCGTAATCAATTGATCACTCAGGCGAACTGTCGCTTCTGTTGAACTCAAAATATCCTCTACAGTATAAGGAGACATTAACTCTGTTAGAAGAAGCGCATCTTTTTCTACTTTAAAAACCGCCCGATCTGTAATAACTAATCCCACGCAGCCCGAAGCAGTCAGAGGTAAAGAGCACGTCTTAACCAGCTTCGGTTCTCCTGTCTTGCTCGTATGATTCATTAGCACAATGACTTTTTTCGCTTTTTGAGCTAATTCCATCGCTCCTCCCATCCCAGGAACTCGCTTACCTGGCACAATCCAATTAGCTAAATCCCCTTTTTCACTCACTTCCAACGCACCAAGAATGGTCATATCGACGTATCCTTTTCGAATCATCGCGAAGGCTGTAGCACTGTCACAGTATGAAGCCCCTTGAACGGTAGTTGTTGGATAGCCTGCTGCATTGCAAACATTCTCATCTTCTTCACCTAAAGGAGGGGAAGATCCTAACCCTAAAATTCCATTTTCAGCATGAAACATCACATGAACAGCGCTTGGCACATAATTAGGAATAAGAGAAGGAATGCCAATCCCTAAATTAACAATCATGCCGTTTTGAATTTCAGCCGCAGCACGTTTTGCAATACGATGACGAATATCTATTCCCAAACCCATTTCCAATTCACTCCTTTTGAAGGGACAATATAATCCACAAATACACCTGACGTCATCACGTTCTCTGGGTCAATGTCCCCAAGAGGAACAATTTCATCCACTTCAGCGATAGTTATACGACCTGCCATTGCCATTAACGGATTAGTGTTTCGAGCGCTTTTATCATAAAGCAAGTTGCCGAATGGATCTGCTTTTTTTGCATACACAAAAGCAACGTCGGCTGTGAGCGGCTTTTCCACTAAAAATGTCTTGCCGTCTACTTCCACTTTTTCTTTTCCAAATTGAATAATGTCATTTTCTATTCCTACATCAATCAGTACTCCTCCGAGTCCAACTCCTCCCGCTCGAATCCGTTCAGCAAGCGTTCCTTGAGGAGAAAACTCAACTTCCAGCTTTTCTTCTGTCATGAGCGTCCCAGCCACTGGATTCGATCCAATATGAGAAGCAATCAGCTTTTGAATTCTTCCTTGGCTTACCAATTTTCCCGCACCAATATGAGGAAAGCCTGAATCATTACATATCAATGTAAAATTTGATTTTCCGCTTTCAATCAGAGCATCAATGAGAGAAGGCGGGCTGCCTACTCCTCCAAATCCTCCTATCATCAGCGTAGCCGCATGATCCACGTATTCAATCGCTTGTTCCACAGTTGTGATCTTTTGAAATGAGTTTTCGACCTTTGTCACTCATTTCACCTCATTTCTCTGTTTTTCATTTTGCACTTCATGCAATGTTTTCGAAAGCAGATCGACCGCTTCATCAAGCTGACGATGAGTAATCGTAAATGGTGGCGCAATAATAATGCCGTCTCCTTCTACTCCGTCTGTTCCTGCTTGTGAAGGATAAAGGAGCAGACCATTTTTTTGGGCTTTACTTATTACGCGTGCCGTCATATTTTCCGAAGATGAAAAAGGCTCCTTCGTCTTTGGGTTTTGCACAAGCTCAAGACCAACTAGTAAGCCTTTGCCACGTATATCACCAATGATAGGGTAAAGAAGTTGAAGCTTCTTCAATTCCCCTACTAAATAGTCTCCTTTCAGCGCTGCTTCTTGAACAAGATCATGCTTTTCAATATAGGTTAAAACAGCTATCCCTACAGCGGATGACAGCGGATTAGCGCTTAGCGTATGTCCGCTCATAATTAATTTGGATCCGTTCATGATAGGTTCAATCGTTTTGCTGCTAGCTAACGTAACGGCTATTGGTGTATATCCTGCTCCCACTCCTTTTCCAAGCGTCATGATGTCTGGTTTAACTCCCCAGTGCTCATACGCAAACATCACGCCTGTACGCCCAACTCCAGTCATGACTTCATCCGCAATCCATAACACATCATATTTATCGCAAATTTCTCTTATCACTTCATAATAACCGGGAGGAGGTGTAAGCGCTGCTCCGGCTGCTCCTACAATGGGCTCTGTAATAAAAGCAGCAATATGTTCAGGGCCGGTTCGTTTGATAACTGTTTCCAATTCGCGTGCACAAGCAAGATTACAAGATGGATAGGTTTGATGAAATGGACACCGATAGCAATAAGGAGGCGAAACCGAAGGATAATCTTCAAGCAAAGACGAGAAGCGTTTTCGTCTTCCAACGTGCCCTGACATAGACAGAGCTCCTATTGTAATACCGTGATAGCTCATCCAGCGTGACAAAACCTTTGTTTTGGTTGGCTTTCCTTGCTCTTGAAAATGCTGAATTGCCGTTTTCATAGCCGTTTCAGTCGCTTCTGTCCCGCTGTTAACAAAAAAGCTCCACTGGAAATGATTGCTGCTTAATTCACATAGTTTCTTAGCTAAGGCTTCTGTTGGATCACTTGTAAACTGCGACCGATATACAAACGCAACTTTCTGTGCCTGATCGGTCATCGCATCAATAATTTCTTTTACGCCGTGTCCAATACTTGCTGTAACTGCCCCCGACGAAGCATCTATGTACCTTTTTCCATCTTGGTCGTACAAATAAATTCCTTTTCCATATGAAATAACTGGGTAGTCGTCGTCGAGCAGCGGCTTTATTACATGAGTTTTATTCATTTCCGCACTCTCCTTTCAAACATACACTCTTATTAAACTGTATGCTGAAACGAAGAGTTTCTTGCCAATAAAAAAAGCCCTAGCATATAACTAGAGCTTTTACGCTTATTAAGCTGATTGCGTTACAGATTTATCGATACGCTTTGCTTCTGACTCAGCCACAATAACGGCACACGCAGCGTCTCCCGTAATATTTACAGATGTACGAAGCATGTCAAGCAAGCGATCAATTCCAATAATCAATCCGATACCTGCTACAGGCAGACCAACCGAACTCAATACCATTGCTAGCATAATGAGACCAACTCCAGGCACACCTGCTGTACCAATACTAGCAAGCACCGCTGTCAATACAACCGTCACAAGAGCACCCAGCGACAGGTCAACGCCGTATACTTGTGCAATAAAAATAGTCGCTACACCTTGCATAATTGCCGTTCCATCCATGTTAATGGTAGCACCTAACGGCTGAACAAAACTGCTGATGGACTCCGGGACACGAAGATTTTTTTGAGCCACATTCATTGAAATCGGAAGCGTTGCGTTACTGCTTGATGTACTGAATCCAACTGTCATCGCAGGAGCAAAACCTTTAAAGAATTCAATTGGGTTACGTCTGGCCATAAGAGCGACTGATCCCCCATATGTTACGATCGAATGGATAAACAGTGCGAGCACGACTACAATCATGTACAGCCCCATCGCTTTAATTGCCTGCCAGCCTTGACTTCCGACTGCTGTTGCAAGAAGCCCAAATGTTCCGTAAGGAGCAAACTTCATCACTAGATTCACAAGGTACATCATCAATTCATTGCCTTGCTCAAGTAAATTGTAAAGCCCTTTTGTTTTACTTCCAAGCATCGTTATACCAAAACCGATAAAGATAGAGAAAACGATAAGTTGAAGCATATTCCCTTCAGCCATCGCTTGAATTGGATTGACTGGAATCATATTTAAGAATGTTTCTCCAACTGGCGGTGCTTTTTCGGCTTCAAAAGAAGCGTTTTTTGTATCAAAAGATCCAAATGTTCCTGGTTTAATAACAAATGCTAATAATAAACCAATTACAATAGCAACGGTTGTTGTCACTAGGAAGTACGAAACTGTTTTAGCCCCGATTCTTCCTAGTTTTTTAGGATCTCCTAAACCTGCTACACCTAACGTGATAGAGAAAAACACAATTGGTACAACAAGCATTTTAATTAAGCTTAAGAAAATTTGGCCAAGCGGTGTAAACAAGTACTTGTCCAGCGGAGCAAAAGCACTTGGAGCAAAAGCGTTAATTAACACTCCCACAATAGCACCAGCAATTAGCGCGATAATGATCTTTGTCGATAGCTTCATAGATTTACCTCCCGTAAATAAATTATATTAGAATGATTCTAACTACTATACTTATTTTACCATGCATTGAGAACGATAACACTCAAAATATACAATATATTAAAAATTTTCAGATTAATAGTTTAGGAATATTTTTAGCTATACAAAAAACCATGAGAATATCATGGTTTCATAGACCTGTTATTCCCTCACTGAATGCTTACGGAGTTAGCTGTCGGATTCGGGTACGTGAGTTACCCTACTTGATTCATTCAAGATTCACCCCAAGTACATTACGCACAAATATGGGTCCCCCGTTCTCTTATAAAACAAAAGAGATTAAGCAAATAATTTTCTTTAATATTTTTGCATGATAATAATTGTTACTTTAATTAAAATTCATTTTATATGTTTCTGTCAAGTTTTTATTCAAAGATAATGCATGATTTTATCATAAAAAGTTGATAATTGTTATATTTTAAAATTTTTACATCATATTTCAATAAACTATAAATACTTATTTAACAAGACTTACAATCTAATGGATAAAAAATTAATTCAAAAAATAGTTTGCAAAGTGAACTTTCTTCTCATTAACTTCCATTCATGAATTTGCATAATTATTCTAACATCCGTGTACTTTATTGCATTCATAAATATTTTACTCATCAAAAAATAACTCTTTTCAACTGTTGATTTTATCCTTGTATTGCTTGATATACCCTCCCTAAAATTTCACTGAATTTATTGATGCAAAGAAATGGACATTATCAATTCGCCTTATTGTATTTAATTCTGTTCACGATAGAAGGATGTATTCCGTCATACTTTTTAGAAAAGAGCGGGTAATTATCATATAAAACTATCGGAGTTGGAGCGGTACAAGTTCTTTACTTTTTACTTAGTCGCTCTCGTTATTTAACACATAAAAAAAAGGGGCCGTGACGGCCTCTTTTTTTATACAGTAACAGGTTCAGAACTTGCTTTGCGATTCTTTAATTTTTCAACAATGTCACGCGCTACCCACACACCGCACGCACTTGCCTGCGCGAGCCCTCGCGTAATACCAGCTCCGTCTCCTCCCACGTATAAACCAGAAATTTCAGTTTCAAACTTATCGTTTAACTTCGGACGGGCGGAGTAAAATTTCGCTTCCACACCGTAAAATAGCGTATGTTCAGATGCTAACCCAGGCGTTACATGATCCAGTGCTTCTGTCATTTCAATTAAGCTTTTCATCGTATTATAAGGAAGCACTAAGCCCAAGTCACCAGGTACAGCTTCTTTTAACGTTGGTTCTAAAAAGCCTTCTTTAATTCGAGTCGCTGTTGAACGACGGCCCTTTAAAATATCTCCATACTTTTGAACAACTAAGCCCCCGTTTGACAGCATATTAGCTAATCTTGATACTTCGTGCGCATATTCGTTCGGCTGATCAAATGGATCCGAAAATTTATGGGAAACAAGCAGCGCAAAGTTCGTATTTTGACTTCCAAGCTTCGGATCTTTGTATGCGTGTCCATTTGCTAACATAATACCTGAATGATTCTCTACTACCACATGTCCTGAAGGATTGCTGCAGAACGTTCTGACTCTTGTACCTACAGACGTATTGTAAATGAATTTCCCTTCGTACAAGTGCTTGTTGATTTCTTCCATAACAACGTTGGATGTTTCGACTCGAACGCCGATGTCCACTTGATTGTTAATCATTTTTAAACGACGTTTTTTTAGTAAGTCGCTCATCCACTTCGAGCCGTCTCGACCTGGTGAAACAACCACTTTATCAGCCGTAATTCTTTCACCATTCTTCAATTCGATACCGCGCACGATATGCTGACCGTCTTCTTTTTCTGTTATTAAATCGGCTACTTCCATTTTATACTGCATATCAATTTTTTCTTTTAAGTATTCATAAATGCTTTTTAAAATTTCTAAATTTTGCTCTGTTCCTAAATGACGCACCTGGGCACGCAATAGCTTTAATCCTGCTGCGTATCCGCGTTTTTCAATTTCACGAACTTTATCAGTTAACGGATCCGTAATCGTATCGGTTGCTCCGTGTTTTAAATTAATTTCATCCACATATTTAATTAAATCTACCACCTGTGATTCAGATAGATAATCCGTCATCCAACCTCCAAATTCACTGGTGATATTAAATTTCCCGTCTGAATATGCGCCGGCTCCACCAAAACCATTTGTAATAGAACAAGCGGGCAAACAGCCAGCAAACTCTTTTTTGCCAACCGCAGGCGGACATTTTTCAATTTTTTTCTGAAGAATCGGACAATTACGTCGATAGATATCGTGTCCTTTATCGATTAATAAAATAGTTGCTTCCGGTAATTTTAACGTTAACTCATAGCAAGTAAAAATCCCAGCGGGTCCTGCCCCTACCACAATAACATCATAATTTGAGTTCATTGTACATTCTCCCATCATCTTTTTTCTTTGGGTAAAAGATAAAAGTTATTGACCGAATTTTCTTTTTTTATTATCATTCGGTTATTTTCTAGCCATTTGATAATATATCAAAAAAAAATCCTTTAGTCAACAATATACACGAACATTAAAATAAAATATTTAAAAAACATTCGTTTTTATTCCGAACAAATAAAAACCAGTGAACGAATAGCAAGCGCTATGAAATGTTCACTGGTTCTTTAATGTACGGAAGAGCAATTTCTACTTTTGTTCCTACTCCTACTTTACTCGCAAATGAAATATGCCCTTGATGCTGTTCGATTATTCGGTAGCTAATCATTAACCCTAGCCCCGTTCCTGTTTGTTTAGTGGAATAAAATGGTTCACCTAGCCGAGCTAAAGATTGCTCATCAATTCCACAGCCTTCATCCTCGATAATGACCATGCCGTATTCATTTCTTTTCTCAACGGTGACTTTAACTGTACCTTTGCTCATTGACTCAAGCGCATTTTGAATTAAATTAATAAAAACTTGTTTAAGCGCATTTTCTTCACAAAAGATTGTAATCTCATCACTAATCTCATTAATAATACGACAGTTTTTATAATTGGCGTGTGTATCTAATAGTAATGTCACATGACGTATGATTTGATTGAGACTTTTGGGGTGGTATGAATTTTCAATTTTAGGCTTGGCCAGCGTTAAAAATTCTTGAATAATGGATTCGACGCGATTCAATTCTTCAAGCATAATATCATTGTATTCTTCGTTGTACTGTTTCGATGCTTTTAACAGCTGAATAAAACCTTTAATCGCCGTCATTGGATTACGAATTTCATGTGCTACTCCTGCCGCTAACTTGCTCACCATTGTAAGCTTTTCAGATTTGCTTGCCATTTCATCATATTTTTTTCGATCCGTTACGTCGCGAATAATATACTGAATGGCATCCTGTCCTTCAAACTTAATTTTGGTTGCCGAAGATTCAATAATGACAACTCCTTTTTTAGTCAATAGTTTCACATCAACACGCGGCCTCACGGACATTCCATTCATCAGCTGAACCATTCGTTCTTTTACGATTTCTAAATGTTCGGGGTGAATAAAATGAAGCCAAGGACGCCCGATATACTCTTCTTTTTTCTCGCCGCCAAGAAGTTTAACACCAGCAGGATTCAAATATTGAATTCGGCCTTCTCTTGTTACAATAAATGCATCTTGACTTTGCTGGACAAACTGCTTATATTGCTTCATTTTTCGAATGACTTCCTCTTGTTTTTCAATACTTGAGGAAAACTCTTTCCACTGAACAACTAAGAGCGGAATATCCCCTTCCGTGCGCTGAATATGGATGTGCATCGGAAACTGCTGATCTACTTTTTTCTTAAGTAAAACAACTTCTTCCTCTTGCTTTCTTAACGGTTCCACTTCATGCTTTTCAATAAAAAAGCGATTTGGCTCTTCAAATACATTACAGGAAAGAAGTCGTTCTTCCGTCGTTTTAAAAAGGTGGCAGCACGCTTCATTTAAAATTTGAATATCTCCATCCATATTCATTACGAGCATTGGTGTAAATGACATTGAAAATAGCTGTTGAAATACTTTTTCCTTTTCCATATATTCACCTTCGCTTATTGAGTTACTAGCTATAGTATAATATGGTAAATGTTGATTTGGCAAAATTTTTTTATTATTTAAACAATTTATATGTAAGTTTGTCCTTTTCTATCTGTTATAAAAAGCTCGCACATGCGAGCAAATGAGGCCTAATCAGCAAAAACAGGTGCAGCCAATGATGATTAATAAAATAAATAGCACAACAATTAATGCAAATGACTGACCCGTTCCGCAATGATGATAACCGCCAATTGGATAGCTAATTGGATAGTGGCAAGTATCATATAGGTGGTGATAGCCTCCGTGATGGCATGGGTCGTAACAATCGTAGTTATACATAGCAATCTCTCCTCTTGTTTTTTTTATTCATTTCGTACACTGTACTTTATATGCATTAGTTGATTGTCCTGTATGTGCATTCGCCCATTTTTCACTTTCTCTTACGCCATATTCGCCTTTTCGGCTGCAGCGTATACGAAAACAACAAAAGTAAAATACTTCCCATTACCAGTAACGTAGTAAGCTCTTTCATAAATCCAATAATGCCCCCTATATACGGGAGATGGTATGCGTAGCTTCCAATCACTTTAAAAGAAGCAGGCAAAGAATCTCTTTGAGCTGTAACCAGTACATCAAGCTCTTGATTATGGGCCAGTACAAGTTCATTCTTTGAAGAAGATGATTCGTCTCTAAAGACAACTATATCTCCGCGATGCAGATGGTGATAATCCGTTTCTTGAACGGTCACGGTGAAACCAAATAGACTTGGAACTGTACTAACAAATAAAAATGTAAAGCAGATAGCATAAAGAACAAGTACATATCGAAACGCAGAAAACATACATTTATTGATCATAGGTAATCAGCTCAATTCGCTCGGTTACTTTATTTAGCGCGGGGGTAATGTGAATAAATGAAGTAGAGCGCTCTGTAAATTGAATTAAAAGTAGCAGCAGTAAAAAACTTAACATAATTAACCGTAGCATCCGAGCATAAAAATCGCGCATGCTCTCACTCCTTTTTTCTATACTAATTTCGGTCGTACAATAAGCCTTCAGTCAATAATTTGATTCAGTATATGCACATAGAGGGCATTTGGCTCATTGTTTCTTCTTGGAGGTCTCGGGAGTGATCAGTGATCGGCATAAATTATGAGTTTTAGCATATGTTTGGTTACGTATGGAAATGTTTTTATACTCCGACAATAAGGGAGCTGAACATATGGCTAATTATTCCTTTGATCAATATATTAAAAAAGCAATGAAATACGATTTTCTAGCTAACTACTATAAGTATAGTGATCCATCTAAGCATATTCATTATTATCAAAAGCATTTGTACTATATCCAGCAGGCCATCTTAACTTCTTCTGAAAATACGAATCTGCGCGTAAATCCGCCGCAAATTCGTATACTTCACGCTTCTCCAGATTCTCCATCTGTAGATATTTATATTAACAACAAACGAGTGATTCGCAACTTAACTTATAAACAAGAAACAGATTATATTGAATTACAAGAACCTGGAAGATATACAATTTCTATTTATCCCGCTGGAGAAACGGGAAGACCTGTTTTAACGGAATCATTTACATTTGAAGGAAACCAAAATTACACGGTAGCGGCGGTAGATGAGCTAAACAAGCTTGATTTATTGTTTATCTATGACAATACGGATGTACCAAGTGGAGAAACAAAGCTTCGGTTTGTGCACCTTTCTCCGGATGCTCCTGCTGTGGATATTGCGGCTAGAGGCGGAGACGTCATTTTTTCTGGAGTGCAGTTTAAAGAAGTCACAAAATATTTGCCTTTATCCCCCATGCATGTTCAACTTAGTGTGCGCATAGCAGGAACCAAAAATGTAGTACTCGAAATCCCGGCACTGAACCTTCGCCCGAATCGAACATATACAGTATATGCCGTCGGATTTGCTAAGAACCGTCCTGTATTAGAAGCGCTGATTTCCCAAGATCGTTAACAAAAAAACCTTCCAAATTGGAAGGTTTTTTATTCACTGCGCGAAATTAAACGTACGCGAATATCATCATTTTTCAAATCAAACTTTTGTACTTTTACAGCAAAATCACTCTCTAACTTCATCTGCTGTAACGCTACGTATACTGATTCATTCTTTGGATCAATCGTTACCCATTCTGGTAGCGCAAAGTTATTATTTACGTATCGAAGCACTGTGCGGACAGGAAGCTGCAGCTTTCCAACAGAAAGTGACTGCTGTTCAAGCACAATATCTCCATTTTTTTGTACGATTGGATCAAATGTCATTCGAATATTAATGTCATCGCCGAATACTTGAATCGTACCGTCTACTCTTACTACATCGGTGAGAGTAATTTTGTAGTTAAGCGGCTGATTCTTAAATTCTTTCTTTAAATATTTATCAATCAGTACATTTAAGTCCGCTTTTTTAGCCAAAATAGTTAGTTCTGCGTCTCCTTCTACTTTTTCAGAGGGAGTTGGATTGGCCTTGTCAACCGGTTGAAAAATAAACGCAATAATAAGGATAGCCCCTAGAACATTAATCCCTAATAACGCGATAAATAGGGTTTTCCACTTCTTCATATAACAATCTCCTTACTCGTTCCCACTCTCTTTCGTGTTTTTCTCTTTTTCATCAGATGTAACTTCTTTTGCTGTTTCCTTTTTCTGATCTCCAACGAGAGGATCTTCTTCCTCCATTGATTTACTAATGCGTTCAGCCATTAGTTTGTACCCTTTTTTATTAGGGTGAAACTCGTCTTTCCCTAATAAATTTACGTCAGAATCATAAAAAATATCATCAATTTTTACATAACTTACATTATCATATTGAGAAGCAATTTTCTCGCTTGCCGCATTCCATTCATTAATAACGACATTAATTTCTTTCACATCACTTAACGATTTAAAGAATGGATTATAAAAACCAATTAAATAAATATGAGCATTAGGATTAAGCTTACGTATACGTGAAAACACGTCATTTAGACGTTTTTCATATTTTGACTGCTGTGATTCAAACGTCTTAATTGAGATATTGTAAAAGTAATCTCTTACCACTTTCATCACGTCATTGCCGCCAATCGTCAAGAAAACGATGTCTGCTCTTGATACTTCAGCTGCTACTCCCGGCTGATTTAACCTCGCTAATAGCTGATCCGTCCGGTTTCCTCTTTTGCCTAGATTCTCTGTTCGTACATTTTGCACTTCATTTTGTTTAGAAAGGTATTTAGTTAAGTATGGTACATAACCGCCTTTTTTAGACTCATCTCCTACTCCTTCTGTTAATGAGTCACCAATGGCTACAATATCTAAATCTACAGGAAAAAAGCCTTTCGGAATATGCTTTTTAGGTGTTAAATCCACTTCTTTCTGAACGGCTTCTTCTTTATTGTCCGTTGGCAAAAAAGTCGTCGTCGAACAGCTCGCTAACACCACCGCACTCATACTGCTTATCACTATACTTTTCCATTTTCTCATCATAACACCTACTAACTATGCTGTATTCTCGCTGTCACAAGCAATACTGCTTACCGCTCTGAATAACTATATCTTTATATCTTATCATACTATGTCAAGTTGATATTTTACTACGTTTCTTATATATAGTATATGTAAAAAAAAGGATAAGCATGTTTCTTTCATAAAAATATCCGCTAACACATCACTATAAAGATAGCTGTGTTTGGCGGATATTTTTGACGGATTTATAGCTCTTACTGAAGGGTTTTGATATCTTTTATCATATCTTCATAAGGAGGATCAGTCACTCCCTGATAAGATTTTTGAACGACTCCATCTTTGTCAATTAGAAAAAAATCCGTACCGTGAATAACCTGCGGATTTTCTTGCGGCTTTTTCACAATCGTTTTAAATTGGTCCAGCGCAAACTTTTCAATTTCCGCTTGTTTATAACCCGTTAAGAAATCCCAATTCGAAAAATCAGCACCAAATTTAGTCGCATAGTCCTTCATTTTCGGTGGAGTGTCCACTTCAGGGTCTACGCTAAATGAAACAAAGCGAACGTCCAGCCCTTCATCCTTGGCCATTTTTTGTAATTTAGCCATATGAGCCGTCATTGGGGGACATACGGTTTCGCAGCTTGTGAAGATAAAGTTAGCTACCCAAACGTTCCCTTTCAGCTGACTTAGCCCTACTTTCTTTTGATCTTGGTTAACATAAGAAAAAGAGTCCATCTTCCAATTGAGAGGATTTTCTATTTTGGAACCACAGGCTGTTAACATCATACAACTAATGAGCAGTAAAAAAGACAATTTATAAGACCAGCTTTTCATATGTTCCTCCTGCACGGTTAAAGTTTAGTCATAGCTAGGGAAAATCAAGGTAAACGTTGAACCTTTTCCTGGTATGCTTTCCACTTCAATTCTTCCATTCATTTGTTCGACCAGTTGATAAGACACCATCAGACCAATCCCTGTTCCTTTTTCTTTTAAAGAATAAAATGCTGTTCCCAGCCGGTTCACTTGTTCACTGGTCATGCCTATACCAGTATCTTCAATTTGAATATGTACTTGCCCTTCTCGCTTGTAAAGCCCTACTCGAAGCGTTCCTCCAGCTCTCATGGCTTCAATTCCATTTTTCATAATATTAAGCAGAACTTGATTCAATTCGTTTCGGCTGCCGCGAACATACATCTCTTCTTTTGCGTCTAATTCTATGAGTATATTATTTGTTAACAAAGCATAAGAAGATAATAAGTCTACTAAGCTTGTAATACACTCCAAGCAGTTAATAAAACGATGCTGATGAACATCCGGCTTGGCTAAAGATAAATAGTCATGAATAATCGCTTCCGCTCTGTCCATTTCGTTAATCATAAGATGAATGTAACTTAATTCAGTGTTTGAAAGCTTTGTGTTATCTTGAAAAAGCTGTAAAAACCCTTTTACCACCGTCATAGGATTTCGAATTTCATGGGCTACAGAAGCAGCTAATTGACCAATTGCATTCATTTTCTCTGCTCGCTGCAATTCCTTTTGCATCCTCGTTTTTTCCATAATAACTTCTAATTCATCAATCGCTTTAGCAATTCCATCTTTTGAATGACTGAAATTCGTTTCTACGTTCAGCTGTTCTTTTGTTGCTGACACTTGTTGAAAAAGCTGCTGAAGCCGCTCTGCCATTTCATTAAATCTTGTGTGTACATTCCCTAACTCAGAATCATTTTCATGTGTCAGTTTCACATCAAACTTCCCTTGACTTACTGCTTGAATTCCTTCTACTAATTCTCCTAGGGGCGACATTAATCGCCTTAGTCCCCAGTCTTGAATAACAATAATGAAGGTAAACAAAATCGTAAATGCAACGATCAAAGCCACAATTAAACGTTTTTGATAGATATAGATAGCGCTTGCATCTATATCTACACCAAGAATAGCCACGACTTTTCCGGAGCTGTTTGTAATAGGCGATAAAACGGTTATCCACGTCCCGAATTCGTCTTTGTATGTAGATGTTACGATATTCTTCTTTTCTTGTTCTGCTTGCTTAAATGATTTGTAAAATTCTTCTCCTCCATAATAAATCATGGATGGCTCTAGTGATTGCTTAATTTTCTTATTCGCTGTTACGATAATCTTATTTCCATGCGACTTGAATTTTTCGGTCGTCATAATATATCCCTGCAAGTACGACGGATGCAATTGGTAAATCTTTCTGAACTGCTTTTCTAGCTCGTCTTTTTCAGGAATCGTCCCGTTCCTTGAATCCACTGCTGCTATTACGTCTTGTTTAGATAAAGACTCCCTCCATAAATCGGCCATAATTAACGCGTGCTGCGTTAGTGTCTCTTTTGCCATCTTTTTTTGAACTTGATAGCTAATGGCTAAAGAAATGACTCCAAGGGCAACTATAATTAAAGTAGAAAATAAAACCGTTTTGTTAAACACACTCAAATTTCGAATATATTTTTTCATCGGTATACTCCGGATTCAAAAGAATAGTAACCAGCACAGCATTCGCTGGTAGAAAGTTGATTCTATTATATCACACGTTTGTCCACTTCTCTTTCCTCTTTTTCCAAAAAAGAGAAAGCCAAAAAAGTGACTTGCAAAAAGCAACCCACTTTATTCAGCAAAATACATAAAACCAATTGCACCAATACCTGTATGCGTTGAAATAATAGGCGTCGTATCTTCAATCGAAAATTGCGTATAGCCCCTTGCCTTCACAATTGATTCTTTTAACTTAGAGGCGAGTCCAAATCCATCTGCATGTACAAGCCCTACTCCTTTAATACTTTTTCCTTCTGTATGCTCTTCGAACTGTTTCGTTAAAAACTTAACAATTTGAGAATGGCTGCGCACTTTAGCAACAGGAGTATATACTCCGTCAGCTAGAGAAGCAATTGGCTTAATATTTAAAAGAGAACCGATCAATCCTTTTCCTCGTCCAATACGTCCACCTTTAACCAAATTTTCAAGCGTATCAACTACGACAAAAAGATTCGTATTTTGACGCACCTCTTCCAAGCGCGTGATAATTTCTTCTACTGTGTGCCCATCTTCAATCATTTTCACCGCTTCAAAGACTTGAAACGAAAGAGCTTTTGTAATGTACATAGAATCAACAACGGTGATGTTTCCTTCTACCATTTGAGCCGCGCTTTCAGCTGCTCGAACAGTTCCGCTCATTCCCCCAGTCATATGAATCGAAATGACGTCATACCCTTCACTAACTAATCGTTCATATACTTCAACAAAAGAACCAATAGCTGGCTGAGAGCTTTTTGGTAATTCTTTTGAATTTTTCATTTTTTCAATAAAATCTGTCGGCGTTAATTCCACGCGATCTAAATACGTTTCATTATCAATGTTAATACATAAAGGTATCATCTCAATACCGTATTTTTCAGCTTCTTCCAACGTTAAATCAATTGTTGAATCCGTTACCACTTTAATTTTCGCCATGTGTTCACCCCTATAAGATGCATTGCAGACTAGTATAACATGAACACTTACAACAATATAGTTATAATAGAATGCAAGTTTTGCTAATTCGTAAAACGCATGTTCAACCTTTTATATCAACAAAAAAAAGTTGACTCTGCTGAAATATTCAGAAAAGTCAACTTTTACGTTTATGCATTATGTTTTAATACATGAGACTTAAAGAGCTGTTCGTAATCTTTCCATTTCAACACGCGTTTTAAATATTCTTGAAACGAGTAGGTTTGCTTCGGAACTGATTCGTTCGTGATTTGTCTAATAAATAAATCAAGTTTTGCAGATAACATGAACCGAAACGTGCTATTTTCCTCTAAAACTGGAATTTCAGTAATTTTTACTTTTTGACCACTGACATGTTTAAATTCAAGGCTTTTTAATAGCAAGGCGATCAACCCTCTTTTTACCCGTTTATTTTATTATAATGCTTCAGGCACTTTCTGTCTTGATAAAATAAAAAGAAAACACAAATATTTTTTAAAATAAAAATGCTTCATCAACTTATTCGACAGTTGATGAAGCATTCCTTTTTAAAATGAGCTTCTATTTAAATAAATAAGTGAAACAAGTTGCTTTCTTTATTAATTTCTGTGTAAGGGAATCCTTTTTTATCCATACGATTAATCAGTGGATAATAATCTTCTTTATGCTTGAGCTCAATTCCCACAAGTGCTGGTCCGCTGTCTTTGTTATTCTTTTTCGTATACTCAAAGCGCGAAATATCGTCTGTCGGTCCAAGCACTTCGTCTAGAAACTCACGAAGAGCTCCTGCGCGTTGAGGAAAATTAACGATAAAATAATGCTGTAATCCTTCATAAATCATTGAACGTTCTTTGATTTCTTGCATACGTCCAATGTCATTGTTTCCTCCGCTGATGACGCAAACAACCGTTTTTCCTTTAATTTGCTCACGGTATGAGTCAAGAGCAGCAATCGAAAGAGCTCCTGCTGGTTCTGCTACAATC
The DNA here is from genome assembly GCF_056395685.1 of Priestia sp. 10L35. NCBI lineage: Bacteria > Bacillati > Bacillota > Bacilli > Caryophanales > Bacillaceae > Priestia > Priestia sp. 10L35. The sequence continues at coordinate 840,172 of NZ_JBFTKA010000001.1, read as the reverse complement.
GCATTTTCATTGTATAGAGATAAAATGGTTGTACAAACCTTGCCTTCAGGAACAACTACAATATCGTCCACAAGCTCTTTACTGATGTCGTACGGAAGCGTTCCAACTGTTTTAACAGCTGCTCCGTCTACAAATGGATCGATTGCCGGTAGCGTCACTACATTTCCATTTGCTAAAGATGTCTGCATGCCAGGCGCGCCTGCTGGTTCTACCCCAATCACAGCTGTTTGAGGCGAGATGCTTTTTACGTATGTGCCGACACCGGAAATTAATCCGCCCCCGCCGATACCCGCAAATACGTAGTCAATTTCATCTTCACAGTCATTGAACATTTCAACGGCTACTGTACCCTGTCCTGCAATAACGTCTACATCATTAAATGGGTGGATAAATGTTCGATGTTCTTCTTCACTGCATGCAATAGCTTGTTCATAAGAATCATCAAACGTATCTCCGATTAGTACGACCTTTACGTTATCTTTGCCTAAAAATTTCACTTGATTAATTTTTTGGCGCGGCGTTGTGCTCGGCATAAAGATTTTACCATCGATATTTAAATGACGGCACGCATATGCTACACCTTGTGCGTGGTTTCCTGCACTTGCACAGGCAATTCCATTTTCTAATTCTTCTGGGGATAACTTTTTGATTCGATTGTACGCACCGCGAATTTTAAATGAGCGCACCACCTGTAAATCCTCACGTTTTAAATAGATATTACATTCATATCGTTCAGACAAAACGTCATTACGCTGTAGTGGTGTATGCACAACAACATCTTTAATCAATTGATTTGCAATCATGATGTCCTCTAAATGTACGTGTTTTGTTCGATTATCTACTTGTTGTTTCATAACCAACTTCCTTCCTCTTCTACCATTATTAATTTGTACATTATATCACAAAAAATTTAGAAAAATCATTATTTTTCATTAATAATAACTAAAAAAACTTTTCCAACTATTTTACTGTCCACATACTTTACATATGTTTAGCAAACGCTAAATAGACTTACAAAATTGCCCATACTTTCTACATGCAGCTGATGCGATAACAGGTATAAATTAAGAAAGGTTGTGGAATAAATGGAGTTTTCGCTTCAAAGTCATGAAAGTGCCGTTCCGTGCGAAATAGTTGCAGATGAAGAAAACGGTAGATACATGCTTCGCAAAGCAGATACGAGCGGAGAAGTTTTTAATACACCAAGCGAGCTGATTCAATGGATTGAAGCTAACTGGAGCCCTGAACAGTTTGTGAGCCCAGCGGCTTTTCACGAAATGATAAAGCAATTAAAATCAATATAAAAAGAGATTGAAACATAACGAAATCAATCTAAAGACGAATAAACGGAGTATAGAAGCTAGCTAATAGGAGGTGCTTGTTACACCGCATTTGATTTCCATGCGAGACTTCGCTTTCCGCGGGCGGTGAGCCTCCAATCAACTGCTAAAAGCACCTACATACATGAAATCTACCTTCACCCTCATAATGAAAAGATCCGAACGATTCAACGTTCGGATCTTTCTTCGACTAACATACTTTGTACCAGACTCGCGTTTTTTATAAACAAAAGAGCTCAGCTTCGCTCGTATAAGGTAAAATAATACGTGTAGGGATTTTTTTCATCTTTAATTCCTTGCTGCTTCGAAATAACTTTCCATTCGCTCAAATCAATCGAAGGAAAATGTGTATCTCCTTCAAAGGATTCTTCAATATGCGTAATATAAAGTCGATTTGCAACGTCTAATGTTTGCTCATACAGAGTAGCTCCGCCAATCACGAAGAGCTCGTCTTCTTTTTCAGCATCTAATGCTTCTAGTTCCTCAACTGAATGAATAACGGTTGCTCCTTCTTGCTGATAATCTTTTTGACGCGTAAGAACCACATTTTCGCGATTAGGAAGCGGCCGTCCAATTGATTCAAATGTTTTTCTTCCCATTACAATCGTATGACTCGTTGTGATGCGCTTGAAATACTTCAAATCTTCCGGAAGGCGCCATGGCAAATCATTCTCTTTACCGATCAGCCTGTTTTGATCCATTGCGACAATGAGGGAAATCATACGCTCACAGCTCCTTTGATGTGAGGATGCGCATTATAGTCTACTAACTCAAAGTCTTCAAATTTAAAGTCAAAAATTGATTTTACGTCTGGATTGATTTTCATTTTTGGCAAAGCATGAGGCTCACGCGTTAACTGCAGGTTTACTTGTTCAATGTGATTGCTGTAAATATGCGCATCGCCAAACGTATGAACAAAATCACCTGGCTCTAAATCACACACTTGTGCCACCATCATTGTAAGCAGCGCATATGAAGCAATATTAAACGGTACGCCTAGGAAAATATCAGCTGAGCGCTGATACAATTGACAAGACAATTTGCCGTCCGCTACGTAAAACTGAAATAAGCAGTGACACGGCGGTAAAGCCATATTGTCTACATCAGACACATTCCAGGCGCTTACCATTAAGCGGCGAGAATCAGGGTTGTTTTTAATTTGATTGATAACATTGGTAATTTGATCAATTTTTTCTCCGTCCGGCGTTGGCCATGAACGCCACTGATGCCCATACACAGGGCCAAGCTCGCCGTTTTCATCCGCCCATTCATTCCAAATGCGCACGCCGTTATCTTGTAAATACTTAACGTTTGTATCTCCTTGTAAAAACCAAAGCAATTCATGAATAATTGATTTTAAATGAAGTTTTTTTGTCGTTAATACCGGGAAACCTTCTTGTAAATTAAAACGCATTTGATAGCCAAATGTGCTAATTGTACCTGTTCCTGTCCGATCTTCTTTTTTTGTTCCATTTGCTAACACATGCTCGCAAAGTTCAAGATATTGTTTCACTTCCGACACTTCCTTTATTAAAAAGTCCTTTTCTATTGTATAAGTGTTCACGAGCTAAGTAAACAACTAAATCTCAGCTCATGCGGAAAAGTTTTTTATCATTTAGATACGCAATTCCCCTAGAAAAACAAGAATGAGACCTAACAAAATCAATTAAATAATCGCTTATGACACCGCGGTTGATCTCCGTGCAAGACTTGGCCGATGAGCCTCCTCGTCGCTTACACTTGCGGGGTCTCATCTGTTCCGCTTTTCCCGGAGGAGTCTTCGCCTTGCCTCCAATCAACCGCTAGAAGCAACTAAACAGATGAAATCTACGTTTACCATGACCATAAAAAAATCCGAACGAATTTCATTCTCTTTCAAGAATCTCGATTCATCGTTCGGATCTTCCTTCGGCTAAACTACTTTTTCAACAGCTTAGTCTTTGTTAATTGAATACAATTGTGCGGTTTTCATGCACTAAAATGCGGTCTTCTAAGTGCCATTTCACAGCACGTGCGAGCACCGTACGTTCAATTAAGCGGCCTTTTTTCTTTAAGTCATCCGCATCATCACGGTGGTTCACGCGTTCAATATCTTGTTCAATAATTGGTCCTTCATCCAAGTCGTCTGTTACATAGTGAGACGTAGCACCAATTAATTTTACACCTCGTTGATATGCGCGTTCATATGGACGTGCTCCAATGAATGCCGGTAAAAATGAATGGTGAATATTAATGATACGATACGGATTTTCCGCCACAAAAGTCGGCGTTAAAATTTGCATATAACGCGCCAAAATAATCACGTCAATATTATAATCTTTTAATACCTGCAGCTGTTTGGCTTCTGCTTCTTGGCGAATGTCTTTTGTCGCCGGTATATGCTTAAACGGTATACCGAATGATTCAACCACTTCGCGCGCATCTTCGTGATTGCTCACAACGACAGCGATGTCTGTCATCAAATCTCCGCTTTCCCATGCCCACAGCAGCTCTAGTAGACAATGAGGCTCTTTTGACACAAAAATAGCTGTTTTTTTCAAATTATGAGCATATGTAAACTGCCAGTTCATTGAAAACGTATCGGCAATTTTTTTGAAGCTTTCTTCTAGCTTTGCTTCTTTAGCTAATAAATCCTCACATTCAAATTCGAAACGGATAAAAAACATACCCCCTTCATGGTTCGTTGAATGTTGACTTGATTCTACAATATTTGCACCGTGCTCATGTAAAAACGTAGACACAGCGGCTACAATACCCGGTTTGTCCGGACAGCTAATTAGCAGCCGACCGCGATTTTTATATTTCTCTTTATATGAAGTTAAATGTTTTTGAATATGCGATTTCATGTAATTCCCTCTCTTTTTTTAAATATACAGACAATTGTACCATTATCCTTGTAGCGATGCGACATTGAAATAAGACTTTGACAAAAGAAAGCCGAAACGTTTGCTTCAGCTTGTGTACTTGTTGTTCTAACATCTACTCCATCAAATCGTTCATTCACTCACCTTTACGTTCTACACATACCTAAAATGAGTGTTTCCTAAAGTGCTGCAGCTCATCCCCTTCGCTTCCTGCTTTTGAATTAACCATAAAAAAGCCGCTAAACAACACCAGCGGCTTTTCCTTATTATTGAACAGCTTTTTCACTCACCTCATGCAAGGCATTCCGTACCTTTCCATATTCGCTTGCGTGAGGACGATCTCCGTCATCTTCGTATCCGTAATCAAACATTCGATTTCGATTTAACGTTAATTTCGTAATGGTTGGACGTAATAAATCAAACAATTCAAATCGTTTTTTTAAATGTGGAAATGATGCTTGATAATGTAAAATTTCTGCTCGTACACTTTTCCAAAAGTCCGCTTCTTCTACGCCTTCATGCTCTTCTAAAATAGTCGCTAAATAGCGGAAGTGACAAACAAATAACCCTGTTAAAATAAACTGCGTCAGTCCTTCCGGCTCTTCGCTGCGCAGCACTTCTTTTAATTCAAAAGATAGCTGCTGCAGTTCTTCAAACGGCTGATCGCTAATATTCACGTCATCTACAAAATCTTTCATAATAATTCGAACGGGCTTGTTGTTTTTAAGCACCAATACCGTATTTTGACCGTGCGGAGAAAATACAGTACCGTATTGATACAAATAATGAAGAAGCGGCGGCAACACAGCTCTGGTTAACGCATCAATCCACTCGGCAGGAGTTAAGCCCGACTTTTCTATATACGACGAAACTAAAGCTTTCCCTTTACTGTCAACATGTAAAAGCGCAGCTAGCGTAATCGCATGCTCTCCTTCTTCTAACTCTTGATAGATGCTTTCACGCCAAACGACTCCCAGCATTTCTAAATACTGATAAGGCGCGTTTTTAATAGAAGCAAACGTTGGCTGAGTTACGTTTAACGTAGCCACTTCACCTAAAAGTCCTACTTTGCACGTATCTTTTAAAAACGCATCGCGATCTCGTATGCCTTTTATGTGCTGAGTTACTTGAGGAGCAATTACCGTCCGCTCACTTGGAAGGCCTCTGTACACAAGCGTATTTAATATACTCATGGGAAGCTTTACATGATATTTACCTCGGTTTGTTGTATTCACAAATGTACGAATCGACTGCTGAGGAAAATATTGATCTTCACCTTCTCCTAACGGAATAATTAAATCATTTGCAATGTATTCAGCGAATAAAGGAACAATCACGTTCATCCACTGCCATTCATGGACGGGAATATAGTAATAGTTCGCTGCTAAAAGGTCTTGGCTTGTTAATTCTTTTTCAAATTCAGCTAGCGTCTCACCGCTTAGCTCCTGTTTCATAACATCATCGAAGCCGAGGGTATCTAATGAATGAAAAGAAGAAATTTGCTTCGCTACAGCAATCCATGAAAGCTGAATTTTTTGTTTTTGCTCAGGTGCAAACCGCAGATAATCATCATAGCCAAATCCGATACGCCCTTTGTTGTATGTAATCCAAGGATGTCCCGTCATTTCACCTTCTAGCTCCGCATAATCCATACCTGCTAATTCATCAGCTGATTTTCGATTTTGCAAATGCACGTCTGCTATTAATGTATGAAAATATTCTTTTGCTAAGTGACCTGCGGTTGAGCTAGACATTCCTTTGTCTTCAGATAAGCTAATTAACAGCTGCAAGGCCTCCGAAAATGTAGGGGTTGACGCTTTAGATGTCAGCTTAATACTTTCTGGCAGTACAGAAAAACTGTCAAACAATCGCTGTTTCGCTTGATATGTATACGTAACGCCTCGGTGGTCTTCCCATCGATACGTGGCAAGCGCCCCCTGCTTTTGCAGCTGTTTTGGCTCAATAATATTTTCATACATGAATTCCTGCAGCATTTTAGCTAAAAGCTGGCGATTTGCTTTTTCCCATGATTGCTTATTAAATACGGAAAGATTCGTTTCTTTGATTTTCATCCTTCATTCTCCTTTACTTGTCTTAGAATAGGGATTGTTTTATTGCGCAGCGGCATTACAGCGCTAGCAGCTAGCAAAGCAGCGGCACCAACTGCTAAAGGAAGCGCTAAATTTACTTTGCTGATTTCTAGTGCTAAAAGCGGTGCAATCAGCAGGGCAATATTTTGAACAGCAATAAGCCAGCTGTAATAGTAAGCAGCTCCTTCTTTGCTTTTTTGAAATAAATAGATATCAAGTATAACCATGCTGAAATAAAACCCGGCTCCATATAAAATTCGACTTATAATAAACATGCTGAGATGATCGGCATATGCTTGCAAACATAGCAGTAAAGCACTAGCACCCGTTACGCTATAAAAAAGCGGTATAACTTTTCCATTAAATAGCTTTGTAGGTATCGCAAGCTTTAAGACGATCGCCATAATGCTCGGCATCACATATAACAAAGCGCTGCCTTGACTGCTCATGCCATATGTGTCGCTTGTAAACAATGTAAAATAAGGGCGAATGACATTGTGTCCAAGGTGAAAAAAGAAAATAGCCAGCAAATAGAAAAAAATAGGCTCGTTTATACTTTGAGTGTACGCTGGTGTTTTTTCTTTTTTAAAAGATGAAGCTTTTCTTGTTACGAGCCATACGGCCAGTACCATATCAGCTAAAGCAAAGTATTGATATACTTTAAGCGGCATTTCCCATGCAATAATCGCACTTCCAAACAAGCTAGCGACAATAATAGCCGTATGAACAATAAATACATAGGTTGTTGCAGCACTTGCCTTTTTCTGTCCATTTTTCATGCCGCCTACTAAATATGGGTATAAAAGATATAAACTGCTTTGAAACACAAGTAATACTAACGAAGTGGCTAAAAACCCATAAAAAGTAGAAACTTCACTCAGAATGACTTTAACTAAGGCTGTCATTAGAAGTGACGCTACGATTATATGTTTTACTTTCCACTTCTTAAGCAGCATTCCCCATAAAGGAGTCATAACAATGACCACAATCCGGCAGCAAATAATAAAAAAAGACGTCATTGCAACTCCATCTACATGGAAAGCACTTGTAAAATACTGCGGATAAAATGGTGATAATAACACTTCCGACGTCATGGTCATAAATAAACAGATAAAAACAAAGCGCGGAGAAATCATCTCTTAAAACCCAAACTTTTGGAAAACAGTATTTTTATATATTTTATACACGTTTTTACCTGCAATTTGATTAATCAAGACAGCATTGCGATAAGCCCCTAAACCTAAGTCTGGTGCTCCAACCCCGTGTGTATGAAGTTCTCCGTTTTGAACAAATAGCGGGGCGCCTTTTTTCTTCATCTCAACTTGATAGAGTTCATTAATTTTCAGCTGTCCTTTTTCATCAAACAGCAAATGTTCTTTTAAACCTTCCATAAAAGAAGGCTCTTTTGCATGATAGCCCGTGGCCATAATGACAATTTCACTTTCTTCTTTTTCAAACGAGGCCTGCTCGTATTGGTGAAGAGTAAGAAGATGTGTATCGTTTGTCTTTTCAACGCCTGCAAGTTCCGTAAGCGCGCGCATCATTAGCGGCACTTCTTTTCCTCCAATTGTTCGTTCGTAAATCAAATCATAAATATCACCGATCGTTTCAAAGCTTATTCCTTTGTATAAAAGAGCTTGATTTCGTAAAACGCTCTCTTTTTTCTCTTGGGGCAATCTGTAAAAATAGCGGGTATAATCAGGCGAAAAATGTTCAAGGCCAAGCTTTGAATATTCCATCGGATAAAATCCCTTTGAGCGCGTATACCAATTCAGCTTATAGTCAAACTGAGGCTGCTGTTGAAGTAAATCATAGACAATTTCAGCTGCGCTTTGACCAGAGCCAATTACGGTAATACTTTTAGCCTTCAGCGTTTGTTCACGATTCATTTTGTACTGAGCGGAGTGGTAGAACGTATCGCTGGCTACTGATTGAAAGTCTCTTGGCACTACGGGCTGTGTACCTACTCCGGTTACAAGATGATAGCTGTAAAAGGTATGAAGTCTCCCTTCTTTTTCAACTATTACTTCGTAGTAAGGTTTAGCATCTTCATGCATTTTCACTTCTTTTACTGTGCTGTTAAATTCAAGCCCGCTCAGCTGGCTTGCTACCCAGCGGCAATAATGATTGTATTCGTTTCTTGGGATATGAAACTTCTCAAAGAAATAAAACTGATACAAGCGCTCATGCTCATGCAAATAATTTAAGAACGTGTATGGACTCTTCGGATCCACCATCGTGACCACGTCTGCCATAAACGGAACTTGAAGAGTTGTCCCTTCTAAAAGCATTCCTGGATGCCAATTAAACTCCTTTTTTTGTTCAAAACATTTATATGTACAATCTGTTTTATCAATTAAAGCTGCTAATCCTAAATTAAATGGACCAACTCCTACTCCAATTACGTCTAAAATGTCCCGTTGTTCCATTCGCTCCACCTTCTTTCAAATACTGTTCTTTCACATTTCAGCAGTAAGCCTGTTTTATCAGGCAGCGACACTTCTTTCATAAATTGAAACCCGCATTTTTTAAATACTGCAATCATCTTTTCATTTCGTATATCTGGTTCCGCTATTACTTTAGCAGTATCTGCTACCTCGAACTTGTGCTTTAGTAAACTAAGAAGGAGCGGATAAATATAGCCTTTTCCTAAAAAAGCAGGTTCTCCAATTAATAAATGAATCCCTTGATCTCCTTTTTCATAAGGGTAATAGTTACTGATAATATCGCCGTCGACCGTATAAGATTCCCAATAGCTCATAGGTACACCGTCAATTTCTCCAATTAGCAGTTTTTGATGGGAATCAGCGAGAAATGTTTTTAAATGCTGCTCATACGCCTGTTTTGAAATATTTAAATTCCAATACGGAATAACATGCGGTTCATGCATCCACTTGTACAGCCGTTCGAAATCTTTTGCAAAAGAAACAGAGCGAAAGGTGATGCTCTGCTCCTTTTGCTGCATCATAAATGGATACTGCGTTTGTAATGCTGATTTCATACCCGTACACCTGCAGATTCGTACAGAGGATTTTCAACATTTACATAAACAGACTGCGTTTCAAGAGAGCCTACCAGCTCATCCATATCATGAACGCGCGTTAAGAAATTGGCTTTACAAGGAAGCACTTTCTCTTCTAACATCGATGAAACAAGCCCCGTATGATCTTTTTCTTTGTACCTCTCTATTTCTTGTCGCAGAATCAATAGCAGATCTGACTCTTGAACGAGGCCAGCTGCACCAAAAGCATTAACTAATCCTAAAATATGATTAAAAAATACGTAATAACGAAATCTTTCTTCTGCTACAGCATCATCACATACCGTATCGCTTTCTCCGTTTAAGGAAGGAAGCAGCTTGCGAAGCTCTTGTTCCTTTGATTTCATAAAGTAATAGCCTTGGTTGTCACGGTAGTAAAACACCGATGGATATCCGTTTTCATCAAGTTTAATAACGGAATTTTGCTGATGAGCTTCCAGCGCAATTCCTTTTTGAGTGTAAAGCCACATCATAGGATGAAAAGAAACATCTAAATAGCGTTTAAACCAGCGCTTGCTTATGTCTTCATTTGTGCTATTTTCACTTGAAGCAATATGATTAATGATATTTTCAATTTGAGAAGCTTTCCCAAACACATGATCTTGACACAAACTTGCTAGGAGTGTTGTACGGTTCCCTTGCTCACCTTGAAAAGGGTTGCTTCGAATCATGACTTCAAACCCAAGCTCCTTTTTTCCAAGCGTGATGTAAGCAGGATCTTCAATCACTTGAAAAGCCGGATGATTTTCTTGAAGCTCCGCCTGTAATCCTTCTTGCAATAAACGGCTTACTTCTACACCTCTGCTTAATTCTTTGCGTTTATTCACTCTCAGTGAATTCGTAATCTTCACCGGAATAGAAAATTTGTACATCACATCTGCATCTTCACTGTATACGGTTCGAACAGACGAAGTCGGATAAAACGGCTGACCGTGTGGCCCTAGATAAGCAAGCCGGCCTTTTTGAATCCATTCACACACTTCTTCTTTTCCTAAAAGATAACGAGCTTGCAGCGGATGCATAGGTATAAGTGAATAATCGTCCGCTTGGCAATACACCTGTATGAATTCTTCAGAAACCTTCTTATCTTTTTTCAACTGCTCTTTAATAAGCTGTGAAGCGGTTTGACTCTCGGCGGACTGTTCTGTAACAAGCGATTTATGTGCTCTAAAATAATGAAGATGAAATTTGCCGTTCACTTCAGGCCCAAACACCTTTTCTTCTTCAGGTAATATCCCTTGACGGCTTTTAGGTGTCGGATGCAGCTGGTGGCCAATAAGCAATGACTGCTCAGATTCTAAGAACGTTTTGTCCCATTTATAGCACGTTTCTAACTCTTTCTGTCTTTTTTCAATGAACAATTTCATATTTTCGTAGCTTAATAGTACACGTACAATTAGCTCATTCACCTGTAGTAAATGATCTGTTACTTCTTTTAAAAGAAAGGCTAAAAGAGTGACGACATCTAACTCCTTGAGCTCCTCTTTCTGAATGCGATAATAAAAGACCGGAAAGAACAAGTGCCGTCCGGTAGCTGAACGGTACTTTACTGGAAAGTAAAGAGTTACCGGCTGTTTTTCTAGCCTAAGAACGAGCGTTTCTTCGCTTTTCATTTCTGAAATGGACTGCCATACTCCCTTACCTGTTTCTCGAATATAGCAATTAATAATATTTTGCATTGTAATAAAATTAGCCGATAACTGAGCGTTCACGTAATCGCTCCTCCTTTTTCTCCAACTCTTTTCCTAAAGCCACGACTTCCTCTAACTGAGTGGCAACAGAATCAACTGTAATCATAGGATTTAACATCGTTAGCTTTAAATAAGCTTGCTCTTTATGCTTTGTTTTTGCCATGATAAAAGTGCCTTTTTCATATAAATGCTGCTGAATACGCTGATTTAACTTTTTTTCATAATGCTGCTGTTTTTGACAATCACTATATAAAGTATCTGGCACATAGCGAAATACAACCGCGTTCATATAAGGATCATTTAACACCGTAATATTCCTTTGCTTTCGTAAATGTTCAGCTGTCTGCTTAGCCGTTTCAATCGTATGATCAACCATTTTTCCATACTCATTTGTACCTACTGCACGGAAAGTCAGCCATAGCTTCAAGGCGTCAAATCGTTTGGTCGTTTGAATACTGCGATCTACCAAATGTACATGCTCATCTTCTTCAGGATTTAAATAATCTGCATGAAGCTGAATGTGTTTGAACATAGCTGAATTCTTCACTAGAAATGCGCCGCAGCTTACCGGCTGATAAAACCACTTATGAAAATCCATCGTAATAGAATCTGCTCGTTCAAGAGCTTTTAAGCGTTCACGATATTTATGTGAAAATAGCAGCGCTCCTCCATAAGCGGCGTCAGCATGAAGCCAAAGCCCTTCTTTTTTAGCTAGCTTACTCATTTCAAAAAGAGGATCTACGCTTCCAAAATCCGTCGTGCCTGCCGTTGCTACAACAGCAAAAGGAAGGTTTCCCTGGGCTTTGACTTCCCGTATTGCTTCTTCTAAATTTTCTATATCCATCTCGTGCCTTTCATTGCACTTTACACTCACCACTGCATTCATGCCCAGTCCAAGCTGAGCTGCAGATTGCTGCACTGTAAAGTGGGCTTTTTCGGAGCAGAAAATCCGCAGTTTTTTAGCTTGGAGCGGTAAACCTTCTTCACTAACATCAATGGAAAATGCAGCATGACAATATTCATTACGAGCAAGCAGAAGGCCCATATAATTCGACTGAGTCCCTCCGCTTGTAAAAACGCCAGAAGAAGAGCTTGGATAACCAATTTGTTGTGTTAACTCATCAATCACTTGATCTTCTATATACGTAGCTGCCGGACTTTGATCCCACGAGTCCATAGATTGATTCAAAGCAGAAATCATCACTTCCGCAGCAAGGGCCGGTATAATCGGAGGACAATGCAAGTGCGCCATTGCCCCGGGATGCGAAATATGAAGCGAATGATCCAGCACTACGGCTTGTACGTCATCAAACAGATCTTCTAGCGGCTGTTCGTGTTCGCTAAAATAGACCGAACGATTGACTAAGTTCGATAGTTCGTCAACGTCTATGTGAGTATAAGGGGATTTTAGTTCCTGGTAGTGACGTTTAATCATCTCAGTCATTCCGCCTATCATCGCTTCATAATTCTCGAGGCTTTCTTTGGATGATGATAAAAACCACTTTTCAAACGGCGCCATTTTATTTATTCACCCACTTCTCTTCTGCTGCTTTTATCGCTTCTTCAAATCTTGTTAACACTTCATCGGTTTGTTGTTTCGTTAAAATTAATGGAGGAAGCAGACGAATAACAGCACCATGTCTTCCACCCACTTCTAAAATGACGCCTCTGTCGAAACATTCTTTTTGGATCAGCTTAGCTAACTCACCGTTTGCAGGATGACTGCCGATTTTATTAGCCGGCTTTGTTGCGTCTATGATTTCAATGCCCAGCATCAAACCTCTTCCGCGTACATCACCAATTGAGAATACTTGCTTTTGAATATGCTTTAGCTGACTCTGAATATAAGCTCCTAATTCATGAGCATGTGCAGGTAAGTTTTCTTGTTTTATAAATTGCAGAGTGGCTTGTCCTGTAGCCATCGCAAGCTGATTTCCTCTAAAGGTGCCGATATGTGCACCCGCTTCCCATTGATCCAGCTTTTTATCATATAGAACGACTGATAAAGGAAGGCTGCCTCCAATTGCTTTAGATAGCACTAATACATCCGGTTGAATATCAGCGTGCTCAAATGCATACAGCTTTCCTGTTCGTCCAATTCCAGTTTGAACTTCATCGACAATAAGCGGAATGTTTCGTTCTTTTGTGATTCTGCGAAGCTCTTTTAACCATGGAATCGGCGCCGGAACAGAGCCTCCTTCTCCTTGTACAATTTCTACTACAACACCCGCCGGAGTAACAATTCCGCTTTCAGGGTCATCCAGCATATTTTCAATGTACGTACTAATGTACGTGTGACCTTCAGCACCTACGCCAAACGGGCAGCGATATTCATATGGATAAGGTAGAAAATGGGTATCGGGCACTAGCGCATGAATATGCTTTTTGGGACTCGTTGTACCGCTGATGCTTAACGTTCCGTGCGTGGAGCCGTGATATCCCCCTTGAAAAGATAAAATCGTTCGGTTACCTGTTGCTGTTTTTACAAGCTTCAAAGCCGCTTCAATTGCGTCTCCTCCAGTTGGACCGCAAAACTGTATTTTGGCTTTGTTTGCAAATTGTTCTGGCAAACTAGCAAATACTTCATCGATAAAAGCTTCTTTCACAGGCGTTGTTAAATCTAATGTATGTAAAGGAATAGATTTTGCTAAAACGTCTTGTATTGCTTCATGGACTACGTAATGGTTATGACCCAGAGCAAGCGTGCCGGCTCCTGCTAAACAATCAATATATTCTTTTCCATCCATATCCGTGATTACGGCGCCTTTTGCTTGTTTAATTGCAATAGGAAGGCGTCTAGGATAAGACCTTGCATTGGATTCACGTTCATTTTGCATAGCAAGCAGCATTTCGTTTGATGTAAGTTGTTTCGTTGACGTTGACATATCATATCCTCCTGTTTATTCAATTGATAATGATTTTCATTAACAATTACAACAATAAATGATAATGATTATCACTGTCAATGATTATTCTGAAAATATGAAATTATTCCTATTTCACTCTAAAGTCGAAAAAACACAGCATTTCTCTTATGTATCAAGGATTCACAGGGTTTTATGATGTTTTCCATTTAGGGAAAACTATGTAATAAGTCCCTTTCTATTTCCAAATAAAAAAGTGCTACAATTTCTTGTAGCACTTCTGTTACTTTTGTTTATTCATCGTCTCTTTTGCAGCTTTTACACTCCTTGGATCAAGCGGTTTCGTATATTGACAATTCACTCGAACCCCTGAACCAATACGAATTTCTTTCACGGGAGTAACGGATAAGAACGCTTGAAGATTTTCAGGTTTCAGCCCTTTTGTCCCGATTAAAATAATATCTTTATCTTTCATTCTTCTTAACAGTTTTTTAATATGAGGAATACCGTTTAGCGCACTTTTATCCGCTCCCGAAGTCATGACACGCTGAATTTGCTTATAGCTTAAAAGCGTTTCAAGCGCCTTTTCTTGATCACAGATTTCATCAAATGCTAAGTGGAACGTTACATTCATTTCTCCTGCCGCATCGAGCAGTCGCTTTAAAGCTTGCTCATCAATAATTTTGTCTTCTGTTAAACAGCCTATTTCAATTCCATCAATGCCAATTTCTCTTGCATATTTAATATCTTCAATCATTGTTTGCAAATCGTCTTCATCATATTGAAAAGATTGATTATGTGGACGAATCATCACAAATATTGGGATATGTATCGTTTCTTTCACTTTTTTCATCAAACCGTAGCTTGGGGTTAAGCCGCCTTCACCGATTCCAGTTACAAGGCTTATACGATCGGCACCATGTTCCTGGGCAACTTTAGCATCATGTAAGGTTGCAGCTGTGACTTCTAATATCATTCTAAAAACACCCTTTCCCCTTTAATATAGAGCTTTTGCCTTCTTTTCCCTGTATTTATACTTAAAAAACTCTACCAAACTCTCTTATGTAAGAAAACACCCAAAAGATGTGATTAATATTTTCAAAAAATTGAATGTCATGGAAAAAGAGTAAGAACTATTCTTTTTCTCATGACGTTTCAATTAATAAAATTCTATATTTATACTAAAGATTCAAAAATACATCCCTTTTATCTAGGGTAAAGGGTTTATTAAAAAGAACGTGGATTTGTTTGTTGCATGAACATCCAATCATTTAAAGAATGAGGCTGCTGATACCCAACGGGTGCTGAGAAATCGCGGCATCCGCAATCGTGCATCGGCATTTGACCCATTCCTCCGTACATTGGCGGCATTCCTCCTTGCATCGGCATTTGACCCATTCCTCCATGCATTGGCGGCATTCCTCCTTGCATCGGCATTTGACCCATTCCTCCATGCATTGGCGGCATTCCTCCTTGCATCGGCATTTGACCCATTCCTCCGTACATTGGCGGCATTCCTCCTTGCATCGGCATTTGACCCATTCCTCCGTGCATTGGCGGCATTCCTCCTTGCATCGGCATTTGACCCATTCCTCCGTGCATCGGCATTCCACCTTGCATCGGCATTTGACCCATTCCTCCATGCATCGGCATTCCGTCTTGCATCGGCATTTGACCCATTCCTCCATGCATCGGCATTCCGTCTTGCATCGGCATTTGACCCATTCCTTCATGCATTGGCGGTAGCTCTCCGTACATTGGCATTTGATTCATTTCTTTTTGCATCGGCGGCATTCCGCCTTGCATTGGCATTTGATTCATTCCTCCATGCATCGACGGCATTGCATCTTTCATCGGCGGCATTTCTCCGTGCATTGGCATTTGATTTGCGCCTTCTTGCATCGGCATTGCCTGCATTTCTTTTGCAGAAGGCATAGGCGGCATTTTAGCAGGTTTAGGTGCTGCTTGCATATATGGATTGGATATCGGTTGTCCGGTTTGTTTCATTCCATACGAATTTCTCATTTTTAAGGGCTCCTTCCCATTCTCTTACTCTGTTTACGTTATTCTTTTTACCATCAATCTGAAATTCGTCCATAAGAAAATAGGCCTTCTACACATTCAAAATTGTAGAACGTATAAGAAAAAAGCTATAATCGAGGCAAATTGCAGATAGAAAGGTGGCACATGATGAATAAAACCATTATCGTATGGATTCGAAAAGATTTTCGGCTGGTTGATAACCCAGCTCTATTTCACGCAGCTAAAGAAGGAATGGTTGTACCTGTTTATATCCATGACGACTATGAAGAAAGCTCAATGGGAAGTGCAAGTAAATGGTGGCTTCACCATGCGCTGAATGACTTTAAAACCTCGATCAAAAAAATAAAAGGAACGCTGATTGTACAAAAAGGAAACCCTAAAGATGTGTTGCAAAAATTACTCCATGAAACGAATGCACAAGATATTTATTGGAATAGACGCTATGAACCACATGCGCTAAAAAAAGATAAAGAGCTTCAAGCTTTTTTTTCAGAGCAACAAATAAATATTCGCACATTTGAGGGATTTCTCCTTCATGAACCTTGGAAAATCACAAAAGAAAATGGAGAGCCTTATAAAGTATTTACAGCTTATTATAAAGCTTCTCAAAAACATTCCGTATCTTCTGCTGTAAAAAAAGTTACTTCCATACAGGCCTCCTCTAAACCGGTTGAATCTCTTTCAGTCTCAGATCTCGATTTGCTTCCAAGCATACCGTGGGATGAAACGATTAAGTCGACGTGGGAAGCTACGGAAAAAGGCGCGATTGATGTGTTCAAAACGTTTTTAAAGAATAAGCTGCTTCATTATGAAAAAGGACGAGATTTTCCTGCTGAAGCATTAAATTCATTTCTATCTCCTTATTTCGCTACAGGACAGCTCTCAGCTCGAGTTCTTTATCATTATTTGAGAACTAAAGCAGAAAAAATAAGTTCTGGTGCTTTTGAACAGCAAGCTGAAATGTTTATTCGTCAACTTATATGGAGAGATTTTGCTTATCAGCTGCTTTATCATTTCCCGCACACTACAACTGAACCGCTTAATGAAAAATTCAAGCAATTTCAGTGGGCTGACGGCAATGAAGAGCTTCAAGCTTGGAAAAATGGAAAAACCGGCTATCCCCTTGTCGATGCCGGGATGCGGGAACTGTGGGAAACAGGTTTTATGCACAATCGAGTTCGAATGGTAGCCGCTTCCTTTTTAGTAAAGCACCTTTTAATTCATTGGAAACACGGAGCAAATTGGTTTTTTGATACCTTAGTAGACGCAGATTTAGCTAATAACACAATGGGCTGGCAGTGGGTTGCAGGCTCGGGTGCAGACGCCGCGCCATATTTTCGTATTTTTAATCCAATTACTCAATCAGAAAAATTTGATAAAGAAGGAGAATATATTAAAAAGTGGCTTCCAGAACTTAAAGATATTCCATCTTCTTATATTCATAAACCTTGGGAGGCCCCAGCAGACGTATTAGAAAAAGCAAACGTTACACTTAATAAAACATACCCGGCTCCAATTGTCGATCATAAAGCAGCTAGAGAGCGAGCTCTAGAGCATTATCAGCATATCAAATAAGAGGCGTGATTTACCTCTTATTTGATATGCTGAATTTTTTAAACGTGTAAAAAATTCCCTTTCTTATCTATTTGCAACTAAAAACATGTATTTGAAATCTCTTTATAGGGTTTTCAAGCCCAATTCTCCTCTCTATAGCACATTTGATTTTTCATATTTTTTCCTATAATTTGAATATATAATAATGATTATATATGCTGGGGAACTCTCTCATTGCATAGATCTGATTGGAGTGATTCGATGCCCGTTTGTCCTTCTTGTAACTATAAGGAAGATTATAATTTTTGCAGAATGTGCGGTACTCAAGTTCGGCACACCTTCATCAATCAAGAAGATCAGCTTTTTTATCCATTAAAAGATCGAATCATTACGGATAACAATGAACCAAAGCATCAAGCTATTTTATCTCATACCCATGATTTAGTATGTGCTCTTACTGAAGGTGGCATTTATGAATATGCTTCTCCTTCTTACGCTAAAACGTTAGGCGTTTATCCTGATGAACTTATTGGACAACATGTGCTTATCAATGCGTATCCCGAAGACAAACACATAATCTCGACTATTTTAGCTAACATGAGCAAAACAAAAGACGCCTCTACATTTGAATACCGAAAGTTTCATGTGAACGGCACCATCGTTTTATTAGAATGTAAAGGCGCTCCAATTATCACATCCACTGGAGAAATCGAAGGGTTTGTATTTGTCTCACGAGACGTAACAGAAAAAAGACAAGCAGAGAAAAAGATCCGAAATTCAGAAAAACTTTCTGTCATTGGTCACCTTGCTGCAAGTATCGCACACGAGGTTAGAAATCCTTTGACAACCATTAAAGGATTTATACAACTGTTCAGTGAGACACAGCAGCCGAAGAAAACAATGATTTATCGAGATCTCATTCAGCATGAACTTTCACAAATTGAACATATCATCACAGAGTTTATGAGTTTAGCTAAACAAGAATACGTATATACAGACAACCTTGTTATTACCGACTTGTTAGATGAGGTATTAAAGCAATTTGAACTGGCTACTGGAGTTAAAAACATCCACATCTTTCGTCATTATCCAAAAGAACATCCTCTGCTCGTTAGTGGGCAAAAAACACAGCTAACCCAAGTATTTATTCATATTATACAAAATGCCCTTGATTCGATGGAAAGCGGCGGCAAGCTGGCGGTATCGATTGAAAAATCAGCTAGAGAAACGCTGTGCATTGTGATAAAAGACAATGGATGTGGAATTGATTCAAAGCGTATCCCTCATATAGGAGAGCCTTTTTATACAACAAAAGAACGAGGAATAGGCCTGGGACTAACAATTTGCAACAAAATTATTAACGAACATAATGGTTTTTTTCATGTATCCAGTGAAAAAAATGATGGCACAAGTATTACCATTACCCTTCCTATGAAAACGACTGAACTTTACGTAGTGGAAGCCTAAAAGAGAGGCTGAGACATAACTAAATCACTTCCATTTAAAGACGAACGAATTAGATAAATGCTCTAGTATAAATGGCCTTTTACACCGCTGCTGATATCCGTACAAGGTTTCGCTTTACGCGGGCGGCCGATAGCCTCCTCGTCGCTAGACTCCTGCGGGGTCTCATCTAGGCCGCTTTTCCCGCAGGAGTCTTCGCCTTGCCCTCCAATCAACTGCTAGAAGCAACTAAACAGATAAGACCTACGTTCACCATTCCAATAAAAAACGAACCACCAATCAAATATTTTGATCAATAGTTCGTCATTTATCTTGGCTAACATACTTTTATCCCAGCCTCTTTTTCCTTTAAAACAGCTGGCTGTACAGCTGATACTTATAAAGCATATAGAAACTTCCTATCACTGCCAGGTAAAAGATAAGAGTCTCTGCTCCGCTGCCTGTTTCATATGTTAAAGGAGGCTTAAACTTCTTCTTGCTAAGAGGTGAGAAAAAAGGTACCCCTCGTTTAGAAAAGAAATCTCCAAGAATATGAAAAGCGTATCCATAGGCTATTCCTAATGTAAAGTCGTTGTCATACATCGTATGTAAATAAAAAATAAGTCCGCTTGCAAGAATAGAATGCGTAATACCTCGGTGTCCAAAAATAGATTTAATTATTTTTGCGAGACCAAGAGATCTTCTACCAATATATGAATTTGGTTCATCAATATCAGGAAGCAGTGCTCCAATCGCGATGCCTACAACATAAGGAAATGTAAACGAAGCGTCTCCTGTTATAGCCACGCCGGCACCGGCAGCAATCGATGTTGCAATATGTGTGTGATATCTCAAATATGCCACCTTCTTTCTTTTTCAACTTAAGGCAAGCACTGTGATCAAAATCACACATACGTTCGCCCAACGTTAACTATAAGTGAAGGTGGTAAAAATGTCAAAATAATCTATGATTACGTAAGCTGCAGACCGACTAACCCGATAAGCATCACAAGAAAACTAATAAGAGTACCCTTTCCATTTTTCTTTGCTCTTCCATCTTTTTTGACAATAGAATAAATCCACGTACTCGAATACACAGCGAATCCAAGAAAACCAAATAACGTGATATATGTAAACATACCGAAACTCCTTTGCTTGTCATTACTATTAACTATACGAGATTTTATAAAAAAAAACAAAGTAGTATGACGGCTTGTTTAATATCTCTTTCTTTTTCTTATACTAGGAAGAGGAGGGATGGCTATGCAACAGAAGCAGCTGGAAGATATATTCGACTTCTATGGGTTAAGTGAGGTTTATCACGGCAATTTCGAGGATGTTGAACATCACTGGTTATTTAAAGACGTGGAGGCAGCTATACTTGAAGATTTTTTTAACTCTCACGATTGCGAAGATCTCGAATGCTGTACTCTAGAAGAATTTTGTTTTTTATTTATGAATTTCCAATCCATACATGCACAAATTCCCCACGTGTACTATTACTAAAAAAGTGATTTCGCAGGAAAGCGAAATCACTTTTTGTTAAAAGCCTAAAGAAATATATTTCACTTCTAAATATTCTTCAATTCCATAATGTCCGCCTTCACGTCCAAGTCCACTTTCTTTAAAGCCGCCAAACGGCGCTTGTGGTGTAGAAGGTAGTCCATCATTTAGCCCTACAATACCATATTCTAAAGCTTCAGCAATACGAATAGCTTCTGAAATATTTTCAGTGAACACATAGGCTGCTAATCCGTAAGGCGAGTTATTTGCACGGCGAATAACTTCTTCTTCTGTTTGATACGTCGCAATTGGAGCAATTGGCCCGAATGTTTCCTCGTACATACAAAGCATATCGTCCGTTGCGCCATCTACAACCGTAGGTTCAACAAACAGTCCGCTTCCCTCTTCGCGTACAGCCCCTCCAGTTAAGACGTTTCCGCCTTTTGCTACAACATCATCTAAGTGGCGCTTTACTTTTGCTAACGCTTTTTCATCGATTAAAGGTCCGATATCCGTACCTTCTTCTAAGCCGTTTCCGACTTTCAGCTGACTAACAGCCGCTGCAAACTGCTCTGCGAACGGTTTAGCAATAGACTCGTGCACGTAGATGCGGTTTGTACATACGCATGTTTGACCAGCGTTGCGGAATTTAGAAGCAATTGCATTTGTTACTGCTTTATCTAAATCAGCATTTGCTGTTACGATAAACGGAGCGTGTCCGCCTAACTCTAAAGACACTTTTTTAACCGTATCAGCTGCTCCGCGCATTAACAGTTTACCTACTTCTGTAGAGCCCGTAAACGATAGTTTACGTACACGTCCATCTTGAAGCCACGCTTCTCCAATCGCTTTTGCATCTCCCGTAACTACATTAATTACGCCTTTTGGAATACCCGCTTCTTGTGCAAGCTCTGCTAGTCGAAGAGCCGTTAGTGGCGTTTGTTCTGCGGGTTTAATAACCGCTGTACATCCAGCTGCTAAAGCTGGCGCTACTTTACGCGTAATCATAGCTGCCGGGAAGTTCCAAGGCGTAATAGCTGCCATGACTCCCACAGGCTGCTTATGAGCAAATAATCGTTTATTAGGAGAAGAAGCTGGAATTGTTTCTCCGTAAATGCGCTTGCCTTCTTCTGCGTACCATGAAACAAATCCGTTGGCATAGCCAATTTCACCTTTTGCTTCTTTAAGAGGCTTACCTTGCTCAACTGTCATTATTTCAGCAAGTTCATCCGTGTGTTCTTCGATCAGCTGATGCCATTTAAATAATAATTTACCGCGCTCTTCTGCTGTTTTTTTAGACCATGTTTGAAACGCTTCATAGGCAGCATCTGCTGCTAGCTTCGCTTCTTTTTCTCCACCTTTTGCAACAGCAGCCACTACTTCATTTGTTGCTGGATTTACCACTTCATATGTATCATTTGCTGAAACAAATTCTCCGTTAATATATAAGTTTGCTTGCTTCATATTTCTTCACTCCCTGCTTAAATTTATCTACTCAATATTCTGTGCTGTCCGAAACGTACTTTCGAATTTTACGACTGGCTTGCGATTGGCTAATACCAAGCTGTTCTGCTACTTTGTAAGACGACCTATGCTGTTCAAACGCCTTTATGACCATCTCTTTTTCCACATGTTCAATCATTTCAGGAAGCGTATGCACAGGTGGATCGATAGCAAACTCTTTTGCAAAAGGCAAATCTTTAAGCGTAATCATTTCTTCCCCTGTAACCACCAGACGCTCAATGATATTTTCCACTTCACGAACGTTTCCTTTCCATTCTTGTCCTAAAAACGCATCTAACGCCTTTGGTGATAAACGTACATTACGTTCGTATACCGTATTAAAATGGTGAAGAAACTGATAGACAAGCGGCAGAATATCTTCTTTTCGCTCTCGTAAAGGAGGAATGGTAATCGGCACTACATTAAGTCGATAGTACAAATCACGTCTAAACTTTCCTTCTTCCACCATTTGTTCTAGATTTTGATTCGTAGCAGCAATAATTCGTACGTCTATTGATACTGCTCTTGTTGAGCCCACGGGACGAATTGTACGGTCTTGCAGCACGTGGAGCAACTTACTTTGTGCTGAAAGAGAAAGTTCACCAATCTCATCTAGAAAAAGCGTGCCTTCGTTTGAAAGCTCAATGATCCCTTTTTTCCCTTCTCGAAATGCTCCAGTGAACGTACCGCCTTCATAGCCAAATAGCTCTGATTCAATAAGCTGTTCAGGAAGCGCTGCACAATTAAGCTCATGATACGGTTGCTGTTTTCTTGTACTAAGCTGGTGAAGCAGTTTTGCCACTCTGCTTTTTCCTACCCCTGTTTCTCCAAGTAAAAGAACGGTTGTATTTACAGAAGCAACTCGTTGAATGGTTGAAAAAACTTTTTTCATCGCTTCACTTTTTGTCACGATGCCTTCTAAATCCACGGCTTCGTTTAATTCTTTTTTATAGTTTTCAAGCTGTTCTTCCATCTCTTCTACTTTTCGTTTTAATTCCATTAAGTCTGTGAGATCCCGAGAATAGCTAATAACGCTTTTTAAATGCCCGTCGTTTGTAAATACCGGCCTTGTCCGCACGTGAAGATACCGGCCGGAGTTTGTTTTTTGAACCAATTCAATTGCTTGATTAGATTCAATCACTTTTAGCGTGGCCGAAGGATAAAAAATACCCATTTCCTGCAGTTCTTTTACGTGCTTTCCAATAAAATCTTCCACTTTCAAAGCATAGTTTTTTTCACACTCTGAATTTACAACTAACACATATCCATTTGCATCAGTTACGAAGATTTCATCAAATGATGACTCAAATATATCGTAAAGTTCGTCGTTAATTTGCTGAATATGCTTTTTATGAATGGTCATTTGAATCACCTTTTCGTCAAAAAATAATTATTATTTTATTTTATCAGAAAATGAAAAATCTATAAATAGAGTGTCCAAACATACCCATTCTTTGTGATTCATGAAGAATGAGTGAAGAGTTCTCTCTTCACTCATGCCTCAATTCCACTTACACTTCAACCGTTAGCTGTACGCTTGCTTCTAGTGCTGCTTCAAAAATAGCTAAGCCTTCTTCCAGCTGCTCATCTGTAATAACAATCGGCATTAAGATACGAAGAACGTTTCCAAATACTCCTGCACTAAGCAGTAATAATCCACGGTTGTTTGCTTCTTTCACGATGCGCTGTGTAAGCTCTTTGTCTGCTTCTTTTGTTTCACGGTCTTTCACAAGCTCAATCGCAGACATCGCTCCTAATCCGCGAATATCACCGATACAGTCATATTTTTCTGCTAGTTTTTCAAATCGTGATGTTACCACTTTTCCAAGGTACTCACCGCGTTCATTTAGCTTTTCTTCTTCAATGATATCAAGTACAGCTAAAGCTGCTTCACATCCAAGAGGACTTCCGCAATACGTTCCGCCAAGCTCACCAGGATTAGATTCATCCATGATTTCAGCACGGCCAATGACACCGCTGATTGGTACGCCAGCTCCTAGTGATTTTGATACCGTAATTAAATCAGGCTCAACGTCAAAATGTTCAATACCGAAGTAACGGCCTGTACGTGCAAATCCTGCTTGAATTTCATCTGATACAAATAAAATTCCGTGCTCTTTACATAATTGATACACTTCTTGCACAAAACGTTTACCTGGAACAATGAAACCACCTTCACCTTGAATCGGCTCCATGACAACAGCTGCAATCGTTTCCGGTGCTACTTCTGTATTTAAGAAGTTTTTGAATTCTGTAATCATGAAATCTTCGTATGCTTCAACTGATAACCCTTGTGGACGGCGATACTCATAAGGATATGGAGCTTTGTATACTTCAGGAGCAAACGGTCCAAATTCATATTTATATGGTTTTACTTTACTTGTCATTGTCATTGTCATTAATGTACGACCATGGAAACCGCGGTTAAAGGAAATAATTCCTTGGCGCTTTGTATATTTACGAGCAATTTTCACTGCGTTTTCTACAGCTTCTGCTCCGCTATTTAAAAGTAATACTTTCTTGTCAAATTCACCCGGTGCAATTGCTGCTAATCTTTCTGCAAGCTCTACGTATGACTCATACATCATTACGTTAAATCCCGTGTGAATAAAACGGTCTACTTGTTTGTGAAGCGCTTCTTTTACTTTTGGATGACTGTGCCCTACATTGATTGTGCCAATTGCGCCTACGAAATCAATAAACGTATTGCCATCGACATCTTTAACGATCGCCCCTTCAGCCGTATCAGCAAATGTCGGAATGCCATAACTTACACCTTTCGGAATGGCACGGTGTCTTCTATCTAATAATTGCTTTGCATTTTCTCCCGGTAAATTTGTTGCTACTTTGCTAAAAGTTTGACTCATTTTTTATCTTCCTCTCATATTAAATAATTCTTCAATTAGTTTATATGCAAAAAACGTGCCAACTTTTAAAAAGCTGAAAAATAAGCATTTTTAGATAATTCTAACGATATTTGACTCATCAATAAGTCTATATAAACTTATTGATGAGTCAAAAAAGACTTTCCTCTCGCATAAAGTACAGGAATTTTATATTGCCATAAAAGGAACAAGGCTTTTATAATAAATGTATAAATATAGTAATGTTAGGATTGACCTCTTTATAAAGGAGTGAAAAATATGCTAGAGGGCTGGTTTTTATGGGTTATTTTATTTTGGGTGGTCTTTTTAATGAGCATGTTTGCTATCGGCGGATTTTTTATGTTCAGGAAATTTTTAAAGCGCTTACCAAAAGAAGACGGCATGTCTGAGCTTGATTGGCAAGATCACTATCTTTCCAAAACCGTCCACCTTTGGTCAGCGGATCAAAAGCAGCTATTAAACGTTCTTGTTGAACCAGTACCTGAACTATTTCGCGATGTAGCCAAACAAAAAATCGCGGGAAAAATTGGGGAACTCGCAATTGAGGAACAAGCAGCCTCTATAACGGAAGATTTAATCGTACGCGGATACATTTTAGCTACGCCTAAACGTGATCATAAATTTTTATTAAAAACATTAAAAAAGCAAAAAATAGATGCCGTCCCTTATCAGCATTTATTTTAAACTAAAAAAGGTGGCTGCGTAGCCACCTTTTTTAGTTTAATATCGTTGTATTAGCAAGACGATCATTATGCAGCTTTCGTTCGAGCTTTTTGTACGATGTGTACATAGCAATGCGCCACGGTACAATCATACCAAATGCTAAAATCCAGAACATACCGCCAAGCTGGCCAACATCAATTGAAGAACTTAAATATATTTTCATTGCAATTCGAATAATAAGCAAACCAATAATAATGAATGCAAAGGCTTTTGAACGCTTCAAGTAAATATGATCGTCACGAATTTCAAATTTAGACGTTTTAATTAACAGGATTGAGAAAATCATGCCTGCTATTAACGCCTCAAGCAGTTCTGCACCCGTTACTCGAAACATTGGAAAGATAAACATTAACGCTCCCGTACTCATAAAAAAAGGCGGGAGTATAATTTTTTTTGCATTCGTTGGTTTATCAGCAGCTTTCATTCGAACAACTAATATGAAAGAAGCCATAAAAATTGCGACAAGTGTTGAAGCAATAACCAATGAAATCCTTCCTTTACTATAGTTTAGTGTTTACTTATATTATAATCCAAAAAACATCAGAAGTAAAAGTGCAACAAAAAAACAGAAGAGGATCTCTTCTGTTTTTATTTAGTAGAGGTGATATCTGCTTTTGCTTTTTGCTTTTGTTTTTGCTTTTTCATTGCTTTTAGTAAGAACCCGCCTTTAAATTTACGCGGCTCGTATGAAATAATGAAAGCACGAGGCTCATATTCTTCAATGAATGCTAATAGCTCTTCTTCTCTACTTCTTTTTGTTAAAATGTCTAATCTATAGCGTGCACTGTCTCTTCCTTCTCCTTGATAAACAGTAACACCAAAACCTTCTTGTCGAAGGCGGTTAATCAACTCTTCATTTTTGGTCATAAGGTTAACTAAGAATGTTGTATATCCGATAGCAAGTCTAGATTCGATATAACTTCCAAGAATAATTCCTACTCCAAACCCAACTGCATATACAACCATAGCAAGCGTGCTTTGATCTCCTGAAAATACAAGAGATAAGCCGAATACATAAATTAACGCTTCAACAAATCCAAAAACCGAGGCATACATACTCATACCTTTGACTAAAAAAATTGTGCGCAGCGTCAAGATCGGTACATAGATCAGTTGCAAAAGCAAGATTAACAAAATATCTTTCAATTTATACACCTCTTTTTAACAATTAAAAATATGACGATTTCATTGTATCACTCCGTATTTATAGAAGATATAGTAAAAATAAATTTTTTCTATATATTTTTTACATCATATTCTTGTATATTTCCTAAGAGCAAAAGTAACTATTTTATCTTTTGAAAAATAAAAAGAATCTGCCAATTATCAGATTCTTTTTTTTATCATTTTCCCTTTTTAAAAGCCCGTAAACCCTCCAAATACGCTCGTTGTATAAATAATAATTTTTGTCATCCAGTCAAAATACAAAATAAATCCCATACCAATCATTGCATATCCGCCAACTTTCATCATGGAATTCATATGTTTTTTTAACCAGTTCATTTTCCCGATAAAAAACGTCATAATAAAAAATGGAATAGAAAACCCAAGTGAATAAGCTATCATATACAAAAGACCGGAGCCTGGGTTTGTCGCTGCAAGGGCCATAACCGATACTAAAATAGGGCCCGTACACGGAGTCCAGCCGGCAGCAAAAGCCATACCAATAAAAGAAGAACCTAAGAGTCCAGCCGGCTTATTTGCGAATTTAAGCTTGTGTTCCTGCATAAGAATTCGAGGCTTAAAAATTCCTAGTACAACTAGACCAAAGAAAATAATAAGAATAGCGCCAATCTGCCGAATTAAATCCTTATAGTTGAAAAACCACTGACCAATAAAAGAAGTAGCAAAGCCAATCATAATGAAAATAACAGAAAACCCCAATAGAAAAAATGCTGTGTGAATAAAAGCTTTGCGCTGATGTGACTTAGCGCCTTCCTTTAGCTCGCTAACTGACACTCCCGTTATGTACGATAAAAAAGCTGGGTACAAAGGCAAACAGCAGGGTGAAATAAACGATAAAAACCCCGCGCCGAATGCCAAAAACAAATTTAAATCTCCCACATTTCCCACTTCCCTTTTTTGTTCTTTTTGTTCTTTTTCGTTACCATTTTGTAACCAAATTGTCTTATCTCACTTCTTTCAAATAGTACCATTATCTTGTATAATTAGGTAAACGACTTGTTAGAAGGGATACATAGCATTGGCCAAAAAAGATATTCTATTAGCGATTGAAAAGAAACGAGAAGAACTCATCCGCATAGTCCGAGTAAGTGGATTAAACTCTCCACCTGCTATTAAACATAGTCAAGAATTAGATCATTTATTAAACGTTTACAATGAATTCCCTGCTCAAACAACAGAAACAACCTCTTCATGAAGGTTGTTTCTTTTTTTACCTTCACTCTATCAATTCTGTATAAATCTCTTTTACTCCTGTTTCTTTGCTGAAATTCTCTTCTTTTTCACTGTGCTGAAGCTGATACATATTATAGTACAAACCGCCTTTGTTTAGCAGTTCAGTATGTGTGCCTTTTTCGACGATTTTTCCTTTATGCAGTACTAAAATACAGTCGGCGTGTTGAATAGTGGATAAACGATGGGCAATCGCAATTGTTGTACGGCCTTTTCCCATATCTCTTAACACTTCTTGAATCGCTTCTTCTGTTTCTGTATCAATGTGTGCTGTTGCTTCATCAAGAATAAGGATTTTAGGATTCCGGATGACCGTTCTTGCAAATGCTAAGAGCTGACGCTGGCCGCTTGATAAAGTGGAACCTCTTTCGACTAGCACTTCATTATACTTATTAGGAAGGGCTTCGATAAATGCATGAGCTTGCACAAATTCCGCCGCTGCTTTTACTTGTTCATCAGAAAAATGGTCTTCGTGCAGCGTAATATTTCGTTTTACGGTATCTGCAAATAAAAAGGCATCTTGAAGCACTAGCCCTACCTCATCTCGAAGCTGTTTATTTGAAAAAGACGATAGCGGTTTATTATCGATCAAAATGTCTCCTTTTTGCTGCTCATAAAAACGCATTAATAAATTAATGATGGAGCTTTTTCCGCTTCCCGTATGGCCTACTAAAGCCACTGTTTCTCCTTCGTTTACCGTAAACGATATATCAGAAAGTACATCTCGAACACCGTCATAGGAAAACGTTACGTTTCTGAATTCTACCGTTCCTTTTTGTACCCCCTGCTTTTGTTCTCCTGTCATGACTGGATTTTTTTCTTTTTCATCCATCAAGTTAAACACCCGAGAGGCTGATACCATCGCTTGCTGATACATAGAGAGACGCTGCATCATTTCATTAACAGGCTCAAAAAAACGATCCAAGTAGTTGATAAACGCGTAAAGAACACCAATTTTAACAGGACTGTCAGCTACGGAAACACCAAAATAACTGAGCACAAGAATAACGGCTAACATGTAAAGAATTTCGACTGCCGGTCTTAGCAGCAAACCATCTAACTTAATATTGCGCATCCCCGCTTTGTAATGCTCATCATTGATTTCTTCAAATTCCGAGCGCAGCCGCTTTTCTTGACGAAATAACTGAATAATAGACATGCCTTGCAAAGACTCATGAAGCTTGGCATTTAACTGGCTTAGCTTTTCTCGAAGCTGTCCGTAGTAAATAGCGCTGTAATGCTGATAAAGCTTCATAAGTCCCCAAATGAACGGGAGAAGAACTAAACAATAAAAAGCCAGCTTCACATCTAGCATAAACATGGCTATAAAAATACCGACCAAAAATACCCCATTTTGAATAAAAACCGCGATGACTTCCACAAACATTTCTTTCATGGCTTCCGTGTCATTTGTAATTCGAGATACCAGGCTTCCTGTTGGCGTGTTGTCAAAAAAGCGAAGAGCCAGGCGATGAACATGAGAAAAAACGTCAATTCGAATCCGCTGAATAATTTGAAGCGCAATTTTTTGGAACTGCAGAAGCTGAAAGTATTGAACGAAAATTTTTAAAAGCTGTAAAAGCAAATAACTGCTTGCAAGCCACACAAGAGGCTGAAGAGGCAAATACTTAGGAGTTAAATAATCGTCAATGAAAATTTTAATCAAAATGGGCCCTAATAAATCCGCAGCCGTAGCAATTAATAATAATGTGAACGCTAAAAAAAATGATTTTTTATGCGGAATTGTATAGCGAAACAGACGTTTATGTACCGAAGAATGCTCAATTTTCATTTTTCGTCTCTCCTTCTTCTACCGCACGTTCAAGCTGCTGTCTATCGTACATATCCTGGTACCAGCCGCTCACGCTAAGCAGTTCCTCATGAGTTCCTCGCTGAATAATTTTCCCTTTATCAAGTACAAGAATCAGGTCTGCATGAGTAACCGAGCTCAGCCGATGCGCTGTAATAATCGTTGTTCGATTTTGACGTTTCTGCTTCAGCGCTTGTAAAATACCCGCTTCCGTTTTTCCATCTACCGCTGATAGCGAGTCGTCTAAAATTAAAAGCTCAGGATCTAATAGAAGAGCTCTTGCAATCGAGATACGCTGTTTTTGTCCACCCGATAACGAAACGCCTTTTTCACCTACTATTGTTTGATAGCCATCCGTAAAATCGAGGATGTCTCTATGTACATTGGCAACTTTAGCCGCTTCTTTAACTTCTTGATTGCTTGCTTCTCTTTTTCCAAACGCGATATTATCAGCAACTGTTGTTGAAAACAAAAAGTGATCTTGAGGAACATACCCAATGCTTTGGTACAATGAATCAAAAGCATAGTCTTTAATGTCTTTTCCTCCCCATAAAACAGCTCCGTCGCTTACATCAAATTCACGAAGCAGCAGCTTTAAAAGCGTGGTTTTCCCAGCTCCCGTCTTTCCGACAATACCTAACGTTTGACCGCGAGAAAGTGTAAAATAAATTTCGTTTAACGTATATCCGTTTTCTTTACCATACGAAAACCTCTGAATAACAGCTTCAATATTTCCTGTCGGCATTTCAACACTGGGATGCGCTGCTTCTTCAATCGAATTTTCTTCTTTTAATAAAGAAAATACCCTGTCATATGATGCTCTTCCTCGTTCCACAATGTTAAATAGCCAGCCAAACGCGAGCATCGGCCAAATAAGAAGGCCCAAATAAGTTGTAAAGGTAACAAGCTGCCCCAGTGTCAACTCTTCACTAATAACCATCTTGCTGCCAAAAATAAGAGCAAGTAAAAAAGAAAGTGCTACAATAATCGAAATGGTCGGATCAAACAATGCATCTACTCGGGCTACTTTCATGTTCTTTTGCACAACATCTGCAGACTTGATGCGAAATTCTTCGACATCAGCTGCTTCTTCCCCAAACGTCTTAATGACTTTAATTCCGCTAATGCTTTCTTGAACCTTATCATTTAAAGTAGAAAATGCTGCTTGTGCGTGATGAAACCGCGCATGAAGCAATGTACCATAGTAACTTGTTAAAACGGCCATAAGCGGCATAGGAATAAGGCAAATAAGCGTTAATTTCCAGCTGATTGTGAGGGCCATTGTGCATAGAACAAGCCCTCCTGTGACAATGGAATCCACGAGTGTCAAAACGCCCGAACCTGCAGTTTGTTGAATAGCTTGAATATCGTTTGTTGCATGGGCCATCAAATCCCCAATTCGCCGCCGTTGATAAAAGGCCTGATTCATCTTGGTAAAATGAGTGTAGAGGGTATTTCTCAGCTG
Organism: Priestia sp. 10L35; assembly: GCF_056395685.1. Taxonomy (NCBI): domain Bacteria; kingdom Bacillati; phylum Bacillota; class Bacilli; order Caryophanales; family Bacillaceae; genus Priestia; species Priestia sp. 10L35. The sequence continues at coordinate 808,939 of NZ_JBFTKA010000001.1, read as the reverse complement.
CTTGGCTAGTTTAACAGATGAACCAAATATCATAATACGCCATATGTATCTTGTGAAATAGGCCACAACAGCAGCTCCTAGCAAAATTCCAACCATCTGCATTAAGCGCTTTCCATTCAGCGTCCCTTCTTTAATGCCATCTACCGTTAAACCAATAATTTTAGGCGGGAGAAGTTCTAATGCTGCCACAATAATGAGCAGCGCTATCCCCGTTATGTAAGACTTTTTTTCCTGTTTGAAAAACCACCATAACTCTCGAAAAATTTTCATCGTATCCCCCTAGCCCCACAACCATTTTCTTATCTCTATCATAAAACAAAAGACACCCTTCTGAATAGAGAGTGTCTGTCCAATTAACCATTATTTAATTTGGCCGTTCATTGCTTTCATCATTTGGTTAATTTTTTTCTGCGATGGTTTCATGCCCATTTGCATCATCATCATTTTTAACATTTGTTCATTAATTGGTGGATTTTTCTTCAGATAGCTCATCATATACTTACGAGCAATGAAAAATCCTAGCGCTATCCCAACAATTAATGCTAGAACACCAACTAGAATATACATTCCCATGGTATTACTTCCTCCTTCGTGTTGTCTAACTTACAGTGTACTAGACCATACGCTATTATACAATATTTCCGTTCCAATTTCCTTAAATAATTACACAAATTTTCTTGTTTTCACAGGCCTCAGCCAGCCGTATTCATCCGTTCCATAATTCACTGCTAAAAAACAAGGATCTAGCTTGCGTAATACTTCAAAAAAAGCTGTCTCAGCATCAACATTGCCATCTCCTTCAATTGTTATACAGCGATTCGTTAATTTTATAGATGCTCGACTTTTTTTATGAGGATATTCCAGCACAAACGTCTCTTGATGAGTAAAAAAATGAGGATAATGAGAAAACGCCTGAAGCAATTCTCGTTGAATAAATGAAATGGGCAGTTGGCGAGTAATGTAATGAACTTGTTTTTGTAAGTGCGTTTCCTGCAAGTGACGTTTCATTCTATATTCAATCAGCAGCTGATAAATGAGCTTTTCTCTTCGAAAATAGGATGATGCAACTTCTTCCTCCATTAAATATACTTCATACGTTCTCACGATTCATCCTCCCTTTCGGCTCGTTCTTTTTTGTACCATTATACCGAATGGTGTACGCAATGCTTGTCTATCGATGAAAAAATTCCTTTGTTTTTTTGTCGAAAAAAAGAGCAGACCACAGGAGTCTGCTCTTTCTTATGAAAGAGAATTATGCATTAAGCAAGCTTTTCACTTTTGCTACTACATTTTCAACTGTAAAACCAAATTCTTTCATGATTGTTTCACCAGGAGCAGATGCACCGAAGTGATTAATACCAAGAACTTGTCCTTCGTCTCCAACATAGCGTTCCCAGCCAAGTGTAGAAGCCATTTCAATACCTAAACGTTTTTTCACTGATTTAGGGATAACACTTTCTTTGTACTCAGCAGATTGCTCTTCGAAACGATCCCACGCAGGCATACTTACTACAGATACATCAATGCCTTCTGCAGCTAATGCTTTTTGTGCTTCTACTGCTAGGCTTACTTCAGAGCCTGTTGCAAGTATTAACGCATCCGCTTGGTCTTTACCAGCTTTAGATACAACGTATGCACCTTTAGATACGCCTTCGTATGCATTTTCTTTTGTACCTTCAAGTGTTGGTAGATTTTGACGAGTCAACACAAGAGCTGTTGGGCGGTCAGTTGATTCTAATGCCAAGCGCCATGCTGCAGCTGTTTCATTTGCATCTGCAGGACGAACCACTGAAAGACCTGGCATTGCACGAAGTGATGGCAATTGTTCAATTGGCTCATGTGTTGGGCCGTCTTCTCCAACTGCGATACTGTCATGTGTGAATACATATGTTACAGGAAGCTTCATTAAAGCTGCTAAGCGAATTGCTGGGCGAAGATAATCAGAGAATACAAAGAATGTTCCTCCGAATACTTTTACACCGCCGTGTAGAGCCATACCGTTTAATGCAGCTCCCATTGCAAATTCACGTACACCGAACCAGATATTACGTCCGCTGTAATCAGCTGCAGTGAAGTCTTCTGAACCTTTAATCATTGTTTTATTTGAGCCAGCTAAGTCAGCTGAACCGCCGAAGAATTGAGGTACAGCTTGTGCTACTGCGTTTAATACTTCTCCAGAAGAAGCACGGCTAGCTAGGCTTGAACCCGTTTCGTATGCTGGAAGCGTTTCTTCCCAGCCTTCCGGTAACTTTCCTTCTACTGCCAGTTCAAATTGACGACCTAGTTCAGGGTATTTTTCTTTATACTGTGCAAATACATCGTTCCATTCGTTTTCTTTCTTTTGGCCATCTTCAGCAATTGTAGCTTTGAAGTGAGCATACACTTCTTCTGGCACATAGAAATCTTCTTCAAATGTCCATGCATAAGCTTCTTTTGTTAATTTTGTTTCATCGGAACCTAATGGAGAACCGTGCACGCCAGAAGTACCCGCGTGGTTTGGAGAACCAAATCCGATTGTTGTTTTTACTTCAATTAGCGTCGGGCGTGTTAAATCGCCTTTTGCTTCTTCAATTGCGTTTGCAATCGCTGTCAAGTCATTGCCGTCTTCAACGCGGATTACTTGCCATCCGTAAGCTTTGAAACGATCTTCTACGTTCTCAGAGAACGAGCGATCTAAATCTCCGTCTAAAGAAATATCATTTGAATCGTATAAAACAACTAAACGTCCTAATTTTAAGTGTGCTGCTAATGAAGCTGCTTCAGCAGATACACCTTCCATTAAGTCTCCGTCACCACAAATACCATACGTAAAGTGGTCTACAATTTCTAAACCTTCTTTGTTGTATGTTTCAGCTAAATGACGTTCTGCCATTGCTTTACCAACAGCCATTGCAATACCTTGTCCTAGTGGACCAGTTGTTGCATCAACACCTGCTGTATGACCGAACTCTGGATGACCTGGTGTTTTACTTCCCCATTGACGGAAGTTTTTAAGGTCTTCAATTGATAAGTCATATCCAGCTAAATGAAGCAAGCTGTATAATAGTGCCGATCCGTGTCCTGCTGATAATACAAAGCGGTCACGGTTGAACCAGTTTGGATTCTTTGGATTGATGTTCATAAATTTTGTCCACAATGTATATGCCATTGGAGCAGCTCCCATTGGCATACCTGGGTGACCTGAATTTGCTTTTTCAATCGCATCGATTGATAAAGTACGAATTGTTGCAATCGAAAGATCTTCAATACGTTGTGTCATACTCTTCATTCCTTTCAAAACTATGTACATATGTTATCATACTAATGATTTGCTTATTTGTACAATACTTGAACCAAAAAATTTTCCACTTTTACAGTTTTTGTGTGCCTTATTAAAAATATACAAAAAACTAGAAGGAACACTCCCTCTAGTTTTACTAGAACGTCTTAGTGAAGACGCTTCTTTTTACTCTCTTTTAACTTCTTAGGCGTAACATCTTTACCTTCTTCGTCCACAACTTTAATCGTATGAAGGTGATTTGTCATAGATTGTCGGAAAACTTTTAAATATTCCTGACGTAGCTCTTGCTGTTCTTTCGCTTCAGATTCTGTCAGACCTTCAGCCTTTGCCTTTTTTGAAAGAGCATTAATACGAGCAAGTTTATCTTTTGATAGCATATAAAACCTATCTCCTTATAATCAATAATTAAAATTACCGAACCGTTCCGGCAACATGTAGTCATCTTACTAAATCTCTTTCGTTTTATCAAGAGATTGAGCATTCTCTTGGTATTCTTGATAGCGGCGATGTACCGTCGCTTTTGAAATATTATAGCCAAAACCTTTTAGCGTAACTGAAATTTCAGCAAAGGTTAAGCCGTTATGACGAAGACGGACAATTTCTTCAATTGGCGCTTCTTTTTTTTCTCTTCCCGAGTTAACTCCTTGATTTTTTAAATTTTGCTGCGGACGATAACCGTTTTCTACAGCTCTTTTCATTCCTCTTTTAATTTTAGCATTATGTAATTTCCGCTGATGCTCTTCCACTAAGCTAATAATATCTAACACCATTGAATCAGATTCTGAAAGCTGAAGCTGGCCTTGATGACTAATCGTATAGATGGTAGCATTTTCTTTATGAAAAGCATGAAGCAGCGCAATTCGAGCATTTCCTCTGCCTAATCGTGTTTCATCTTGAATAAGCAACACAGATATTTTTTCTTCTTTCATTGTATGAAGAACATCCAAAATACCCTCTCTGTCTACTTCATATCCGCTTGCTTTTTCCATTACGACTTTTTTTACGTCTAGATGGTGAAGAGCAGCAAGCTTTTTTAATTCTTCTTGCTGGCGCTGTAAAGATGTTTCTTGGGTTTTTTTATCCGTACTGACACGGCAATAAATAATGGCATCCACTTTTATCACGACCTTTTCGGCTTCTAACAATATTCAGGAACGGCCGTTACACACTACTGTTCAATTGCCACTTGATTATGTAACTCTTTTTTTAAAACAGGAATATATAATTTATCTCCAGGAGATAAAGACTGGGCAGTGTCTGAGTTTAAATCATTGACGTCTTCAACCCATTTGACAAATTCATTGGTGGTCAAATGATGGTGATTATGATACTTGTTGGACAATTCCCAAAGCGTATCTCCTTTTGTAATAGTAACCGTTGAATATTTGTCTAAATCTACTTTATCCGCTCCTAAAACCAGCGTCAATACATATGTAAGTGCAGCGATAACTGCAAAAAAAATAGCGTAATGTTTCATAGAATGTAAGAATTGTTGCATATTATGATCCCCCTGTCAGAATATATGTTCTTATTTTATTGAGAACATTTGTTTCTGTCAATGGAATTCTTCGAACTTATGTTTGTATATTGACACATCACGTGGTATAATTCACCTAAAGAATAGCTAAAATCGAGGTGAAAAATATGAAGCTATCAAAACGTCAACAAGACATACTAGATTTTATTAAGCATGAAGTAAAATTAAAAGGTTATCCGCCTTCTGTTCGTGAGATTGGGGAAGCGGTAGGATTAGCCTCTAGCTCCACTGTACACGGGCATTTAGCTCGTTTAGAAAGCAAAGGGTTAATTCGCAGAGATCCGACAAAACCAAGAGCAATCGAAGTTCTTCAACTAGACGAAGTAAACATCCCTAAAAGCAATGTCATTAATGTTCCTGTTATCGGTAAAGTAACAGCGGGTCTGCCTATAACAGCCGTTGAAAATGTGGAAGAATATTTCCCTCTTCCAGATAAATTCGTTTCTCCAGATGATCATGTATTTATGCTTGAAATTATGGGAGAAAGTATGATTGAAGCAGGTATTCTAGATGGCGATATGGTAATCGTACGTCAGCAGCAAACAGCTAATAATGGAGATATTGTGGTCGCTATGACCGAAGACAACGAAGCAACGGTAAAACGTTTCTTTAAAGAAGAAAATTTCGTTCGTTTACAGCCTGAAAATTCAACGATGGCGCCTATTATTCTTCGCCACGTAACGATTTTAGGAAAAGTAACTGGTGTATATCGCACGATTCACTAATCAGACACTGTATGTAAAACCAACTAATGATGATGTTAGTTGGTTTTTTTACGTTTGTTTTCTAAAAAAATTGGCATATTATAAATGATACGTTGAATCATTGCAGGCAGGTAGAACGGTTTTTATAAAGCTTGTTTTACCTTTTACTTTCTACCTGCATTTCCTCGACTCTTACAAGGAAATACAACCGACCATAAGAAGGATGTAGTTTATGACCAATACACCAAGGAAAACAGAACCATTTCAAACCATTGTACCTACCAAAGCAATGAACATGTTTCTTTTTCCTTTTTCCTTTGACCGAAAAAATAAAGAGCAGCTTGTTCATGCGCTGAAAGCAAATTTGTTCGAGTTTTTCTCCATTCAAAACAAACATTTAGAAAAAGAATACTACGGAGAACAATATTACGTATCTCATGATAGCCTGGATCAATATTTTCTTCCTTACATTGAATGCATTCTATTCCCTGACTCGTGCGAAAAAGAAGGGTTGCTTCGATTTTCAAAAAAAATAGACCATGCCATTACGTTACACACTTCCTCCACCACCGTGTCTAGCAACGTGCTGTCTGTGGATGTTTTTTTATGTCCTTTTGAAATTGGTGTCATGACCATTCGCACTGAGATGAGCCATAATCATTACACCTATGATGATATTTTAGAGTTCATGAATCATTTTCGTGTATTAGAACCGAAGCTTGCTGAAGAGCATGGATCCACCATTACCTATGAACACCATCGCTATAGCAAAGTACAAGATTATATTTTTTCACAGCTCGCGCCATTTTTGAACGAACACATCAAGAAAGAAGCCACACGTGAACAGCATGTGGGGAGCCTTCCTTATTTTATCGATGAACGGATGTTTGTGTTAAGTTATGTAACGGTAAATCAAGAGCAAGAGATTAATTCCACAACTTTATTTCGTACTGGACAGCTAAATAGCTATATGCCTGACGGGAAAGCGTTTATTTCTGCACACAATCATGAGTATATTAAAACGTATAATACTAAACACGTGTATTCCAGATGGGCTCCTGAAACATATTACGTCATAACAGACCATGTGTTTTCATGTATTTCTAAATCGACAGACTCTAAAACGGATCAGCTTTTGATGAATCATCTATTTGGCCAGCATTACTATAATTTATTTTTACATTTTTTCTATAAAATCGTGTTGCTAAAACTATCTTATGAGTATTCTCAGCTCACGTTTCATAAAAATTCAGAGGGCATTGAACGACTAATCCGCTCTATTACCGTGTTCTCAGGTAAATATTTATTTTTAGAAATTAGCTCTCGCACAGAAGGTCAAGAGTTTTCTGAGCTCTTTAAAAAAATCTTCCATATCAATTCTCTTTATCAAGAAGTCAAAGAAACTCTTGGTACTTTGTACCAAAATCAAGAGAAAATCGCAGCTAAGCGTCACAATTACTTATTATTAATTTTAACGATTTACACGGTTCTTTCCGGTATTTACGGAATGAATTTAGTTATTAGCAAACTAAAGGGAAATATCAATTGGGATAGTATGAAGCAGTTTTCTATCTTTGAATATATCGCTTTAATAGTAGCTCTATCAGGAATTCTGATCAGCATTAGTCTCGGAGTGAGTTCCCTATGGAATTTATTAAAAGATCGGTTTAAAACATAAAAGCTGTTCGCATCAGAAAACACATGATAAAAAAGAAGAGATTGAGACATAACTAAATCAAGCGAATCTATAGGGGAACAAATGGAATAAATAAGCTAGTAGGGATTGCTTGTTACACCTCTGTTGATTTCCGTGCAAGACTTCGCTTTCCGCGGGCGGCCGATGAGCCTCCTGGTCGCTTACGCTCCTGCGGGGTCTCACCTGTTCCGCTTTTCCCGCAGGAGTCTTCGTCTTGCCCTCCAATCAACTGCCGGAAGGAACTAAACAAATGAAACCTACGTTCACCATAAAAAAACGAACCACTAATCAAACATGATGATCAATGGTTCGTTTTTCACTTCGACTAAAATCCTTTTTTCCCAACCTCTTTTATCTATTACTAAATCACTGCCTACTCCGCTTACCCTTTTATCAAATGTTATGCTGCTGTTGTAATTTCAGAACAATCTAATATTATACTCTATAAGAAAAATATATACAAAATAATAAAATATGGTATCATAGGGTAGGAATTTTGTACCTTATCTTTGAAATAATTTGCAGGAGGTAATATGCTTAACTCATTTTTATCCAAAAGCCTGATCTTTTTATGTGTCATTATTCTCACATGGTCTCTATTGGGCAGTTACAGTGCGATGACAAATTCATTGGAATTAAAAGGCTTGGCTTTAAGTAATTCATTTATTATTGAAGGAATATTTTTCACTTTCCTTGTCATTTTTCTAATAGCAATTGCAAGTAGATACATGAACAAAACTGTTTTTTTTATTTCACTGATTGTTTTGACGTTAGGTATTCGACTAGCATGGATGCTTTCTGTTCAAACGCCTGTAAAATCTGACTTTCTTGTCATGTTAGATGCCGCGCGTAATATCGCAAAAGGAAATTACGAATTTAACCAAAGCGTTTATTTTACTACATGGGTATATCAGCTAGGCTTTTCATTCTATGAATCTGTTATTATTCGCTGTTTTGGAGATAATATTTTTTTATTAAAATTGTTAAATATTTTTTATTCCACTGGAACCGTTATTTTTATTTATTTAATTGGCGCAAAAGTATTTAACGAACTTGCTGGGAGAATGGCAGCTTTTCTATATGCGTTCTACATTCCGAACATTCTCTATAGCTCAGTGTTAACTAACCAGCATTTAGCTACTTTTTTATTTTATGCAGCTTTTTACCTTATTATAAAAAGATTTGCTCATAACAAGTTTAGCTGGCTTTATATTGGCCTTCTATTGTCGTTAGGAAATTTAATGCGCCCTCTAGGACCTATTATTATCGTTGCTGTTTTCATTTATTTCATCTTGCAAATTCTTCAACCTTACATTAAAACGAAGGATGCTGCTGAATTAAAAGCTCGTCGAAAGAAAATAGGAAAAAACCTCGTAGGCATACTGGCTACTTTTTTTATTGCAAATGCGCTAATCAACTATTCTTTTGTAGCCAGCGGTATTTCTAAATATCCTTTAAGTAACAGAGATCCTTTATGGAAATTCGTCATTGGCTTTAATTACGAAACAAGCGGTTCTTATTCTTCAGAGGATGCTAGTCGTTTTATGGGTATGCCAATTGGAGAAAAACGAGCTGAAGCAGAAAAAGAGGTAATTAAAGAGCGGGTAGCAGATAAAGAGCAGCTTTTAGATCTCTTTCACATTAAATTCCTAAATATGTGGGGAGGAACGGATGCATCTACATTTTGGAGCATTTCATTAACTCCTCAAGAAGATGTACCTTTTAATAAAGAGAAATTAATTAGTGCTGCTCAAAGTTATGAAAGAATTATTTATGTTTCAACTACTATTCTTTCCATTATTGGACTTATATGTTTATTCCTGAAGAAGCAGGATAAATATCCGTATACACTGTTTTTATTACTAATCATAGGATACGTTCTTATTCACTTGCTTATTGAAATTCAAACTCGCTATCGATTCTTTATTTTTCCAAGCTTTATGCTGCTCGAAGGGTTTGGTATTTCAGTGATTCTATCCTATTTAATAGTACGATTTACTAAAAATGAGCCCAAGACAAAATGTAAAGAGATAAATTAAATGGAAGGGATTATGCAACCGTGATAAAATTCCTGAAATTCGGATTTGTAGGTATAATGAATACCCTGCTCACTATTATCAGTTATTTAGCACTCATTCATTTTGATATGAACTATATATTGGCTAACGTACTATCTTATTTTATTGGCGTCATAAACAGCTACTATTGGAACAAATCGTGGGTGTTTCAAGCAACCGTACACAAATGGATGTTAGCTCAATTTTTTATCGTAAACCTTATTACTTTAGCAATTAATACAAGCTGCTTATTCCTTCTTGTACACTATACACCTGCTAATCCAATAATCGGACAACTGTTGTCTACTTGTATAGGAATGTTTATCAATTTTTTCCTTAATAAATTATGGACGTTTAAGCACACAAACAATCACTCGATAGGAGGTAAAGCATGAAAGAACTAATTTCAATCGTGGTACCTATGTATTTTGAAGAAGAAGTAGCTAATGAATGCTACAATCGCTTGCTTTCCGTCATGCATAAAAACCACATTAACTATGAATTCATTTTCGTCAATGACGGCAGCACCGACCGAACAATTGAAATCTTGAAGGACGTAGCGGCTATGGATTCTAACGTAAAAGTTATTGATTTCGCTCGTAATTTCGGGCACCAAACTGCCGTAACAGCAGGCATTGATTATGCTCAAGGTGATGCTATCGTTATTATTGATGCGGACTTACAAGATCCGCCAGAAATGATTCCCGAATTAATTGCTAAATGGCAGCAAGGCTATGAAATTGTATATGCAAAGCGCAAGAAACGAAGCGGAGAGACCTTTTTTAAATTAGCCACGGCTAAGTATTTTTATCGCTTTTTAAATTATATGTCCGATATCGAAATCCCTAAAGACACGGGAGATTTTCGTATTATCGACCGAAAAGTAGCGGATGTATTCAAAAAAATGACTGAACGTAATCGTTTTGTACGAGGAATGATGTCTTGGATTGGCTTCAGGCAAACATATGTAGAATATGAGCGCGATGAACGTTTTGCTGGTGAAACAAAATATCCTTTAAAAAAGATGATCAAGTTTGCTTCAGATGGAATTATTGGGTTTTCAACGAAGCCTTTGCGTTTAGTAATGGTTATTGGCTTATTATCGGTTTTTGTATCACTTTTAGTTTTAAGTTATTCGATTGTTGTTTGGCTGATAGGTAAAAACATTCAGCCTGGCTGGACTTCTATTATGGTAGCTATCACCTTCTTTAGCGGTATTCAGCTACTTGGTTTAGGTCTAGTCGGACAATACATCGCAAGAATTTACGATGAAAGTAAAAATAGACCTATTTACGTTGTACGTGAAACCATTAACTTCTCGAAAGCTTCAACAGATTCTCCAAACGTACGTGAAAAAGTATATAGCTAAAAAAACAAGGAAGAAAACAGTTGTTTTCTTCCTTGTTCTTATTCTTTTTGAAGCTGTAAATCACTTGGCGCCCAGTCCGGAATTCCATCATCTTCATCAAATTCAATAATGACATCCGTTACTCCTTTTTCCTGTAAAATACGATTTTCCAGACGATCTTTAATATCATCAGCTTCTGCCACTGTTAAAGAAGGATCAATTTCTACTTTTAATTCAACGTGAAGCTCTTCTCCTTCTTTCATCACCATTAATGTTTGAATATCACGCACTTGTACATCTTGCATGACAATCGCGCCAATTTTTATTTCCATTTCTTTATCTGCTTCACCAAGCGCTCCAGCAGCATTATCTAAAAATACTCGTCCTACTACAAAAAACATCATAAGCCCAATTAAAATAGAAGCAATTCCTTCAGCTTGGTGAAAAGGTGTAAACCGTGAAATGAAAACGGCTATTAACGCCAATACGCCTCCTCCAGTAGCTACCAGATCTTCCATAAAGACCAGCTTGGTTGCTGGCTTTGCTTTCTTTAAATGAACAAAGCTTTGCGTAAAAACATTGACCTCTGCGGTATTCATTCCGACATCGTGCAAAATTTCTTTCATCGCCTTAAATAGGACAAACATCTCAAGTAACACCGAGATGCCAAGTACTGCAATATTTAAAATAAAGCCTGAAGACTTCGTGGGATGAAGAATGTGGTGATATCCTTCTTTAATCGTTTCAAACGCCATAATCCCTACTACAAGAACCGCTCCTAATAGAACGAGATTAACCAATCGGCCGAAACCATTTGGAAATCTTTTGGTCGGGGCTTTTTTACTTAATGCCGAACCTATAAAGACAAAAAACTGATTAGCTGCATCTCCTAAGCTGTGCATCGTTTCAGCAAACATTGCTACATTCCCTGTTAAAGCGAAAGCAATTCCTTTAATGATAGAGATAATGGTATTAACTACAGCGGCCATGATGGCCGATTTATTTCCCTTTCGCAACAATTTAATTAATTCACTCATACAATCCCTCCGTTTGCGCCTTTGATGAGATTCGATTACGGTTAGTGTATGTGAATTTAAAAATTAAAAACCTCCAACATACAAGTTGGAGGTTTTTAGTCATGTTTCATTATTTTTTAAAACGGTACGGTACAGTTGTAACAATTACATTTTTACGGTAAAGCAAATGTGCTTTTAACAGCAGACTGGACTGATTGTGAAGGATATTTTGCCAGCTTTTTTTCGTAATGAATTGCGGAATAACGACCGTAATAGCCATATTATTTTCCCGGGCTTTTTCCTCAGCCATATCGATGAATCGAAACAGCGGCCGCACTAAGCTGCGGTATTGAGAATGAAACGTAACAATACGAATATCAGGCTGCCACTTCTCCCACTTCTCTTCCATTCTCTTTTCGCTTTCTCGATCAAAGGCTACATGTACTGCAATAACGGTATCGCCAATCGTTCTTGCATAATTTAATGAATTTTCTACTACCTTTGTCATTCCTGCTACAGGAACAATAACCACACTTCCTTCAAGCTTTCCAATCTTTTCTCCTTGCTTAATGCGAAGCTGCTCTCCTACCGCTTCATAATGCGTATGAATGCGATGAAAAATATAGACAATAACCGGTAAGAAAATGAGCACGGACCATACTTGTGAAAACTTCGTTGTAAACAAAATAATTAGCACAGTTAAGGTAATGAGGGCACCAATTAAGTTAATGGTTAGCTTCCCTTGCCAGCCGGCCGGCTTTTCTCTAAGCCATTTGACAATCATGCCTGTTTGAGAAAGCGTAAATGGAATAAACACCCCGACTGCATAAAGAGGAATTAATTGTTCAGTCGCTCCTTTAAAAGCTACAATTAAGACAATAGAAGCAATTCCAAGGGTCACAATTCCATTTGAATAGCCTAGTCGATCGCCACGAATTTGAAACATTCTTGGCATGTATTTATCAGACGATAAGTTGACAGCCAGCAAAGGGAAAGCTGAAAAGCCCGTATTCGCCGCTAGCACTAGAATTAGAGCTGTTGTGCCTTGAATAAAATAATAAAATCCATTTCGTCCAAACACACTCGATGCAATTTGTGATACAACCGTTTCATCTGCTTTTGGAGAAATGCCAAGCCAATAAGCTAAAAACGTGATGCCAGAAAATAAAACGGCTAAAATACCGCCCATCAGCATTAATGTATGAACAGCATTTTTTGCACCTGGCTCTTTAAAGTTAGGCACTGCATTTGAAATAGCTTCTACACCTGTTAATGCTGAACAGCCTGACGAAAAAGCTTTTAATAATAAAAACAAACTAATACCTGGCACCACTGTACCGAGAGAGGGATGAAGCTCAGGTGAAACTTGACCTGTCGCTATTTTAAACAAGCCTACCGCTATTAACAAAATAAGAGCAATAACAAATAAATAAACCGGATAAGCTAATACAGAAGCGGATTCTGTTACACCACGTAAATTTAAGACGGTAATAAAAATCACCAGCAAACACGCAATTACTACATTGTAATGATGCAGCGTTGGAAAAGCCGAAGTTAAGGCATCCGTTCCTGCTGAAACGCTCACAGCAACTGTTAAAATGTAATCCACCAACAGTGATCCTCCAGCTATAAGCCCAGGATTTTCTCCTAAATTGGTTTTCGAAACAATATAAGCTCCTCCGCCTTGCGGATACGCATAAATAATTTGACGATACGAAAGAATTAAAGCCGTCAGCAGAACCAATACCCCAAGCGCAATTGGAATCGAATACCAATAGGCAAGAACGCCGACTGTTGCAAGTACAATCAAAATTTGTTCTGTTCCATAAGCCACTGAAGATAAGGCATCTGATGATAAAATAGCCAGTGCTTTAAGCTTACTAAGCTTTTGATCGCCTAACTCTTTTGTTTTAAGCGGCTTTCCAATCAATAATCGTTTGAGAACTGAATAGTTCACGTAATTTCCCTCCGATGATTGCTTAGCTACTATTTACTGTTCATTGCTAAGCTCAGTTACAAGTTCACGAATAAGTGATATTACTCCCAAAAAATACCTTTTTATGTTAAAAAAGCGCACAAAAAAAACACTAAGGGTTCTCAGCGTTTTTACACAGCTTAAACCTCCTCTCCAAAACGCTTATGGGGTTAGCTGTCGGATTCGGGCTATGAGAGTAGCCCTACCTTTAAAAAAGGATTCACCCCAAGTGACAATGCACAAATTTGGGTCCCCCACTTCTGACGAATTAAGCGATAACAGGTCAATATAATTTTCGGTTAAAGGGTATGATCGATAACATGTTTCTTTCATAACTATCCTTTGTTCTTAGATAATATACTCCCGTACAAATGGTTTGTAAAGCATTATTTTACGCAAACCATAAAATAGTGCTTAAGGCGCTTTTAACAGAAAAACAAAAGGTCTTCTGCCCGCTTACAGAAGACCTTTTTGCTTTAACTTTTTGCTTTTAAAACGGCTGCTAGCTTGTTTTTCGTTTGAGGACCATAAATGCCATCCACATCATAAGGAAGATACACAAGCTGAAAACGTCTGACTGCATCTTTCGTTTGAACTCCATATATTCCGTCTACTGAACCTACTTTAAAATTCACCGCGTTTAATGCTTTTTGAAGCTGTTTCACGGCTTCTCCAGAATCACCTTGTTTTAAAATTCCATTTGGAAGTGGATATTGTTCCGAAGGTGGAGTTGGTGACGGTGTTGGAGATGGGTTTGGTGAAGTCCCTGAAGGAATAACAATTGTTTTTCCAACCTGTAGTGTTAAAGGATCAGAAAGCCCTGTATTCGCTTCTTGAAGCGCTTGTACTGTTATGTTGTACTTCTGTGCAATACTGTAAAGCGTATCTCCTTGCTTGATCGTATACGTTTTTGTACCTGGTTCAGAAGGTGATGGATTCGGAGTTGGTGTTGGATTGGGGTTTGGAACTGCACGACGAGGTAAATTTAAATATACGGCAATTCCTTTTGCATACGATTCACCCATGCTTTTTAAAAAAGCTTCGTTTTGGAGAAGTGCTGCATCGGTGCGGTTATCAATAAAGGCTATTTCAGTTAGTACTGCGGGCATATTTGTTAAGCGAAGCACCGCATAATTGGCTGATTTTCGACCGCGATTCGGATGATTATACGACAGCAGCGTTGGCTGTACTTGGCCGTGGACAATTGATTGAAACGTTTTACTGGCATTGCTAGCGCTTCTATAAACATAATCTTCATATCCTGTTCCTCCCCCGGCATTTACGTGAATAGACATAAATACATCTGCTCCCCACGAATTAGCTTGAGAAGCGCGCTGAGATAACGATAAAAAAGTATCTGTGGTACGAGTGGTTTTAATCGTAAAGTCACTGTAGGTGCTATTTAAATAGCTTATTAAATATTGTTGAATTTTTAAAACTAAGTTTTTTTCATACAGTCCGTTCGCTCCAACTGCTCCTGCATCTGCCCCACCATGTCCTGCATCTAGATAGATTTTTTTCATATTACTTGTCCCTCCTTATTGTTAACATATGTATAGGGGCAAAAAGTGCTACGTATACTAGCCTACTAAGTAGAAAATTACTAAAAAAAGAACCGCTACTCAAAGGCAGCGGTTTATTCTGCGTTGTAGACAGAATATTAAATAGGGATAGCTCTCAAGGAGTGACAGCTATATGCAGAGTGTTGATTCGTTGATTAAATGATAATAATTATCATTTTCATTTGAAGTATACACTAAAAGGAAAGTTTTGTCTATTCTATTATGAGAACAGGCCTATTTAAAAAGCAGAACGCCTATAACAATGAGAATAATCCAAATTGGAATGCTTATTAATATGCCTATTACTAAACCTTTAAAAAAATTTCCTTCTTGCATTTTCATTCCATTCCTCTCCAACAGTATTTTCTAATGATACTACGACTGGCTGAAAATTCTTTGAAGTTATACTGAAGTGCAGAGTGAACACATAAACAATCTCTCTATCTGTTATACACTACTTTTACATATAGATTCAATGAGACAAAAAGCTTATCCTTTTTAATTCTTATAACCAAATTCTTTCCTGTATCTAACAAAACCATAAAAAAGCCTCCTGTAAATTGTACGACAGGCAGCTATACTTGTTTTATGAACAGCTTAGTTCGATATTTAATATGCGCAATGTTATTCATTTTGAAAAACAAAAAAAGTCCGAGAGAACGTATAAACGATCTCTCGGACTTTTAGGAATTAATATTGGCTCATGTATTGGTCACGTTCCCAAGGATGAACTTGTGTACGGAACATATCCCATTCGATTTCTTTCGCTTCAACGAAGTGCTCTGCTAAGTGTTCACCTAATGCAGAAACCATAACTTCGTTTGATTGGAAGCTATCTAAAGCTTGAGCTAATGTTGCAGGTAAATCTACGATACCTTCTTCAATACGCTCTTCTTTTGTCATTACATAGATATTACGATCGATAGGTTTTGGAGCTTCAAGGTTGTTCTTGATTCCATCTAAACCAGCTTTTAATAGAACAGCCATTGCTAAATATGGGTTAGCAGCTGGGTCTACGCTACGTACCTCAACACGAGTTCCTACGCCGCGAGAAGCTGGGATACGGATTAATGGGCT
The DNA here is from genome assembly GCF_056395685.1 of Priestia sp. 10L35. Lineage (NCBI taxonomy): Bacteria > Bacillati > Bacillota > Bacilli > Caryophanales > Bacillaceae > Priestia > Priestia sp. 10L35. The sequence continues at coordinate 792,687 of NZ_JBFTKA010000001.1, read as the reverse complement.
ACGGTTGCGAGCAGACCATGCAACGTAACAAGGAGCCTCATATCCAGGCACTAGACGCTTATAAGAGTTTACAGTAGGATTTGTTACTGCTGTAAAGCTGTGTGCGTGCTTGATGATACCTGCGATAAATTGACGAGCAGTATCACTTAGCTCTAGATTACCGTTTTCATCATAAAATGCGTTTTGACCATCTTTAAATAATGAAACGTTACAGTGCATACCTGAACCATTCACACCAAATAATGGTTTTGGCATAAATGTAGCATGTAAGCCATGTTTACGTGCAATTGTTTTTACAACAAGTTTGAACGTTTGGATATCATCACAAGCTTTTAATGCAGCAGCATATTTGAAGTCAATCTCGTGTTGTCCAGGAGCTACCTCATGGTGAGATGCTTCAATTTCAAAGCCCATTTCTTCAAGCTCTAATACGATGTCACGACGGCAGTTTTCACCAAGGTCAGTTGGCGCTAAGTCGAAGTAGCCACCTTTATCATTTAATTCTAATGTAGGTTCGCCTTTTTCGTCTAATTTGAATAAGAAGAACTCTGGCTCAGGTCCAAGGTTAAAATCAGTAAATCCTAACTCTTCCATCTCTTTTAACACACGTTTTAAGTTATTACGTGGATCGCCATCAAACGGAGTTCTATCTGCATTGTAGATGTCACAAATAAAACGTGCTACTTTACCTTTTTCAGATGTCCAAGGGAAAATAACAAATGTATCAATATCCGGGAATAGGTACATATCTGATTCTTCAATACGTACAAACCCTTCAATAGAAGAACCGTCAAACATCATTTTGTTGTCTAACGCTTTTTCTAATTGACTTACTGGAATTTCAACGTTTTTAATTGTTCCTAAAATGTCAGTGAACTGAAGACGAATATACTTTACATTCTCTTCTTGAACTTTGCGGAAAATATCTTCTTTTGTGTACTTTGCCATCGTGTGATCCTCCCCTAAATCTCTATATAATATTTATAATCTATACCCCTCATATACGAACGGCATAAATATTGATAACTTTATTAATGAAAGAACCTGGACATATCTCCTTGATTTAAAGTTGCTCGATTAAAACGGCCTGCTTGCATAAGTTCTGCACGAAGCATTTTTCGCAATTCATCGTCCGTTAATTCTGGCTTTGCTGTTGCTGCCACAACTTTTTCTTCTTGCTTATGCCCTTTTTGCTCCTTTTGAAGATGAAACAGCTGCTTTACACCTGCTAAGTTTACACCTTGTTCAATAAGATCACGGATTTCAAGCAGCTTATCAACATCGTTAAATGAGAATAATCGTCGATTTCCCTCTGTTCTTACTGGTGCAACTAATTCATGTTCTTCATAGTAGCGAATTTGGCGAGCCGACAACTCAGTTAACTGCATCACAATTCCAATTGGGAAAAGTGGCGTATTTCTTCGAATGTTGTCACTCATTTCAGTTCCTCCTTTGGATTAACTATTTACATTGTATGATATGTTAGTTCACCTGTCAACCGAATGTTAGTAATTCTAACATAAATTTTTCTGAACATTTCTTCTATACAAATAAATAGCATTTCGTTTATTTTTATAAGCCTATCTTTTCTTTCTTAGCGGGGAGAAAATAGTCTTTCTATCTTATATTTTATAAAAGTTCTTTCGTCAGCATTTGATCTACTGCCATGCATATTGCTACTTTTACGTGAGCATACGTTAACCCGCCCTGCACGTAAGCGACATAAGGAGGCCTGATAGGTCCATCTGCCGTCAGCTCAAGGCTTGCTCCTTGTATAAACGTTCCAGCTGCCATAATCACATCATCTTCATACCCTGGCATATAAGCAGGATAGGCCGTTACGTGTGAATTAATTGGCGAAGCAAATTGAATAGCCTGACAAAAAGAAACCATTTTATCGCGGTCATCGAACTGCACGGATTGAATTAAATCCGTTCGTTCACTGTTCCACTTCGGTTCACTTTGCATCCCTAGCTCTTCGAACATAGCGGATGAGAAAACCGCTCCTTTTAATGCTTGACCGACTACGTGCGGAGCCAAAAAGAAACCTTGATACATTTCTTGCAAGCTATACAGCGTCGCTCCAGCTTCTGCACCGATTCCAGGAGTTGTCATTCGATATGAACAAGCTTCCACTAGGTCTTTTCGTCCTGCAATATAGCCGCCGATTTTAGCAAGACCTCCACCAGGATTCTTAATGAGCGACCCCGCCATCAAATCTGCTCCTACATGCGTTGGCTCGATTGTTTCTACAAATTCACCGTAGCAGTTATCGACAAATACTATAACATCAGGCTTAATACTCTTTACAAAAGAAATCATTTCTTTTATTTGCGCGACTGTAAAAGAAGGGCGAATGCCGTAACCTTTTGAGCGCTGAATGCCTATCATCTTTGTGTGCTCATGAATAGACGCTTTCACTTCTTCAAAATCCACTTGACCTTGCGCTGTTAAATCTACTGATTTATAGCTAATATTATATTCTTTTAAAGAGCCTACGCCGCTTCCTCGTATACCAACAATTTCTTCAAGGGTGTCATAAGGCTTTCCAGTTATATATAATAGTTCATCTCCAGGACGCAGTACACCAAACAGCGATATGCCAATTGCGTGCGTACCTGAAATAATTTGCGGACGCACCAGACAAGCTTCTGTTCCAAAAACGTCCGCGTATACTTTCTCCAACGTATCGCGGCCTAGATCGTCATATCCATACCCCGTTGTCGGATTAAAATGTGAATCACTCACTCGATTTTGCTGAAAGCTTTGCAGCACCCGAAATTGATTTGCTTCAATACGCTCGTCAATTTTCTCATGTACAGGCTTAATTTGTTTTTCTACTTTTGCAGCAAGTTCCCGAATGCGTGCCCCGTTTTTTAACTGATCAAACATCATTTCTTTGTTCCTCAACTTTCTTCAAGCGTTTGTAGCTTTTTGTACAGGGGATGCTCTTTTGCAATATACCCTTTGCACTGATACTTCTCAGTTTCTTCATTGAATTTTAACGACTCAAGAATAGAGACCGTTTTGAGTTCAGCGAGCATTTTTCCTTCATAAGCCGGCAGCAGCACATGAAAAAACGCCATTTCTTTTTTCATTTCTTCTTGAATTCTTTCTCCAAGCTTCACTAAATCAGTAGCTTTAAAAGCGCTCATTGATAAAGATGTCGAAGCGGATGGGACAAATAGTTCATGCTGCATATCTTCTTTATTGTAAACTGTCAGCATCGGAATGTCCGTTACGTTCAGCTCTTCTAGTAAGCGATGCACTGTTTTTTCGTGGTTGTTGTAATCTGGATTAGATGAATCTACCACGTGCAGAACAAGGTCAGCTTCGGTTACTTCTTCAAGTGTTGAACGGAACGCGGCTACTAACGTTGTTGGAAGATCTTGAATAAATCCAACCGTATCCGTTAACAGAGCCGTTAGTCCTGACGGAAGTGTATACTGTCTTGTCGTTGGATCAAGAGTTGCAAACAGCTGATTTTCTTCAAAAATACCCGCCTCTGTTAAACGGTTAAAGATCGTCGATTTACCAGCGTTCGTATAGCCCACAATTGCAATTTGATAGACATGATTACGCTTACGCCTTTCTCGATAACGTTCGCGGTGACTTACCACTGTCTTTAGCTGACGCTTAATTTCATCAATTTTACGGCGAATATGTCTGCGGTCACTTTCAAGTTTCGTTTCACCAGGACCTCTTGTTCCAATTCCGCCTCCAAGACGCGACAAAGCGGTACCTTGTCCTACTAACCTAGGTAGCAGATAATTTAATTGAGCAAGTTCCACCTGCATTTTTCCTTCTCGCGTTTGAGCACGCTGTGCGAAGATATCCAAAATCAGCTGCGTACGGTCAATAACACGCGCAGATAACCCTGCTGACAAATTGCGGATTTGACTCGGTGACAATTCATCATTAAATACAATTAAATCAGGCTCTAACTCTTCTTCAAGAGCCACAAGTTCTTCTACTTTCCCTTTTCCAATATAAGTAGCTGGATGAATGCGATCGCGCTTTTGCGTTAACCTTACCAGCACTTCGCCTTTTGCAGTCTCAGTTAAAGATGCTAGCTCATCCATTGAATATTCAAAACGTTCGTCATCGTCATGAAGCTGACATCCGACTAAAATTACGCGTTCAAGTTCAGTATTCATTTCTGCTGTCAAAGATTTTTCCTTCCCTTACTATTAAATTGACAAATCATTCATATCATATCAAAAAAATGTCCATTTCTCCATCTTTGCAAAAGAGACAGAATACATTGTCTTTTACTAGTTTAACACCCTTTTTAAAATCTATAAAACGATGATTAAAAAAACATTGAAATATCACGAAATTCTGTATACAATTTGAGTTGGTTTACTTATCGAAATTTGAATCAGGCTGCCTGATTTTAAAATAATAGTCGCTACTTGGTGAAAACAGAATAAAGGGGATAGCATCATGACTTGGGACGTACTTAGCATTATTGGAACGATTGCCTTTGCAATCAGCGGGGCTTTCATTGCCATGGAAGAGGAGTATGATATTTTAGGCGTTTACATACTGGGAATCGTAACGGCTTTTGGCGGAGGAGCCATTCGAAACCTGCTTATCGGTATACCGGTGTCTGCCCTTTGGGAACAAGGACTCTTTTTTCAGATTGCTTTATTATCTATCACGGCCACTTTTTTATTTCCAAACAATATCTTAAAACATTGGAAGCGATGGGGAAACTTTTCGGACGCCATTGGCCTTGCAGCATTCGCGATTCAAGGAGCGCTTTATGCTACTCATATGAACCATCCGCTTAGCGCGGTTATTGTAGCTGCGGTCTTAACAGGAAGCGGCGGGGGAATTATCCGAGATTTATTAGCACGCCGAAAGCCTACTGTGCTTAAAGATGAAATTTATGCGGTATGGGCGATTATCGCAGGATTTAGCGTAGGGCTGCATATTACAAATACGCCTATAGAACTTTATACGTTATTTATCTTACTTGTAGGTCTTCGGATGTGTTCATATATTTACAAATGGCGCCTGCCGATCAAAACGATTCGACAACCAAACATGTAGAAAAAAAGCCTTTCGTAACGAAAGGCTTTTTTTCACAGCTGAATATCGCTTGACGTTAAAGTTAGAAGCTCGTTGCGCTCAAAGCTTTCTTCTTCTAAAAGCCTCATGGATTGAGTACGTATGGAACGTTCGATAATGTTTCGCACATATCGACCGTTACTAAAATCCCTAGGCGTCTGATTGTACTTCACGTCCATAAAATGATCTTTTAGCTTTTTATAGGCCTCTGTACTAAACTGATACTGCCTGTCATTCATCATGTGACCGGCAATGTCCATCAGTTCATTTACATCATAATCTGGAAAATCAAAAATAAACGGAAACCTAGAGCGTAGCCCTGGATTAAGACTTAAGAAATTTTCCATTTCTCTTGGATAACCAGCTAAAATCAATACAAACTTATCATTTGAATCTTCCATATGTTTGACCAATGTATCAATTGCTTCTTTTCCAAAATCTTTTTCTCCCCCTCTTGCAAGAGAATAAGCCTCATCAATAAATAAAATACCTCCAAGCGCTTTTTTTACAAGATCTCTCGTTTTCTGAGCGGTATGACCAATGTATTCTCCCACTAAATCTGCCCGCTCTGCTTCAATTAAATGTCCTTTAGACAAGATGTTCATATTCAAAAATAATTTACCTAGCAGGCGGGCTACCGTCGTTTTCCCTGTTCCTGGATTTCCTTTAAACATCATATGCAGCGCCTGCTTTCCCGCTTTTAAGCCCTGTTCCTCTCTTTTTTTGTTAATATATAACCACGCATATATTTCTTTTATCATTTTTTTCAATTCTTCCATTCCAACCAGTCCGCTCATTTCTCGTTCAATTTCCCGAAGCGGCTCATGATTTATGACAGCTTTTTTGGCAGGACGCGGAATTGATGTCGTATACGATTTTTCCTTTTTTGTTTCATTATTTAAAATGATATTAATTTGCCCATTATTTTTAAGAGTTATCGGCTGCTCCACCATGTTCACCTCTCGTTTCATCCCACTTCTCTGTATCGCATAGCTGCATGCGATGAACGATACGAAGACAATGATCTCTTATTACCGAAGAAATAATCGTCTATTATAAGGTTTATGTTCGATGAGTAAAAACAATGTTAAGAAACTTTTTTAAGCCTTCATTTGCATAAAAAAAGCATCCGAATATGCGGATGCTTCTCTTTAGTCTCTATTCAAGTTCTACTGTAATATTTTTATTTGGTACAAATGTCGAAATCGCATGTTTATAAATCAGCTGCTGTTTTCCTTCAGATTCAATTAACACAGTAAAGTTATCAAATCCTTTAATTAGTCCTCTTAATTGAAAACCATTTAAAAGAAATACCGTCACATAGATATTTTCTTTACGTAATTGATTTAAAAATTGGTCTTGAATATTAACTGATTGTTTCATTATTCGGCCTCCTCGTTTCTCTATCTGTTTACTTAATTCGCTTCTTTCTTCAGCTTTCCTGCAATATATGTAAAAATTTCAGCAAACTTTTCGGGAAATTTGTCAACTTCCATCTCTATCCATTTTACAGGCATTTTATTCCGAAACCACGTTAACTGACGCTTTGCATATCTGCGTGAATTTTGTTTCAACTGTTCAACGGCCTCTTCGAGCGTGCAGCGTCCTTCAAAATAAGCATACAGCTCTTTGTAGCCGATAGCTTGAATTGATTGTACATCATGCAGACCACTTTCGTACAATGATTTGACTTCATCAAGCAGTCCAGCCTGCATCATTATATCGACTCGTTGATTAATTCTCTCATATAATACGTCTCTATCCATTGTAAGTCCAATAATGCTTACGTCATATAATAACTCTTGCGACTGTTCTTTTGTATAGTCACTGAATTTTTTGCCGGTTACTTCATAAACTTCAAGCGCTCTGATTACACGGCGATGGTTGTTTTTATGGATAGCAGCTGCACTGTCTGGATCAATCTCTTTTAGCTTTTCATACAGGGGATCAATGCCATGAGCTTTAATAAATACTTCCATTCGTTCACGAACTCTTTCATCACTAGGAGTTTCTGTGAACTGATAATCATAAATAACGGATTGAATATAAAGACCCGTCCCTCCAACAATCATCGGCATTTTTCCTCTAGCGTGAATATCATCGATTTGTTTTCTTACAATCTCTTGAAATTCTGCCACAGAAAACGATTCATCTGGCTCCTTAATATCGATCAGGTAATGGGGAATACCCTGCATCTCTTCTTCTGACACTTTGGCAGTTCCGATATCCATCCCTTTATAAATTTGCATGGAATCACCTGAAATAATCTCTCCGTCTAACTGTTTAGCAAGTTCAATGCTCAATTTTGTTTTACCAACCGCAGTTGGTCCAATAATGACAATAAGTTTTGGTTTCTCTCCCATCATAACAACACTACTTTCATCTATAGGCATTCACATCATTCCATTTTATCCAAATGGCCATGATTTATTCAACAAAACGGCTAGCTGCAGCTAGCCGCATTGCCTACATCACTCGCTTAAACATTTTTTCCATTTCATACGTCGAATGATGAATAATAATTGGTCGTCCGTGCGGACACGTAAATGGATCCGTAGTTTTTCTCAATGTTTCAAGTAAAGCAAAAATCTCATCGTTTCGCAAATGATGATTCGCTTTAATCGATCCTTTGCAGCTCATCATAATAGCCGCTTCTTCTCGTAACTTTTCGATATTGACTCGTTTCATCGTAAAGATTTGCTGAATCATTTCTTCAATAGTTTCCTGTTCCTCTCCTTTTGGAAACCACTGCGGATGCGAACGAACTATATAGGAGTTTTGTCCAAACGGTTCTAAGAAGACTCCTACTTCAGCAAGCATGTCTTTGTATTCTTCTAAAATCAAGGCTTCATTTCCCGAGAACTCTAGCGTAAGCGGCATAAGCAGTTCTTGAACTTCTGAATCTACTTCTCCAAGCTTTCGCTTAAAATATTCGTACTTAATTCTCTCCTGCGCCGCGTGCTGATCAATAATAAATAATCCTTTTTCATTTTGTGCCAAAATATACGTTCCGTGCATTTGACCAATTGGGTACATCGCAGGAACACGCGGTTCTGGCTGCTCTTTGGCTGAATGGTTCGGTTCTGGAATAGGAGCGTTTTCTTCCACCGATTCTTCATAGTGTTCTATTTCTCGAAACGTTGGTTCAAGTTCTTCATCTTGACGTATGACCTCTGTTTTAACAGGCGGCATAATCTCGTCTACACGAGCAGGAGCCTCCTTAAAACTAGGCTCGCGAACCGTATTAGAGGGCTGATAGCCAGACGTTTTAGACTGATGATCAAATGTAAAGGTCTGCTGCTCAGTTGGCTGAACAGCAGATTTTGACTTAGTTGGTACTACAGCATCCGGAATTAACTGCTGCTTTTTAAAAGCAGCTTTCACTCCTTGTTCAATAAGCTCAAACAGCTCCGCTTCTTTACTTAAGCGCACTTCTAGTTTCGCTGGATGAACATTCACGTCCACTAACAAAGGGTCCATTGTAATGGTTAAAAACACGATTGGAAAACGGCCGATAGGTAAAAGGGTATGATAGCCCTGCTGTACCGCTTTTAACAGCCCGTAGTTTTTAACAAACCGACCGTTAATAATGGTGGACATATAGTTGCGAGAAGCTCTTGTAATTTCAGGAAGAGCGACGTAACCATTCACTTCATAATCAAGTGACTGAACGTTAATCGGAATCATCTTTTTGGCTACTGCCATTCCATAAATAGCGGCAAGCACTTGGCGCACATCTCCGCTTCCGTTCGTATACAGAAGCTGTCTTCCTTGATGCATCAGCCGAATTGAAACTTCAGGATGAGACATCGCAAGGCGATTGACGACATCCGTTACGTTACCAAGCTCCGTGTTTACCGTCTTCATATATTTCAAACGTGCAGGTGTGTTGAAAAATAAGTTTTCAATAACAAGTTCGGTACCTTTTCGGCTTGACGTTAATTCGTGATGAACGATTTCCCCGCCTCTAAGTTTAAGGTGAGTGCCGGCTTCTTCTCCCGTACTCGTTTTGAGTTCAAGCATTGAAACTGAAGCAATACTTGGCAAAGCTTCACCGCGAAATCCTAACGTTCGAATTCGAAATAAATCTTGTTCTGTTTTGATTTTACTTGTCGCATGTCTTTTAAAAGCGGTCAAGCAGTCTTCAGAAGCAATGCCGTCTCCATTATCCAATATACGAATTTTTGAAAGCCCAGCTTCTTCTAGCTCTATTTCAATAACTGTACTGTTTGCATCAATAGCATTTTCGACTAGTTCTTTCACCACCGAAGCAGGTCGTTCAACAACCTCTCCGGCAGCAATTTTATTTGAAAGTTCGTCTGAAAGCTGCACAATTTTACCCACAGACTCACTCCTCTCACTCTATTTCTTCTTTAATGATTTTTGTAGTTCATACATCGCATTCATTGCGTCTAAAGGCGTCATTTCTAAAATATCCAGCTCTTTTAAACGATCTATAATTGCTTTTTCCCGTTTCGAAAGCGCAGGCTTTTCTTTTTTTTCTTCTATTTCAAAGAACGAAAGCTGATTGGCTTCATCTGCTTTTTTACTATCTGCACGTTCTTCTTGAACCAAAGAAGCACCTTCTTGTGAAACTTGTTGTGTCATCTCTTCTCTTTTTAGAGCCTGACGTACAGGCTCACGCTCAGAAGATTGTTCTAAATCTTGTAAGATGACGCGAGCTCGCTCTAGAAGCGGATCTGGAAGTTCTGCTAGTTCCGCTACGTGAATACCATAACTTTTGTCTGCAGCACCATCTTTGATTTTGTGTAAAAAGACGACTTTCCCATTTTTTTCAACCGCGCTTACATGAACATTTTTAAGCGCAGGAAGCGACTCATCGAGTACGGTTAATTCATGATAATGAGTAGAAAATAGGGTCTTACAGCCAATATGTTCATGAACGTATTCAATAATTGCTTGAGCAAGAGCCATTCCGTCATACGTAGACGTGCCGCGTCCAATTTCATCTAATAGAATTAGACTCGACTGAGTGGCATTTGTCACTGCATTTTTCGTTTCTAGCATCTCGACCATAAACGTACTTTGACCTGAAATTAAGTCATCGGCTGCTCCGATACGTGTAAATACTTGATCAAAAATCGGCAGAACCGCTTCGTCTGCTGGCACAAAACAGCCAATTTGAGCTAGTATCGCCGTTAAAGCGACCTGGCGCATGTACGTACTTTTACCAGACATATTGGGTCCTGTAATCAGTAAAATTGAACTATCATCCGTCATTTGACAGTCGTTTGGCACATATTCCTGCGAATTCATTACTTTTTCTACCACTGGATGGCGTCCATTTTGAATCGAAATATCTTCACTTGAAAAAATAGGCTTCGTGTAATGGCGTTCTTCACTGATTTTTGCAAAGCACTGCAGTACGTCAAGCTCACTTACTTTTTTAGCGAGTTCTTGCAGCCTTGGAATATATGCTTTTACTTCTTCACGGATTTGTAAAAACAATTCATATTCCAGCTCTACAATTTTCTCTTCCGCTTCTAAGATCAGCGCTTCTTTTTCTTTCAGCTCAGGCGTAATAAAACGTTCTGCATTGGTTAACGTCTGTTTTCGTTCATACATTCCTTCAGGCAAAAGATGCAAATTTGCCCGAGTTACTTCTATATAATAGCCGAACACGCGATTATAACCAATTTTCAGTGAGCGAATCCCTGTTTTCTCACGCTCTTGCTGTTCAAGTGACGCAATCCACGTTTTTCCGTTTCGGCTTGCATCTCGGTATTGATCAAGCTGTGCATGATAGCCGTCATTAATAATGTCTCCTTCTTTAATTGACAAAGGAGGGTGCTCTTTTAATCCTCTTTCAAGAAGATTAGCTAATCGCTCACAAGGATCAATGTCTTCAACAAGCTTTGTCGCATAAGGATGATTCAAACGATTCACAACCTCTTGGATATGAGGCACATTTTGCAATGATTTTTTTAATTGAATTAAATCACGAGCATTTACATTACCAAAAGCGACTCGACCAGCTAAGCGTTCTAAATCATATACGTCTTTTAGCAACTCACGCAGTTCTTCTCGTTCAAAAAACTGTTTCATTAAGACATCTACCATATTCAAACGATTATCAATATCCGCTTGTTTTAAAAGCGGACGATCAATCCAATTTTTTAATAAACGGCCGCCCATTGCCGTAACGGTCTGGTCTAATAACCATAGAAGCGAGCCTTTCTTTCCTTTTGAACGAATCGTTTCGGTTAACTCTAAGTTTCGCTTAGAGAACAAATCAATTTTCATATATTCATTGATTTGATAAAACTGCACGGGCTGTAAGTGTTCAAGCGAACGCTTCTGCGTGCGAGTTAAATACTGAAGAATACGCGCAAATGTTGTAATAAGCTTTTGCTGCTGAAGCGACTCGACTAAATAATCTAGTCCTTCTACTTGCTCTGTACTATTCTCATAAGAAATGGTAATCGTCATGCGCTCTTTTAGTGTTTGTAATAAGTCAGCAGGAAACTCAGAGCTTACAACGACTTCTTTTGCTTCTTTTGCATAAATCTCTGAGACTATATCGTGAAACGAACTAACAAGCGTTACGCTGTTTTCTCCTGTAGACAAATCAGAAAGAGCAAGACCAAACGTTTGATCCTCGAACGCAGTAACAGAACAAATATAGTTATTTTCCTTTTCATGCAGTCCGCGTTCGTTCATCAGTGTTCCGGGTGAAATCACCTGCACCACTTCCCGCTTTACAACACCTTTTGCATGCTTAGGGTCTTCTACTTGCTCACAAATAGCTACTTTAAATCCCTTTTCAATTAAACGCTCGATATACGTAGGAGCAGAGTGATACGGAACCCCGCACATCGGAATTCTCTCTTGTCCTCCTCCGTCTCGGCTTGTTAATGTTATTTCAAGTTCTTGAGAAGCTGTCGTAGCATCTTCAAAGAACATTTCATAAAAATCACCTAATCTAAAAAATAAAAAGGCATCTTGATACTCTGCCTTAATTCTCAAATATTGCTGTATCATTGGCGTATACGCTGCCATACTATTCCTCCATACCACATCTAGTTGTGCGTTTTTGCTACACGTATTATAACATAAGTCTTTCTTAAACTTAATTTATTCAAATAGAACAATCTTCAATTTCTTTTTATAAAACAAATAAAAAAGCTTCGGACGAAGGAAGAAGCTTGTCCGAAGCTTTTTTATTATTTACTGCTGTTCAAATGACTATGCTTACGTCCGTATAAGAAGTAAACCACTAGCCCTAGTACAAGCCAAATTACGAAACTAATCCATGTTAACTTTGGAAGCTGAAGTGCTAAGTATAAACAGAACACAAAAGCTAAAATTGGAATCACCGGCACGAACGGTACGCGGAAACCAGTCGATTCTGAAGTTTGTTTTGATTTACGCAAATATAAAATTCCAATTGATACGGTCATGAAAGCAAAAAGAGTACCGATGTTTGTTAATTCTGCTAATCTTCCTAATGGTACTAAACCAGAGAAGATGGATACTAGTAAACATGTAATCCACGTATTTACTACTGGCGTTTGTTTTTTCTCACTGATTTTTGAAAAAGGCTTTGGCAATAGACCATCTCGACTGATCGCATAAAATAAACGAGTTTGTCCATACATCATAACGAGTAGTACTGTTGTAATACCAACAATTGCGCCTAATGAAATAAATCCTGCTACCCAGTCTTGGTTAATGTAGCTTAAAGCAAATGCTACAGGGTTTTTAACATTTAATTCTGTATAAGGTACGATTCCTGTTAAGATAAGCGATACGACGATATAAAGGACTGTACAAATCGCAAGAGATGCGATAATTCCAATTGGCATATCCCGCTGAGGCTTGCGTACTTCCTCGGCCGCTGTTGCTACAGCATCAAACCCAATGTAGGCGAAGAATACAGTTGCTGCTCCTGTCGCTACTCCCGAGAAACCAAACGGCATAAACGGCGTCCAGTTTTCTGGTTTAACATAGCTAACTCCTACCCCGATAAACAGAAGTACAACAGCCAGTTTAATAATAACCATGATAGCATTAAAACGTGAAGATTTTTTTACTCCTTGCGTTAAAAGTAATGTGATTAAAAATACGATCATAATTGCTGGAATATCAATATACGTGCCGTTTGCAGGATTATATGCACTCGTTAAAGCTTTTGGAAAATGTATGCCAAACCCTGCTAATAATCCTTGGAAATACCCGGACCATCCGCTAGCTACAGCAGAAGAAGCAAGACCGTATTCCAAGATAAGATCCCACCCTAAAATCCAAGCGATTAATTCACCAAATGTTGCATAACTGTAAGTGTATGCACTTCCTGAAACGGGAACTGTTGAGGCAAACTCTGCATAACAAAGAGCTGCAAACACACACGCAAGTCCTGACATAATGAAAGATATAACTAAAGCTGGACCGGCATGTTCAGCGGCGGCTACGCCCGTTAATACAAAAATTCCGGTTCCGATAATAGCTCCAATTCCTAACATTGTTAAATCGAAAGCGCCTAAATCCTTTTTTAATTTAACACCTTTAGAGTTGGTTTCACTAATTAACGTTTGAATTGATTTTTTACGAAATAAGCTCATAGTAAACCCCCAAGAAATACTTATCTGATATAACTAAATTTTCTGAAAATTAATGCATTATTTTCTTTAGATTTACTATACACTGCGGATTCGACAAAAAGCAATATATTTTTTTATTTTTATAAGAATTTTCTTAAAATAGTAAAAATAAAAAAACTAGGAAGAACTTCTTCCTAGTTACTCATCGTCCCCTAATATAAAATCAGGATCCAAATCTTCAAATTCATCGTCATCTACGTCTAAATCAAATTCGTCTTCATCATCGCAGCCTTTCGGATTTACTGCAACACAAACCTTGGTTTCGCCAATCACTTCCGCCAACAATTCTCTCTCTACTTGAACAATCGTTTTATTGCCATTTGGTGAAATTGTGCACTCTAGGCAATTTGGCTGCTGCAGCACGCGAACAATTACTTCGTAATCGTCTCCAATCGAATCTTCGTCTTTATAGCGCAGCTTAATATTATCTTTGTATGATACGGTTTCCGTCCAAACTTCGGTTTTTGTATTATTATTGTACGAATACCAGATGTTAATATCATATCTGCCGTCAACTTCTACATTGCTGCCGCTTTTCTTTGCTTTGTACTCATGGTTAATCACCCAGCACCCTAAGATGCTTGTTGGTCGATTTTTCGGTGCAAGCGTATGAGACGATTGTGTAAACTTGCGACCTTTACCTACGACTGCTTTTGTAATAATTTCTCTATAGTGTTGTGACATGTGAGCATACCCTCCTCAAACTATCTTCATTTCATCCTATGCAGGCTCATTCACTTGTTTGCACATTATTTTTAAGAAACTAGGTTTAAGGCATAAAAAACCTATGTTCCATTGTATGCAAGGATATAGAAAAACGTGACAATTATTAGAGAGAAAATCTGCCCAATTTTCATGCCACGGGATGCACAAAAAAATGCCTCAGCAAATTGCTGAGGCATTTTTTTTATGAGCAGCTAGATCCAGGGCTGTTTCGCACCTGTGAACCTGTTTCACCGCGCAGTAAATCACCATCTGTTGACACAATAATTTCATCCGTTACTGTGTTTGAAATAGTGTTAGCAACAAGTTGAAGCAAATCATTCACGTTTATTTGAGACTCTTGAAACTGCTGAATAATCGGCAGTTCATCCAGCTCTTCCTGTAAACGATCGATTTTTGCCTCCACTTGTTTTAACGCTTCTGTTTTACCATAATGTTGGAAATTAACAGCTTGTTTTTGCAAACTTTTAATACTTGCAATGGTTTCACGCACTTTTTGATTTTCGTTAAGCTGAGCTTCGGCACGCTTGAAGAAATCTACTTCTTCTGTTTCAGCAATCATTTTTGCCAGCTCTTGAGCACGTTTAATTACGTCACTCTTGTTATACTGCGCCATATTACTTCACCTCTGCTGTTTCTTCTACCATTTCCCCGTTTAATGTCCATGTTTTGGCTTTTGTAACTTTTACTTTTACAAGTTGCCCAATTACTGACTTAGGTGCTTTGAAGTTTACAAGCTTACTTTTTTCCGTGTAGCCTGCTAATACTTCCGGATTATTTTTACTTTCACCTTCTACTAATACTTCGACAACTTTACCTTCATATTCCTTCAATTTCTTTGCAGAAATTTCATTTACAAGAGCATTTAAGCGTTGAAGACGCTCTTTTTTCACTTCCATTGGTACGTTGTCTTGCATCTTAGCAGCTGGCGTACCTTCACGAGGTGAATAAATAAATGTATAAGCACTATCGAATTCAACCTCACGGTATAGCGACATTGTTTCTTCAAACTGCTCATCCGTTTCATTTGGGAAACCAACAATAATATCAGTTGTTAATGATGCTGTTGGAATGGCTTCTTTAATTTTACGAACAAGCTCTAAATAATGTTCACGAGAATATTTTCGTGCCATAATTTTTAAGATATCACTGCTTCCTGATTGAACAGGCAAATGAATGTGGTCGACAAGATTTCCGCCTTTAGCAAGAACTTCAATTAAACGGTCATCAAAGTCGCGAGGATGACTTGTTGTAAAACGGATACGAGCAACGTCAATTTTACGGATTTCGTCCATTAAGTCGCCTAGGCCGTACGTTATGTCTTCAAAATCTTTTCCATATGCATTAACATTTTGACCTAAAAGCGTAATTTCTTTGTAGCCTTGAGCAGCTAAGTGACGTACTTCTTGGATAATGTCTTCTGGACGGCGGCTTCGTTCTTTTCCTCGCGTATACGGAACGATACAGTACGTACAGAACTTGTCACAGCCGTACATGATGTTAACCCATGCTTTGACGCTGCCTTTACGTGCTCTTGGAAGGTTTTCAATAACGTCCCCTTCTTTAGACCATACTTCAATCACCATTTCTTTTGCTAAGTATGCTTCGTTTAAAATGTGAGGCAAACGGTGAATGTTGTGTGTACCAAAAATCATATCCACGTGCTGATGTTTTTGTAAAATTTTATTTACAACTGACTCTTCTTGAGACATACATCCGCAGACGCCGATTAATAGCTCAGGGCGCTCGCGCTTTAAGGCCTTCAAGTGTCCTAATTCACCAAACACTTTATTTTCCGCATTTTCACGGATCGCACACGTATTCAATAAAATAACATGAGCATCTTCAACAGAGTCAGTTGGCTCGTAGCCAAGGCCTAGAAAAATACCAGCCATTACTTCTGTATCGTGCTCATTCATTTGACAGCCGTACGTACGGATATAAAATTTACGTCCCTGTCCCATTCCATGAAACTGTTCATCGATTGCAAAATCATTGTGATAGGAAACTTCTTCTTTCCCTCGTTTTTTCGCATCTTTTAAAGAAGGTGGCATGTATACTGTTTGAAAATATTTACTGTAATCCTTTTCGGATTTTTTGTCCGCTGGATTAACTTGGTTGCTTTCTAAACGTTGTTTTTCGTTCATAAAAAAATCTCCTTTCGCCATGACAATTGTCACGTTGCACCTGTAAATCGCAAAAAAATGTGACAGCCTTATGCTTATGCATAAAACTCATCACATTAACATAGTATATAACTTTCAAGTAGCGAACACAATCATATACCTATTTTCTATACCTGTTTCGTTAAAATTTCTTTCGACTTTCGAAACATTTATTAAATAACAAAAAGAGATTGATACATAACTAAATTAATCTATTTTAGAGACGAACAAATGGGATAAAAGAGCTCATAGAAACTCGCTTATTACACCGCTGTTGATTTCTGTGCAAAACTTCTCTTTCGGCGAGCGGCCGATGAGCCTTCTCCTAGCTCTCCAATTAACAGCTAGAAGCCACTCCCTACATGAAACATACGTTCGCTATCACTATGAAAAAATCCGAACGAGTTGGATTCTCCATCAAGAATCTCAGTTCACCGTTCGGATTTTCCCTCTACTAAACTGCTTTTATTGCAGCCTCTTTTACATAAATTCAGCTACTAGCTCATCAAATTTTTCCTCAGTCATACCTAAGTCTGCTTTTGACAGCGGCTCTTCACTATAACCATGAACAAGCTGCTGATACGACGGCTGATGCGCATTTTGATAAATAAGCCCTGTTACTAAGCCGTTATGCTCCATTAACGTCTGCATAGCTTGCATACGATTGTTTGCATCATAACCTTCAATTGTGCTAAGACTAGTTAGGTTTTCTTTAAACCAATCATACGTGTTCACTTTGTTATACGTTACGCACGGGCTAAATACGTTAATTAAGGAAAAACCTTTATGCTGGATGCCTTGTTCAATTAAGCTTGTTAACTCTTTTAAATTCGTTGAAAAGCTTTGCGCCACAAACGTTGCTCCAGAAGTTAACGCAAGCTCCATGACAGATAAAGACGACTCGATTGATCCTTCAGGCGTACTTTTTGTCTTGAATCCTACTTCACTGCGAGGAGATGTTTGTCCTTTTGTTAAACCATAGATTTGGTTATCCATTACGATATACGTTACATCGATGTTTCGGCGAATCGCATGTACCGTGTGTCCCATACCTATAGCAAACCCATCTCCATCACCGCCAGATGCGATAACGGTTAAGTCACGATTAGCCATTTTTACACCTTGAGCGATTGGAAGCGCACGTCCGTGAATACCATGAAAACCATATGAATTAATATAACCAGAGATACGTCCAGAACATCCAATACCTGAAATAACAGCAAGCTCATGAGGTTCTAAACCTACGTTAGCAGATGCGCGTTGAATGGCTGCCTGTACGGAGAAATCTCCACACCCCGGACACCAGTTAGGTTTTACACTGTTACGAAAATCTTTAAACGTTGCCATTTAACACAAACATCTCCTTACTTTTTGCGTATACTTCTTGCGGAAGAAATGGATTTCCATCATACTTCAATACGCTTTGAATTTTATCATGACTTGCAATATTCATTTTTAAAATATTAGCAAGCTGTCCAGTAGCATTGTTTTCAACGACGACTACTTTTTTAGCTCCTTGCACGTAAGGAAGCAGTTCGTCAGCTGGGAACGGATGAATCAAACGAATGTGAGCGTGATTTACTTTTATACCGTCCTGTTCCAAACGTCCCATTGCCTCTTCAATAACTCCACGCGTCGAATTAAATCCAACAAATAAAATATCAGACTCTTTTTCATGAGAGTGAACATGAATTGGCGTATTAAAACGAATTCCTTTTGTTTTACGAAGACGCTTATTCATTTGATCATCGCGGTTCACCGGAGATTCAGATGGCTTTCCTGTCTCATCATGTTCTACTCCCGTCACGTGATGAATGCCATGCTTCATTCCTGGAATGACGCGTGGTGATACGCCGTCTTCTGTTACGCGGTAGCGCTTGTAGTATTGTTTTTCTTCCAGCTCTTCTAGCTCTCCTTGCTGAAGCTTACCGCGGCGGATTTCAACGCGATTATAGTCAAGCGGTTCTACTGATTGCTTCCCAAGTGAAAGCTGTAAATCCGTTAGCATAATAACTGGGCACTGATATTCTTCTGCTAAGTTAAACGCTTCAATCGTATCGTAGAATGCTTCTTCAACCGTACTTGGCGCCATGACGATCTTCGGAATTTCACCGTGCGTACCGTAAATCATGGCCATTAAATCAGACTGTTCTTGCTTAGTTGGAAGACCTGTACTTGGCCCGCCGCGCTGAGTATCTATAATCACAACAGGCTGCTCAGTGATTCCTGCTAATCCAATCGACTCCATCATTAAGGATAAACCTGGTCCAGCTGATGCTGTCAGCGCACGTACGCCTGCATAGTTAGCTCCGATAGCCATCGTACATGCTGCGATTTCATCTTCTGTTTGAATAACGGTTCCACCAAATTGAGGAAGCTTTTTAATTAAGTATTCCATGATTTCTGAAGCAGGAGTAATTGGATATGCTGGCATAAAACGAGCCCCACCGGCTAAAGCACCCAGCGCAATCGCATCGTTTCCAATCATAAACATACGTTTTTTACCATCCGCTGGATCTAGTTTCATTGTTTCTAATTGTTCGCCTAGCTGTTCACGAATGTAATCTGCACCTTTTTTAATAGCTTCCATGTTTTTTTGTACAACTTTTTGGCCCTTTTTACCGAAGATTTCAAGTACTACTTCTTCAAATACTTCTGTGTCAATATGAAGCACAGCACTTGAAGCGCCTACAGCAACCATGTTCTTCATTAGCGACGTTCCTAATTCCGTTGCAATTTCCGTAAACGGAACAGCATATAGCGTAGCAGTTGTACATGTTTCGGGCAGACTTGGGTTAAATTTCGCATCTGCAATTACAACGCCTCCTGCGCGCAGCTCATGGACGTTTACATCGATTGTTTCCTGATCGAACGCAACTAAAATATCCAAATCATCTGACACAGATCGAACTTGAGTTGTACTCACTCGAATCTTATTATTTGTATGTCCACCTTTGATACGAGAAGAAAAATGACGATAGCCGTATAAGTAATAACCTAATCGATTTAAAGCGGTTGAAAAAATTTCTCCCGTACTTTCGATTCCCTCACCCTGCTGTCCGCCAACTTTCCATGAAAGTTGCTGTACCATAAATCAACGCCACTCCTTTAATTGCTTATAATATAGAAATCTATTTTATTGATAAAAACTGAAAAAAGTAAATTAGCAAACGATTTCATTTGCTTCTGCATTTCACCAACCAAAATCATCTGCAAAACTCCCACAGCACCTTGTGGCTGTGCAGGATACGTTTCTGCTTGAGCAGCTCCATAATCCGTTTTCAATTTTATTCCGATTGCCAGAAAAATGCAACCCTTTCCATTGAATTCTCAATCGTTTTAATTATATTTATATTTAATGAATAAGATGAAGTTTTTTAATGATCTTTTCTGTCTTTACATGAGGCATTAGTATATAAATAACTTCTATAAAAAAGAGCTTTTCCAAGAAGAAAAAGCTCTTTTTTTTTATTAGCTGCATACACGATCAGCAAAGTTTTGAAACAGAAAACGTTTTACCTGCTCCTCAGTGTAATGCTTAAGGAGTTCTTCGATTAAATTCGTATACTGTTCATATCTTCCGAGACGATGAACCGTTTTGTCAATGCCGTCAAAGTCAGAGCCAAAACCAACGGAGTATTCGCCTCCTCTTTCACACATGTAATCAAGATGACGGATCACATCCGCTATTTGCGTTTTGGCAGAACTCGTTAAAAATTCAGGCACAAACGTAATGCCAATCACGCCGTTTCGCTTTATTAAAGCATGAATTTGATCGTCTCTTAAATTCCGCGGATGAGAACACAATACGTGTGAATTGGAATGAGTAGCCACTACATATTGTGCTAGCTCAATCACATCCCAAAAACCTCTTACCGATAAATGAGATACATCCGTCCACACTTTATGTTCATTATTCAATTCAACAACTTCTCTTCCAAAAGAAGATAACCCCGCGCCTCGAGGTTCTAAAATACCGTCACACACGGTATTGCTATAATTCCATGTCAAACCTACTGAGCGTACACCCAGTGAAAACAGTGTCTTTAAGCGAACTAAACTGGTATCAATGGCATCGCAGCCTTCAAGCGTCAGCATTGCTCCTATTTCACCTTTTTTCAAGCTATCTATATCGCGTTTTGAACGAATCCATTTCACACCGGGAAGCGATAAAATATGACTTTGAAACAGCTGGATCATTTCTAACGCAACATCAAAGCGCTGAGCTGCCGGAACCGCTTCTGGAATATAAATAGCGAATAGCTGAACTTTCCCGTTTGCTTTTTTTATTCCTTCTAACGTCACATGCAGCGCTGAATCATATGTAAAAGATAAACGTTTATTTAACCAGAGCTTCATCAATACATCACAATGAGCATCAAATATCACAACCCACACCCCTTTAATTCTATACAAAAAGGACCTGTTTGGCTTCTATGCTTTACAGGTCCGTGGTTTTTATAATTATCGCGGCTCTACAATTAATTTAATGGCTGTTCGCTCTTCTCCATCAATTTGAATATCTGTAAAAGCTGGGATGCAGATTAAATCAACCCCACTTGGTGCAACGAACCCTCTTGCGATTGCTACAGCTTTTACTGCTTGATTAAGCGCCCCGGCCCCAATGGCTTGAATTTCTGCTGCGCCGCGTTCGCGCAGCACGCCTGCTAAGGCACCAGCAACTGAATTTGGATTAGACTTTGCTGAAACTTTTAATATTTCCATATCTAGCTCCTCCTTATTCTTTACAATGTATGATGAGAGATCATTAGACCAATGACTTAATTGATTTCAATGTTACTATATTCACGATATGTCAAACGTATTCCTGCTTGTTTTTCCTAAATATTCAAAAACTTATATTTCTACACCTTTCTTTTTTCTTTTTACGTTTTTGACAAAATAAAAAAGCCAACGTATCGTCTTTCGACACATTGACTTTTTCCCTTTATTCAAAAAACGGATGGTCTTCGTTAATTAAAATTCGCTCTGTTTTTGTTGCTTTCCCCGTCTTTTGATCAATATCAATAACGATTCCACTAAGCTGCGTTCTTCCTTCTTTTGGCACTTCAAATCGAACAGGAAGAGACGTTAAAAAACGCTTAATAACAGCTTCGCGCTCCATCCCTAAAATACCGTCATATGGTCCCGTCATTCCTACGTCAGAGATGTAGGCTGTTCCTTTTGGCAATATACGATTGTCAGCTGTTTGAACATGCGTATGAGTGCCGACAACAGCGCTGACACGACCGTCCACATACCAGCTAATCGCTTGCTTTTCACTTGTTGTTTCAGCATGAAAATCAATAAAAATGAGCGGAGTGCGCTGACGTGCTTCTTCAATCAGGTCATCTGCTTTTTGAAATGGACAATCAAGCGGAGCCATAAACGTGCGCCCTTGTAAATTAATCACGGCTACCTCAAGCTGATTGTACGTAAAATACGTAATTCCCTTGCCAGGTGTACCTTCAGGAAAATTAGCTGGACGAACAAGATTTTTTGCATCGTCAATAAAATCAAAAATTTCACGTTTGTCCCACGCGTGGTTACCAAGGGTAATAATATTAGCCCCTGCTTGCAAGAACTGACGATAAATCTTTTCAGTAATGCCTTTTCCTGAAGCTGCATTTTCTCCATTCACAATTGTAAGTCCCGGAGAGTATTTTCTTTTTAATCTTGGTAAATATTCTTCAACCATTTCACGGCCTGGAGAACCAACTACGTCTCCAATAAATAAAATTCTCATGTAAAAGCTCCTATACTTCATTCTTAATCTGCATCTTCATCTCTACGAAAAAAAATAAAGTGGCGAAACGCCACTTCATTTTTATTTTGCATACTCTACTGCTCTTGTTTCACGAATAACGGTTACTTTGATGTGGCCAGGATAATCCAGCTCATCTTCAATTCGTTTTCGGATATCTCGAGCAAGTCGATGCGCTTCTAGATCACCAATCGTATCTGGTTTCACCATAATACGAACTTCACGCCCTGCTTGAATCGCAAATGATTTTTCAACGCCTTCATAAGACTCTGAAATTTCTTCTAACTTTTCAAGACGACGAATATAGTTTTCTAACGTCTCACTGCGAGCACCTGGTCTTGCAGCAGATAATGCATCCGCTGCTGCAACTAGTACAGCAATGATTGATGTTGGTTCTGTATCTCCATGGTGAGAAGCAATCGCGTTAATAACAACCGGATGTTCTTTATACTTTGTAGCTAATTCAACACCGATTTCTACGTGACTTCCTTCTACCTCATGGTCAATTGCTTTACCAATATCATGTAACAATCCTGCTCGTTTGGCTAACGTTTCATCTTCACCTAATTCAGCAGCCATAAGTCCTGATAAATACGCTACTTCCATTGAATGTTTCAGCACATTTTGACCATAGCTTGTTCTGAATTTTAAGCGACCAAGAATTTTCATCAAGTCTGGGTGCAACCCGTGAACACCGACTTCAAACGTCGTTTGTTCACCAACTTCACGAATATATTCGTCCACTTCACGGCGAGATTTTTCAACCATTTCTTCAATACGCGCGGGATGGATACGACCATCTTGAACGAGTTTATCAAGTGCAATTCTTGCTGTCTCACGACGAATTGGGTCAAATCCTGATAAAATAACTGCTTCTGGCGTATCATCAATAATAAGATCAATTCCTGTCAAAGTTTCAAGCGTACGGATGTTTCGACCTTCTCGACCGATAATTCGGCCTTTCATTTCGTCATTTGGCAAGTTAACAACTGAGACAGTCGTTTCAGCAACATGATCTGCTGCGCAACGCTGAATAGCAAGTGAAAGAATTTCTTTCGCCTTTTTATCGGCGTCTTCTTTTGCACGGTTTTCTGTTTCTTTTACCATTATTGCAATATCGTGGGAAAGTTCATTTTCAACACGATCTAAAATAATCGCTCTTGCATCTTCTCTTGTTAAGCTTGAAATGCGCTCTAGCTCTGTTTGCTGTGCACGTACTACTTCTTCAACTTTGCTTTCCATCTCTTCAATATGCTGTTGTTTAACAGTAAGAGAATCATCTTTCTTTTCAAGTAACGCTTCACGTTTATCAAGTGATTCGTCTTTACGATCAAGATTTTCCTCTTTTTGCATTAATCGATTTTCTTGTTTTTGAAGTTCTGCTCGACGATCACGAATATCTTGTTCTGCCTCTGTACGAAGCTGATGGATTTCATCCTTCGCTTCTAGTAAAGCTTCTTTTTTCAAAGCTTCCGCCTCGCGGGTTCCTTCATCGATAATTTGTTCTGCACTAGACTTTGCTCCCGCAATTTTAGCTTCAGCAATCGATTTACAAACAAAAAAGCCAACAACTGCACCGACGATTAGGCCAAGCAAAGCGAAGATGATTGTATTAGTATCCATCATTTCACCTCCCCTTGCTATAAACTTGTAAGTTTTAAATTTCATGTCGGCATGTACATCGTATTCACCTTTCAATATACACACAAAGGCTTTTAAACGCTAAAATGTTTTAAAAAGGGAAAATATACATCTTAATTGTAAATCTGTGCATTTTTATTGTCAAGCCTGCCTCTACAGTATATATTGAAATTTCGTATGTTACTTTTCTATCATTAACAATTTTTACAAAAAAAAGACCCCTTCTTTGAAATAGAGGAGTCTTTTTTTATCTCGCAGCAAATTAAATATTTAAATCGCCTTGATCGTCATCCTCAGGAGCTGGCTCTCCATCTTGGTCTAAACCATGATGTTCACGCACTTGTCCCGCAATTTCCTGACGAATATCAGTATTTTCTTTTAAGAATTGTTTTGCATTTTCACGACCTTGACCTAGACGCTCGTCATTATATGAATACCAAGATCCACTTTTTTGAACAATATCTAGTTCAGAAGCGATATCCAAAATTTCACCCTCTTTTGAAATACCTTCTCCGTACATAATATCTACTTCAGCAGCACGGAAAGGCGGAGCTACTTTGTTTTTCACAACTTTAATTCTTGTTTTGTTACCTACAATATCGTTTCCTTGCTTTAACTGCTCTGCACGACGCACTTCTAGACGCACTGAAGAATAAAATTTAAGCGCACGTCCACCAGGAGTTGTTTCAGGATTACCAAACATAACGCCGACTTTTTCACGAATTTGGTTAATAAAGATAGCGATTGTTTTAGACTTGTTGATAGCTCCAGATAGTTTACGCAATGCTTGAGACATTAAACGAGCTTGTAGACCCACGTGAGAGTCTCCCATTTCTCCTTCAATTTCCGCTTTTGGCACTAATGCTGCTACTGAGTCAACAACGATAATATCTACTGCACCGCTTCGAACTAAAGCTTCAGCGATTTCTAAAGCTTGTTCTCCCGTATCAGGCTGAGATAATAATAGCTCATCAATATTCACACCTAATTTTTGAGCATATACAGGATCTAACGCGTGCTCCGCATCGATAAATGCAGCCTGTCCGCCCTGCTGTTGAACTTCTGCAATCGCATGAAGAGCAACTGTTGTTTTACCTGAGCTTTCTGGACCATATACTTCAACTACACGTCCACGTGGATATCCACCTACACCTAAAGCTATATCTAACGCTAATGAACCACTTGGAATTGTAGAAATTCTTTTTTCCGTTTGTTCACCTAATTTCATAATTGAACCTTTACCAAATTGCTTTTCAATTTGTTTTAAAGCCATATCAAGGGCTGCTTGACGATCGTTCACTCAATTTCCTCCTCTATCTCTTTGAAATCATCTATAAACTGCAAACTTACTACGATGTAGTAGCAATGTCGAATTAACAACTTTCTATAACTTACTATACTAGTTTTTGAGTCGTTTGACAAGCAAAAAGCGAATAAATGTTCGTTTATTATTTTATAAAAAAAAGGCTGTTTTGGAAAAACCAAACAGCCTTTTTTCTTTATTTCTTTATCATCTTTAATACGTAATGACAGCCATAATTAACCGTTCGTGAACGAATCCCCTGGCGGCTTCCAGATAGCTGCAGGCTGTAAACTTGAGGAGCTTGATCTTTATAGGCTACCCCTATATATACTGTTCCTACAGGATTTCCTTCTTGTTTGGAAGGTCCAGCTACACCTGTAAACCCGATGCCAATATCCGTTTTGCATAACTGTTGAATACGCTGAGCCATTTCAGCCGCGCACTGCTCGCTAACGGCTCCGTACTGATTCAGCGTGTGTTCGCTCACTCCGAGGATATTTTGCTTGATTTCATAATGATAGGCGACCAGGCTGCCTTTTACAGCTTCTCCAGCACCTGAAACAGTTGTTAAACGTTCGCTGAATAAACCGCCGGTTAAACTTTCGGCTGAAGCAATCGTTAATCCTTGCGCCGTTAATTCTTTTACCAATTCATTATGTAAAGAAGTTGCTTCGTATCCATATAAATACTCGCCTACGCGCTCTGAAATGGTTTTTTCCACTTCGTCTAACATGCGCTGTGCTTCAGCGGCATCAGCGTGCTTAGCAGTTAAGCGAAGAGTCACTTCTCCATCTCCTGCTAGCGGCGCAATCGTCGGGTTGGTTTGCGCATCAAGCAAATCTTCAATTTCCGTCTCAAGCTGTGATTCTCCTATTCCGAAAAAGCGAAGAACGCGTGATTCAATACTTTCTTTTAATTCAAGCTTTTGAGCTAAAAATTCTTGACCATACGATTCATACATTGGATAAAGCTCTTTTGGAGGCCCGGGGAATAGCATATAGTGTTTTCCCTCTACCGTAAGCCCCATACCTGGAGCCATTCCGTAATCGTTAGGAAGCACTGCCGAACCTTCTAGCACAATTGCCTGTTTTTTATTGTTAGGTGTCATGATACGATTTGACTGTTTGAAATAGGCTTCAATGCTTTCAAGTGCTTCTGCATTTGTTGTCAGCTCTACTCCTAGCACACTGGCAATTGTTTCTTTTGTTAAATCATCTTTTGTAGGACCAAGCCCGCCTGTGAAAATAATTAACTCCGCACGCCTTTGAGCTGTAGCAATCACTTCTTTTAAGCGCTGTGCATTATCTCCTACTACCGTATGATAGTAAACATTAATTCCAAGTTCGGCTAATTTTTTCGATAAATACTGAGCGTTTGTATTGGCAATTTGTCCAAGCAGCAGCTCAGAGCCGACTCCAATAATTTCAGCGTTCATCATATCATCTCCATCTTACTTATTTTGAGTTAACAAAAGCCTGTTTGTTTTTAGCAAAGTAGTCCCAGCCTGAAATAACCGTAAAAATCACTGAGATCCAAAGCATTACGCTAGCAAATGGAATGGAAACCCATTCAAAAGGCAAGTTATACAACAGAATAGCTGAAATAGCTAAAATTTGAGTCC
Source organism: Priestia sp. 10L35 (assembly GCF_056395685.1). Lineage (NCBI taxonomy): Bacteria > Bacillati > Bacillota > Bacilli > Caryophanales > Bacillaceae > Priestia > Priestia sp. 10L35. The sequence continues at coordinate 765,773 of NZ_JBFTKA010000001.1, read as the reverse complement.
ATGTTTTAATTTTACCTAACATATTTGCTGCTACAACTTCCCCTTCCCCTGCTAGTACAAGTCTTAAACCAGTGATAGCAAATTCCCGGCTAATAATGATGATAGCAGCCCATCCTGCACCTGCAATTAAATCTAAGTCAACAATAGCTACAAGCGCAGCTGAAACCAATAGCTTGTCTGCTAGTGGATCTAAAAATTTGCCCAAGTTCGTGACTAAATCGTACTTTCGAGCATAGTATCCGTCTATCCAGTCTGTTGTAGATGCAATAATAAATAATGCTGCCCCTAATAGGTGAGCGATCGGAATCTCTTTTCCTGCCGCCTCTACTGTGCCAAATGGTAGCGGCACCATCATAAAAATGAGGAATACGGGAATTAGAAAAATCCGCGAAATGGTAATCTTGTTTGGTAAATTCACTTCTTCTGCCTCCAATTACTGTTACAAACTGAAAGCGTGCAAACGAAGTTGTTTGCACGGCTTTGGTTTTATTATAGCGTGAATGAGTGATTAATTCACATATTATCTTTATTTACACCCTGATCACTTTTTAAAACAGGGTATTTACTGTGCTTCTGCCGGCTGATATTGAATCGTTACAACTTGTCGAACTTGCTTGGATGAATCAAACGGCAAGTCAACCGCTTTTCCATTTACTTTTAACTCTACCCCAGGTGAATAACCGATGTTGACACGAGCTTCAGTTTCTTTCGTCAAATCAAATTCTTTTGTTTCACCTTTTTTTAGAATGGAGCTAAAGAAAGCATTTCCTTTTCCATTTTTCACATCTAACCAAGTATCTGCTTGAGTGGATGTTACTTCTAGATTAAATGCATCTGCACCGGAAAGAGCATACGTAGCACTTCTGCCTGTTTTTTGAACTTCCTTGTATTCTTGTTTACCGCTGTCTTTCTTTTCTTTTTCCGCTTTTTCTTTCTCAGCTTTTTCTTTTGCGGCTTTTTCTTTTTCAGCTTTTTCTTTTTCTTGTTCTTTCTTATCAGCAGCACTTTGTTCATCTTCTGAGTTGCTATTGTCATTTTTTGCAGTAGTTTCATTCGTTTCTTCCTGCGTGTTAGACTGCTGAACTTCGCTGTTTGGAGCTTCTTGGTTAGCCTGCTCCTTGTTTTTATCCGAGACGATATTTTGAGCGATTACCCAAATAATAATCCCAACAACTACAACTCCCGCCACCACTAGAACAGTTGGAAGGTAGTCATATGCTTTTGAAACTCCTTTTGTATGCTGAGGAATTTCTTTGCGGCTGCGAACGCGCGAAAGCTGCTGCGGCATGTCTTCTGTTTGAGTTGAAGGAATGTCTGATTTGTATTCTTCAAAAATAGCATCTGTGTCCAACCCAATTGCTTCGCAGTATTGCTTAATAAACGCTCGTACGTAAAATTTCCCAGGCATAACCTCATAATTGCCTTCTTCAATGCCAAGTAAATAGCGTTTTTGAATTTTCGTTAGTTTTTGTAAATCTTCTAACGACAATCCTTTGCTTTCTCGTTCTTGTCTTAACCTTTGTCCTAACTCTGTCAATGCTAACACCTACCAATTATGCTAAAAATCAAACATCGATAATCCACCGTCTTGAAACATTTGAGGACCTTCCATTATTTCATATGTAATTTTCTCATTGGGGTCGTTTCTTATTTCAATAATGTAGGCAAAATCATCTAACGAATACTCGGTATTTTGTACAAATACATCCGGATGCTCCACAATTTTTGTCGCGGGTACATTCATTACTTCTCGTACAAGCTGCCAGTGCTTTTCATTCGCTCGTTTTGTCGATACAATCCCGTCAATAATAAAAATATTATCGGCGTTGTATTCGTCAGCAATAAGCTGACTGCGAATCGTTTGTTTTAAGAGTGTAGAAGACACAAAAAGCCACCTTTTGTTCGCACATACGCTAGCTGCTACAATGGATTCGGTTTTGCCTACTCGCGGCATACCTCGAATGCCGATAAGCTTATGACCGTCTTGTTTAAACAGTTCCGCCATAAAATCTACGAGCAAACCTAATTCATCTCTTACGAAACGGAACGTCTTTTTATCATCTGCGTCCCGCTGAATATAGCGGCCGTGACGCACTGCTAACTTATCACGCAATTTAGGCGGTCTCATTTTTGTCACAATGATATTATCCATTGTTTTCAAAATAGATTCAAGCCTGTCTATTTGCTCATGTGAATCACAGCGCAGCAATAATCCGCGGCGAATATCATCCACTCCATTAATTGTGACAATATTAATTGACAACATTCCAAGAAGCGATGAAATATCACCTAAAAGACCCGGACGATTTTTTTGTATTTGATATTCTAAATACCACTCAATTTTCTCCATCAAACCCCTCCCATTTCTTGGCTGGCCTTCGAGAGGTGCCCCCTTTTTTTCACCTAGTTTAACTATAAATGATTTCCATTATATTATAAACCCTAAAGACAAGTAGTTCTACATTTGTTATGTATGTAAGCGCTTATTTATTTGTACTATTTATTTCTAAGAAAAAAGGAGCTCTCACACGCGGTGAATTAGCTCCTTTTTAGAAACGATAACTTATTTTACTGATCCGTTATTTTGAACTAATTTCACCATGCTGCTCGCAATCGCATGCTGCTCTTCTTTAGAAGCAACGCTCCAAAGGTCTGCTAAAATTCGCTCTTGATCATTTTTTGCATCAACTTGGTTTGCTAAATATCCACCAATTTGATAAGCAAGATCATGAATAACTTCTTCTTGCATTCCTTCGTTTTGCGCATGATGTAAACGGTCGCCTAAAAAATCTTTCCAGCTATCCCAGTTTTCTAATACTGACATGAGTAGCCCTCCTTAAGGTTTATTCATATCATAGTTTGTACCTTGTTTTTGATTTTATGCACACTTTATATGTACCAACCGCCATTAACCGATAATATTTGTCCCGTTATGTAGGAAGCTCGTGAAGATATTAAATATGAAACCGCCTCTGCCACTTCTTTTGGATATCCTATTCTTCCTAAAGGGATCTCTTCAGCCAGCTCTTTGACCTCTTCTTTTGAATAGCTGGCCATCATATCCGTTTCAATCGCTCCGGGCGCAACTCCATTTACTCGAACCCCACTTAGTGCAACCTCTTTCGCCAAAGCTTTTACAAATGTATTTTGTGCACCTTTTACCATTGAATAAAGGACTTCAAATGAAGCTCCTGTAAGTCCCCAAATGGAAGAAATCATGATGATTTGTCCGCTTTTAGCACTAATCATTTTAGGTAATAAAGCTTTGGTAATAACAAAGGGAGCCGTGATGTGAAGATAGATCATTTCTTCAGTTTCTTTTGCCGGAGTATCTGTCATTAACCCGCTAACGCTTCGTCCGCTGTTATGAATAATAACTTCTACCGGAACAATAATTTCCTCTAAAAACTTCTCCACTCCCTCTTTACATGATAAATCCGCTTGTACCGTAAACACGGTTTTTACCTTTTCAGCAAGCTCATGTGCAAGCGCCTCTATTCTGTCTCTTCGGTGATGGTAATGCAAAATAAGGGAATATCCATCCTCAGCCAATTGCTTAGCAATCGCTGTGCCAATTCCTCCGCTTGCACCTGTCACAAGGGCAAATTTCTCCATAACCTTCTCTCCTTTACATGCAAAAAAGCTGATGAACATCAGCTTTTTTGGCAACAATCATCTTTATTTAGGTACTACTTCACAAACCGTAAAGTTCTTTTCATCAATAATCTCGTTTAGCACATCTTTTATTTCGTTCACCTTCAGTTTTTCCAGCGTTTCAACAATATCAAATAAATTCATATCATTAAATGCATAGCGTGTAAACTGATTAGCGATAAACTCAGGTGAGTTTAATGAACGTAAAAATCCGCCAATTTTCTTTTTACGGATATGCTCAAGCTCCTCTTCTGTTAGTGATTTTGTTTTCATTTCAAGTAAAATTTGTTTAACTCGATCATACAGCTGCTCCGGTTGGTCCGTATCTCCTCCGATAAGAGCAAAACCAAATCCTCTTTCCTCCGTATAATCATAAGCAAATGTTTCATCAATGAGCCCGTCTGCATATAATTCCTCATAGTACGAAGAGCTTTTTCCAAATGCGTAATCTAAAATAATATTCATTGCTAACTCATATTTAAGCATTTCTCCACCTGAACGCTGCGGATTTTTCGCTTTTAGGCCCACCATACATTTAGAAGACTGCACCGGCATTTTTAGTACTTGTTTTTCTTGATCCACCGTTTCAGGCTCTTCGTCAAAATGACGCTGTATGTCAGAGATTTCTTTATAATCTTTTTTCTGCTGATTGTCTCGGACTTGCTTCATTACTTTTTCCGCATCAACAGGACCTACAATGAACAACAGCATGTTGCTTGGATGGTAGAACGTTTCATAGCATGTATACAGCAAATCTTTATTAATATGTGAAATCGATTCGATCGTGCCGGCAATATCAATTTTAACAGGGTGGTTTTTGTACATATTTTGAATGGTGCCAAAATACAAGCGCCAGTCCGGATTGTCGTCATACATTGTAATTTCTTGACCGATAATGCCTTTTTCTTTTTCGACCGTTTTTTCTGAGAAGTACGGCTCTTGTACAAAGTCCACTAATGTTTCAAGGTTTTCTTCAAAATTTGACGTACAGCTGAATAAGTAAGCTGTGCGGGTAAAAGAAGTAAATGCATTGGCCGAAGCGCCTTGTTTACTAAACTGCTGAAAGACATCCCCGTCTTCTTTTTCAAATAATTTATGCTCTAAAAAGTGTGCGATTCCGTCCGGAACTTTTGTCATTTCATTTTCATTTAGCGGTACGAATTGATTGTCAATCGATCCGTAGTTCGTTGTAAAGGTAGCAAACGTTTTGTTAAACTCCGGCTTTGGCAAAATATATACCTGTAGCCCGTTATCCATTTTTTCATGATACAGCTGTTCCTGAAGCTGCGAAAATTCAATTTTCTCCATTTTCTTCACCGCCCGTTCCTGTTAAGAAATAAATTGTATCCATTTCAATTTTCTCAGCCACTTTAATAATTTCCTGCTTAGATACCGCATCAATATGCTTTAAATATTCGTCAATTGAAATGTCTTTGCCTGTTAATTCATTATGATACATAACCTCTACTAGTCCTCGTGGAGTATCCACCGTTTCAAGCAGCTGATTGTGAATGACGGCTTTTGTTTGAGCGATTTCGCCGTCTGTGAACGACCCTTGCTTCATCTCCTGCATTTGTTCTTTAATAATGGTCACGGCTTGGTCGTAATTTTTAGCATCAATACCCGACATGACCATCAGTAACCCCTTATGACTTTCTACCCTTGAAGCGGCATAATAGGCCAAGCTTGCTTTTTCACGCACATTGATAAATAGCTTAGAATGTGAGAAACCTCCGAATATACCGTTAAATACTTGCAGAGCAAAATACTGTCTATCTCCGTATACAACATTTGTACGGTAGCCAATATTTAATTTCCCTTGTTTTACTTCTTGTTTTTCCACTACTTCATTTACTTTTGAGATATCTTTAGACGTAATAGAATCTTCAATGTCTTTTTGCTCGCGCTTTGGTAACGTAAATGTTTCTTTTACTGTTTGTAAAACCTCTTCGACTTGCAAATCTCCAATAGCATAAAGGTGAATGGCATCTTCTTTTAACACCTGCTGATAATAGGCGTACAAACTTTCACCTGTAATTTCTTCCACGTCGTCAATTTGACCGTTTACATGTAAAGAGTAAGGTTCTTCTTTACACATTTCTTCGACTAGTCTTAAATTAGCATAGCGCATTTTATCATCAAATACGGCTTGAATTCTCTGACGAAGCGAACGCTTTTCTTTTGTCATAATATCCTTTAAAAAAGAGTCCCCTTCAACTGCTGGCTTTAATAAAATATCGCCAAGAAGCGCTAACGCTTTTTGCAAAAGCGGAGTTGAATCTTTCAAATATTTTTCATTCGCTATATCAATGCGAATCGTAATATCGTGGTTATCACCTTTTTTTGTTAAGTCTACTTGTAAAGTAGCACCATAAAGCTCATCTAAATATGTACGAAGCTTTGTCGTAGACGGCAGCGACTCGGTAGCGCTTTGAAGCACATAAGGTAAAAGGGCACGCATTGTCACCGTTTTCTTATCTAAAGGGGCATTTAGTTTTAAAATGAACGTGTTTGTTTTGTACTTAGCTGTTTGAATGGTATGAACAGTCAATCCTTCTAGTTCATGTTTTTGTTCAGTCAATAATTTCATATATAAACCTCCTTTTAAATTTTGATGTATTAACTAGACAATACTTCTATTTTGAATCTTTAACGCTAATTTTAGTCTTATAACCACTATATCGAATTCAAGGAAACATTTTCAAGTAACTTGCCGCGCGCTTCCTCATTTCTTTTCATATTCTTTCTCTCAATGAAAAAAAGGCGGAGAAAAGAATATGATTTCTTTGTCTCCACCTTCTATATTTATCCAACTTTAGTCATTGTTAGACCTCGTATAGAGGATTTATTAGCGGCGGCCTTTTTCATAAGGAACGCCTAGCGCTTTAGGAGCCTCAGCACGTCCTACAAAACCAGTGAGTGCTAAAATTGTTAATACGTACGGTGCAATGGTTAAAAGGACGGATGGAATATCTTGAATAACCGGAATCTGAGCTCCCGTGATACTCAAGGACTGTGCTAACCCGAAAAACATGGCTGCACCTAAAGCACCAATAGGATGCCATTTTCCAAAAATCATAGCTGCAATAGCAAGGAACCCTTGTCCAGCAATCGTTCCCGCTGCAAAGTTTGTAGCGATAGACGTAGCATACACCGCTCCGCCGATTCCAGCGAACATGCCGGAAATCATAACGCCAACGTAACGCATTCTCACAACTTTGATCCCCATCGTGTCTGCTGCCATTGGATGTTCACCAACTGAACGAAGACGAAGACCAAACGGCGTTTTATAAATGATGTACCATACAGCAAAAGCTAGCGCAATTGCAATATAAGACGTAATAGGAACATTCGAAAACAGAATTTTGCCGATTACTGGAATGTCTGATAGACCTGGAATACTTACTTTATCGATACGGAATTGGATAAAATCTGTTTGTCCTTTCCCAAAAATCTTTTTGATTAAAAAGATTGAAAGACCCGCAGCTAGAAAATTCAGCGCTACCCCACTTACAGTTTGATCTGCTTTTAATGTAATACTTGCAACAGCATGAATCAGCGAAAACACAGCGCAAACAACAGCCGCAATTACTATCGCTACCCACGGGGCCCAAGCACCTAATGAATCCTGAAGTAAAAGGGTTGAAACAATACCTGTGAACGCGCCAAACATCATCAGCCCTTCTAACCCGATGTTCACGACCCCGGAACGTTCACTAAATATCCCTCCGAGCGCGGTAAAGATAAGCGGTGCAGCTGAATAAAGCGCCGCTGGAATAATAATGGCTAACACCTCTAAGAAGTTCATTTTGCTCCCCCCTTGCCTGCACGGCCAAGCACCCAGCGAATTAAATAACTAGATGCAACAAAAAAGATAATAAGCGCAATGACAATTTGAATTAATTCAGACGGTACCCCTGTCATAAAGTTCATTTGAGGAGCCGCGGTTTGCAATCCTCCGAAAAAGAATGAAGCTAATAAAATTCCAATTGCGCTGTTAGCTCCTAACAGGGCTACGGCGATACCGTCAAACCCCGTACCCGTAAATGCAGTGAATGTGCCCATATACTGAAATGTTCCAAGCCCTTCCATTGCCCCGGCAAGCCCGGCAAAAGCCCCTGAAATCGCCATGGATAACACAATGTTTCGGCCTACATTCATTCCTGCATACTGTGAAGCATGTTGATTAAAACCAACAGCTCTTAGCTCGAAGCCCTTAGCTGTTTTATTCAAAATAAACCACATTACGACGGCTGCAGCGATGGTAATAAGAATGCCGTAATGAAGGCGGGAGTTATTGGTTAACTGCGCTAAAAAGCTTGATGCTAAAGATGCCGATTCTTTAATATCATACGATTTTTCATTACCCGCATATAAATACGTACGGATTAAGCTGCTCGTTGTATAAAGGGCAATATAATTCATCATTATGGAAACAATTACTTCATGAACATGAAATTTTGCCTTTAAAAATCCTGGAATAAACGCCCAAACTGCTCCAGCTGCAGCTGCTGCTAATACAGCTAAAGGAATATGAATAACCGCTGGTAAATCAAACGCATACCCAACCCATACTGAAGCCAACCAGCCAACTAAAAGCTGTCCTTCTACTCCAATGTTAAAGAGACCGGTTTTATAAGCAAACGCAACCGCGATACCAGCCAGAGCAAGAGGAGTCATAGCACGAATCGTTTCTCCAATGGCTTTTGGCGTTCCAAACATCCCGTCAAAAAGAGATTGATAGCCAAGCATTGGATCATAGCCGCCTAGCAACATAATAACCGCTCCGGCAATGAGTCCTAATATGGCCGATACAACAGGGATCAAAATCATCATTACACGTTCATTTTTCACAAGTTTATTCATGCTGTTCCACCCGCTTTCTCACGCGTACCGCCTGCCATTAATAAGCCTAACTCTTGTTCATTCGTTTCTTTTGGATCTACAATGTCGACTATTTTTCCTTCATAAATAACCGCAATGCGATCGCTTAAATTTATTACTTCATCGAGCTCTAGCGAAACGAGCAACACTGCTCGTCCTTTATCTCGTTCTTCAATCAGCTTTTTATGAATAAATTCAATGGCTCCTACGTCGAGCCCCCTCGTTGGCTGAGCTGCAATTAATAGTTCCGGACTGCGGTCTACTTCACGGGCAATAATGGCTTTTTGCTGATTCCCCCCCGATAGCGATCGCGCTTGTGTATATTCACTAGGCGTTCGCACATCATATTCTGCAATTAGTTCTTTTGCCTTTTTATACATCTCTTTATAATTTAAAATACCTGATTTAGACATCGGCTTTTGATAATACGTTTGAAGACCAATATTTTCACCTATTGTATAATCTAATACCAGTCCGTGCTTATGACGATCCTGCGGAATATGTCCTATTCCTGACTCCGTAATTTTACGAGTGGATAACGTAGACAATTCTTGATTTTTTAATGTGATCGAGCCCGACTTTATTTTTCTCAGACCCGTAATTGCCTCAATCAGCTCTGTTTGACCATTACCATCTACACCCGCGATGCCTACAATTTCGCCTGCCCGAACGCTTAGATTAAGTGAACTTACAGCCTCTACTCCTCGGCTGTCTTCTACTACTAATTCTTTTATTGTTAACACAGCTTCTTTTGGAGTCGCTGTTTTCTTTTCAGTTTTAAAATGCACTTCTCTTCCTACCATTAAAGCAGCAAGTTCATCAGGGTTGGTCTCTTGCACATTTACCGTGCCAACCCCGACGCCTTTTCGGATAATTGTACAGCGGTCACACACTGACATAATTTCTTTTAATTTATGCGTAATTAAAATAATCGACTTTCCTTCTTGAATTAACTTTTTCATAATTTGAATTAATTCCGTAATTTCCTGAGGTGTTAAGGCGGCAGTAGGTTCATCAAAAATAAGAATGTCAGCTCCTCTGTAAAGCGTCTTTAAAATTTCCACTCGCTGCTGCATGCCAACTGAGATATCTTGAATCTTCGCATATGGATCTACCGATAATCCATATTGATTTGAAAGCTCTTGAATATCTTGAGCTGCTTTTTTAATATTAATTTTGCCCGTTCGCGTCGGTTCGTTTCCAAGAATAATATTTTCTGTTACTGTAAAGTTTTGAACGAGCATAAAATGCTGATGAACCATCCCAATTCCTAAGTCATTCGCTACGTTAGGATCCGTGATTTTGACTTCTTGGCCGTTTACACGAATCTGCCCTTTTTCAGGCTGATAAAGTCCAAATAAAACGTTCATCAGCGTTGACTTACCCGCACCATTTTCTCCTAACAGAGCATGAATTTCTCCCTTTTTCACTTGGAGTGTAATATTGTCATTAGCGACAATACCAGGAAACTCTTTGCGAATATCTAGCATTTCAATAACATATTCCACTGCTTTCACTCCCTATTCCTGCCTGCTACAGGATTCTGTCTTCCGTTTTTTGGCTATAAAAAAGGCTAGTTTTCACTAGCCTTTTATACTCATATAATCATTGCTTAACAGACGTCAGCTTATTTTTTAAGCGTTTTTTCAAACTCTTTAAATTCTTTATCCGTTTGAGGCACTGTAATGTCACCGTCTAGAATTTTTTGCTTATACTCATCAACTGCTTTTAACGCATCTTTGCTTACATTATCTTGTGATGGAGCGATTCCTACTCCGTCTTCTTTTAAGCCAAACACAACTTCTTTACCACCTGGGAATTTGTCGTCCATTGCTTTTTTAGCAACATCTTCTACAGCCAAGTCAACGCGTTTAACCATCGAAGTTAACGTTACGTTTTCAGGCATACCTTCTTCATGCTGATCGCGGTCAACTCCAATTACCCAAACTTTTTTGTCTTTCCCGCCTTTTGAACGGTTTTTAGCTTCTGTAAATACGCCGTTTCCAGTACCGCCAGCCGCTTGATAAATAATATCAGCGCCTTTGCTGTAAATCGTAGAAGCAATAGCCGAACCTTTTTCTGGAGAGTTAAAACTTTCTGCGTATTGAGAGATAACTTCAGCATCTGGGTTTACAGATTTAACACCTGCTTTAAATCCGTTTTCAAACTTCTTGATTAATGGAGATTCAACGCCTCCGATAAAGCCGATTTTGTTCGTTTTTGTTTGTTTAGCTGCCACTACCCCTACTAAGAAGGAGCCTTGCTCTTCTTTAAATAGAATGCTTGCCACGTTATCTAAGTTCTCTGACTTTAGCGTATCGTCTACTAATGCAAAGTTAGCATCAGGATACTGCTTTGCTGCTTTTTTAATATCTTCTTTTAATAAAAAGCCAATTCCATACGTCAAGTTATAGCCACTCTCAGCAAATTTAGAAAGATTGCTCTCGTATTCAGATGCTTTTGTAGACTGCAAATACTTATATCCAGTTCCTTCATCAAGTCCGTTATCTTTCCCGAACTTTGTCAGACCTTCCCAAGCAGATTGGTTAAACGATTTATCATCTACCCCGCCCGTATCTGTTACCATTCCCACTTTAAAATCCGCCGCTTTTTTATCTCCGCCGCTTTTACCTGCGTCGTCTGAGCCACACGCGCTTAAAAGTGTTCCTGCCGCTAATACTAGTGATAATGCAAGGCCCGTTTTACGTTTTAACATGTTTTAACCCCCTGAATAGTTTTAAAAGTATAAAGCCAATTTTCTATTTCGTCCTTGTGACCTACATTTGACACCTCCTTAAAAGGACAATGTTAAACAGTTGTAAATTTTCTGACATTTAAACACAAAAAAACTAGACGCGTTTACGCAGTACTTGGAAACTGAATTGATCTGCTTTAAAATAATTGATGGAATATAAAATGGGTTCATCATGCTGGTCATAATGCATTTGTTTCAGTACAAGCAAAGCGGTTTCTGGTTCGCATTGTAAAATAGGAGAAACTTTTTCATGATAGCCTAGAGGCTCAATGTTTGCCACGGCGTATGAAATGTGTTTTCCTGCTTGTTTTTCAAGAATTTCTAGCAATGACTCTTGTTTATATTCAAAATTTTCAGGCAATATTTTTTGAGGAACCTTGTCCATGCAATATACCACCGGCTCTCCGTTTGCCGTTCTCACCCGTTCAACAAATAAAATCTGTTCATCTTCCCCGCAAGCAAAACGTGTTAAATCATTTTCAGACAACTCTTGTATTTGAGAAGATAAGAAGATTGTTCCAGCCTTCATACCGGCTTGTTCAATCATATGTGTTATACTATTTAATTGCTCAATCCCTGACAAAAAAGTAGGCTTCGTGTTGACAAATGTTCCCACGCCGTGTCTGCGAACAATAATATTCTCTTCTTCTAATATGCGAAGTGCCTCACGTAGCGTTGCGCGGCTAACCCCTAGCTGCTTTGATAAATCAAACTCTGAAGGGAGTCTTTCCTTTTCTTTAAAAATTCCTTTTTCTATATTTTGTTTAATTTTATCAATCACTTGTAAATACAAGTGCCGATTATCCGCACGTATAGACATCACTCTTCCTCCATATTAAAAAGTCATCAGACCTCTGATGTTCGACTACTTAATCGAAAATAATATATCATTTTTCGACAGATAAATAAATAGGTTATATTAATTTTTTATTAAAATTTTTATTATTTTTTTAAAAAAATGAATTTTTGTTATTTTTTAATGTCAGCATACCTAACAACCTGCTTTTCTTCTAATATTAGATAAAAACCAAACAATTTAGTCATTAAATTTTTTAATATTCGTTTTTATTTCATTTATTTAGCATGACACATTTTTGTATGATACTATTCTTCCTCTCTTTCGTTTCATAAAAAAGATGACTTGCACATATGCAAGTCATCTTTTTTATGAAACTTATTAAGATCCAACATCCTCATTTTGCTGAGAAATCAGCACGGAACGCGGCTTACTTCCTTCATAAGGCCCCACCACTCCACGCTCTTCCATTGCATCGATCAAGCGTGCAGCCCGGTTATAGCCAATTCGAAAGCGTCGCTGCAGCATAGAAACAGAAGCTGTTTGCATTTCTGCTACAAGCTGTACCGCTTCATCATATAACTCATCTGCAAAATCATCAACTTGTTCAGGAGCATCGGTTGGAATCATTTCTTCTTGATACTGCGCTTTTTGCTGTGCAATTACAAAATCAACAATTTCTTCTACTTCTTCATCTGATAAAAAGGCACCTTGCACACGCACAGGTTTTGAAGCTCCAACAGGCATGAACAGCATATCTCCTCTTCCTAGAAGCTTTTCAGCTCCTCCCATATCTAAGATCGTACGAGAGTCAGTTTGTGAAGATACACTAAAAGCGATTCGGGAAGGAATGTTAGCTTTAATAACTCCCGTAATAACATCTACTGATGGTCGCTGTGTAGCAATAATTAAATGAATGCCGGCAGCACGAGCCATTTGAGCAAGACGTGTGATCGAATCTTCGACGTCAGACGAAGCAACCATCATCAAGTCAGCCAACTCATCGACAATCACCACAATATAAGGAAGAGTCGGCTGTTTTGCATCGGCGTCTCCATCGTCATTCATACGTTTTACTAAATCGTTATATCCTTCAATGTTTCTCGTTCCGCTGTGTGAAAACAGCTCATAACGTCGCTCCATTTCATTTACCACTTTCTTTAAGGCTTGAGAAGCTTTTTTCGGATCCGTTACAACAGGAGCCAATAAATGTGGAATACCATTGTACATATTGAGCTCAACCATTTTAGGGTCAATCATCATTAATTTTACTTCATGAGGCTTTGTCCTCATTAAAATACTAATAATAATACCGTTGATACACACACTTTTTCCGCTTCCTGTTGCCCCTGCTACAAGCATATGAGGCATTTTATTAAGCTCTGCTAGCACAGCTTCGCCTGAAATATCTCTTCCTAAACCAACTAATAGCTTTTTATCCGGTCGGTTATTTTCAGTTGCTTCAAGTACTTCTCTAAGTGAAACCATCGCTACTTCTTCGTTCGGCACTTCAATTCCTACCGCTGATTTCCCGGGAATTGGAGCTTCAATCCGAATATCTTTGGCAGCTAATGCAAGTGCTAGATCATCACTTAAATTGACAATCTTACTTACTTTTACTCCTACATCAGGATATACTTCATATTTTGTAACAGCTGGTCCAAGGTGAACTTTTGCCACTTTTGCTTTTACGCCGAAACTTTGAAACGTTTTTTCAAGTTTTTCGGCATTTTTATAAATGTTTTTATGCTCTTTTGCCTGGTTGCTTTTCTTTGGCATCGTTAATAGCTTGATAGGAGGAAGCTCATACTCTTTATTTTCCGTTTCAGTAAATGTAATCATAGGAGCTTTTTCTTCTTCCTTTTCCTTTTGTGGCCTTGGCTGTTGCGGTGCAGCAGCTACAGGCTTCGATTCCATAACCGGCGGCACCGGAGCTATAGGAGCAGCAGGAGGTTGACTAGACTCTTCCTCTCCGTAGTCAAAGTGTTCAATAATTGGAGGCGAAGGTGCTTCTACTTCTATGTCCATGCTTTCTTCAGGTTCTTGAACAGCTTTTTCTTGGCGTCTCTTTTTTGTTGTTTTAGGGGCTTTTTTCTTTTTATGTTTCCACGTCTGAATATCTTGCCAGCCTTCTTTTAACTCCGTTGTTAAAAAATTCACTAGAGGTGACAAAAGTTTTAATACCGTTTCGTGAAGCGAACGTCCGGTAATAAGCAGTACCCCAATCACAATAAGCAAGGCAGCGATAAGTTCTGTTCCTAAGCTATCAAATAGATAGTAGAACATGGCAAACATAATAGCTCCTATCATCCCTCCGCCTAAATCGCTGTGATTTGATTGACCCGTTGCTTCGAGCATATACAAATCCCACGTGTTCATAATGACAGACGGATCTGTAAACGTTCCATTTTTTGATAAATTTTCAAATAACGTAACATGACTAAACAGTAAAATAGATAAAATAATGAGATATGTACCGATAAGCTGCCGCGTCACTAAAGGAGGCATTTCCCTTTTCCAAATAATATAAACAGATAGAATAGCCATTCCGATTAAACACAGCATATACCATTCGCCAATAAATAAGCGGACCACTAGTACAAGGGCCTGTCCTACAGCACCAAGTCCTGCCATGGCAATTAACGTTAATGCTAATAAAAGTAAGCCAATAAGCTCAAAGCGCAATATGCGTTTCCATTCATCCTTTTTTATTTGACCTCTTCGTTTTTTCTTTGCCATTTTTCCACTCCAATCAACGTCCAACACTCTATGTTGATTTTGTTTCTTTTATCAGTTGAATAAAAAAGCAGCCAATACAGCGGCTGCCTTCTTCGTCATATTCATTATACCATATTCACCATAATTATACTGAAATCCTTACGACAAAATTTGACCAGGATAATAATTTTCATTCAAATAATCTTGAGGATTCGTGCTTAAAATCCTCACAATTTGCTGTTGCTTTTGTTCATTTTCTTCAACAATAACCGGGATTCCATTATGGTTAATAAGCTTTGGCTGAGATTGTTCTTGTTGATAAGACTGCTGAAAGATTAGTTCTTGCGGCATCATTGTATACAAAATCATTGCAGCAGCTGCTCCTCATTCTGACGTCCTTGCTCAATCAGTTCATTCAACTTTTTGATCGCTTGAGCAACTCCGCCTACTTCGTTAATTAACCCGTATGAAACAGCATCTCCGCCAACTACATTTGTCCCGATATCACGCGTTAAATTCCCTTTTGAAAACATAAGTTCTTTAAACTTTTCTTCTGAAATATGAGAGTGTTCTCTCACAAAGTTAATCACGCGCTCTTGCATTTTATCTAAGTATTCAAATGTTTGCGGTACACCAATAACAAGACCTGTTAAGCGAATAGGGTGAATGGTCATGGTCGCTGTACCGGCAATATACGAATAATCAGTTGAAACCGCAATTGGAACACCGATTGAATGTCCGCCTCCTAACACAATCGACACAGAAGGCTTGGATAACGAAGCAATCATTTCAGCAATTGCAAGCCCCGCTTCTACATCTCCACCTACTGTATTCAAAATAATAAGCAATCCTTCAATTTTTGGATTTTGTTCGATCGCCACAATTTGCGGGATGACATGCTCATATTTTGTCGTTTTGTTTTGAGGAGGCAGCTGCATGTGCCCTTCGATTTGTCCTACAATCGTTAAACAGTGAATATTAGAATCCTGAGGAAGCTGAGCCACGTTGGTCTGTCCTAGTTGTTGAATTTTATCTAATATTCCGCCCTTGCTTTCTTCATTTTTATTAGGCTGCTGAGGCGCTTCATCAGAATGTAATCTTTCGTTATTTTCAAACATATTCTAGCTCCTTTCACTTATTGATAGTAGTAGTATGAACTTCTCATAGTTATTACATCCGCATCAGCTGCAAATAAAAAGCCTTCCCAGCGGGAAGGCTTCACATTAGATTTCCATGATAATCGGTAAAATCATCGGTTTACGACGGGTTTTTTCATATAAAAATTGATTTAAACTTTCTCTCATTTTTAATTTTAATGAAGACCACTCGATCACTTTGTCTTCCATACACTTTTCTAAAATTTGCTGAACAATCTTCGTTGCTTCTTCTAAAAGCTTTTCTGATTCTCTTACATAGACGAATCCGCGCGAGATGATTTCTGGCCCCGCTACTACCGTTTTTTGGCGTTTATTAATCGTAACTACTACCGTTAAGATTCCGTCCTGTGACAGCAGCCTGCGGTCTCTCAGAACGATATTTCCAATATCACCGACGCCTAGTCCATCAATGAGCGTATTTCCTGCTTGAATAGAACCGCTAGGGTACATGCGAGCATCTTTAAACTCAACTCGCTCACCTTTTTCAAGCAAACAAATATGATCTTCTGATATTCCTAATTGACCGGCCAGCTTTGCATAAGCTTTTTGTTTTCGATACTCTCCATTCACAGGCATGACATATTTCGGCTTTGTTAAGTTAATCATAAATTTTAATTCTTCTTGACTGCCGTGTCCGGAAGCCTGCACTTTCTTCTGAGCAAACACTACGCTTGCTCCTAAACGAAAGATGACGTCAATTGTTTTTGAAAAGGTCGTTTCGTGCCCCGCCACAGGTGTAGCAGCCAGCAGGACCGTGTCATCTTGTTTGATTTGAATAAATTTATGGGACTGTTTAGCCATTCGAGTAAGACCTAAAATCGGCTCTCCGTGATGACCTGTTGTTAAAATAACCGTTTCATGTTCTGGAAGATCTTTTAGCTTTTGCACAGGAACAATTAAATCCTCAGGCAGCTGCAAATGTCCAAGTTTTGCTGCAATATCAATGATTTTCAGCATATTTTTTTCCATAACGATCAGATTGCGGCCGTGCTGATATGCGGCATGAATGATTTGCTGAATACGGTGCAGATTGGAACTGTATGCAGCAACAATGATTCGACCTTTGCTTTTATAAAAAGCGTCGGTAATATTTTGTCCAATGACGGCTTCGGAAACTGTATAGCCTGGCTTATCCGCATTTGTACTGTCTGAAAGCAAACACAGGACGCCTTGTTCCCCAATGGCAGCCATTTTTCCAATATCAGCGCTTTGAATGCTGACTGAATTTTGATCAAATTTAAAATCACCTGTATATACAATCGCACCTTGATTTGTTTGTAAACAAATACCGACTGAATCTTGGATGCTGTGCTGCGTTCTGAAAAATGAAATATCTACTCCTTCAAACGATAAAACCGTTGACGAAGTGATAGGATGTAAAGCTTCATATTTTTTAATTCCATATTCTTTTAACTTTTCTTTGATAAGTGCTAGCGTTAATTCTGTACCATATACAGGCACATCCAATTTTTGAAGTATAAAGGGAATAGCGCCAATTTGTTCTTCGTGTCCATGAGTAACAAATATGCCTTTTACGTTCTGCTGATTTTCTACTAAATATGTAATGTCCGGAATGACAATATCAATTCCTAACATTTCCCCTCCCGGAAACTTTGATCCTGCATCTAACACATATATGTTTTCATTGATTTCCACCACATACATGTTTTTTCCAAGTTCTCCGACTCCACCCAAGGCTGAAATTTTAATATTTTCTGTCTTTTCTAGTACCATAAGCTCCTCCTACTTACTTTCACCCGTACAATTTCATTTGCTTACATTATAACTGAAGTAAGAATTGGAATACAAGAAATTTCATTCGTCTATTTCCGTCATCTGCTCTTCTATTATCTTATAAGAAAAAAACGTCTCTTCATCGACTCGTATATACGGTCAATGAAGAGACGTTTAAAAAACATACTTATAGCTTATAGCGTATTTAATGTGCTGACTAACGTTTGGCGTTCTTCTTCCGTTAACGGAACTAAAGGTAATCGTACCGATCCTACGTCTAACCCTTTTAGCTGTAAAGCCGTTTTAACAGGCGTTGGACTTGGAGCCGCAAAAAGAGATTTCATAACAGGT
Organism: Priestia sp. 10L35; assembly: GCF_056395685.1. Lineage (NCBI taxonomy): Bacteria > Bacillati > Bacillota > Bacilli > Caryophanales > Bacillaceae > Priestia > Priestia sp. 10L35. Next base: position 747,724 of record NZ_JBFTKA010000001.1, on the reverse strand, counting down.
ACAATACGCTGATGAATTTTTGCTGCTTCCTTCGGATTTCCTGACTCATACAGCTTAACCATCTCTTGCATTTCATTCCCAATAATGTGAGAGGCAACAGAAATAATACCAGTTCCTCCAACTGCTAGTACCGGTAGTGTTAAACCATCATCACCGCTGTATAAAGCAAAATCATCGCTTGTTTGTGCGATAATAGCTGTCATTGCGTCAAGATCTCCGCTTGCATCTTTTAACGCTACAACATTTGGCAGTTCAGCTAGGCGTACAATTGTATCAACAGACATATTGATCACGGATCGCCCTGGAATATTGTATAACATGACAGGCAGCTCTGTACTTTCAGCAATTGTTTTAAAGTGCTGATATAAGCCTTCCTGATTCGGCTTGTTGTAATAAGGTGCTACAATCATAATCGCATCTACGCCGATTTCTTCTGCCTTTTTCGTTAATTCAATTGATGCATACGTATTGTTGCTTCCTGTACCAGCCACAACAGGTACACGGCCATCTACTACCTTTACTGAGTGGCGGAACAGCGCCAGCTTTTCTTCTGTTGAAAGCGTAGGAGATTCACCCGTTGTTCCTGCAATAACCAACGCATCCGAACCGTTGCTGATTAAATAGTTAATAAGCTGCGTTGTTTTTTCAAAATCAATATTTCCTTTATGATCAAAAGGCGTTACCATCGCTGTTGCGACTTTCCCAAAATCAATCATGTTTTCACTCCTTGAAATTGCATTATCCCTATTCATGTAATGAACCGTTAGCTTATAGCTAACGGAACATGTAGTTTATCTCTTTTGCGGTGCTTTTGACAAGTCAAAGGCACCATGAAGAGCATTAACGGCTTTCTTTAAATCCTCTTCTTTTACAAGCACCCAAATCGTCGTATGGCTGTCAGCAGATTGTAAAATCTGAATACCTTCGCCAGAAAGGGCTGTAACAATTTTAGAGGTAACACCAGGCACCCCTGCAATTCCTGCTCCAACCGTTGACACTTTGGCACAGTTGCGAATAACAGCCGGCTCATAACCTAGCGCATGAAGCACATCAATCGCTTTGTCAGTTGCTTCATCTGTTACCGTATATACAACACCCTTCGGTGAAATATTGATAAAATCTACGCTGATTTTTTCTTGTGCCATTGCTTTGAATACTTCTGCTTGCGTATCATAATGGCCTTCTTTACTAAAAACTTTAATTTGAGTGACGTTGGATACGTGTGCGATGCCTGTTACAAGGCGTTCTTGCACATCGCTGCCACGCTGCTGTGCTTCACCTTGAGATGTAACAAGCGTACCTGTTGAATCAGCATACGTGGAACGGACGCGCATCGGCACTTTGGCTTGCATGGCAATCTCTACGGCACGTGGGTGAACTACTTTTGCACCTTGATAAGCCATGTTGCATATTTCGTTATATGTGACAACGGATAGCGGTCTTGCATCTTCTACAATACGCGGGTCCGCTGTCATCACACCTTCTACATCTGTGAAAATGTCAATGTAATCAGCCATAAGGGCTGCACCTAAAGCTGAAGCAGATGTATCGCTGCCTCCGCGTCCAAGCGTTGTTGTATCACCTTCAGTAGTTGCCCCTTGAAAGCCTGTTACAACAACTACATCGTATTCTTCTAATTCTTTTAACAAACGGTCGCATTTCATTTCTAGTATCTTAGCATTGGTAAAATCATCATTCGTCACAAACCCGGCCTGTGCACCGTTTAACGCTGTAGCTTTAATACCATTTTCGTTTAATAAATTCGTAAACACTACCGATGAAATTAATTCTCCGCATGCCATAAGCATATCAAGCTCACGTTTATTAAGAGACGCTTTATTTCCATCAACAAGTGAAAGCAATGTATCCGTTGCATACGGCTCACCTTTTCGTCCCATTGCCGATACAACAACGACTACTTTGTAACCCTCACTTAATGCATTATTTAAATGATAGATTGCTCTCGCTCTTCCTTCTTCGTTACGAACGGAAGTTCCTCCAAATTTTTGGACGATTATTTTCATACTTACACCTCATCATGTTCCGAGACACTCTGGTTGCACTTATTTTACTAAGCTAAGCTTAATAAGTGATTCTGCAATTTGTACAGAATTCCAAGCTGCACCTTTTAACAAGTTATCAGAAACGATCCACATATGGAAACCGTTATCGCGATCTAAATCTTTACGAATACGGCCGACAAACACATCTCGTTTACCTACACAATCTGCTGGCATTGGATATACTTGATTTTCTGGATCATCTTGCAATACGATACCAGGTGCATCAGCCAATAAATTTTTCACATCAGCTACCGTTACACCGTCTTTTTCAATTTCAATGTACACTGACTCTGAATGACCTGTTACAACCGGTAGACGAACACAAGTAGCAGCTACTGGCAATTCAGGCATGCTCATAATTTTCTTCGTTTCATTAATCATTTTCATTTCTTCAAATGTAAAACCGTTATCTTGAAATTTATCAATTTGCGGAATGGCATTAAAAGCAATTTGATAATGTTTTTTATCTCCACCAACCGGTAAAATTTCCGGTGTAAACTCTTTTTCTTCTAAAATAGCTTTGGCTTGTTCTTTTAATTCATTAATTGCAGCAGCGCCTGCTCCAGAAACGGCTTGATACGTTGATACTAGCACTTTAGATAAGCCGTATGTTTCGCGTAATGGCTGTAATGCTGCAACCATTTGAATTGTAGAGCAGTTTGGATTAGCAATGATTCCGTTATGTGCGTGTAATGCGTCTTCATTCACTTCCGGCACAACTAACGGGACATTTTCATCCATTCGATAAGCGCTTGTGTTGTCTACAACGATTGCTCCGCGTTTTACTGCCTCTGGTGCAAGTGCTTTTGAAATGCTCCCGCCTGCACTGAATAAAGCAATATCTACGCCTTCAAAGCTATCAGGAGTTGCTTCTTGCACAACAACTTCTTCTCCGTTAAACAACACTTTTTTACCAGCTGAACGAGCTGAAGATAATAACGTTAATTTACCAACTGGAAAATTACGCTCCTGTAGGGTTTTAATCATTTGTTGTCCTACTGCACCTGTTGCTCCTACTACTGCTACATGTAATTCTCTTGTCATTTTAATACCGCCTCCAACAATTTTCAACTACTCAACATTTATCTGCATATACTGACTATTTTAACATATTATTATGCTTCATTGCGTCAAAGAAGAGAAGATTTTTAAAATCTTCTCTTCTTTGAGATTGAGAGTTCTCTTACAGCCGCAGTATTGAATAGATTCATGCAACAGCAAGAGGCATATATGTCCTATGACTCTTGACCGTCGCGGAACCTTTCGACAATAACCGGCTGAATCTGTTTATCTTCAAGCGCTGCGTACACCGTGTCTGATAACATCGTCATACGCGCTACCATTGAATTCGGCTTAAACACCGGGTCATCTTGACCAAATGGAATAAAATAAATATTTTTAGTCGCCATTAGCCTCATTAAGTTTACACCATTTAGCCCTAGTGCGTCATTAGTCGAAATTCCCAGTACCACCGGCTTATTATTACGAAGCGTTGCTTTAGCTGCCATGAGTACCGGAGATTCAGTCATTGCATTTGCAAACTTACTCATCGTATTCCCAGTGATTGGGGCAACCACCATACAATCAAGCGGAATTTTCGGTCCTAGAGGCTCTGCTTTTACAATTGTATTGATGACGGCGTGACCCGTTAATTCCTCAATTTTTTTCACCCAGTCTTCTCCATCTCCAAAACGAGTATTTGTGGATTGTACAGTGTAAGAAACGACCGGTAACACTTCTGCTCCCAAATTAACAAGCTTTTCAATTTCCGGCATAACCGCATCATACGTACAGTGAGATCCCGTCAAGCCGAATCCTATTCTTTTACCTTTTAATGACATTATTTTTTCTCCTCTCTCGCATCCGCAGCGTCTTTTAATAAATTCACTAATACATTAGCGACAATCTGACCTGCTGTTTTTGGAGCCACAATTCCTGGAAGACCAGGTGCTAAAATAGCTTTAATTCCTCGTTTTTCCGCATAGCGGAAATCGGTTCCTCCAGGCTTTGAAGCTAAATCAATAATGAGCGCATGGGTCGGGACATTACATAATGTCTTAGCCGTTAAGATGGGGTATGGAATGGTGTTAATACATATATCACTATCAGCAATTTCTTTATCGAGTTCAGAAAGATAGAAAGGTTGCAAACCCATTTCAGCAATACGTGCTAAATGTTCAGATTTTCTAGCTCCTACTTTTACATTGGCACCGAGTGCAGCAAAGGACCTCGCCACGCTCATTCCTACTCTTCCTAAACCTAGAACAGAAATATTTGAACCGTGAATGGTAAAATCCGTATGTTGAATAACAAGCATGATGGTACCTTCAACAGTAGGAATAGAGTTATAAATTGCTACATCATCACGCTCAAATAGCTGAACGAGTTTACGGTTTGTCGTTTTGACTAATTCGTTTAAATACCCATTGCTAATACCAGAATAAATAATGCAGTGCTCAGGCGTTTTTTTAAGTATTTCTTCAGTCAGCACTACTTTTTCATTTGAAAAAATAGTATCTACTTGCCCTTCGTGATTTGTTCCAGGCACTGGAAGGATGATGGCGTCAACATCTGAAAAATCCAGCTCCTCTATCTGATATTTCGTCGCACCTGTAAAACCATGATCTAGCTGATCAAAACCAATAAGAGAGGTTTTTGCATCTAATTGAATTAATTTTCGAATGACTTCAAGCTGCCTAGCATCACCGCCAATTACAGCTATGTGCAAATCCGTTAACATGTTTCATTTTCACCTTCTTTAACATTAAATAGATGTATCTTTCGCTTAAACCATCGAGATGTAAAGTGCTATCATTACGCCCTAGAATGCCTATTGCTTTTCTTCAACATACTATGTAAACACACAGGAATCGGTGAATCTTTATCCCTGAAAATAAAAGAAACGAGATGCAGGAAGCATCTCGTTTCTTATTTTGTTGACTGATTGTTTATGTCTTCTAGCTGCTGGACATTTACAATCACCATATCTGTACCAATTTTTTCGATATTCCCCCACGGCACTCGCACTTCATCTCCTTGCTTTCGAAACCCAAACCACTTCACAGATGGAATAATAAGCGCATTAATTTGTCCCGTATGTTCATTAATTTCAAGATCCGTTTGCCCTAAAATACCCAAACGCTCTGCTCGCTTAACATCTACAATTTCTTTTCCACTCAGTTCGCTTAATCTCATAGAATCCCTCCTTTCATCTAATTTATTGAACAACCGTACAAAAAATGACAAAAAAATAAGGCTGGCTCAATTATTTTAGCCAACCTTACTTTTACTGTTTAATTTCCTTTAAAACCTTTAGGTAAATCACCACTCGGGCTTATTAGCGAAAGAGCAAATTCATCTTTGAAAATATCTCGCGCAAGACCATTTACACTATCTTTAGTCACGGCATTAACAAGATCTAAAATCTCATCTAATGAACGGTGATAGCCTAGCATTAACTCATTTTTTCCGTTTCTGCTCATACGGCTATTTGTACTTTCAAGGCTCAGCATTAAGTTTCCTTTCAGCTGCTCTTTGCTGTTAGCAAGTTCTTTATCCGTAATCCCTTTGTCTTTCAAATCATAAAGCGTTTCTTGAACCGTATCATATAATACGTCGAGCTGATGGCTTCCCGTTCCCCCATAAATCGTGACAAGACCGCTGTCTCGATAAGAAGAATGATAAGAGAAAACAGAGTAAGCCAAGCCGCGCTGTTCGCGAACTTCTTGGAACAAACGACTGCTCATACTTCCACCAAGCACGTTATTTAATACAATTAAGCTATATACATCTTCTCCGCCGATTGGCAAACCTTTAAAGCCAAGGCAAAGGTGAGCTTGTTCAGTCTCCTTTTTGCGCGCAATATGATTTGTATGGAACTCTGGCTGAACATATTGATGAGCGGAGTGACTTGACGTATATGTACCAAAATAGTTTTCCACCTGCTGAATAAAACTTTCATCAATGTTTCCAGCTACTGAAATAACGATGTTTTCGGGAATATACATTTGCTCCATATACTGACGAAGCGAATCACCGTTAAATGTTTTTAACGTATCTTCCGTTCCTAAAATTGGATAGCCTAATGGATGATTGCCATATACGGCTTTTCCTAATAAATCGTGTACAATATCATCAGGTGTATCTTCATACATTTTAATTTCTTCATATACAACATTTTTTTCACGAGCTAATTCCTCTTCATCAAATGAAGAATTAAAGAACATATCCGCCAGCACATCGAGCGCTTGATCTGCATGTTCATCTAATACTTTTGCATAGTAACACGTGTATTCTTTAGAAGTGAATGCATTTACTTGTCCGCCAATGCGGTCGAAGCTTTCTGCAATTTCACGAGCAGATCTTGTTTTTGTTCCTTTAAAAAACATATGTTCAAGAAAATGTGATACACCATTAATTTCAGGGTGTTCACTTCGAGAACCCGTTCCGATCCACACCCCAATGGCCACAGATCGAACAGTTGGGATATTTTCCAATACAATTCTTACACCATTTTTGCACGTATATCGTTTTATCAAGCTAGTGCCTCCCTTTTGCTTATCTCACTTACTTCTTAGTAGAAGAAGGTATTTTCATCATTCGTTCTTCATCTAGCATTGTTGACACATCGCTAACTTTGAGGCCTTTGCGTTCAATATCGGTTAACAATTGGTCAAGCGATTCAGCCGTTGATTCAGTCGGGTGCATCAGTACAATAGCCCCTGGGTGAATCTTTTTCATTACTCGATTAATTAACACTTCTGAACTTGGCTTTTGCCAATCGATTGTATCAACCGTCCACATGATGGTACTCATTTTTAACTGAGAAGCAAGCGTTACTACTTCGGGGCGAAAACTGCCGCTCGGCGGAGCAAACCATTTTACTTTTTGTCCCGTAGTAGACGTAATAATATCATTCGTTTTTTTAAGCTGCTGATTGATTTGACTAGCCGATAAAGTGGCCATATCAGGATGAGAATAAGAGTGGTTTCCTACTTCATGCCCTGCGTCTACAATCATTTTTGCCATATCTGGATTATTTTTAACCCATTTTCCTTCTAAAAAGAAAGTTGCTTTAGCATGGTGCTTTTTTAGCACTTCTAACATTTTAGGCAAATACTCGTTCCCCCATGCTACGTTCACTGTAAACGATACCATAGGCTTTTCATCGTGTCCACGGTAGATAGGTTCCTGTGGTAAATCCTTCAAGTGAACCTTTGGTCTAACCTGTTTGTACACTAGTTTTTTTTCATCAAATTTACCCGCAGGTTTCATATTTTTATAAGAAGCAGCAAGATCAACTTTTATGCCGTTATAGCCAGGAACCCGTTTCCAAACGGGATCGATTCGTGCATTCGCTGCCGGCTTTTCATAATCTTTTGCTTTTTCTTCAATCTTTTGATATAACGCATCATGCTGAGCTGATACAAGTTGTACATCGGATTTAAGTGCTTCTATATATGCTTCAGCAAAAGGATTATAAATAGATTTATATGTAATTGCCAGTAAAAATAGAAATGCTGTAAATTGCACAATGGTTCTCTTCACTTATCCTTCCCCCTTTACCATTTAAAATATGTATAAAGGGGACAAGGTAGAACAAACATCTACAAACGATAAAATCGCCCTACACATGGATTTTCTTCATGTATGGACGATTTCACAATATCTATATAGTAGTAAAAGAAGATTATTTTGTTTCTTTTGCTTTTTCTTCTTTTTCTTTTTGTTCTTTTAAAATTGCTTTACGAGATAAGTTAACGCGGCCTTGTTTATCAATTTCCATAACCTTAACTAGAATCTCGTCGCCAATTGATACAACGTCTTCCACTTTTCCAATACGCTCTTCTGCAAGCTCTGAAATGTGAACAAGCCCATCTTTTCCGCTGAAGATTTCTACAAATGCACCGAATTTTTCAATTCGTTTTACTTTTCCTAAGTACATTTGGCCGACTTCAACTTCGCGTACAAGATCTTCAATAATTTTCTTTGCTTTTTCATTCATTGGCTGATCAATAGAAGAAATGAAGATTGTACCATCTTGTTCGATATCAATTTTAACGCCTGTTTCTTCGATGATTTTATTGATTTGCTTACCGCTTGGTCCAATAACATCACGAATTTTATCAGGGTTAATAGCCATTGTAAGGATCTTAGGCGCATATTGAGAAAGCTCTTGACGAGGCGTAGCAATCGTTGACATCATATGATTTAAGATCTGCATACGGCCTTTTTTTGCTTGTTGAAGGGCTTCGTCTAAAATTTCACGAGATAACCCGTCAATTTTAATATCCATTTGAAGCGCAGTTACTCCATTTTCCGTACCTGCTACTTTAAAGTCCATATCTCCTAGGTGATCTTCCATTCCTTGAATGTCCGTTAGAATCGAGTAGTGTTCACCTGATTTGATCAGACCCATGGCAATCCCTGCTACAGGTGCTTTAATTGGAACCCCAGCATCCATCATTGCAAGCGTACTTGCACAAATACTCGCTTGTGAAGTAGAACCGTTTGACTCTAATACTTCAGATACAAGACGAATTGTATAAGGGAAATCTTTTTCATTTGGAATAACAGGCTCAAGTGCACGTTCACCTAGCGCACCATGTCCAATTTCACGACGACCCGGTCCGCGCATCGGTCTAGTTTCACCAACACTAAATGAAGGGAAGTTATAGTGATGCATGAAGCGTTTAGATTCTTCTACACTTAAACCATCTAAAATTTGCACATCGCCAAGTGCACCTAATGTACAGATGCTAAGCGCTTGAGTTTGTCCACGCGTAAATAATCCAGATCCGTGTGTACGAGGAAGCAAGTTTGTTTCAGAAGAAAGTGGACGAATTTCGTCAATACTACGCCCATCAGGACGCACTTTTTCTTCTGTGATCAAGCGACGCACTTCACTTTTAACAAGCTTCGATAAAATTTCATTCACTTGATTTAGTACTTCTTCTTCTACATCTTGCTCTTCAAATTTTGCAGCTACTGCGCTTTTCACTTCTTTAATCGCATTTTCGCGCGCATGCTTTTCTTGAACTTGAACGGCACGGTTCATGTCACCTTCTGCAATTTCGCGAACTTGACGCTCAAGGTCAGCATCCACAGTATAAAGCGCAACTTCTACTTTTTCTTTGCCTACTGCTGCTACAATTTCTTCTTGGAACGCAATTAACTTTTTAATTTGCTCGTGTCCAAACATAATTGCTTCTAGCATTACTTCTTCCGGTACTTCATCAGCGCCTGCTTCAACCATGTTGATCGCATCTTTTGTACCAGCAACCGTTAGATGAATATCGCTTTTTTCAAGCTCATCTACCGTTGGGTTTACAACAAATTCATTGTCTACACGGCCTACGATTACGCCTGCAATAGGACCTTCAAATGGAATATCAGATACTGATAATGCTAATGAAGAACCGAACATTGCCGCGATTTCTGAAGAACAGTTTTGATCTACGCTCATTACAACGCTGACAACTTGAACTTCGTTTCGGAAACCATCTGCGAATAAAGGACGAATCGGACGGTCGATTAAACGGCTAGCCAAGATTGCTTTTTCACTTGGTCTGCCTTCACGCTTAATGAATCCACCTGGGATTTTACCGACTGCATATAAACGCTCTTCATAGTTTACTGTTAACGGGAAGAAATCTACATTTTTAGGCTCTTTTGAAGCCGTTGCTGTACTTAATACAACTGTGTCTCCATAGCGGATTAATGCTGCGCCATTTGCTTGTTTTGCCAACTGGCCAACTTCAACTTCTAGCTTTCGTCCTGCTAGATCTACGGAGAACACTCGTTTTTCTTGTTCCATATCGACGAGTACCCCTCTCTACATATAAAATATGTATGTAATCAAATGTGATAGTTTTATTATAAACGAAATATCCAAAAACAATAGCTTTTTTCACATTATGTAGCATCTTTAATGTTTCTTAAATGTACATACTAAAAAAGCGGGAATGCTCCCGCTTTCTTCTTATTATCGACGTAAACCAAGTTTGTTGATTAACTCACGATAACGAGTAACGTCTTTGTTACGTAGGTAGTTAAGTAAGTTACGACGTCGACCTACCATTTTTAAAAGACCACGACGTGAATGGTGATCCTTTTTATGAGTACGTAAGTGACCGTTTAGATTGTTAATTTGCTCTGTTAGGACAGCGATTTGAACTTCTGGAGAACCAGTGTCGTTCGCATGAGTTTTGTACTCACTAATGATTTCATTTTTACGCTCTTGTGTGATAGCCATCCTATTCACCTCCTTATTATTAAACCCCAGTTACCGAGCAAAACGTTGGTGAATCGTAATGCCAAGCAATGGTTGTTTTACATACAAGTGTTATGTTACTACTTATTAGAACAAAAAGCAAGTCGTAGCAACTATTTATATATATTTTTTTATTTCTTATGCTTTTGAATTCCTTCAAAATAAGCAAGGGCTTCTTCCTTGTCCCTTGAGATCTGACCGACAAGCTCTTCGATGCCGCTGAACTTTTTTTCTGAACGAATCATTCGGTGCCATTTCACCGTTACGTGCTGATCGTAGATTTGCTCGTCAAATGATAATAAGTGGACTTCGATTGTTGGCTTTTCTAAATTATCATGAAAAGTCGGCTTATAGCCCACGTTGCATACTCCTGCATACCACTTGCCGTGGAGCTGAAGCTCAACAGCATACACGCCGATGCGCGGAAGTAAATACTCATCGTCTAAAGCGATGTTAGCAGTCGGAAAACCTATTTGCCTGCCTCGCTTTTCTCCATGAGTCACTGTACCTGACACTTCATAATAGCGCCCAAGCAGCTCTTTTACTCGATGCATGTCTCCATTTGCTAAATTTTCGCGAATGAGCGTTGAACTAATTTTTTCTTCCCCATTTGTTAACTTATCAATTGTTGTTTGAGTGAATTTTGATCGAGAATGAAATGGTAGTATTTCCATTGTTCCTTTACCTAACTTTCCATACGTATAGTCAAATCCAGCTACCACATGCTGCACATTCAGGCCAATAATATACTGATCAACAAACTCTTGAGGCAATAGTGCTGCAAACTGTTTATCAAAATGAACGATATATAAAAAGTCAATTCCCATTTCCTCAATGAGTTTCTTTTTTTCTTGAAGTGGTGTGATCATATCAATGTGCTGCACATTGCGCCCAAGCACCACAGAAGGGTGAGGAGTAAACGTCATCACAGCACTAGCTATGCCTTTTTCATCCGCTAACTGTTTTGCTGAATTTATCACTTGCTGATGCCCTAAATGCACACCATCAAAATAACCAAGCGCTAACACTGATTGTTGAACAGCTTCTCGTTGAAAGTGGTGTGGATGTCGAATTTCAATCGTTTCCAAAACACAGTTCACCTTTTCCCTAACCGGTCTAGTCGATTGCCAACACTTTAACCGGCTTCATTAAATGTTTTTTCGTTGGGTGCTGAGCATAAATTGCTAAGCACTTGCCTGCTGAATTTATCATTAAAAAGAATGGTTCTTTTTTTAACTCTTCATCTTCTGTGCACGGCAATACCGCGCCATTTTTCACTTTCTCTGCTAATGTATCACTAATTTGAAGTTTCGGCAAATGATTAAGAGCTTCTTCGATCGAATGCAGTTTCTCATTGATCGTTTCTTCTTCTACCGCCCGTTCAATATCTTCAAATGTCACACAATCTTCCAGTGAAAACTGCCCTGAACCCGTTCGCTGCAAATAAGACATATGAGACGGATAGCCAAGTGCTTCTCCAATCATCACAGCAAGCGTTCGCACATATGTACCTTTGCTGCACGTTACGCGGAATTTGAAGGAAATTTGTTCTCCCTCAAATATAGCGCGATCGTCCAGCAGTTCAAAGTTATAGATATGAATGGTTCTAACAGGGCGCTCTACTTCGATTCCTTGCCTTGCATATTCATATAGCTTTTTACCTTTGACCTTTACCGCAGAGTACATTGGAGGCACTTGCTGAAGTTCTCCTGTCATCGAAGACAGCACTTCTTCGATTTGAGCACGTGAAAAAGAATCCACTACTTTCTTTTCTTCTACAACCTCTCCGGAAGAATCTTCTGTTGTTGTAGAAAATCCGAGTGTAACTTCTCCTTCATAGGTTTTAGTAGCTCCTGTTAGATACTCTACAATTTTAGTAGCTCTACCGATACAAATAGGCAATACCCCTGTAACGTCTGGGTCTAATGTGCCTGTATGCCCTACTTTTTTAGTACGAAGCAGCTTTCGGACTTTAAACACACAGTCGTGCGAAGTCAGGCCAGGTGGTTTATGTAAAATTAAAACACCGTCCACTCATTCTTCATCTCCTTTTCATTTAAAAAAGGGTGTCTCAGAAGCAAAAACCACTTTTGAGACACCCTTTTTTGTTTCTACATTCACCGATCTTATTCGTTCTCTTGATGGTCATCGCTTTCTTTTTTAATTTCATGAAGCAATGATTCAATTCGATTACCATAATCAATTGATTCATCAAACTCAAACGTAATTTCAGGTGTTTTACGTAAGCGAATGCGCTGACCGATTTCTGAGCGGATAAATCCTTTTGCTTTCGCAAGGCCTTTTAACGTATTCTCACGCTGTTCAGCATCTCCTAAAACAGAGATATACACTTTCGCTTGCTGTAAATCGCCTGATACTTGAACATCTGTTACAGTCACAAAACCGATGCGCGGATCCTTGATTTTACGATTTAAAATCTCGCCCATCTCTTTTTTCATTTGTTCTCCGACTCTAGTTGCTCTTATGTTCATCTGTGTCACCCCTTTTATAACCAATCAAAAGTTGTAATGGTACGTTCAATCTCTGGAAAAGAATCAATCAAGCTTAGCGCTTTTTGCAGTTCTTGTTCCGTTGTGACACGGCTAGATGAGACTGCGACAATGCTAATTTTTGTTCGTTGCCACACATCTTGAAAATCAGTTTCTGAAACTGATACGTTAAACCGCTGCTTCAAGCGCATCAAGATGCGCTGAAGCACGGCACGTTTTTCTTTAAGAGAAGCAGCATTGTAAATTAAGCATTCACACTCCACTAGTCCAATCATTTAGGATCAATTTGCTCCATTACATATGCTTCAATAATATCTCCTTCTTTAATATCATTGAAGTTTTTAATTGTAATACCACACTCATATCCTTGAGCGACTTCTTTTGCATCGTCTTTAAAGCGTTTTAGCACATCTACTTCACCTTCAAAGATAACAATTCCGTCACGAATTAAACGAATTCCACTGTTACGTGTAATTTTACCGTCTGTTACGTAACTTCCTGCGATTGTACCAACTTTTGATACTTTGAATGTTTGACGTACTTCCACTTGACCGATGATTTTTTCAGCAAACTCAGGATCAAGCATTCCTTTCATCGCAGATTCAATTTCTTCAATTACTTTATAAATAATGCGGTGAAGACGAATATCTACGTTTTCTACGTCAGCTGTACGTTTTGCTCCAGCATCCGGACGCACGTTAAAGCCGATAACGATTGCGTTAGAAGCAGTTGCAAGAATGATATCAGATTCTGTAATCGCACCTACACCCGTATGGATAATACGAACATTTACACCCTCTACATCAATCTTTTGAAGAGCAGCAGCCAATGCTTCTACAGAACCTTGTACGTCTGCTTTTACGATAAGGTTTAAGTCTTTCATTTCACCTTGTTTAATTTTTTCAAATAAATCATCTAAGCTTACGCGAGATTTTTCACCGCGCTGTTGTTCAAGCTGCTTTTGAGCACGAGCTTCTCCGATTTGACGAGCTGTTTTCTCATCTTCAAACACTAAGAAACGATCTCCAGCTAACGGAACTTCGTTTAAGCCAGTAATCTCAACCGGAGTAGATGGTCCTACTTCCTTCACACGGCGGCCGATATCATTTACCATTGCGCGAACGCGGCCAAACGTATTTCCGACTACGATTGGATCACCTACGCGTAGTGTACCAGTTTGAACAAGAAGCGTTGCTACAGACCCACGGCCTTTATCTAGCTGTGCTTCTACAACTGTACCTGCTGCACGACGGTTAGGATTTGCTTTTAACTCTTCTACTTCACTTACAAGTAAAATCATTTCAAGCAATTGATCGATCCCTTCACCTGAAATGGCTGAAAGCTTACAGAAGATTGTTTCTCCGCCCCACTCTTCAGCTACAAGGCCGTGCTCCATTAGTTCTTGCATAACGCGATCTGGATTTGCTGCTTCTTTATCCATTTTGTTAACCGCAACAATAATTGGCACTTCTGCCGCTTTTGCATGGTTAATCGCTTCAATTGTTTGAGGCATTACACCATCGTCTGCTGCAACAACAAGGATTGTAATATCCGTTACTTGCGCACCGCGAGCACGCATCGTTGTAAATGCAGCATGCCCTGGTGTATCAAGGAATGTAATTTTCTTTTCGTCAACCACAACTTGATAAGCACCGATATGCTGCGTGATACCGCCTGCTTCTGCAGCCGTTACTTTTGTGTTACGGATAGAGTCAAGAAGCGTTGTTTTACCGTGGTCAACGTGACCCATGATTGTAACAACTGGAGGACGCACTTGAAGGTCTTTTTCGTCATCAATGATTTCTAATGATTCAAAAGCAGTGTCATCTACCACTACTTCTTCTTCAACTTCTACACCGTATTCTCCGGCAATTAGTTCGATAGAATCTTTATCTAACTCTTGGTTAATTGTTGCCATTACACCAAGCATAAATAGTTTTTTAATAATTTCAGAAGGCTCTTTGCCTAATTCTTTTGCTAACTCAGAAACCGTTAAGCTTCCGACAAACGTTACTTTTTCCGGTAACTCTTTTGCAGCTGCTGGAGCTGGTCTACCTTTTGGTGCCTGTGACTTTTGTGCCTGTGGCTTTTTGTTACCTTTATTGTTTCCTTTGTTAGCTGTTGATTTTGTATTTTTATTCAATACTTTCACCCCCATAAAATTAACCGAGCATCGTTGCTAGCTTTTTAGCAAATCCCTCGTCCATAACGGCTACTACAACTCGAGCATCTTTACCAATCGCTTGACCTAGCGTATAGCGATCGGGAACGATTTTAACCGAAACGTTATAGTAAGAACATTTATCCGTTACTTTTTTCTTTGTGTTTTCAGACGCATCGCTTGCTAAAAGTACTAGCTTTGCTTTTTGTTTCCGAACTTCTCTAACCACAAGTTCTTCTCCAGAAATCAATTTTCGTGCACGGTTTGCAAGCCCTAAAAAGGAGATCCATTGTTCATTCATTAGCGTGACTGTTTCTCCTTTTCTACAAGCGCTAGCAACTCTTCATAAACCGCTTCATCTATTGACGCGCCTAAATGTGTCGAAAGCACATTTTTCTTTTTTGCCAATAAAATTGCTTCTTTATCCTTGCTTACATAAGCTCCGCGCCCGGACTTTTTACCCGTTACATCAACTGAAACGTCGCCTTCTTTTGAGCGTACAACGCGTACTAGCTCTTTTTTAGGCTTCATTTCTCCAGTGGCCACACATTTTCGCATCGGGACTTTTTTACGATTGTTCACCTTGGCTCACCTCTTATTCCATATCTTCATCTGAATCAAATGCATGTTGACTTACTAGCATATCATCGCTGTTTTTTACAACCATGCCTTCTTGTTCAGCTTCTGATTGACTTTTAATATCAATTTTCCAGCCTGTCAGCTTAGCAGCTAGACGTGCATTTTGTCCACGTTTACCAATTGCAAGTGACAGCTGATAGTCAGGAACGATAACAGTTGTTGCTTTTTCATTTTCATCTACAATCACATCTACTACCTTAGATGGACTTAAAGCGTTGGCAACAAATTCAACTGGATCATTTGACCAGCGAACGATGTCAATTTTTTCACCTTTTAGTTCATTTACAACAGCCTGTACGCGCTGACCTTTTGGCCCAACACAAGAACCGACCGGATCTACTTCAGCATACTCAGAATGAACAGAGATTTTTGAACGGTCTCCAGCTTCGCGAGCTACTGATTTTAATTCAACTGTACCGTCATAGATTTCCGGTACTTCTTTTTCGAAAAGACGTTTTAAAAGACCTGGGTGCGTACGTGAAACATAGATTTGCGGGCCTTTTGTTGTTTTTTCTACTTTCGTAATATACACTTTAATACGATCATGAGGTTTATACTGCTCATTTGGCATTTGCTCGCTTTGAGGAAGCAATGCTTCAATTTTGCCAAGGCTCACATAGATGAAGCGAGAATCTTGACGCTGAACAATACCTGTCATAATATCTTCTTCGCGATCGCTGAACTCTGAATAGATAACGCCTCGTTCCGCCTCACGAACACGCTGTGTAACAACTTGTTTTGCTGTTTGAGCCGCGATGCGTCCAAAGTCTTTTGGCGTTACTTCGATTTCAACCACATCGTCTAGTTGGAAGTTAGGGTTGATTGTTTGTGCTTCTTCAACCGAAATTTCCAGGCGTGGATCATATACTTCATCAACCACATCTTTGCGAGCAAACACGCGCATTGAACCTCTTTCTAAATTTAAATCAACGCGTACGTTTTGCGCTTGGTTAAAGTTGCGTTTGTAAGCAGAAATTAGCGCTGCTTCAATTGCTTCAATAATTACATCTTTGCTAATGCCTTTCTCTTTTTCAAGAATGACTAAGGCATCAAATAACTCACTGCTCATCGTTGGATAATCCCCCTTTAATATTGGCCCCTACACATTAAAATACAATCGCTAATCGAGCAAAAGCGACTTTGTCATATGGTAAAACCACCGTTTTTGTGCGTGTTTTGATACGAATAGATAATGTGACAGTTTCTCCGTCAAATGATTGTAATTCGCCTTCAAATTCTTTTGCACCTTCAATTGGTTCATATGTTTTTATGTATACATGCTTACCAATTGCACGTTCAAAATCTTTATCTTTTTTTAATGGGCGTTCCGCACCAGGCGATGATACTTCTAAAAAATAGTTATGAGGGATTGGATCTATTGCATCCATTTTCTCACTCAATTTTTCACTTACTGCTCCGCAGTCTTCGATATCCACGCCAGTATCAGAGTCGATAAACACACGTAAAAACCAATCTTTTCCTTCTTTTACGTATTCAATTTCAACAAGCTCTAAATTCATTTCCTCTAAGATAGGGGAAACCATTTCTTCCACTGTTTGTTTTACATTTTTACTCATTCTAATCCTCCCTTCGAGACATTGCATGGTATGTTTAGGTTACGCGTTTTTTATGTCTCTTATATCAAAAAAGAGTGGTTTATTTGCTATTTTTATTTTGCACTCTATAAGAGGTCTAACCTACTAGAGTGGAAATGTTGTCGTTTGTGTTGCAGGATTTTAAACGTCACATAATAAATCAATCATGGTGATTGAAAATCTACAGAAAAAACGAATCATGCTAGAAGCCGATTCGTTCTCCATACTACTTACTATGTCAGTAAGTTCATATCAATAAGAAAGAGCGGGTTTCCCCACTCTTTCTCGTCCGTATCCTTAGCATTTCCACAATTACTATATCATAACCGCTTATTTTATGCAAATGTTAGAAAAGAGAAAGCTGGTTCTGATCAGGTAATGATTCAAGGCATCCATGGTTGTCTAGATACTCTAAAATCGTCTTCGATACTTTGCCTCGCTGCTGCAAATCTTCTTTCGATAAAAACTCTCCCGTTTCACGAGCTTTTACAATGTTCAGCGCTGCATTTGTGCCAAGACCGGGAATGGCATTAAACGGTGGAACTAAAGACGTGCCGTCAATTAAAAATTCGTCTGCGCTAGATTCATATAAATCTACTTTTTTAAACGAATAGCCTCGTTCGCACATTTCTAAAGAAAGCTCAAGCACCGTTAATAAGTTTTTCTCTTTAGGAGATGCATCTAAACCTTTGGCATTGATTTCTTCCATCTTCGCTCGAATGGCAGTTGAGCCTTTGATCATCGTATCAATATCAAAGTCATCTGCACGAACCGTAAAGTATGCTGCGTAATAAAGAAGCGCGTGGTGCACTTTGAAATAAGCAATACGCACGGCCATCAATACATAAGCAGCCGCATGGGCTTTAGGGAACATATACTTAATCTTTTTACAAGAATCAATATACCAGTCCGGAACACCATTTTTGATCATTTCCTCTTCAAATTCAGGTGTTAGCCCTTTCCCTTTACGTACAGACTCCATAATTTTAAAGGCAAGTGAAGGTTCAAGACCTTGATAAATCAGATAAACCATGATGTCATCACGACAGCCGATTACTTCACTTAAGTTGCAAATATCATTGCGAATTAGCTCCTGCGCATTACCAAGCCATACGTCCGTCCCGTGTGACAGTCCTGAGATTTGAACAAGCTCTGAAAACGTCGTTGGCTTCGTATCTTCTAACATTTGACGCACAAAGCGCGTTCCAAACTCAGGTATGCCAAGCGTTCCTGTTTTACACATAATTTGCTCTTCTGTTACGCCAAGTGATTCCGTTCCGCTAAAAATTTTCATCACTTCAGGATCATCCGTCGGAATTGTTTTTGGATCAATTCCACTTAAATCTTGAAGCATGCGAATCACGGTCGGATCATCGTGTCCGAGTATATCAAGTTTTAATAAATTATCATGAATCGAATGGAAGTCAAAATGAGTTGTTCTCCATTCGGAATTACGGTCATCAGCTGGAAACTGGATCGGTGAAAAATCGAAAATATCCATATAGTCCGGTACAACGATAATCCCCCCTGGATGCTGACCCGTTGTACGTTTTACGCCCGTACATCCTGCTACTAAACGATCCACTTCTGCGTTTCGCAAATGTAAATCACGGTCACCGGCATAGCCTTTTACATAGCCATAAGCTGTTTTTTCAGCTACTGTACCGATTGTTCCCGCGCGGTATACATTATCTTGTCCAAACAGTACTTTTGTATAGTTATGAGCTCGCGGCTGATACTCTCCGGAGAAGTTCAAATCGATATCGGGAACTTTATCTCCTTTGAATCCTAAGAACGTTTCAAACGGAATATCGTGTCCGTCTTTAATAAATGGTACCCCACAATCGTCGCAGCTTTTATCCGGCAAGTCAAACCCAGAACCAACGGAACCGTCATTAAAAAACTCGGATTTCTTACATTTTGGACAAACATAATGCGGAGGCAGTGGATTTACTTCTGTAATTTCTGTCATCGTCGCAACGAATGAAGAACCTACGGAACCACGTGAACCAACTAAGTAACCATCATTCAACGATTTTTTAACGAGTTTATGCGAGATCAAGTAAATAACGGCAAACCCGTGGCCGATAATACTTTTCAACTCTTTCTCTAGGCGAGCTTCTACTACTTCAGGCAGCTCTTCACCGTAGATGCTGCGTGCCATCGCATAGCTCATTTCACGCATTTCTTCGTCTGCGCCTTCAATTTTCGGCGTATATAAATCATCTTTAATTGGTTTAATATCGTCAATCATATCCGCTATTTTTTGCGTATTATGAACAACAATTTCTTTCGCTTTCTCCCCGTCTAAAAATGAAAAACAATTCAGCATCTCATCCGTTGATCTAAAATGAACATCCGGCAGCTGATGACGGTTTAACGGGTTAGCCCCCCCTTGTGAACCAATTAAAATTTTTCGGTAAATTTTGTCTTCCGGATTGAGATAGTGAACATTTCCTGTTGCTACAACCGGCTTTCCAATCTTTTCACCGAGCTTCACAATATTGCTGATAATATCTTTTAAGGCTTTCTCATCCCGCACTAAATCCAGTTCAATTAAGTGCTTGTAGTTGTCAGGAGGCTGCACTTCGATGTAATCATAAAATTCAGCTGCTCCTTCTACTTCATCAATTCCTTTTTGCATCATGCCTTCGAATACTTCGCCCCGGTCACATGCGGTTCCAATCAAGATGCCTTCTCGATATTTGTCGAGCTGAGATCTTGGAATTCGCGGAACTCGATAAAAGTAATTTAAATGAGAAATCGAAACGAGTTTGAATAGATTTTTTAAACCTACGTCGTTTTGTGCTAAAAGCGTCGCATGATAAGGACGGGCCCGCTGATATGCATTCCCTTCTCCCATATAATCATTTAAGCGATCGTGCATCGTAATTTCGCGTTCAAATGCATCTTTCAGCATTTTATTTAACAAATAGCCGGTTGTTTCCGCATCGTAAATCGCGCGGTGATGCTGCACAAGTTCAATATCAAACTTTTTAGCAAGAGTATTTAAACGATGGTTTTTCATATGCGGATACAAAAATCTTCCGAGTTCAAGCGTATCAATAACGCCGTTAGCTGCTTTTTCTAATCCGATTTTTTGCAGTCCCATATTTAAAAATCCCATATCAAAGCTTGCATTATGAGCGACTAAAATACTGTCGCCCATCCACTCGTGAAAATCCCGAAGTACTTCTGAGATTTCAGGCGCATTTTGGACCATATCATCTGTAATACCCGTCAGCTCAATTGTTGTTGCAGACAGAGGATGATGAGGATTTGCAAACCGTTCAAATCGATCGATGATTTCGCCTTCTTTCATCTTCACGGCAGCAAGTTCAATAATGGTATCGTATACGGCTGACAAACCGGTTGTTTCGACGTCAAATACTACGTAAGTTGCTTCTGTCAAATCCACATGCTGCGGATTATAGGCAATCGGTACGCCGTCGTCCACTAAATTGACTTCCACTCCGTACAGTATTTTAATGCCGTTCTTTTTCCCGGCTCCATACGCTTCAGGAAACGACTGTGCAACCGCGTGATCAGTTATCGCTACAGCCGGATGTCCCCATTTTTTGGCTTGTCCGACTAAAGCTCCAACAGATGAAACGGCATCCATTTGACTCATTGGCGTATGCAAGTGAAGTTCCACACGCTTTTCATCTTCAGGCGCTGTATCCTGTCTAGCGGGACCGGTAATCTCGTTAACATCATTTCCAATCATAACTAGATCACGGACAAATGTATCGTTTTGTACACTTCCGCGCACCTTTACCCACATTCCTTTTTTAATCGCTTGAAGTAAAGGAATATCTTCTTTGTCACGTGAAAACATTTTAACCATAATAGAGTTTGTATAATCTGTCACTTTAAAAATAAGAAGCGTACGTCCGCTTCGTAATTCTCTCGTTTCTGCATCAAATACGTATCCTTCAACGGCAATTCGCTTTTCTTCATCTACAATGGAGTCCAGGCGAACCGTCTCGTCTTTAATCGTATATCCAATTGTAAGCGGACCTTTTGGTAGGTCTGGTCCATCACTTTTTTCATTTTCTTTATTTTGCATCTCTGTGATGGCTTGTAATACTTTTTCTGTATCTTCTTGTTTTCGTTGCTCTACAAACTGCTGAAATGCTTCTTCTGAATGTACAACTTCCGTCATTAGCTGAAGGTTCGGAAACCCATAGGACGCATACTGATCAGCAATTAACTGACTATACTTTTTACGTAAAGCCGTTCCTTCTGCATCATGTCGTGCGTTCACAATCAACTTGGCACCGTTCAATCTCGGCATTTGATCTTGTAAAAGCGACTGTAAAAGCGGAGATATGCCCTGCATTTCTCCAATACAATGCTTCCAATATGACTGTACATGCTCTTCCGTACATTGTTTATTAACGGTTTGAATAGAAAAAGAAACACTCGCAATATGAGAAAAAGCTGAAGACATGCGAGCATGGAATAACTCATAAATCTCAAAAGGTAATAACCCTTCTAAAGAAAAATGGAAATGCCATTTTTTTTGTTCTTTCTGAATGACGAGCTTTTCAATCGCTGCGTTTTCAAAGTAAGGAACAATTTGATCACTCGTCAGCTCTAACTGCTGCAGCAGCAACTTAAAACGCTCTTTTTTTCCTAGCGTTTGTGCTTCCAAGTTTTCTGCCTCCTTTTATAAATGAGTGCAATCTATTTTAACATAAATGACTTCTATTCTGTCATATGTTCTGTTTATAAACATAAAAACAGCAGGGATACAAATCCCCGCTGCTTCATTACTTCGCTAGCAGTTCTTTCACTGTTGAAACAAGATTGTCAACTGACACTTCTAATGACTCCCCGGTTTTGCGTACTTTTACTTCTACAATTCCTTCAGATGCACGTTTACCAACTGTTACTCGAACAGGAAGACCAATTAGATCTGAATCTGCAAATTTTACTCCTGCACGCTCTTGGCGGTCGTCTAACAGCACTTCAAAGCGATTATCTAATAACTCATTATATAATTTCTCACCTAGTTCACGCTGTTCATCATTTTTCACGTTAACTGGAATAACGTGCACATGATAAGGCGTAACAGCTTCTGGCCATAGAAGACCGTTTTCATCATTAAATTGTTCTGCAATCGCAGCTACTGTACGAGAAACACCGATACCATAGCAGCCCATAATCATTGGCTGGCTGCGTCCGTTCTCATCTAGATACGTTGCTCCCATCGCTTCACTGTAGCGCGTTCCTAGCTTAAAGACGTGTCCGACTTCAATACCTTTAGCAAACTTAATAACGCCTTGTCCATCCGGTGACTGATCCCCTTCTTGGATGAAGCGGAAATCTTCGTAAGTTGCATTAAAGTTACGTTCATTCACATTTGTGTAGTGATAACCTTCTTCATTTGCTCCGCATACACCGTTAGCAATTGCTTTTACCGCATGATCAGCTACCACTTCTACTGA
The DNA here is from genome assembly GCF_056395685.1 of Priestia sp. 10L35. Lineage (NCBI taxonomy): Bacteria > Bacillati > Bacillota > Bacilli > Caryophanales > Bacillaceae > Priestia > Priestia sp. 10L35. The sequence goes on along the minus strand of NZ_JBFTKA010000001.1, from coordinate 725,031 downwards.
ATCACTTACTCCAATCGGTCCTACTGAACCAACTGCGCATTTTAATACTTCTTTTGTTTCTTCTGGAGTTGCCAGTTCAACAACGGAAGCTTCAAAATAGTTTTTCACTTTAATATCGTTTACTTCGTGGTCCCCGCGAACAAGTACAAGCACAAAACGATCATCTACTTTAAATAAAAGTGACTTGATACAAGAAGTCGCTTCAACATTTAAGAAAGCAGCTACGTCTTCAATGCTATGCTGATTTGGTGTTTCTACCTTTGTTAATTCTTTTTCAGCTTCAGTTGATTTTTCATAGGTATTTACAACCGGTGCCATTTCAACATTTGCTGCATAAGAAGATGTATCTGAATAAGCAATTGTATCTTCCCCGATTTCAGAAAGAACCATAAATTCATGCGTATCTTTTCCGCCCATTGCACCTGAATCAGCGATAACCGCACGGAAATTTAATCCGCAGCGCTCAAAGATGCGGCTGTAGGCAGCAAACATTTTGTCATATACTTCATCTAAACTTTCTTGAGAAGCATGAAACGAATATGCATCTTTCATAATAAATTCACGACCGCGTAATAAGCCAAAGCGTGGACGTTTTTCATCGCGGAACTTCGTTTGAATTTGATATAAATTTAGCGGTAAACGTTTGTATGACTTCACTTCGTCACGAAGCAAGCTTGTGATAACTTCTTCGTGTGTTGCTCCCAAAGCAAATTCACGGCCGTGACGATCTTTCATACGCATTAACTCAGGTCCATATGAATACCAGCGGCCAGACTCTTGCCACAATTCAGCTTGTTGTAAAGCAGGCATCAATAATTCGACAGAACCTGCACGGTCCATCTCTTCACGAACAATTTGTTCAACTTTTTGCAACACGCGCTTACCAAGCGGTAAAAAACTGTACACGCCGCTTGCATTTTGGCGCATATAACCTGCGCGCAATAGAAGCTGATGGCTTTTTATATCCGCATCAGCTGGCACTTCTCTTAATGTAGGAATCAATGTAGAACTTTGTCTCATAACCTCGCACCTCTTTGCTTACTTCTCTATCTTATTTTTTTAAGGCGGACCATGCCGCAATTTTCATATAATCAGCGAGGGAATATCCCTCGCTGAACGTATGTCTTATAAAAAGAACTTTTGAATATCGTTCCACGTTACAACGAGCATCAGCAGCATTAATAAAGCAAAACCGATAAAATGAACAATCCCTTCTTTTTGACGATCAATTGGCTTACCGCGAATTCCTTCTACAGCGAAGAACAACAGTCGTCCTCCATCTAAAGCAGGAAGTGGAAGCAAATTGACAATCCCTAAGTTAATACTTAAAACGGCTGCCCATTTCATTAGATAATAAATGCCTGACTGTGCTACTTGATCGGTTGCTGCGTAAATACCTACAGGACCAGAAAGCATATCCAGTTTGAACTGTCCTGTCACAAGCTTCCCTAGACCCGTTAAGATTTCTTTCATCCACGTATATGTTTCAGTAGCTCCGTGCGTAATCGAACCAATGAATGACTTTTCAACCGGTGCATATACGCCAATTAGTCCAATTGTCTGTTCCCCCACTTTGCGACTTTCAGGTGTAATCGGAATATCTAGCGTTTTGCTGCCGCGCTGAACCGTGAATGTAATTTGCTGTTCAGGATGTTTTTGAATTACTTTTACGACATCATCCCACGTTGAAACACTTTGTCCATCAATTGCTTGAACTTTATCTCCTTGTTTAAGTCCCGCATCAACGGCTACTCCATCTGATGTTAATTTGCCCATCACAGGTTTGTCAACAACATATCCTTGAGAAATCCCAAGAACGATAAAAATAACAAAGGCTAATATAAAGTTCATTAGCGGACCAGCGAAAATGGCTAGCGCACGCTGACCAAGAGTTTTGGAAGCAAACTGACGGCTGTAAGGTGCAATTTGAATTTCTTCTCCGTCCATAACGAAGTAAGATTCTTCTGCTACCTCAAATTTTTGCAGACGTTCATCTTCACCTTCTTCATAACCTGAAATAAATAGATTATGCTCTAAGTCTGCTTGCTCTACCTCAATAACTTTTGCATTTGGATGCTGTTCCTTGTTGTTAATAATGACTTTATTTACTTTGCCTTCCTTATCAAACATGAGGCCCACCATTTGACCAGGCTTAACTTCGATCATTTCTGGGTCTTCTCCAGCCATTCGAACAAATCCACCTAGAGGCAGCAAACGAATGGTATAAACTGTTTCATCTCGTTTAAATGAAAAGATTTTGGGACCAAACCCAATGGCAAACTCACGGCATAAGATGCCTGCACGCTTTGCAAAAACTAAATGACCAAGCTCATGAAAGAATACAAGAGCTCCAAAAATGACGACAAACGCAATGACTGTGTTCAATGGGTATTACCCCCTTCATGTAATAGAGTCAAACCTCCACCCACCAGAAATAAGTGAGTGGCTTCTCTCGCACGCACATTATCGAGAGATGGCGGATCTAACAAACTCTCTTGCTTCTAAATCTACTTCTTTAATAGTAGATAAACAAGGTTTCTGTATTACAGTATGTTCATTCATTGCTTTTTCAATCACATCTTCAATTTGTAAAAATGTAATGTGACCATCTAAAAAGGCTTGAACAGCTTCTTCATTAGCTGCATTTAAAACAGTCGGAAGTGTTCCACCCGCTTTGCCAGCCTCAAATGCAAAAGCTAAACAGCGAAAACGCTCTTCATCCATTTTAGCAAAGTGAAGCTGACCAATATCCGCCAAACTTAAACGCTTGGTGTTAGGTAAAGACATGCGTTTTGGATAAGTTAACGCGTATTGAATTGGCACGCGCATATCAGGCGTTCCAAGCTGAGCAATAACGCTTGTATCAGAATACTCTACCATAGAATGAATGATGCTTTCTTTATGTAACAATACATCAATTTTCTCATAGGGAAGATCAAAAAGCCAATGTGCTTCAATCACTTCTAGTCCCTTATTCATCATCGTTGCCGAATCAATTGTAATTTTAGCTCCCATCGACCAGTTTGGATGATTTAACGCATCTTCAACCGTTACTCCCTGTAGTTCTGCTCTCGTTTTATCTCGAAAGCTCCCTCCAGAAGCCGTTAAAATTAAACGGTCTATTGCTTTTTGATCTTGCCCTTGCAAACTTTGAAAAATAGCTGAGTGCTCACTGTCTACCGGTAAAATATCAGCGCCATATTCCTTGGCTGCTTCCATGACAAGGTGACCAGCGGTAACAAGTGTCTCCTTATTTGCAATAGCAATCGTTTTTCTCATTTTGATTGCTTCTAGCGTAGGAGTCAACCCTACACTTCCAAGAACCGCATTTACTAAAACTTCTGTGGATGGATGAGTTGCCACTTCCACAAGCCCTTCTTCTCCATAAACAAATCGAATAGAAGGGAATTCTGCTTGCAGTGACAGACAATCTTCTTTCTTCATCACAGAAACAAGGGCTGGCTTACACTGCTGAATAATCTTTCTTGCTTCATTAATATTTCGACCTACAGAGATTGCTGAGAGCTCAAAATGCTCCGGATGCGCTCTAACAATATCAACGGTTTGAGTACCGATTGAACCTGTAGCTCCTAACAAGGAAATTTTCTTCAAGTATATTCACTCCTATTAAAACAAAGACATCTTTTTTATAGAGATAATAAAAAAGCTAAAATTGGCATGATGAACATTAAACTGTCAAAACGGTCTAAAATCCCACCATGACCGGGTAAAATTTTCCCTGAATCTTTTACGCCATAGTGACGTTTGAACGCTGATTGTACAAGATCACCCATCTGTCCAAATAACGATACGATAATACCAATTACAAGTAATTCAATCATAGTTTGATCAATATTTGCTAACAGCTTAAATACAATGGCTACTACAATAGCGCATACGACGCCACCAACAAAACCTTCAATTGTTTTATTGGGACTGATTTCCGGCCATAGCTTTCGTTTCCCCATTGCTCGTCCAATAAAATAAGCTCCGGAATCCGTCGCCCAAATAATAAGAAAAGCAAAGAACAAATAAGCTAACCCGAACTCTTGACGAACCTCGATAAAATAATGAAAGCCAAAGCCAACATATACTGTCGTTAATAAAATAAACCCAACGTCATCGAAGGTAAATTTATTTTTAACTACAACCGTGTACATTAATAAAAGAAGGACAGCAGCAAGCGCTACTTCTATCTTATGTTCACTTAAGAATTGAAATGCAACATCTCTTCCATTTGGTAGTAAAAACACCCAGGTTAGCAATAAACTAATGATACTTGGAAAAGACATTGCTTTCAAATGTTTCATTTTTAAAAGCTCAATTACACCAACTGTTCCGATTACATACATGATAAGGGTAAAAGGTAACCCTCCAATTAAAACAATCGGCACAAATACCGCAAGTGCTACAATCGCGGTGATAATGCGCTGTTTCATCTTGTTTTCCACACCTTCTTATACACCACCAAAGCGGCGACCGCGCTTTTGAAACGCCTCGACTGCTTCGATTAAATGATTTTCTTTAAAATCTGGCCATAATACTTCTGTAAACCAAAACTCTGTGTAAGCTAGCTGCCAAAGCATAAAATTACTTAAGCGAAGCTCACCGCTTGTACGAATAAGCAAATCCGGATCTGGAAGGCTTTTGCTCATTAAATAGGAAGAAAATAAATTTTCTGAAATAGAAGAGGAAGCTACTTTTCCCTGTTCTACATCTTCTACCAATGACTGAATAGCGCCCATGATTTCGTGACGGCTACCGTAATTGAGCGCAAAGTTTAAAATCAGCCCTGTGTTATGCTTTGTTTTTTCAATTGCGTTATCCACGGCTCGAATCGTATGGGCAGGGAGCTCACTTTTATCCCCCATAATACGAACTTGCACATTTTTTTCAATTAGCTCAGGCAGAAAGGTTGTTAAAAATTCCTCTGGCAGTTTCATTAAAAACTCGACTTCAGTTTTGGGGCGCTTCCAATTTTCAGTGGAAAATGCATATAAAGTTAATACTTTAACACCTAATTCATTGGCCAATCTGGTCACATGACGCACTACCTTCATTCCTTCATGATGGCCCATCATGCGAGGAAGAGCTCGTTTTTGCGCCCAACGACCGTTCCCATCCATAATAATTGCAATATGTTCAGGAACAGGGTGCTGTTTCACTTGATCTTTTCGTTCTGACAAAGACAGTGTATTTAAATCTTGACTTTTCTTCCATGCTTGAAATTTTCTTAACATGCAAAGGTCCCCCGTTGTACGCTCTCACATAAACGTGTGGCTTATGTGAGTTTTTTCTTACTACACATTATTAACAAAAAAACCCCCTGTAAACAATAGAGGGTCTTTTACAATATATTTTACCTTGAAATGACTTAAACTGCCATAATTTCTTCTTCTTTATCTTTCGCCACTTTATCCACTTTTACGATATGATCATCCGTTAGCTTTTGAATGTCATCACTGTAGCCGCGTAAATCGTCTTCAGTAATTTCACCTTTTTTCTCTAACTTTTTGAAATCATCGTTTGCATCACGGCGTACGTTACGAACCGCAACTTTTGCTTCTTCAGCATATTTTTTCACCATTTTCACTAACTCACGACGACGCTCTTCCGTTAAAGCAGGAATCGATAAACGGATAATAGTTCCATCGCTTGTAGGTGTTAACCCTAAGTCAGATTTTAAAATAGCTTTTTCAACTTCACCAATTTGTGATTTGTCATAAGGCTGAATAACAAGCATACGAGCTTCAGGCACGCTTACTTGCGCCAATTGGTTAATTGGTGTTGGTGCACCGTAGTATTCTACCGTTACGCGGTCAAGAAGTGACGCGCTTGCACGTCCAGCACGAATTGATGCTAGTTCGCGGCTAAATGATTGAATTGCTTTTTCCATTCTTTCTTTTGCGTTTTGCAACACTTGTTTTGGCATGTTTATTTCCCCTTTACAATTGTTCCAATGTTTTCGCCTGTAACGGCACGTTTAATATTGCCTTCTTCCGTAATTGAAAAAACAATTAGCGGAATATCATTGTCCATACATAATGAAGAAGCTGTAGAATCCATAACAGCTAGTCCATCTTTTAAAACATCAATATACGTTAATGTTTCGTATTTTACAGCATCAGGTACAAGCTTAGGATCCGCATTATAAACGCCATCTACGTTGTTTTTAGCCATTAAGATCACGTCAGCTTCGATTTCAGCTGCACGCAAAGCTGCTGTTGTATCTGTAGAGAAATAAGGGTTTCCTGTACCCGCGGCGAAAATAACAACGCGTTTTTTCTCAAGATGACGAACAGCTTTTCTTCTAATATAAGGCTCTGCTACTTGTCTCATCTCGATAGAAGTCTGAACTCGTGTTTGCACACCAATATTTTCTAAGCTATCTTGAAGAGCCAAAGAGTTCATTACTGTTGCTAGCATTCCCATATAATCAGCAGCGGCACGATCCATACCCATTTCACTGCCAATTTTACCACGCCAAATGTTTCCACCACCAACGACTACAGCAATTTCCACACCTAATTCATAAACGGCTTTTACTTGTTCAGCAACAGATTTGATGATAGATGGGTTAATACCAAAACCCTCTTCACCAGCTAATGCTTCTCCACTTAACTTTAATACGATACGATTATATTTTGCTTGACTCATGCTTACCTCCATCGTTAACGGTGAGATCTCTTTTGTAAAAAAGGGAACACACAGTGTTCCCTATACGGTCAAACCCTTACTTTTTAACTTGGTTCATTACTTCTTCAGCGAAGTTGTCTTGACGTTTCTCAATACCTTCTCCTACTTCAAAACGAACGAAGCTTTCAACAGTAGCGCCTTTGCTCTCAACGAACTGACGTACTTTTTGATCAGGATTTTTAACAAATGTTTGATCTAGTAAGCAAATATCTTCGAAGAATTTGCCAAGGCGACCTTCAACCATTTTTGCAACGATTTTTTCTGGTTTGCCTTCGTTTAATGCTTGTTGAGTTAATACTTCGCGCTCACGCTCAGTTTCTTCAGCAGAAACTTGGTCACGAGAGATGTATTTAGGGTTGATTGCAGCGATGTGCATAGCAACGTCTTTTGCAACAGCTTCTTCAGTTGTACCAGATAATACTGTTAACACACCGATACGTCCGCCAGCATGTAGGTAAGCACCGAATGCATCAGCATCAGTTTTTGTTGCTACAGCGAAACGACGTAGAGATAATTTTTCTCCGATTGTAGCGATTGCAGAGTTGATGTGTTCTTCAACAGTTGCACCGTTTTCCATTTTTTGAGTAGCAGCTTCAGCAGCGTCAGCTGGTTTGTTAGCTAAGATGTGAGCAGCTAATTCTTTTGTTAATTTTTGGAAACCTTCGTTTTTTGCAACGAAATCAGTTTCAGAGTTAACTTCTAAGATAACAGCTTCGTTACCTTGAGTTTCGATGTAAGTTAGACCTTCAGCAGCAATACGGTCTGATTTTTTAGCAGCTTTTGCAATACCTTTTTCACGTAAGAAATCGATTGCTTGCTCCATATCACCGTTAGTTTCAGTTAACGCTTTTTTACAATCCATCATACCAGCGCCAGTTTTTTCACGTAATTCTTTTACCATTTGAGCAGTAATTGCCATAATGTGTAGCCTCCTTGTTTGGGTATGTAATTAATGTATATAAATGGGTTAAATCTTTTCAAAAAAAGGTGATAAAAGGCTATTCCCTCTTATCACCTTTCACGGAATTAAGCAGTAGTTGTTTCAGTTTCAACTGCTGTTTCTTCACCTTGTTTAGCTTCTAGAATAGCATCAGCAACTTTAGAAGTTAAAAGTTTAACAGCACGAATTGCATCATCGTTTGCAGGGATTACATAATCAATTTCGTCTGGATCACAGTTAGTGTCTACGATACCAACGATTGGAATGTGTAATTTTTTAGCTTCCGCTACTGCAATACGCTCTTTACGAGGGTCAATGATGAATAATGCATCTGGAAGTTGTTTCATATCTTTAATGCCGCCTAAGAATTTTTCAAGACGCTCTAACTCTTTTTTAAGTTGAACTACTTCTTTCTTAGGTAGTACTTCGAAAGTACCGTCTTCTTGCATTTTTTCGATATCTTTTAAACGTTTGATACGTTTTTGGATAGTTGAGAAGTTAGTTAATGTACCACCTAACCAACGTTGGTTAACAAAGTACATACCAGCGCGAGCTGCTTCTTCTTTAACAGAATCTTGAGCTTGTTTTTTCGTACCTACGAATAAAACAGTACCGCCGTCTGCAGCTAATTCTTTAACGAATTTGTACGCTTCTTCTACTTTCTTAACTGTTTTTTGAAGATCGATAATGTAGATGCCGTTACGCTCAGTGAAGATATATTTCTTCATCTTTGGGTTCCAACGGCGAGTTTGGTGACCGAAATGTACACCAGCTTCTAGTAATTGTTTCATTGAAATTACTGACATGTGTTTTTCCTCCTAATGGTTTTAAGTCTCCTCCGCTCATTTCATCTTCAGCCGAAACTACAAAAAGTAGCACCATCAACCGAATCAACAAGCGTGTGTAATAACACCAAAAACAAATATAGCACACTCCTTTTTCACAAGCAAGCGTTTCATTAAGTTTATTGATGAAATTTCAATAATAATTCAATTTCAGTTTTCCCTCTGTGTACATGTTTTGCAATTTCTTCAATTGTTAAACCTTTCCCTTTTGAATAAACAGAAAATTCTTTTATCTCTTCATCTGACAAATCTTGAATTTGGTCTGTAGTTAATTCATCAAAAGGTGTGCGTATATGCTTCTGATTTTCTTCTATAGAAAGAAGTTCATGCAGCGACTGGGACGGCTCACTTTTTAGATCCACCCTTTGAACAGGCACGTCTTCTTCATCTACCAAAGGTGATTTTACGCTGCTTTTTTCCGCTTCCGAAGAAAGCGAAGTGGAAAGCTCTCGAAGCTGCCTTAAAAACTGCTCGTTTTGTTCTTGAAATTCAGCCAGATATGAACTCATCGCAGCTTCCATTTTATTTATATTTTGCTGGTGCAAGCGTTCAATCCTTTTCACTTTGGTCACTTGCATATATAAAAGAATAATGCAAAACAGTGATAGACCATGAATTAAAAAACTAACTGTGAGTAAAAACCCCATCCTTTTACCTCTTTGCTAAATTATTTTACTTAAACTCGTACGCATTTTAAACAGCGCTTTCGAATGAATTTGAGAAATACGTGAAGTAGATAGCCCTAACAGCTGTGCGATTTCTGTAAAAGTCAACTCTTCTTTATAGAATAATGAAACAACGAGCTGCTCTTTTTCATTTAGCTGCTCGATAACTTCAGCAAGCTCTTGATAGCGTTCTTCGTTAATTAGCTCCTCTTCAGGAGAGAGCGTTTTTTCATCTTTAATCGTATATTTTTGTTCTCCATCTTCATACTCTTTCGGCTGTTCTTCCATTGACAACACGTTAGCCAAAAAGCCTTCATTCATCGTATGAACGACATCTGCTTCTGTCATGCCTACTTCTTTTGCAACCTCACTTGGTGCAACTCTGCGCAAGTACCTTTGTTCAAGTGCTTCTGTTGCTTGCTCAATCCTTTTCGTCTTTTCCCTTGCGCTTCTTGATAACCAATCTTCTTTACGAAGCCCGTCTATTATCGCCCCTCGAATTCGAAAAGACGCATATGTATCAAACTTTAAGTCTCTACCGTAATCAAACTTTTCCAAAGCATCGTAAAGACCGATTAACCCTAAACTACGAAGCTCTTCTTTATGAATATTCTTCGGCAGCCCCACGCTAATCCGCTGAACGTGATAGTTAACGAGCGGCATATACTTTTTAACAAGCATGTTTCCCGCATGTGAGTCTTTCGTCTCTATCCATTCCTGCCAAATTTTATGTTCTTCAACTTCTTGTATACTTTTCAAGGGTCTTTCAACTCCTTTTTATAGCGCTATTAAACAGTCAGAGCGCGCTTTATATCGTTTTTATCCCTTCGTTAATCGTACGAACCTTTAAAATAGCCGTTTGAGGATCAAATTCAATTGTGCGTCCGTTGTGTCCTCCTGTAGCTTTTGCTGCAATTTCTACACTGTTTCTATGCAGCTCTCTCTCTACTGCTTGAACATTTCGAAGGCCAATTCGCATGACATCATTTCTTGGTTCAAATTGAAACATCTGCGCGCCTCCTGCTATTTTTGCTTTTAACAATTTTCTATGTGCGCCTTGTTTAATCAACATATTTATCAAATCAAAAATGGCTGTATCTGCATATTTTGCTCTATTAAAAGGACATTTAGCTCCGCTTGAATCCGGAAGCATCACATGGGCGAGCCCAGCTACTGAGTGAATAGAGTCATAAACAACAACTCCTACACATGATCCTAATCCCGCTGTTCGAAGCACTGCGGGTGCATGTGTAACATTCATCTCGGCAATTCCTACCTTAATTACTTGTTTATCATCTCTCACGATTCTTCAACTCCTAGAACCTTCAGCGTGATATCCATTATTCGTTTGACTCACTGGAGGTGGTCTTCTAAAGAGAGCACTTTAGGTAAATTTAGAAGAACAATTAAACGGCTATCTACTTTAACGACTCCGTTTAAGTATTCTACAGCCGTTCCTTCAACTGTTTCAGGCACTGAAGCAATCGTTTTTTCATCAATATCCACTACATCATTTGCCGCATCGACAATCAAACCTGCTTCTACATCATTAAGACGAACCATAATAATACGTGTCAGCTCATGGTTAAGCTGTTCTTGCAAGTTAAAACGAGTGCGCAAATCAATAATCGGTGTAATAACACCGCGAAGGTTAATAACACCTTTTACATATTCTTTTACTCCAGGAACGCGTGTTATGTGCTGAATCTTTTCAATCGACTGCACTTCTTCTACTGAGATTCCGTACTCCTCGTCTCCTAATTGAAACACAATAATTTTCATGCCTTTCTCCCTTTCTTTTTACAGCATTTGTTATTTAATCAAAGCGTTGCAATCAATGATAAGTGCTACTTGTCCATCCCCTAAAATCGTGGCTCCTGAAATAGCAAACGCACCCGGCAGATAATGACCTAGAGATTTTAAAACAATTTCCTGCTGACCGATAAAAGAATCAACAATTAGCCCAGCGGTCTTTTCTCCTTTTTTCACGATGACTACTGAATAATGATCACCTTGTACTGAGTTAGGCACAGTGAATAGTTCTTTTAAATCAAGAAGAGGAATAATGGCTCCTCGAAAGTCAATAACCTTTTGACCGTGTACATGCATGACCTCTTTGGGCTGAACAATAGCTGTTTCAATAATCGAAGAAAGCGGCAAGGCATAGCGCTCTTCACTCATTTGCACGAGTAAAGCAGAAATGATAGACAGAGTGAGGGGCAGTTGAATAGAAAAACGCGAACCGTATCCTTCGTTAGAATCGATCGTTACAGAACCCCCTAGCGATTCAATCGTGTTTTTCACGACATCTAAACCTACTCCTCGTCCGGAAACATCTGAAATTTGCTCAGCCGTCGAAAAGCCCGAAGCAAAAATGAGCTCGTACACTTGTTTATCCGTCAGCGTTTCAGCTGTTTTCCCATCAATAATTCCTCGATCCAACGCTTTTTGCAGTACCTTTTCACGATTGATGCCCGCCCCGTCATCTTCTAAATCAATAAAGACATGATTTCCGCTATGATAAGCTTTAAGGCGAATCGTTCCCTTTTCATTCTTTCCGTTCTCTAAGCGTGCTTGAGGCATTTCAATTCCGTGGTCAACGGCATTTCTTAATAAGTGAACAAGCGGATCTCCAATTTCATCAATGACGGTCCGGTCCAGCTCTGTATCAGCTCCGACAATTTGAAGTTCAATTTGTTTCCCTAAATCTTTTGAAAGCTGTCTCACCATACGGGGAAAACGATTAAAAACGGTTTCTACAGGCACCATACGCATATTTAAAATAATCGTTTGCAAGTCTCCCGAAATACGAGACATCCGCTCTACCGTTTCGTCTAATTCGCTGTTATTCAATTCTTTTGATATTTGTTCTAACCTGCCTCTATCAATAACTAGTTCTTCAAACAAGTTCATGAGACTGTCCAAACGGTCAATATTAACTCGAATCGTCTTGTTATTTGAGGGCTGTCTTTTCTCTTCAACAGGCGATTTAGAAGGTGCTGACACAGTAACTTCCTGTATGGCTGCTGCTACTTCTGGTGAAACAAGCTCCTCCATTTCTGTCTCCTTTTTTACGGGGACCGCAGCAATTTTCACACTTTCTACTTCAGAGACTTCCATAATGCTCGCCTGCAGCTTTTCTTGTGATTCGTTTGTTACTAATATAACGATAAAAGATGATTCAAATTTTTCTTGTTCGATATCTTGAACAGTTGGCGCTGACTTAATGACGTCTCCTGCTTGCTCTAACACATCAAATACCATATAAGCGCGTGCAGCTTTTAATAAGCAGGTGCGTTCAAGCTGTACGGTTATTTCAAACGCGTTAAACCCTTGGTCTGCCGTTTGGCTGAGCAGCGTTTGTACTAATTCATCGTACTCAATGGGAGAAGCTGCATGCTGTGCTACGGGTTCCTCTGCTACAATACGCTGCAGCTTTTGAACAAGCAATTTGACATCAAGCTGACCATCGCCGCCTTCAGAAATAGATTGAACCATTATTTCTAGCGCATCGACTGATTCAAACAAAGCATCAAGAACTTCCGTATGAACGTCGAGTTGGTGATTTCGAACAGCATCTAACACGTTTTCCATTTTGTGAGTTAATTGTGCTAAATCATCAAATCCCATTGTTGCAGACATACCTTTTAACGTATGAGCAGACCGAAAAATTTCGTTTACATAGCCAAGATCATCGGTATTTTTTTCAAAACGCATTAGCTGGTCATTAACGTTTTGAAGATGTTCCCTGCTTTCTTCAATAAACACTTCTAGATATTGATTCATATCCATCGTAACTTTCCCTCCTATTTCTGTGCGTAGCGAGAAATAAAGCTTCCAACGTTTCGCAACGGTTCAATATAATCAACAAGTTTTGTAGAAACGGCTGATTTGGGCATCCCATAAATGACAGCTGTTTCTTCCGATTCAGCCAATATAAGCGCGTCTTTATTTTTCTTTAAATCAATAACCCCTTCCGTTCCATCCGCCCCCATTCCTGTCAACACAATAGCAAGTTTTTGATAACCTGAAATTTTACTAATCGACTGAAACAAACGATCCACTGAGGGGCGGTGTCCCTTTACAGGTGAAGAAGTATCTAAACAAATGCTAAGCTGTCCTTTTTTCTCTACAACCGTCATATGAAAACCTCCAGGCGCAATATAAGCACATCCTGAGCGAACGATTTCATTGTCTTTTGCTTCCTTCACTTCAATAGCAGCTAGCTGATTTAGTCTAACCGCTAATGATTTTGTAAAATTTGGAGGCATATGCTGCACAATAAAAATAGGTGCGTTTATGTCTTTTGAAACAGTTGATAATACTTCTTGTAGCGCACGCGGTCCTCCAGTAGAAGTGCCAATACAAATCATTTTGTTCACTTTCGTCCCCATCGGGAGGTTATATACACTGCTGTTTTGCACGTGCTGATGACTGCTTGAAGATATGTTGGCTTTACTAGCAAGCAATAGTTTAGAGATAAGCTCATCTTTCACTTTGTGTAAGTCCAGCGAAATAGCTCCCGAAGGTTTAGCAACAAAATCAACTGCGCCGTACTGCATAGCGGTCAGCGTATTTTCAGCACCTTCTATTGTTGTACTCGATAACATGACAACAGGAAGGGGCTTCACACGCATGAGCTGTTTTAACATATCTAAGCCATTCATTTTGGGCATTTCAATATCAAGTGTCACAATGTCTGGCGACAGCTCGAGCGCTTTTTTTAACCCTTCTTCACCGTTACGTGCGGTACCCACAACGTGAAAACGACTGTCACATGCTAAAAAATCGCCGATTAGTTTTCGCATAAATGCAGAATCATCTACAATAAGCACCTTTATTTCATTCACTCTAATTTCCTACCTTTCAAGAAAAAATCGTTTGAGGCGCCGAATAAACATTCCCTCGTTTTTAGCCGTTATCCTATTGTCTTGAGGAATAAGAATACTCACCATTTCTATTAGTGATATACTCGCTTTAGATGCTGGATTTTGAAGCAAAAAAGGCGTTTGGCGATTGACCGCTTTCTGGACAGCTTGATCGTTTGGTACAATACCTAATAGAGAAATAGATATGTTCAAAAACTGCTGAACAGCTTGGCTAAATCGTTCATACGTCTCATTTCCTTCTTTGTCAGAAAGCGTTTTGTTAATAATAAGACGAACCGGTGCTGATACAGAATAGGAAGCTGCTAGCTTAATAGCAGCGTAGGCATCAGTTATAGATGTAGGTTCTGGTGTTGTGACCACGATCATTTCATCTACAGCTTTTAAAAACTTAAGCACACTCTCTGACATGCCCGCTCCCATATCAAAAATCATATAATCATATTGATTTGTTAACGAATTCAATTCTTGTATTAAATGAGCAAGATCTGATGGAGACCATTCAAATACAGAGGAAATTCCTGTTCCACCAGCCACATAAGCTAAATTTTGAGGACCTTTTTTAATAATTTTCTGGATGGAAAGCTTTTTTTCTAGCAAATCGACCATCGTATATGAAGCAGTTTGCCCAATCAAAATATCAATATTTCCCATCCCTATATCCATATCAAAAAGAAGAACTCTTTGCTTTTGCTTCGTTAGCGCAAGAGATAAGTTTAATGATAGATTCGACTTTCCAACTCCTCCTTTTCCGCTTAACACGGCTAGTGTTTTACAATTCCTTAAAGAGTTTTGATGCTTCTTTAACACTTTTTCTCTTAAAACTGCTGCTTGATCATTCATCTTTCCAATCTCCAAACACATCGTCAATAAACTCTTTTATTTTAAATGCCGACACATCTTCTGGTACATCCTGCCCATTTGTTGTAAAAGCAGCCCGCTTGCCGCAATGATATAACATATTTAAAAGCGAGCCTTTACGGGTGGTTTCATCTTGCTTCGTAAAAATCAAGTGATCAACAGACAGACTAGCAAAACGTTCATATACAGCTTTCATATCTGATACTTTTGACGTTAGGGCTAAAACAAGAAACGTTTGCAAATCTTCTTGAAACGTAATAATTTTCTTTAAATCATTTACATATTGCTGTTCTAAAAAGTTACGACCTGCTGTGTCAATAAAAATCACATCGTATGCTTCCGTTTCTAGCAAAGCTTTTTTAAAATCTGCTCCGTTATAACAAATCGTTAAAGGCGCATTCAAGATCGAAGCGTACGTCTTGAGCTGCTCAATCGCTGAAATTCTATACGTGTCAGTTGTAATAAATGCTATTTTTTGATTGTGTTCCAGGACACATTTTGCGGCCAATTTAGCAAGAGTTGTTGTTTTACCGACACCTGTTGGTCCTACTACACTTACATATTTTTTGAAAGGACCGCTCCATTCACTTTCTTTAAACTGATTGACAAACCAGCTCTTCGTCCACTCCATAAGTTGATTTGAGTTAGGGCGATGTAAGTAGTAGTACTCTAGCATAGAAGCCTCTATGCTTTTTAAAATAGCTTCGTCTATTTCTTGCAAACGCAAATAGGCAAACACATCCTCCACTGCTTTTGGATATGAACTTGAAGAAACCTTTGGCATTTGATTCATTTGTGAGACAAGAGTATTTAACTCACTGAGCTGCTGCTTCATAAAAGATTGATTATCTTCCATACTGGGTGCTGGCGGCGATGAATTCTTCTTTACGCTCAGCTTTTCTACAGAATCGACAGCTGCCAATACTTCTATTTTCGCCTTAGTAAATAAGCCAAGAAACCCTCCTGTTCGAATTTGTTTCGAATGTAAAATAACCGCTTCCTCACCTAAATCTGAACGAATGGCTTTCATAGCTTGCGGCATGGATGCTACTACGTATTTTTTTACTTTCATCAGATATCCACCACTCCAACACTTTGAACTTCAACATTTGCTTCTAGCTCGTTATATGATAAAACCGCCATATGGGGAAAATACCGCTCAGTGATTTGACGCACGTACATCCTCACCGCAGGAGAACATAACACAATTGGAGACTGTTCTTGAAAAGAAAGTGTTTCTGTTTGCTTGGCTATACTTTCCACGATAGCTTGTGAAACGTTAGGGTCTAGTGATAAATAATTCCCATGCTCCGTTTGTTGAACAGCTTCCGCCATCGTTTTTTCAACTTTTCCTGAAAGGGTAAGAACTCGGAGCAGACCTTCTTGGACCGTGTATTGACTGGTAATTTGTCTTGCGAGCCCTTGCCGGACGTATTCAGTTAACAAATCGGTGTCTGACGTCATTTTTCCGTAGTCGGCCAGCACCTCAAAAATAATGGGTAAATTTCGAATTGAGACGCTTTCTTTTAAAAGCTTTGCCAGTACCCTTTGAATGTCTCCAACGGAAAGAGGATTAGGCGTTACTTCCTCAATTAAAATAGGATACGTTTCTTTTGTGTGATCAATTAGTTGCTTTGTCTCCTGCCTTCCAATCAGCTCATGCGCATACGATTTTATAACTTCTGTTATGTGCGTAGACACAACCGACGGCGGGTCAACAACGGTATACCCGAACATCTCAGCCTGCTCCTTCACCGACTCACTAATCCATTTTGCAGGCATCTTAAAAGCTGGCTCTAACGTATCAATTCCTTCAATCAAATCATCATCCATTCCCGGACTGATTGCTAAATAGTGATCGAGCAGAAGCTCCCCTTTTGCCACTTCATTGCCCTTTATTTTAAGACAGTATTCGTTGGGCTGAAGCTGAATGTTATCTCTGATGCGAACAACCGGAATGACTAATCCTAGCTCAAGTGCCAGCTGTCGCCTAATCATCACAATTCGATCGAGCAGATCGCCTCCTTGATTCGTATCAGCAAGCGGAATTAATGCATACCCAAATTCAAATTCAATTGGATCAACGCTTAATAGATTGACAACACTCTCCGGACTTTTCATTTCATTGTCTTCCATCTCTTCTTCAGTAGGAGCCATTTCTTCACGAACCGCCTGATGCTTAGCCCGAGACAAATAATAGCCTCCCACTCCTAACAAAATAGCAATAGGCATTGTAATAACATCATTAATTGGCGTAATTAAACCAAGAGCCGCAATCGTTCCTCCAGTGACATAAAGCATAACTGGAAAAGCAAACAGCTGCTGTGTAATATCTTCGCTCAAATTACCTGTTGAAGCAGCTCTAGTGACGATAATACCTGTCGCTGTTGAAATCATAAGGGCTGGAATTTGACTCACTAACCCATCGCCTACTGTTAACAAAGTAAAGGTTTGGGATGCTTCAGTGATGGACATTCCCATTTGCAGCATACCGATAATAATCCCAAATAAGATATTAATAAGGGTGATGACAATCCCTGCAATGGCGTCACCTTTGACGAATTTACTGGCTCCATCCATTGCTCCATAAAAATCTGCTTCGCGCTGAATTTTTTCACGGCGGTCAATTGCTTGCTTTTCTGAAATCATACCTGCATTTAAATCTGCATCAATACTCATTTGTTTACCCGGCATCGCATCTAAGGTAAAGCGGGCGGCTACTTCAGAAACACGCTCCGCTCCTTTTGTAATAACGAGAAACTGAATGATAATTAAAATAATGAAGACAACAAAGCCCACTAACGGATTGCCTCCAATAACGAAGTGGCCAAATGTTTCCACCACTCCGCCTGCTTCTCCTGTTCCTAAGATTGAACGTGTCGTCGATACGTTCAAACCTAATCGAAACAGCGTAAGAACCAGCAGCAAAGACGGAAATACCGATAGCTCTAAAGGTTCTTTCATATTCATGGAAACGAGCAGTACAAGCAGTGCAAGAGAAATGTTAATCATGATTAAAATACTTAATAACCATGAAGGCAACGGAATAACAAGCATAACGATAATGAGTACAACACCTATAACAACTGGCAGTTCTCTTGCAGACATTAATTTTTCTCTCCTTACAATAGCGTAACGTTACATTTTATTTTGAATGCGGTATACGTAAGCTAATATTTCAGCCACCGCTTTAAAAAATTCTTCGGGTACTGCATCTCCTACTTTAGTTTGGTCAAAAAGTGCTCTTGCCAGCGGACGGTTCTCTACCATGATGATTTCATGGCTTTTGGCGATTCCTTTAATCTTTTGAGCAATAAAATCTACGCCGCTGGCTACAACATAGGGAGCATCCATTTTTTCTTCATCATATTTTAAAGCAATGGCATAATGAGTGGGGTTTGTAATGATGACATCTGCTTTTGGAACTTCTTGCATCATGCGAGACATTGCCATTTCCCGCTGCTTTTGCTTTATTTTTGATTTGATTAGAGGATCCCCTTCAATGTTTTTATGCTCATCTTTGATATCTTGCTTTGACATTCGAATATTTTTCTCGAAATCAAACTTTTGGTACAAATAATCAAGCAGCGATAAAAATAAAAGCATAAGCGAGGCTGCAAGTCCCATTTGAAAAACAAGCTTAGACAGCACAACCAGCGAGTCCCCTATACTTTTTTGAGATAAATTTAATACATCTTCTATGTGAATCCATAAGATAAAAAATGTGACGGCTCCGATACACATAATTTTCAGCGTTGACTTGATTAGTTCTACCAGCGCTCTCATGGCAAAAATCCGTTTGGCTCCGCTAATAGGGTTAATCTTTTCTAACTTAGGCTGAAGAGCCTCCGTGGAAAAAAGAATACCCACCTGCATATAATTCGCTCCGAGCGCAGCAATAAAAGCTGCGAGCATAACAGGACCTGCTGCAAGGGCTATTGAAGGAAGAAGGTGCTTAAACATTGCAAATACGCGCTCTGCCGTCACTTCCTCAAGCATATACGTTTGAAAAGCTTCTCTTAACAACTTCATCATTTGCTGTAAAAACTGTTTGGCTCCAAACAAAAAATAAAGAAAAACCATTAAAAGGATGAGCGCAGTTGTAACGTCTTGACTTTTAGCTACCTGTCCTTTTTTTCTAGAGTCTTGCTTTTTTTTAGGTGTAGCTTTTTCCGTTTTTTCTCCCGCGAAAAATTGCAAATCAACTTTTACTAAAAACAAAGCTACACCCCTCCTAATATGCGGATCATCGCGCGCATCGCTTCTATCATTTGTTCAAATATGATTTGCATCATATAAAACATGCTCCCCATCACGACAATCAGCAAAATAAAGGCAACAATAATTTTTACCGGAAACCCCACTACGAAAATATTTAACTGCGGGACGGTTCTTGCGACAATTCCAAGCGCGATATCGACTAAAAATAATGAACCTACCAAAGGCAAAGACATTTGAACAGCTACTAAAAACATCGATGAAAAAACAGTTATGATGTGTGTAGCAAATGCTTGGCTTCCCACAGGGAAAGCTACTTTGTCTAACGGAATAATTAAATAACTATTATAGATGCCGTCTATTAATAAATGATGTCCATTGGTCGATAATAAAAATAGGAGAGCAAATACATATAAATATTGACCTAGTATCGGACTTTGCGCCCCTGTCTGCGGATCTATTACGTTGGCAATCGCAAACCCAACTTGAAAATCGATGAGACCTCCGGCAATTTGAATAGCCATAATAAATACATACGCAGTCAAACCAATAAACAACCCAACAGCACATTCTTTTACTACTAAAAGTACAAACTGTGCATCTAACGAAACGACGGGTAAATCAATTGTTGTCGCAATAATGACGGATAGCGAGGCAGACAAACCTACCTTATGAACTGCGGGAATCGTTTTGTATGAAAATAGCGGAACCGTAATAAAAAAAGACGTTACCCGCACTAGCACTAGTAAAAACGCGGGATAGGATAAGATCAACTGACTCATAGCTAGCCTACGTACCGATACAGATTTGAAAAAATTTCATATGTAAATGAAATCATTTTTGATAACATCCACGGACCAAAAAATACAATCCCTACTAAGACCGCTACAATCTTAGGAACAAAAGCAAGAGTTTGCTCTTGAATTTGGGTAGTTGCTTGAAAAATACTAATAATGAGCCCAACTACAAGGGCCAGCAGCAATAAAGGGCCAGATACAATTAAGATCGTATACACGCCTTTTTCTGCTAACGAAATGACAAATTCTCCATTCATTGTCTATCACCTATTGAAAACTTATTAATAATGATTTAACAACTAAATTCCAGCCGTCAACCAGTACAAATAGTAAAATTTTAAACGGGAGCGAAATCATAACGGGAGGAAGCATCATCATTCCCATAGACATCAGCACGCTTGCTATAATCATATCGATAATGAGAAAAGGAATAAAAATCATAAATCCAATTTGAAATGCTGTCTTTAGCTCACTGATTGCATAAGCCGGAACGAGCGCAGTTAAGGGAATATCTTGAACAGAGGATGGTTTATCTATATCCGCATATTCTAAAAAAAGAGCTAAATCTTTTTGTCTTGTATGAGCACTCATAAATTCTTTCATTGGTTCAGCTGCTTTTTCATAGGCTTGATTCAGCGTGATTTTTTCTTTTAAAAGCGGCTGAAGCGCCTGTTCATTTACCTGAGAAAAAGTTGGCGCCATAATAAAAAACGTTAAAAACAGCGATAAACCAACTAATATTTGATTAGGAGGCATTTGCTGTGTCCCGAGCGATGTACGTACAAATGACAGCACAATGACAATTCGTGTAAAGCAGGTCATCATGATTAAAATTCCAGGAGCTACCGAAAACACCGTCAGCAGCAACAAAAGCTGGACAGACGTGGAAATATTTGTAGGACTGCTCGAGTTAAAGAGATTCATCACTTCATTCATCGTTCTTTTTGTTCCTTTCTAACTCTTTCAGTACGTTTTGCCTTTTTATTTTCATTTCATTCATTTCTCGCTGAAAAAGCTGCTGAAAAGAATGACTAGATTTCTCTTCTTTTTTAGAAGTCAATTTTTCTAAAAAAGACGGTAGTACGACTTTATATTCGCTCTCGTTTTTCTGTTGTTCCTCATACTGCGTGAGCAGCTGCTGTTTCTCTTGCCCTGTAATTTCTGAAAGAAGCTGCACATTTTCACCGACTCCGATGATAAAAAGCTGATTTCCAACTTTAACTACTTGTACAGATTTGCTGCTTCCAACATTTGTACCACCCAAGTTTTGTACTACTTTATTTTTTTGCAGCAGCCTTCCTTTTTTATTTACAAATTTTAAGAGCGCAAAAAGCAGCCCAATTACAAGTAAAAACGCGAATATCATCTTCACGATATCTCCAGCTGAAAGCGTAGGCGTCCCCTGGAGTTCAGTTTTTTCTTTTGAATCAGTACTCTCATTCTCTGAACACTTCTCCGTTTTTTCCAAACATTCTTTTACGGATGCAGATCCACTTTCTGCATAAACGATTTGATTTGATCCTGCTAATACGCTTATTAACAGCGCAGCAATTACGAACTTTCGCAGCAATGTCTGCCACCTCTTACTTCAACATAGTGTAAGATTAGCGGGAAAGCCCCGCCAATCTGTTGTTTATCCAATTGCTTTTGAAATTGCCTCTAATACTCGATCTGCTTGAAAAGGCTTAACGATAAAATCTTTTGCCCCTGCTTGAATCGCATCAATCACCATTGCCTGCTGGCCCATGGCTGAACACATAATCACCTTAGCATCGCTTTTTATGCTTTTAATTTCTTTTAAGGCTGTAATTCCATCCATTTCAGGCATCGTAATATCCATTGTGACAAGATCTGGTGCATGCTCTTTAAATAACTCCACAGCCTGCTGGCCGTCTGCCGCTTCCGCTACTACTTCATATCCATTTTTCGTTAAAATATCTTTGATCATCATGCGCATGAATGCAGCATCGTCTACAATTAAAATTCGGTTTCCCATCTCTACTCCTCCTAAAAATCATTACTTTAGTTTGTTAATACGGTCTCTTTGACTAATAATATCGGTTACGCGAACGCCAAAATTCTCGTCAATGACGACCACTTCACCTTTTGCTATTAATTTGCTATTAATCAAGATATCTACTGGTTCGCCTGCTAGTTTATCAAGTTCAATGATTGCACCAGAAGATAATGCTAAAATCTCTTGAACCGTTCGCTTAGTCCTTCCAAGCTCCACGGTAACTTGAAGCGGGATATCAAGCAGCATGTCTAAATTTCGTGAATTCCCTTGAGGAGAAGACATGTGCTCGAACTCTGAAAACGATGCGGGCTGAACATCAACTGGTACATGAACAGGTTCTGCCTGCTGTGTTTCTTCATCCTGTATGTATTCAGCTGCCGGCGGTTCTGCTTGCTTTTCGTTAAGATCTGATTCTTTTTCAATAGAAGCTGCTGTATCTTCTGCGCTTGGAACTAAGAGCTCTTCCACCAAGCTTTTGGCAAAAGATATCGATAAAAGCTGCATAATATTCGAATCGATTAATGTGCCTACCTTCAAATTAAAAGAGACCTTTACAAAGACGTCATCTTGGGGAATCAGCTCTGTGCCTTCCCCTTTTTGAATATTTAAAATATCCAAGCTCGGCGGAGAGATATCAATTTTCTTTTGAAATACCGTGGACATAGACGTCGCTGCTGAACCCATCATTTGATTCATCGCTTCCTGCACTGCACTCAGCTTAATTTCATCCATGATTTCCGTCGGATTCTCACCCGTTCCACCAAGCATCAAATCTGAAATAACAGCTGCATCTTCATGTTTAATAACTAACAAATTCGTACCAGAAAACCCTTCTGTATACTGAACTTGCACAGCGACATGAGGATTTGGAAATTCATTCGTCAGCTCTTCTTTATATACGAGCGATACAAACGGTGTGGTAATATCGACTTTTTGATTCAATAAAGCCGATAGCGCTGTTGCTGAACTGCCAAACGAAATATTTCCAATTTCGCCAAGCGCGTCTTTTTCCATTTCCGTAAAGTAATCGTCTACTTGACTTGACTTATTCGGCTCTGAAAACTCGTCAAGTGAAGAAGTTCCTTTTAACAACGCATCAATTTCATCTTGCGAAAGCATGTCATCGTTCATTCCTTTCGTTCCTCCTCTTAACATCATCTAGAATTTGCACAGCAACTTTCCGACTGACTTTTCCAGGCTGTGCAATAAATTTAGGTTGTTCCCCGACGTAAATAGTTAACGGATTATGAACGCTTGTTTGCAGTCGAATAACATCTCCTCCATCTAATGCTAGGAAATCTTCAATTGAAATATCCGCTTTTCCTAGCTCGGCTACAACCTGCAATTCCGCATCATTGATTTGTTCCTTTAGCTGCTCAACCTCTTGTACGTTAGGTTCTTTTTTAGAAGATTGCATCCAGTAATGAACGGACAGTTTGGACACAATCGGCTCAAGCGTAACGTGCGGAATACATAGATTGATCATGCCCGTTTCATCTCCAATTTGTACGTTTAATGAAATGACGATGACAATTTCATTTGGTGAAATTACCTGCAAAAACTGAGGATTCACTTCAAACTCTGATGTTTCAGGTTCAATTTCCGCAATAGAACTCCAAGCTTCTCTCATACTATCTAACGTTTTCTCTAACAAGTTTCGAATCAAGCTCGTTTCAATTTCCGTTAAGTTACTAATTTTCCCACCGCTCTCGCCTTGTCCCCCGAGCAAGCGGTCAAGCATCGCATAGGCAATGTTCGGATTGACTTCCATAATGATATGCCCTTCTAAAGGAGGGACGGCTATCACGTTTAAGATGGTTACTTTCGGAACAGAGCGAATGAACTCCTCATACGGAATTTGATCTACTGATACAACGGACACTTGTACAACGTTACGAAGCTGCGCCGAAAAGACGTTGATTAACATGCGCGCATAATTTTCATGAATTCGCGTCAAACTGCGAATCTGATCTTTTGAAAAACGCAGGGCGCGTTTAAAATCATATGTACGAATACGCTGTTTTTTATTTTCCTTTTTTAGCTCATCCGCATCCATCTCTCCGGTTGATAACGCGGATAATAGGGCGTCAATTTCATTTTGTGATAATACATCCCCTGCCACTAGCTTCCCTCCCTTTTTCTTTACTGCAACACTTTAGACGTTGTATAAATTTTAACAACATGTCCGTTTTCCATTAATTGATCAATTTGCTTTGCAATATCTGTTTCTAACGTGCTGAGTCCTTGCGTTCCTTCAAAATCTTGAGCACTCATATCTGAGAGCCTTTTGATAATAATGTCTCTTACTTGAAAATCTCTTTTTTGAAGCTCTGACGCTGCTTTTTTACTATCCATTTGAATTTTAAAAGAGATGCTGATGTAGTTATTGCTTTTTAAATTTGTTTTAATATCCGTTACATCCACAGAAGCTTTAATCACATCGTCAATAGATGGACCTTTTTCAGTACCTGCCTGCTCTGTATACTTTAGTGTCACGATAACAGCAATGCTTCCTATTAAAGTAAGAGAAAGCATGATAATAATCATCTTACTAATTAGCTTATTTTTAAACACACTTTATTCCTCCGTCGTTTGCTGCAGCCCTAATATGTTAATTCGCTGATAATAGCTCGTCACTTTCTCATTCACTTCTTCAACTGAATCCTTTACCACTAGCTTTTTGTTATTCGTTAGCGTAATGGTCGTATCAGGAAATGCTTCAACCTGCTCGATGTAGAGTGCGTTTAACGTAAATGTTTTGCCGTTTAGCCTTGTTAAAGTGATCATAATTAACCGGAGTAATACCTACTCCTTCCTCCCGCCTATCGTTTTAGATTCACTAGCTCTTGCAGTATTTCATCGGATGTTGTAATAATTCTTGTGTTCGCTTGAAATCCGCGCTGTGCAACAATCATATCCGTGAATTCTTCCGATAAATCAACGTTGGACATTTCAAGGGCGCTTGAGACGAAGCTTCCTGTGCCGTTGGCTCCAGGAGCTCCTACTAAAGGACCTCCTGAGTTTACGCTTTGAGCAAATAAATTCCCCCCTGCTTTTTGCAGTCCTTCATTATTTGCAAATTTAGCAAGTTCGACAGTTTGATTACTGGAGATGTTCCCGTTAGCATCTATGATGTTAACCTTTCCATCTGCTCCTATACTGTAGCTCTTACTTGTTGAAGGAATATTTATATTCCCTCCTCCAGTTTTTTGCACGTACAGTCCATCACCCGTTACCAAATTACCGCTGCTATCTAAATAAAAATTCCCCGCTCTTGTATAATAATTTGTGACTCCATCTCTTACTACAAAATAGCCGTCTCCAGAAATAGCTAAATCAAGCGGACGCCCCGTTGACTGAATGCTTCCTGCCGTTTGAACTGTATCAATTGTGCCAATTTGCGAACCTAATCCGACTTGTTTAGCATTAACACCTCCACGGTTAGCTCCTGGTGCTGTTGCTCCTGCTACCTGCTGACTTACTAAATCTTGAAACGTTGTACGTCCTTTTTTATAGCCGTATGTATTAACGTTGGCAATGTTATTTCCTAGGACATCTAATTTAGTTTGAAAATTTTTCATGCCGCTGATTCCTGAATACATCGAACGTAACATAAAATCACTCCTTAAATTTGGTTGGTTAACTGCTTACTTCTAAGATATCGTTTAGCGAAAGTACCGTATGATTTTCATCGTTGATCCTAAACGATACCTCATTGTTTTTGACGGATGCTGTTAAAATGACTCCTTGCTTTTTATTTCCTTCTTCATCTAACCACGCAGCGGTTTTACCAATTAACTCACTCCCTTTTAAAATAGGAGAAGCCTGTGACTGCGTTAAAAACGTATTGAGCGATGTGCTCATATTTGTCATTTGTTCAAGGGATGAAAACTGAGCCATTTGAGCAATAAAGTCTTTGTCTTCCATTGGATTCATTGGATCTTGATTTTGAAGCTGCGCAATCAAAAGCTTCAAAAAATCATCTTTGCCAAGCGAGCTGTTCCCCGTTTGCTTCACTGGTGTGTCCCTATTGCTTAAATACAAGTCAGACGTAATTTCATTTGTCATTGTTATCACCTATACGTTGTAGTTAATGAGCGCTGCTTCAAAAGAAGACAGAAAGGAAGCCGATTCTTCCAATTGCTGTGAATCTTGATCTTCTTCTTTTTTAAACGCTTCTTTTTCCTGTCTTTCTTTTTGCTGGTCGTTTTCATTGTTATACGACATCGCTTGTTCTGACAGTAGCACATCGATTTTATCAATTGATACATGCTGAGACGCGAGACCGTGCCGCAAAGTTGAAAGGTTGGCGTCCAATAACTCTTTTGTTTTTGCTGACGATACGACAATTCGCGCAACCGTTTCACTGTCTTTCTGAAGCATTTCAATTGAAATCGCACCTAGCTGTTTTGGCAATAACTTAATGAAAAGCTTGGATGTTCCCTCTTCAGTACTGATCGAAGCTTTACTCCATATTTTTTCAAGCTCGTTTACCAAATTGCTAGACTGTTGATAGTCAGATTTTGCTTGCCCTAGATAAATAGAGAACTGCTGAAGCTTAGGCATTTCTCCACTTCCAAAGGATGATGGCTGATTCTCTACTGTCGCTCCGGTTGTGTTTGTACCTGCAGAACTTTCGTTATTTTTTAAAGAGCTATTTGTATCTATACTTTCGCTGTGTACTACCACATCTTTTTTCCTTGGAAGCTGATTGAAAAACGGTATTTTTTCTTCTTTACGAAAAGCGTTCATATTTCTCACAGAACTTTCTGAAGATGTATGAACAGCGTCCACACCGACTTGATCAACGGATACATGCTGAGACGTGAGAGCTTGTCGTAATCTGAAAAGGCTGGCGTCTAACAGCTCTTTTGTTTTCGCTGACGATACAACTACTTGCGCAGTCGTTTCATTTTTTTGCTGAAGCACTTCAATTGAAATCGTACCTAGCTGCTTTGGCAATAACGTAACGAAAAGCTTGGATCTTCCCTTTTCAGCACTGAGCGAAGCTTTACTCCATATTTTTTGCAGCTCGTTTACCAGATCATTAGACTGTTGATGATCCAATTTCACTTGCCTTAAATCAATAGAAAACTGCGGCACTTTTTCTTCTTTAGCAAAAGCGTTCATATCTTTTACAGAACTTTCTGGAGCTGCTTGAACAGCGACCACATCGACTTGATCAACCGATACATGCTGAGAAGTCAGAACTTGCCGTAAAGTCGCAAGATTGGCGTCTAACAGCTCTTTTGTTTTCGCCGACGATACAACCACTTGCGTAATCGGTTCATTTTTTTGCTGAAGCACTTCAATTGAAATCGTACCTAGCTGTTTTGGAAATAACGTAATGAAAAGCTTGGATCTTCCCTCTTCAGCACTGAGCGAAGCTTTACTCCATATTTTTTGCAGCTCCTTTAACAGATTGTCAGACTGTTGATGATCAGATTTTACTTGCCTTAGATCAATAGAAAATTCTTGGACCTTAGGTACTTCATTAGATTTAAAAGATGATGGATTATTTTCTAACGTCGCCTCAGCCGTGTTAGCAGTGAAAGAAATTTCACTATCCTTTTTTAAACTATCCCTATCCATACTTTCGCTACGTAAAATCACATCTTTTTTCCATGGAAGCTGATTCAAAAACGGCACTTTTTCCTCTTTATGAACAGCGTCCATATCTCTTACAGAACTTTTTGGAGCCGCATGAACAACGGCGAAGAAACCAGCAGAGCGCTTTTCATGTAAGGTATCGGTTAATACACGTGGTTGTTTATGAATTTTCTCTATTTTTTCAGCAGCAGTTTTCCGCAAACCCTCAAGCTGCGAATTTGAAAGGGTCACTGACTGCAGCTGCGGTTTTTGTAGTTCTTCCATCAGCTGAGCGAACTCTGTTTGAAACGCAGATGATGTATTTTTACAAATGGTCAACAAGGTAGAAATAGAAGACAAATATTGTTCTTGACTGTCTGTTTCAGATGAAACAGGTGCCCGCTGCATGTCTGTTAACACGTGCTGCAGCTTTAGAAGCGGCTGTTCCAAATCTAGACTACTTGGAATACTGCTGAGCATATCGGCTAGATGTTCGTACAAGACAGATGGTTCATCTTCTTCACCTTCTGCTTCGCTTAACTGAATTGCCATTAACCCGACCGCCTTGAAGACGTCTTGGTCTACCGCTTGTTCATCGGATGATTTCTCCCCGCGCGTTAAAGGCTGCCCATCTAGTTGCTTAAGCTGCTGAACAACTTCTTCAAAAAAACCCTGAGTCTGAATAACAGCTGCTTTTTCATCGCAGTTTACCTTTGATGCAGCTGCTGGACGTAGTGAAATTTCCACTGTTTTCACCTCTGCTTTTATTCCTCGATCTGATCTGTTAACAATGTCGTATAGCGTGCAGCTACTTTTGGATCCATTTTTTCTAAGATTGCCGTTCTTGCACTCGCTTTGAACTGCTTAAGCATTGCGACCGCTTTGTCTTCTTTTAATTCGGCAAAGATAAGTGCTGCATTTTTAGGAGACATGTTTTCATAGGTAGCAATGACATCTTTTTTTGCCAGCTGATTGTTTTTTTGTTTTTTCGCTTCATCATCGGCTTTTTCTTCCATATCACGCATTTCAATTTTTAGTTCATCCATTTGACGATCTTTTGTAGTGATCGTTTTCTCATAAGCTGCGATTTGCTTTTCTTTCGTGCTCAGCTTCTTTTGAAGGCTATCAACCTGCTTTTGTATTTCTTCATTGCTTTCTTGAATATTTTCATTTTTTTGCGACTGTTCACTTGATACAAACGGAATGGCGTGTGTAATACCTGAAACTTTATCATTTACATTAACGCCTAAAAGCGTCAGAACAATATAAGCCGCCAAGATGAGGAACACTGCTGGAATAAAGATTAAAAATAAAAACACTTGGCTTTTACTGTAAGACTTTTCTTCTTCGTACTCTTCTCTTAACTCTTTTTGATTAGCCATGTTTTCCACCTAATTCCTATGCAGCATATACTGCTGTAGCGACAGCTCATCCATTTGCTTCGCTTCTAACTGTTTTTCCGCGGTTATATAAGAATCGTAGTCTCTCTTTTTTAACTTTTCATACTTCTTTACTTCTATGTTCTTTTCTTCTAGCTTCAGTTTCTTTAAGTTCATTTGCTGTCTTGCAAACATGACCTCTTGTTGCAGCCTTTCAATCACTCGTTCGGCACTTGTTAAAAACTGCTGAAACGATGTAATTTCTAAAATAGAAAGCCCTTGCTTCATTTTGCCCGTATGCTGTTCAATTAGCGTTTCTTTTTCTTTTAGCTTTTTATAAAGCTTTTCACCCGCTGTTTCAAACTGCTGCAAGGATTGATTATATTGAGATAGCAGTTCATCCTTTTCATTTGACTTGATTGCCATTATTTTAGATAACCTAAATTCATATGCCATATTTACTCACCTTTCACAAACAGTTCACAGAGCTTTGTTACACTTGTTTCAAATGATGGATGTTCGTTCGTTTTTTGCTTTAAAAATGCATCAATGACAGGATGATAGTGGATGGCCTCATCAATGTAAGCAGAAGATCCTCTTTTGTAGGCACCTATGTTAATTAAGTCTTCAGAATTAGCATAGGTAGCCATTAATGAACGCAGTTTTTCAGCTGCTTCTTTGTGCCGTTCACTTACGATATGGTTCATCACGCGACTAACGCTTTTTAAGACATTGATGGCCGGATATTGACCTTTATTGGCCAGCTCCCGGTCTAGTACAATATGTCCGTCTATAATGCCTCGCACCGTATCCGAAATAGGTTCGTTCATATCATCACCGTCTACTAATACAGTGTAAAAAGCAGTAATAGATCCATGTTGATTAGTTCCTGTACGTTCAAGCAGCCTTGGCAAGCTAGCAAAAACAGATGGTGTATAACCTTTGGTAGTCGGAGGTTCACCTACGGCTAATCCAATTTCTCTTTGAGCCATTGCTACACGGGTAACAGAATCCATCATCATCATGACGCTCAGCCCCTCATCTCGAAAGTATTCAGCAATAGAAGTAGCTGTATATGCTGCTTTCATTCGAAGCAGAGCAGGCTGATCCGAGGTAGCAACTACTACAACGGAGCGCTTTAACCCTTCCTCTCCAAGATCTCGCTCAATAAACTCTCTAACTTCTCTTCCTCGCTCTCCTACAAGGGCAATGACATTGATATCTGCTTTTGTATTGCGTGCAATCATCCCGAGCAGCGTACTTTTACCAACACCGCTTCCTGCAAAAATACCTATGCGCTGCCCTTGACCTACTGTTAGCAAACTATCAATTGTTCGCACCCCTACTTCAATCGGCTGTTCAATAGGCGGACGCTCTAAGGGATTAGGGGGGTCTTGATCGGTTAAAACAAACGGCAAATATTGAGAAAGTTCAGACCCGTCTAAAGGGTTCCCTAACGAATCAAGCACTTGACCTATTAACTCTTTCCCCACGCTTACCTGCAGAGGTTTTTCTGTCGTTTCCACTAGGCAGCCAGGTCCGATATATCGAACAGACGTATAAGGCATTAAAACAACGTGCTCACCGTTAAAACCAACAACTTCTGCACGAATTTTATCTCCTCGTTCACTAAGATGAATAAAGCAAACATCTCCTATTGACGTTCTAGGTCCTTTAGATTCAATCATCATTCCTACTACTCGGCTGACTTTCCCGTACCGTTTAAAAGAAGATGTGCGCGGGATTTCATGAATGAGTTGTGCGACTTTCATGTTTACTCTCCTCTAACAAACGTTCTTTTAATTTTTTCTTCATTTCCGTTAACTGGCTATCAAAAGACGCAACAAGACGCCCATAAGAGGAATCGATGACACAATCCATTTCCTGAAGATTTTCATCCGCATAAATAAATAGCCCGGTTTCTCCGTTTAATAAATCGAACAGTTCTCGTTTATGTTCACATACATATGCATATTTTTTCGGGGAAACAAAAAGCTGGATTTCTTTATGTTCTCTAACTTCTTTTAAAGACCTTGCAACAAGTGGTAAAAATGATTCATCTCTTTGAAGCTGCTCATTTAAAATCGTTTCAGCTAGGGTGAAACCTAATTCAAAGATGACTTCTTCAGATTGATTTATATATTCGTAGTACTGATTCTTTGTTTCGTCAACAATGTTTCGCGACATGGCTAATACATGCTCATACTCTTGTTTTCCTTGAAGCAGCCCTTCTTCGTATCCTTCTTCATAGCCTCGCTTTTGTTCTTGTTGAAACAGCAGCACCTTCTCTTCTTCCCACTGCTTTTTCAAACGTTCAATTTCGTTTTGAGCTTGTATTCGGTAAGCGTCTGCCTCGGCCTTTATTATTTCAGCTTCACTGTGCGCTTGTTCAATAACGTGCTGTGCATTTTCTTGCTGAAGATGCTCTTCTGTGGGCTCATCTTGTATCGGAAAACCAAACGGAATGACTTGAATGTGCTTCGCATTTTCGTCTGAAAGTTTGTTCGTATAAGTTGATTTAATGATATTAGACAATAATATCGTCTCCTCCACCTCGAGCTAATACAATTTCACCAGCATCTTCTAAACGTCTAATTGCAGCAACGATACGTGACTGAGCTTCCTCTACATCTTTCAAACGCACAGGACCCATAAATTCCATTTCTTCTTTAAACGTTTCCACCATACGGCTAGACATATTTTTAAAAATAATAGATTTCACTTCTTCACTTGCTACTTTTAAGCTCAACAATAAATCATCATTTTCTACATCTCGTATCACACGCTGAATAGAACGGTTATCGAGCGTTACGATATCCTCAAATACAAACATTCGCTGTTTGATTTCTTCTGCTAATGCCGGATCTTGAATTTCAAGCGTATCAATAATAATTTTTTCAGTCGCTCGGTCTACTCCATTTAATACTTCAACTACTGCTTCTAAACCACCTGTTTGGGTATAGTCTTGGGTAACAGTAGCAGAAAGCTTTCTCTCTAAAATTTGCTCAACTTCATTAATGACTTCGGGAGACGTACTTCCCATCGTCGCAATCCGTCTTGCAATATCCGCTTGCCTTTCCTGAGGCAGTGATGATAAGATTTGTCCTGCCTGCGGCGGCTCTAAGTAAGATAAAATAAGGGCAATCGTCTGAGGATGCTCATGCTGAATGAAATTTAACAGCTGCATAGGATCAGCTTTTCTGGCAAAATCAAACGGACGAACTTGCAAAGAAGAAGTTAATCGATTGATAATCATCATAGCCTGCTCTGGTCCAAGTGCTTTTTCTAACACCTGTTTCGCATAGCTTACTCCTCCTTTTTCAAGGTAGTTTTGAGCAAGCGTTATTTGTTCAAACTCATGAAGCACAGCTTCTTTTAAAGACGGCTCTACTTTTCTCACTGAAGAAATTTCAAGCGTTAGTTGCTCAATTTCATCTTCACTGAGATGTTTATAGATAGAAGCTGATACATCCGGACCGAGAGAAATCAACAAAATTGCTGCTTTTTGCTTTCCAGTTAACTCATTTTTTTGCATAGCCTTTACCATTAGCTTTCCTCCTAATCCTCACTAATCCATGTTCGCAGCAGTTTTGCAAACTCTTCCGGGTCTTGCTTCGCTAACGTTTCAAGATTGCTTTTTGTTTGCTGTTCAGCACTTAAAACAGGAGCTTTTTGTGCCGCTTCATATGCTTCAAAAGTTTCCTCGTACCCTTCATCATATTCCTCTTCATCAAAGTCTTGACGTCTTTTCCTAACCAACAGCACAATAAGAACAACAATAATAAGCAGCAGTGCTCCTCCGGTTATATACATCCACAATGGAATCGAACTTGCTGTGTTGTCAGCTGTTTCTTGTCCATTAAACGGCTGAACGGAAACGGTAATCTTATCGCTGACCGCGTTATCTGAGAGGGCTTTCGTATTTGCATCTTTTGAAATAGAAGTACGGACAATTGTACCTAACATTTTTTGAACGTCTGACTCAAGCGTATCGGAAACTTGTGATTTCCCTTTTGCATTGGACGGATCTATCATTACTTGAATGCCAAGATCTTGAATTTTGTATGGACTTTCGACGATTTCTTTATGAATTCTATTCACTTCATAATTAATTCGTTCTTCGTTTTTTTCGTAGTCTCCGTCTCCACTTGTTGTACTAGATGAGTAATTTGTTGTATCTTCTTCTCCTGTTCCAGCAACGCCTCCATCTTGAGCGTTTTTACCAGAAAATGTTTCATTAATTTTTTCAGCGCTAACGGCAATTCCTTGCATATTATCTTTATCAACAGGCTCTACTAGCTTTTCTTCGCGATTTTCCTGTGTAAAATCAAGATCTGCTGTAACAGAGACCATTACTTTGTCTTGACCGACCAGTCTTCCTAGCATTTGCTGTACTTGACGCTGAATATCTCGCTCAACTTCTTTTTTCGCTTCGTTCTGCGAAGCAAATGAGCTAGAAGCTGAATTCGTTTCGTTACCTTTTAAATCAAAGTACTCAAAATATTGGTTCATGATGACGATATTATCTGTAGGAAGGTTTGGCACACTTTTGGATACTAAATGATAAAGAGATTTAATTTGCTGATCATCAAATTTATAACCAGCCTTTGTATTAAGCACAATCGATGCTGATGCTTCTCCCTGCTTTTCATTCGCCCAGACGCTTTCATTGGGAAGGGTAATCATCACTTTTGCATCATTGACTCCTTGAATGTTTTTCATTAAGTTAGCCAATTCAGTTTGCATCGCATCGAGTTTTAACACATTAAATTCATTATCTGTCATACCAAAGCTCGCATTTTTCCCAAAAAACGAATAGTCGATACTTCCGCTATCAGGAATTCCTTGTGCAGCTAAATCAACTTTTAGCGAGTCAACGCTTTGTTCAGGCACCGAAATGGTTGTTCCGTTATCAGAGATTTCTGAAGGAACGCTTCTAGCATCAAGCTCTGCTTTGATTTGTCCTGTTTCTTGAGCCGATAGATTGCTATAAAGAGGGACAAATTTATCCTTGTTTAAAAAAACAGATGCTAAACTAATGACTAGAACAGCCGCAAGAGGAGCAGCGATAAGGGCTATTTTTTGTCCTTTTTTGCGGTTATTCCAAAAGACTTTCATCTTATCTCGATAAAGAGCTATTCTTTCATTCATGGTATTCCTCCGGTTATTACTATTTTCATTTTCTTTAATAACCGCTCAATTACATTTGCATTCTCATCATTTCCTGATAGGCTTCAACAGCTTTATTGCGTATTTCAAGAGCCGTTTGCATCGTAATACTTGCTTTTTGAGCAGTAATCATTACATCTTGGAGTTCGACGTTTTCTCCTTTAGCAAGCTTTTCAGTCGCTATATCCGAAGCGCGTTGAGTATTGTTTAACTCATTGATTGAGTCTTTTAAAAACGTTGAAAACTGTTGAGTTGTTTGTCCAGTGCTAGTAGAAGCTGCTGTTTTTGCTATGGCTATTTGATTGCTGATACCATTAATCATTTTATCGCTCCTTTATTTCCCAATTTCTAATGCCTTGGTTAATATACTTTTGTTTGTATTAAAGACTGTCACGTTTGCTTCATAAGATCGAGTAGCACTAATTAAATCCGTCATTTCCTTTAAAGGATCTACGT
This sequence comes from Priestia sp. 10L35, assembly GCF_056395685.1. Lineage (NCBI taxonomy): Bacteria > Bacillati > Bacillota > Bacilli > Caryophanales > Bacillaceae > Priestia > Priestia sp. 10L35. Next base: position 690,513 of record NZ_JBFTKA010000001.1, on the reverse strand, counting down.
TCGGCATCTGCACGTACCCTTGGTCATTCGCATCTGGATGCGTCGGGTTATATACTAAATTAAAAGGAGTATTATCTTCTACGATATCTGTGACTTTTACACCATTGTTTTGATTTTTATTGATTTCGGAGTGTAAGACGGACGAAAAAGAAGGCGAACGATCAGACTGCATGACAACCATTTTTCTTTTGTAAGGCTGCCACTCACCATTAACGTACGTCCCTCTTGTCGTTTCAGCATTCGCCATATTAGATGAAACAACGTCCATCCTTAAACGATTGGCAGTTAAAGCTGAAGATGTAATATTCATATTTTGAAAAATAGTCAAACTTATTTACCTCCTCTAATGACTGTTTGAAGAGAATTAAATTTTCCATTTAAACGATCTACTAGCGCCTCATAGTAAATTTGATTTTCAGCCATATCCGCCATCTCTTTATCCATATCCACATTGTTTCCATTTGCTTGATAGGAAGTGTTTCCTTGCTGGGTAATCACTCGCTGGGATGAACCAGAAAATGGGATATGTTTTGAATCAGTCTGATATGCTTCTAACTCGTTATGTAATAAATCTCGGAATTCACTCGTACGCGATACGGTTTTCGATTTATAATTTGGAGTATCAACATTTGCGATATTTTGTGCAATCGTCTGCTGCTTTTGTGACGCGTAGCTAATTCCATTTTCAATTGTTTGAAAAGTAGTTGAAAACAAACTCACTTCTTACACCTGCTTATCTATTCTATTTTTCTCAAAATGAGACAAATTTCGACTTTAGTACCATAGAACTTATTGTAAGAAAAACTTCATACAATGTCTATCCTTTTTTAAGAACTTTTGGACTATAAACCAAAATTTTCATTCGTTTTCCAAGCATATTTTAACATCAATGCTATACTTTAGCTCTATTTTTTTAATTTAAAATCAAAATATATACCATAAGTCCTGAACAATATGTAATAAAAGTAACGATTTGTAATCAACTAGTATCTTTTTACTATTTAAAGATTCTATAATATAATTTTTAGATTTTTATATGAACTTTGTTAAAGATTTATAAAAATAGTGAACGAATCGTCTTAACCCACAGCGAATCTTTTTGTACTGAGAGCATACAAAAAAGCACACGGGCTTTGCCCGTGTGCTTTTTTGTTCATAAACTTAGTTAGATTTTAATTTTTCAAGCTCTACTAAGAATTTGTTGTTAAGAACTTTAATGTAAGTTCCTTTCATTCCTAAAGAACGTGATTCGATAACGCCAGCACTTTCTAATTTACGTAGCGCATTTACGATTACTGAACGTGTAATTCCAACGCGGTCAGCAATTTTACTTGCTACTAATAGTCCTTCAGTTCCATTTAACTCTTCAAAGATGTGCTCAATAGCTTCTAACTCACTGTATGATAATGAGCTAATTGCCATTTGTACAACAGCTTTGCTACGTGCTTCTTCTTCAATCTCTTCTGCTTTTTCACGAAGAATTTCCATACCTACTACCGTTGCACCGTATTCAGCAAGGATTAAATCATCGTCTTCGAACTGACGGTCTAAACGAGATAATACAAGCGTACCTAGACGCTCTCCGCCTCCGATAATTGGAACGATTGTTGTTAGTCCTGCATCAAATAAGTCTTTATTTTCAACTGGGAAAGCTGTATATTGACTTTCAATGTTTAAGTTAGAAGATGTTTCTTGAATGTTAAATAAGCTTTGAGTATATTCTTCTGGGAACTGGCGTGCTTCTAACATATCTTTCATGCGCGCATTCTCAATTTGCTGTTTAACAGCGATTCCTAATAATTTACCGCGACGGCTTACTACGAATACGTTTGATTCGATCACTTCGCAAAGTGTTTCAGCCATTTCTTTAAAGTTTACTGGTTTACCAGCTGCTTTTTGTAGCATTGCATTAATCTTTCTAGTTTTCCCTAATAAATCCATTAGTACTCTTCCTCCTGCGATTTCAGTTCTATAAAATAAATTGACTCAAATCTTTGTTTTTAGCGATTTTTTCTAATTTTTCTTCCACGTACTGCGGAGTAATCACAATTTTCTCTAATGTTACTTCTGGTGCTTCAAACGATAAATCCTCTAGCAAACGTTCTAAAATCGTATGAAGCCTTCTTGCACCAATATTGTCTGTATCTTGATTTACCTGATATGCAATTTCTGCAATCTTACGTATAGCATCGTCAGAAAATTCAATTTGTATACCTTCAGTTTCCAATAATGCCGCATATTGCTTTAATAACGCATTATCTGGCTCTACTAAAATGTTTATAAAATCTTCAACGGTTAGCTTCGTTAATTCAACGCGAATTGGGAATCGACCTTGCAATTCTGGAATTAAATCCGACGGTTTTGATACATGGAAAGCACCGGCTGCTACAAATAAAACATGATCAGTTTTGACTGCGCCATATTTTGTAACAATTGTTGACCCTTCTACAATTGGTAAAATATCTCGCTGTACGCCTTCACGTGAAACATCAGCGGAAGATGAATTACCACTTTTCTGAGCAATTTTATCAATTTCGTCAATGAAAATAATTCCGTATTGTTCTGCACGATTCACAGCTTCTTGCGTCACTTCATCCATATCAATCAATTTTTGCGCTTCTTCATTTGTTAATACTTTTCGTGCATCTTTAACAGTAAGTTTGCGCTTTTTTTGTTTTTTAGGCATAAAATTGCTTAAGGCATCCTGCATGTTCATGCCCATTTGTTCCATACCCGAACCTTGTAACATATCAAACATAGAAGGCTGTTGCTCTTCTACTTCAATTGTGACATAATGATTTTCAAGCTCTCCTAAAGCAAGCTGATGAGCAATCTGCTTGCGCTTCGTTGCAATATTCGTTTCCTCATCTTGATCAGGATCCGCATCGCTTGACTGTGTACCGTTTGAAAAAATCATTTCAAACGGATTTTTAAACGATTGCTGCTTCTTTTTACTTGGAACAAGAAGCTCTACTATCCGCTTGTTTGCATTTTCTTCTGCGCGATCACGCACGCCGTTCATTTTTTCTTCTTTCACAAGTCGAACTGACGTTTCCACTAAATCACGAACCATTGATTCTACATCGCGTCCTACATATCCAACTTCCGTAAATTTTGTTGCCTCAACCTTAATAAAAGGTGCACCGACAAGCTTAGCTAAGCGGCGTGCAATCTCGGTTTTACCCACACCTGTAGGACCAATCATTAAAATGTTTTTCGGCACAACTTCATCACGTAAAGATTCGTCTAACAGACCGCGTCGATAGCGATTTCGCAGCGCAACAGCGACCGCTTTCTTTGCCTTCGTTTGACCAATAATATACTGATCGAGCTTTTCTACAATTTGTCGAGGTGTTAAATGAGAATTCATAAAAAAATCCCCTTTCCTACAGTTCTTCTACAATAATATGATCATTTGTATAAACACATATCTCACTTGCTACATCTAAAGCTGCTTTTGCAATTTCTTTAGCTGTTAAATGTTCGCCTGCATGTTGTTTTAATGCACGTCCCGCTGATAAAGCATAATTTCCGCCTGATCCAATTGCTAAAATGCCGTCGTCCGGTTCAATAACTTCACCCGTTCCTGATACTAACAGTAAGTTATCTTTGTTCATAACAATAAGCATTGCTTCTAACTTTCGCAATACTTTGTCACTTCTCCATTGTTTAGCAAGCTCAACGGCTGCACGCTGAAGATTTCCGTTATACTCTTCAAGCTTCGTTTCAAATAATTCAAAAAGAGTGAATGCATCAGCTACTGAACCTGCAAAGCCGGCAAGAACTTGCCCTTGAAATAGACGTCTTACTTTTCGAGCAGTATGTTTCATCACAACAGCATTACCGAACGTTACTTGTCCGTCCCCAGACATGGCACATTGACCGTTATGCTGAACCGCAAAAATCGTAGTAGCATGGAAAGTAGACAAATTAACTCCTCCTTTTATGCGCGAGGATGGTGATTCATATAAACTGCCTTTAAACGATCCTTCGTCACATGTGTGTATATTTGAGTGGTTGATAAATGTTCATGACCTAGCATTTCTTGAACTGTACGTAAATCTGCCCCTTCATTTAACATATGAGTCGCAAAAGTATGCCGCAAAACGTGTGGACTAATATGTATATTCTCAGCGGTCTTCTTTACTAACTGATCAATGACTAAGCGTATGCCTCGGTCTGTCAACGGTGTCCCCTTATAATTTAAAAAGAGCGAATGAGTATCAGAAGGAGCCTTTTTTAAAAGAAGCTTTCTTCCATTATCTATATATACTCTAAGAGCGTCCTTGGCATAACAGCCAAATGGCACGTACCGTTGTTTTTTCCCTTTGCCATATACGAGCAAAGTTTGAAGTGAAAAATCTATATCGCTAAGCTTAATAGATGCGCATTCACTCACTCGTATTCCGGTGGCATACAGCAATTCTAATAGAGACTGATTACGCTGCCCTAACGGAGTTGTTAAGTCATTCATTTGAAATAATTTCACAATCTCCTCTTCATACAGGAAGCGAGGATTTCGCTCCTCCTTTTTAGGAAGGGTAACGAGCGCAAATGGATTATCTTCTACTAATTCTTCTCTATTTAAGTAACGATAAAACGTTCTCAAACAAGAAATTTTGCGTGACATCGATCTTTTTGAATACTGCTTTTCATATAGGCGTGTTAAAAACAGCCTTGCATCAGCATATGTAACACTTTGTAGGTTTTGTATTTGCTCTTCCTGCATAAAAGACATGAAGATACCTATGTCTTTTTCATAGCAGTCAACTGTATATTTTGAATAGTTTTTCTCAATTTGTAAATATTCTAGAAAGGAATTTAATACATCTTTAACAAATTCCAATGTTATCACCTCACAAGGGCTACTAAATATTATCACAATTAAGTAGCCCTTGCAAACAATTTTGATTATTTTGTTGTAAAATTCTGAATAGTTTCCAATGCTCGTTTAGCAAGCGTTTCATTTCGTTCTTGTTTGTTTTTGATTCGCACTTCCAATTCTTTGAATAAGCCAAAGTTGGCATTCATCGGCTGGAAATTTTTTGCGTTTGTATGTGTGATATAGTGAGCCATACTGCCAATCGCTGTTTCCTGCGGCAATACAACCAATTCTTCACCAAGTACAAGTCGAGCCGCGTTCATTCCTGCCATTAGTCCGCTCGCCGCTGATTCTACATATCCTTCTACTCCCGTCATTTGTCCAGCAAAGAATAAGTCATCACGCTCACGATATTGATACGTAGGCTTTAACAATTTAGGAGAATTAATAAACGTATTTCTATGCATAACGCCATAGCGTACTACTTCTGCATTTTCTAAACCTGGGATTAAGCTCAATACTTCTTTTTGTGCTCCCCATTTTAAATGTGTTTGGAAACCTACGATATTATATAGTGTACCTGCTGCATCATCTTGACGAAGCTGAACAACTGCATAAGGTCGCTTTCCTGTTTTCGGATCTTCTAACCCAACTGGTTTCATGGGTCCAAAGAGCATTGTTTTTTCTCCGCGTGAAGCCATTACTTCAATTGGCATACATCCTTCAAAATAAATTTCTTTCTCAAATTCTTTTAAAGGAACCGTCTCTGCATTGATTAATGCTTCATGAAAACGCTGGAATTCTTCTTTTGTCATCGGACAGTTTAAATAGGCAGCTTCCCCTTTGTCATAGCGAGATTTCAGATACACTTTATCCATATCAATGCTGTCTTTTTCAATAATAGGTGCAGCCGCATCGTAAAAATATAAATAATCTTCACTTGTTAACGCGCGCAGCTGTTCTGATAAATCTTTTGACGTTAACGGACCTGTTGCAATAACAGTTGGTCCTTGTGGAATTTCCGTAATCTCTTCGTTAACAACCGTTACGTTCGGATGGTTTTTAACGCTTTCCGTCACACGAGCGGCAAATTCGTGACGATCAACAGCCAGTGCTCCACCTGCTGGAACCGCACATTCGTCTGCTGAACGAATAATTACAGAGTCTAATAATCGCATTTCTTCTTTTAAAACACCCACTGCATTTGTTAATGTATTCGCACGCAGTGAATTACTACATACTAATTCAGCAAATTTGTCCGTATGATGAGCAGGTGTTTGCTTCACTGGTCTCATCTCATAAAGGCGAACTTTCAAACCGCGCTTTGCGATTTGCCAAGCTGCTTCACTTCCAGCAAGACCTGCTCCGATAACATTAATTACTTGTTCATTCATTGTAAATCCTCCAACTTCATTTCTATCTTTTCTATCATTTTCCTTATTCATTCACTTGTCTGTTCCTTTTTTAACGGGACAAAGAAAATGCGACATTACTCAATGTCGCTAATAACGTTTCCATTTTAGCACATGAAGCAATGTCGCCGCATCTTATATAACTGCTATTTTTAAATTTAAAGTGTGGGAATTCATCCCATTCTCTTTTACTGCTGAGCTTCCTCTTTATAATCACAACTTGTACAGACGACTTGAGTTCCTTTTTTCTGTTTCTTCTCCACAAGCAGGTTTTCACATTTCGGACATTTTCTTGCAATCGGCTTATCCCAAGATACGAAGTCACAGCCCGGGAATCGATCACAGCCATAAAATGTACGCTTTTTCTTCGATTTTCGCTCAACTATATTTCCTTCTTCACATTTCGGGCACTTTACGCCAATCTCTTTTACAATTGGCTTTGTGTTGCGGCAGTCAGGGAAATTAGAGCATGCCATAAATTTTCCGTAGCGTCCCATTTTGTATACCATAGGTGAACCGCATTCTCCGCAATCTTCTCCGGCAGGTTCATCTTTAATCTCCACTTCGCGCATTTCTTTTTCAGCATGTTCTAAGCGTTTTTCAAAATCACTGTAAAATTCGTCAATAACACGCACCCATTGAACATTACCATCTTCCACTTCATCCAAATCGTTTTCCATTTTAGCTGTAAACTCTACATCTAAAATTTCCGGGAAAAACTCCAATACAAGCTCTAGTACAATTTCTCCAAGTTCTGTTGGAACAAAACGCTTGTTATCGAGCGCTACGTACCCGCGCTTTTGAATCGTGTCAAGTGTTGGAGCATATGTAGACGGTCGGCCAATGCCTAGCTCTTCTAATGTCTTGACTAAACGAGCTTCAGTATATCTTGGCGGCGGCTGTGTGAAGTGCTGCTTTTCATCGATGTCTTTAGAATAAGCTACTTCTCCTTCTTCTAAGTCTGGAAGAAGATTTTCTTTTTCCTCCACTTGATCATCATTGCCTTCAACATACACTTTCATAAAGCCTGGAAATTTAACTTTGGAGCCGTTTGCTCTAAATGTTACGTCTCCATTTTTCAAATCTACAGCCATTGTATCCATAATTGCAGGTGCCATTTGACTAGCAACGAAGCGCTCCCATACTAGCTTATACAGTCGATACTGATCACGCGATAAGAACTCTTTTACCTCTCCTGGTTTACGAAGAGCTGAAGTTGGACGAATCGCTTCGTGGGCATCTTGCGCGTTCGAATTTTTCTTTTCTTTACGCTTTTCCGTTGCCACAAACTGATTTCCGTATGCGTTCGTAATGTAATCTCTAGCTTCCGTTTGAGCTGTTTCTGAAATACGAGTAGAATCGGTACGCATATACGTGATAAGACCTACTGTACCTTCTTTTCCTAAATCAATTCCTTCATATAATTGCTGCGCAATCATCATTGTTTTTTTCGCTCGAAAGTTCAGTTTCCGCGCTGCCTCTTGCTGTAATGAAGACGTGGTAAAAGAAGGAGCCGCATTACGCTTTCGCTCACGTTTTGTTACTTTAGAAATTGAAAATTCATTTCCATCTAATTGTTTAACAATGTTGGTTACATCATTTTCATTCGATAGCTCTACTTTTTTTCCTTGATATTCGATCAACTGGCCTTCAAATTGGTCGTTCCCTTTTTGAAAAGTTGCTTTTACCGTCCAGTATTCTTCTGGGATAAACTTTGCAATTTCTTTTTCACGATCAATAATTAACCGCACTGCAATTGATTGAACCCTTCCGGCACTTAATCCTTTTTTCACTTTTTTCCACAGCAATGGACTGATGTTGTAGCCAACCAGCCTGTCAAGAATACGGCGTGCTTGTTGAGCATCTACTAAATCCATATTAATTGCTCGTGGATGTTTAAAAGATTCTTTAATCGCTTCTTTTGTAATCTCATTAAATACTACGCGGCAGTCCGATGCAATGTCTACATCCAAACTGTGCGCCAAGTGCCATGCAATCGCTTCTCCTTCACGGTCTGGATCGGCTGCTAGGTAAATCTTCTTTGCTTTTTTAGCCGCTGTTTTTAGTTCTTTTAAAACCGGGCCTTTCCCGCGAATTGTAATATATTTCGGATTGTAATCCTGTTCAATATCAATTCCCATTTGACTTTTAGGTAAATCGCGAACATGTCCCATCGATGCTTTTACTTTATATTTCTTTCCTAAATAACGTTCAATTGTTTTAGCCTTTGCAGGCGATTCTACAATTACTAGGTAGTCAGACATCTATTTGTTCCTCCTCAAGAGGTAGAATAAAATCTTCATTATTATTAAATATTTGGTTCTTGTTTGTCAAATGTCCAAAAGATAAGTCATACGATTTTACTACGTATCTCACTAGTATTTCATACCATGCAAGAATATGACTACTTTGAAACATTCATCTTATATACATCATTTCATCTGTAATATCAGCAGCGCTTTGCACAAGTTTTGCCCCTAATTGGATTAACTTATTCGTTCCACATGATGTTTCTTCAAAAATAGAACCCGGTATGGCAAATACTTCTCTTCCTTGCTGAAGCGCCTGGTCGGCGGTAATAAAAGATCCACTTCTTTCTTTTGCTTGCACCACCAACGTGCCTCCTGTTAATCCGCTAATGATTCTGTTTCTGCGAGGGAAAAACCATTTTGTCGGCTTCATAAACGGGGCATATTCAGAAAGCAGCAAATGATGCTGCGCAATTTCTCTTGCTAAATTTTGGTTTCCTCTTGGGTAAATATTATAAAACCCTCCGCCTAATACTGCAATCGTTTTAGCTTTTTCAGCGATAGCCAGTTCATGAGCAGCCTGGTCAATCCCTAAGGCCAGTCCACTTACAACGACAAATTCTTCATGCAGCATCGGCTTAACAATATGAGTCAGAGCTGCAGTTCCATATGAAGTGGGGTTCCTTGTTCCTACAACGCTTAAGCTTGCCGTAGCGTGTAGGAGAGAAATCTTTCCTCTTGCAAATAATACCCAAGGCGGATCATAAATATGGCGCAAAAGTTCAGGATATTCATCATCTAGGATGGTGACACATTGAATATTCTCAGCGTCATATTTATCTAGAATATCTCGTATTGGAATAGTTTGCAAATCTTTTTTTATTTGATTAGCACGTTCAATCGAGAGAGTCAATAGTTTTTGAAGCTGTGATGGAGAGTACTCGTAGAGATTTTGTAATGAAGAATTCTGTTGAAGTAGCGTAAAAATTTGTTTCCAATTAACAGATGGACAATGTGCTAAATGAATTAATTTTTCCCGTAAATCAGACATTCTACAATCTCCTTTTTAAATGGACAAAATAGCCCCCAGTCAAAGGAGGCTATATGTCTTCTATTAATGAGTCTTACACTGCTCGTAAATGCCTTGTTCTTTTAACACTTTAATAAGTGTTTCTCCCATAACAGATGGTGTTTCAGCTACTTGGATACCGCACTCATTCATTGTTTTAATTTTTTCAGATGCTGTCCCTTTACCACCTGAAATAATAGCACCAGCATGGCCCATACGTTTTCCTGGAGGTGCTGTTTGACCGCCAATGAAGCCGACCACAGGTTTTGTCATGTTTGCTTTTACCCATTCTGCCGCTTCTTCTTCTGCCGTACCGCCGATTTCACCAATCATAATTACTGCATACGTATCTTCATCTTCATTAAACGCTTTTAATACATCGATAAAGTTCGTGCCGTTCACTGGGTCACCACCGATACCAACAGCTGTTGATTGGCCAATGCCAGCTTCAGAAAGTTGATGAACAGCTTCATATGTTAATGTACCAGAACGTGAAACTACACCTACATGACCTTTTTTGTGAATGTACCCTGGCATAATTCCAATTTTACATTCTTCCGGTGTAATAACACCTGGGCAGTTAGGTCCCACAAGGCGCGTACGTTTTCCTTCCATATAACGCTTTACTTTTACCATATCTAATACTGGAATACCTTCCGTAATACAAATAACTAAATCTAAATCTGCGTCAACTGCTTCAATAATGGAGTCAGCTGCGAATGCTGGCGGAACATATACAACAGAAGCCGTTGCGCCTGTTTTTTCTTTTGCCTCGGCAACCGTATTAAATACCGGAACACCTTCTACTTCTAAGCCGCCTTTACCTGGTGTTACGCCACCAACAATTTTCGTTCCATATTCTAACATTTGCTGTGTATGAAAAAGGCCAACTCCGCCTGTAATTCCTTGTACAATTACTTTTGTATCTTGATTAATAAATACGCTCATTCCTATCCCCCAGCCTTTCTATTTCACTAGTGAAACGATTTTTTGTGCGCCGTCTGCCATAGATTCAGCAGCTGTGATATTTAAGCCTGATTTTTGTAAAATTTCTTTTCCAAGTTCAACGTTTGTTCCTTCTAAGCGAACAACTAATGGAAGGCTTAATCCAACTTGTTTCGTTGCTTCAACAACACCTGTTGCAATAACATCACATTTCATAATCCCGCCGAAAATATTAACGAAAATACCTTTTACATTTTGGTCAGATAAAATAATTTTGAATGCTTCTGTTACTTTTTCAGCAGTTGCGCCGCCCCCAACATCCAGGAAGTTAGCAGGGTCGCCTCCGTAATGTTTAATAATATCCATCGTTGCCATTGCTAAACCTGCACCGTTTACCATACAACCGATATTACCATCTAGTGAAATGTAGCTTAAGTCGTATTTAGATGCTTCAATTTCTTTAGCATCTTCCTCTTCAAGGTCACGATATTCAAGAATATCTTTTTGACGATACAGCGCATTTGAATCAAAGTTTAACTTCGCATCCAATGCCATAACGTCTCCGTCACCTGTTACAACTAGAGGATTAATCTCTGCAATTGAGCAGTCTTTTTCAACAAATACTGTATATAAACCTGTCATGAACTTAACTGCTTTTCCAACTAGTTCTTTTGGAATATTAATATTAAATGCAAGTCTGCGAGCTTGGAATGCTTGTAAACCAATCGCAGGATCCACATATTCTTTAAAGATTTTTTCAGGCGTTTTTTCCGCCACTTCTTCAATTTCAGTTCCACCTTCTTCAGAACCCATCAATACAACTTGAGACGTTGCACGATCAAGAACTAAACCGATGTAGTATTCTTTCTTAATATCGCATCCCTCTTCAACTAACAAGCGCTTAACTTCTTTTCCTTCAGGGCCTGTTTGGTGTGTTACGAGGGTCTTTCCTAAAATATCTTGTGCATATGTACGAACTTCATCTAAGTTTTTTGCTACTTTGACACCGCCCGCTTTACCGCGTCCACCAGCATGGATTTGTGCTTTCACCACTGATACTTGTGAACCTAATTCCTTTGCTGCTTCAACTGCTTCTTCAACAGTAAAAGCTACTCGACCGTTTGGTACTGCAACCCCATATTTTCTGAGTAGTTCTTTTCCTTGATACTCATGGATATTCATTTCCCATCCTCCTAACATAATCAACCACAAAACTATACTGCACAAAATAGACTGCGCTTTCATTGTATAAAAATAATTGTCTAATTGTCTACTATTCTAGTGAAAAATATTGAAATAATAAGAAAATTGATATTTTTATGGAGATAGTACTTAACCATACCTTATGAGGTCAATGAGACTCTGCGGACGTTAAACGTACGGTTGATCATGTAAATCAACCTTCACAACTGAAGCGAACTGAGAGGAAAATAATTTACGAACTTCACCCTCTGCAATATCTCCACTTAAATAAGCTATATCCTTTTTGAGCCTAAAATCCCGCATGTGAAACATGCGCTAAAAAGCAGAGATATGCTTGGGTATCATGTTCTAGTTTACTTGGTTTTTTATTGGTGCAAAAGATCGGCGGTGTTCTGGCAAAATTCCATATTGTTCGATTGCTTCTAAATGTTGTTTTGTTCCATATCCCATATGTTTTTCGAATCCGTATGCAGGATAGCGTTCACCAAGTTCTTTCATCATTCGATCTCGCGTCACTTTTGCAATAACAGAACTTGCAGCAATGGAAATGCTTGTAGCATCGCCTTTGATGATTGACTGCTGCGAAATAGGCACCGGCAGCTTCATCGCATCAATAAGCAGTTCATCAGGCTGAACAGCTAGAAGTTCAATTGCTTCAGTCATTGCCTTTTTTGTTGCTTCATAAATATTAATAGAATCAATGACCTCTGCGTCTATAATACCTATACCGATAGCGACAGCGCTTTTACAAATTTCTTCATAAAACGCTTCTCGCTTTGCTTCTGATAACTTCTTTGAATCCGTCAAACCAGGGAGAAAAAAATCCGGCGGCAAAATAACAGCAGCAGCTACTACCGGTCCTGCTAACGGTCCTCTTCCTACTTCATCTACTCCGGCAATATAGGTTGCTCCTTGATTGTATAATTCGTTTTCATATGCCATCATTTCATCAAACTGTTTCTTCAAGCGCTCAGCGGCTTCAAATTGCCTTTGTTTTTGAATAATAACCTGCTGCACACCTTTACGCTCATCTTGCGCATATGCCTTAAATAAAGCATCTTCCGGGCTTCTCACTTGCTTTAGTTCTTCTTTTATTTCCTTAATACTCTTTTTCATTAGCTCCACCTTCTTTATATCAACATTTTCATGCGGCACTTTTACATAAAAAACGCCTCATGCTAAAAAGGCAGAGGCGTTTTTTGTTTCAGTTCGCAATGTATTGCTTACAGCTGCTGTTCAGCTTCACTTGGATCATCAAATGTAAAGGTGCCAATTTTATCCGTTCGAATTTCTCGAAGAACAAGCTCAGCCGTTTTATCGTAATCCACCATGCCGCCACCCATTAAACAGCCGCGGCGCGACCCAATTGCATCAAAAAGCTCTACAATGTCTTCAGGGATTTCATTTAAATCATAACGCTGCTTTAATTGTTCTGGGTAATGGCTAGTTAAGAAGCGCAGCGCATAAACAGCAACATCTTGCATGTTTAAAATGGTATCTTTAATAGCACCCGTTGTCGCAAGCTTATATCCAACTGTTTCATCTTCAAACTTAGGCCACAAAATACCTGGCGTATCAAGTAGCTCCAGCTCATTTCCTACCTTAATCCACTGCTGTGCTTGCGTCACACCTGGACGATCTCCGGTCTTGGCGATTTTTTTACTGGCAAGGCGATTAATCAGCGTGGATTTACCAACGTTAGGAATCCCTACAATCATCGCTCGAATAGCGCGGGGTTTTTTGACTCCTTTTGCGCGCATACGGTCAAACTTCTCTTGAAGAAGTTCTTTGGAAGACGAAACAATTTGTTTCATTCCTTTACCTGCTTGTGCGTCAATAGCTAAGGCATAAATACCTTGTGCTTTGTAATAATCTAGCCACTGCTGAGTAACGCGCGGATCAGCTTTGTCCACTTTATTCAGCAATACGATTCTCGGCTTGTTCACAATAATCTCATCAATCATTGGATTTCGCGATGATTGCGGAATGCGTGCATCAACCAGTTCGTATACAATATCAATCAATTTTAGCTTTTCAGTTACTTGTCTTCTGGCCTTGGCCATGTGGCCAGGAAACCATTGAATTGTCATATTTTACTCACCTTTTATATTTTACTTTGCAAAACGTGCTTCTTTAATCGGCCAGTATACGGCGCTCGTTTTACCAAGCACCTTGTCCATGCTCACAAAGCCAATCTGACGGCTGTCTTTACTGTAGCGTCGATTGTCTCCCATTACGAACAAATAGCCTTCTGGCACGGTCTTTTTACCCGTTACGTCTTCTAGCTTAAAGTCTTCGGTTAAATTACCGTCAATCACTTCTTTTTTATACTGATCTAAATAGGGTTCTTTATAAGCTTTTCCATTTACATATAGCGTATCATTTCGATACTCAATATGATCACCCGGCAGTCCGATAATACGTTTTATGTAATCTTTTTCCGCTGTAGCATGAAAAACAATAATATCAAAGCGATCAGGATCACCAATCTTATAGGAGAACTTATTTACAATCATTCGATTTTGGTCATGCAGCGTAGGCATCATAGAAAGTCCATCTACTACAATCGGTGCAAACAAGAAATAGCGAATTACAACAGCTAACAGTACGGCAATGGCGATTGCTTTTATCCATTCCCACAGTTCATTTTTCTTTCGAGCCATCTTCAGTCCTCCAACTCTTATGTCATACCTTTATTTTAAACGATAATGTTTGAAACGCCTAATAAATAAATAGAATAAAAAAATGATGACTTGTACGTCTATTTTTTACTGTCAGAGAACGAATCGTTCTAAAAAAACATTTGAAAAAAGGAGCTTGTATAAACAAGCTCCCCTTTACTATTATCGAATTTCTTTAATACGCGCAGCTTTACCACGTAATTCACGTAGGTAATAAAGTTTCGCACGGCGTACTTTACCGCGGCGCATTACTTCGATTTTTGCAATTTTTGGCGTATGAAGTGGGAATGTACGCTCTACACCTACACCGTAAGAAATCTTACGTACTGTAAATGTTTCGCTGATACCACCGCCACGACGCTTAATAACAACACCTTCAAATACCTGAACACGTTCACGAGTACCCTCAACGATATTTACGTGTACACGTACAGTATCACCAGGACGGAACGTAGGAAGATCTGTTTTTAATTGTTCTTTTGTAATCTCTTCGATTAATTTTTGCATCGCGTGTTTCAACTCCTTCCAACAGACGCTCATACCAATGCTTTTCAATCATTGCAGCGGAACATCGTTATAGGTGACCAGACATCTGCCCAAGCCACAAAATCTATCTTAGCACACTCTTATACCGTATGCAACAGAGTTTATGCATAAATTTTATGGATTTATGAAAGCTGATTTTCTTCTTTTAATTGAGCTACTAGTTTCTTTTGCTCTTCTGTTAGCTCTATCTTTTCAAGCATATCCGGTCTTCGAAGCAGCGTGCGCTTTAAAGACTCTTTTTGGCGCCACTGTTCAATTTTTTTATGATTTCCTGACATAAGTACTTCAGGAACCGTTAAGCCTCTAAAATCAGCGGGACGCGTATAGTGGGGGTGCTCTAGTAAACCGGTACTGTGTGAGTCCTGTACAGCTGAATGATTATTGCCAAGCACATCGGGAAGCAGGCGAACAACGCTATCGATCACAACCATTGCACCAAGCTCTCCTCCAGTTAATACATAGTCACCAATTGAAATTTCATCAGTTACCAGCTGCTCACGAATTCGTTCATCATATCCTTCGTAATGACCGCAAATAAAAATTAAATGCTCTTCTGCTGCCAGCTCTTCTGCTTTTGCCTGTGTATAGCGTTCGCCCTGCGGACAAAGCAAAACTACCCGGGGCTTCTTGGCTGTTTCAGTCAACTTTTCTACAGCGTCAAAAATAGGCTGAGGCGTCAATACCATTCCAGCACCTCCGCCGTAAGGATAATCGTCCACATTTTGATGTTTGTTCGTAGAATATTCTCGGAAATTAACTACATTCAGTTCAACCGCATTTTTTTCCTGTGCTTTTTTCAAAATTGATTCACCAAAAACACCGTCAAACATAGAAGGAAATAGCGACAGTACATCAATTTTCATTAGTCCAATAACCCTTCCATTACTGTAATAACAATCTCTTTTTCATCTATATCAATAGATTGTACAACGTCGTCGATGTAAGGAATAAGAACTTCTTTTCCGCCTTTTTTAACAACCCACACATCATTAGCTCCCGGCGTTAAAATTTCTTTGACCGTTCCTACCTCTACTCCGTCTTCTGTTTTTACTGTACAGCCAATAATTTCGTGGAAATAGAATTCACCGTCTTCTAAATCCGTTAGCTGCTCCTCAGGGATTTTTACTTCGCAGTTTTTATACTGCTCAACATCATTTACGTTTTGATAGCCTTCGAATGTAAGCAGATCAAAATTTTTATGCCTGCGGTGGCTTGCTACTGTTACTTCTACCGGCTCGCTTTGCTTTTCTTTGAAGATATAAAGTTTATTTCCTTTTTCATAACGCTCATCAGCAAAATCCGTAGTTGATACAATACGAACTTCTCCTTTTACACCATGGGTATTCACAATTTTTCCAACCTTAAACCATTTCATACTTCTTCACCTCTATCTAATCTCAACAACTTTGCTATCTTTTATAATAATTGTTTTACTTTCTTTTATCTTTTCCCAATCATCGCCGATTTCTACCTCTACCAAGGCATCCAGTTCCGTTTCAACGAGTTCGCTCCCTAAAGGAAGCTTTTCTAATTGCGTCAGCTGAAAGTTCAACACTTCAATTTTTTCAAGGCGAGCGGATTTTTCTTTTTCAAACTGACTATGTAATAAAGAAGAACCTTTATTGGCTTTTTCCATGTGCTTTAACTGAAATTTCAGCTGTTCCATTTCTTTTTCAAGCGCCTGCTTGCGATTTATAAAACGATTTTCAAGATCTTGTTTGCTTGCTTCAGTTAACACTTGTTTCACAACCACTTTTTGAATAATGTTCAAAACGTTCCCTCCGCTCTCAAGATAGTGACCTTGTGCTTTTTACATGCATATTGAAATAGCTGCTTCTTGCTCGCAAAAGACTTACTGTGATCAAAACGTTCATCTTATCATAACATAAAAAAAGGGCGAGGTTATCCCTCTCCCTTTTTGATTACTCTTGAATTTTCACATACACTTTTTTACCTTGCTGTGATGCTGCTGCATTCACAACAGTTCGAATCGCTTTTGCAACGCGGCCTTGTTTGCCGATTACTTTGCCGACATCTTCTTGGTGAACAGTAAGGATGTACGTCACTTGACGTTCATCTTCTTGTTCCTCCACTTTAACATCAGCTGGGTAATCAACAAGCGGCTTTACAATTGTTTCGATTAGTGATGTCATCTCGAGTGAAATTATTTTCCTAATTTAGCATTATGGAATTTTTCCATGATGCCTTCGTTAGAGAAAAGGTTACGAACTGTATCAGATGGTTTAGCACCATTTTGTAACCATTTAAGAGCTAGCTCTTCATCGATTTTAACTTCAGCTGGTTGAACTACAGGATTGTAAGTTCCAACTACTTCGATGTAACGTCCATCACGTGGTGAACGAGAGTCTGCTGCTACGATACGATAGAAAGGAGATTTTTTAGCTCCCATACGTTTTAAACGAATTTTTACTGCCATTTTATAAAGCACCTCCGAATATGTTTCAACAAGATAATATAATATCAAATAGGTAAAATGTTTGTAAAGGTTTTTTTCTTAACACTAGAAAAATATTTTATTTTCTATGGTTTTTCAGTCCAAATCAAGCGTTTTATCATGAAAAGAATGGAAGTTTCATACCCTTTTTCTTGCCTTTTGACATATTTGTCATTTGTTTCATCATTTTTTTCATGTCTTCAAATTGTTTAAGCAAACGGTTGACTTCTTGTACAGAACGTCCGCTTCCTTTTGCAATACGCTTTCTTCGACTTGCATTAATGATTTCAGGGTTTGTTTTTTCCGCTTTCGTCATAGAACGAATAATTGCTTCTACATGATTAATTTGCTTTTCATCCACCTGCAGGTTTTTGAGCCCCTTTACTTTATTGGCGCCCGGAAGCATACCAATCAGCTCATCAAGCGGTCCCATTTGACGCACCTGAGCAAGTTGATCTAAAAAGTCATCAAATGTAAATGACTGCGTGCGCAGCTTAGCTTCAAGCTCTTTTGCTTTTTCAGCATCTACATTTGCCTGAGCCTTTTCGATAAGCGTCAGCACATCACCCATACCTAAGATACGGGAAGCCATACGCTCTGGATGGAATGCTTCAATAGCATCCATTTTTTCTCCAAGACCGACAAACTTAATTGGTGTATCGGTTACTGCACGAATAGAAAGCGCTGCACCACCGCGCGTATCGCCGTCTAGTTTCGTTAATACAACTCCAGTTAATCCTAATTGCTTATTAAAGCTATCCGCAACGTTTACTGCATCTTGACCCGTCATCGCATCGACAACAAGGAAAATTTCGTCTGGGTTAGAAAGCTCTTTAATCTGTTCTAACTCCTCCATTAAATTTTCATCAACATGCAAACGTCCCGCTGTATCAATTAATACATAATCGTGATGCTCTTCTTTCGCATGAGCAATAGCTTGTTTCGCAATCTCCACAGGACTTACTTGATCACCTAATGAAAAAACAGACATGCTAAGCTGTTTTCCTAGTGTTTCAAGCTGTTTAATAGCTGCCGGACGATAAATATCTGCTGCTACAAGCAATGGATTACGGTTATATTTTTTACGTAATAAATTGGCAAGTTTACCGGTTGTTGTTGTTTTACCTGCACCTTGAAGTCCAACCATCATAATTACAGTTGGAGCTTTTGGAGCTACTGCAATCTTGCTTTGCTCTCCGCCCATAAGTCCAGTTAATTCTTCTTGTACAACCTTAATAACTTGTTGTCCAGGCGTTAAGCTCTTAAGAACGTCTTGACCTACAGCACGTTCGCTTACGCGCTTAACAAAGTCTTTTACTACTTTAAAGTTTACATCGGCTTCTAAAAGGGCAAGTCTAACTTCACGCATCATTTCTTTAACATCAGCTTCGTTAACTTTTCCTTTTCCTTTTAACTTTTGCAGTGTGCTTTGCAAACGGTCGGCTAATCCTTCAAATGCCATATACGCCGCCCCCTAATCTAATTTCTCGAGCGAATCAAGAAGAGAAGAAAGCTTACTGTTCTTGTGTAAGTCGGCTGCAAGTTCGTCTTTCAGTTGTTGAACAATTGATTGACGCTCTTGAAACCGTTGAAATAACAATAGCTTTTCCTCATATTGTTCAAGCATTTGCTCTGTACGTTTTATATTATCATAAACTGCTTGACGACTCACATCAAATTCTTCCGCTATTTCACCGAGGGAATAATCATCCAAGTAATAAAGTGACATATAACTTCTTTGTTTGGGCGTCAACAGCGCCTGATAGAAGTCAAATAAGTAATTCATTCTTGTTGTTTTTTCGAGCATATGCACGCTCTTTTCAACCATCTGACCGCCCCCTTGTTAAGTGAAAAGCCTTTACATGTTATTAGTTTAACTAGGCGAGGTTTGAATGTCAAGTTTTTTCCTTAACACCTCACATTTTC
Source organism: Priestia sp. 10L35 (assembly GCF_056395685.1). Lineage (NCBI taxonomy): Bacteria > Bacillati > Bacillota > Bacilli > Caryophanales > Bacillaceae > Priestia > Priestia sp. 10L35. Next base: position 671,205 of record NZ_JBFTKA010000001.1, on the reverse strand, counting down.
CCACTTAAAAGAGATGGAGATGGAGATATAACTAAATTACTTCAATTTAAAGAAGAATAAATATGAAACCTGCATCCACCCTGCTAATAAAAAAATCCGAACGATTAATCGTTCGGATCTCCCTTCAACTAAGATACTTATATCCCAGCCTCTTTTTAGATTACGCCTCTTTTTCTGTTTCTTCTTCTACAGCATTGGCAAATAACCCATAGATATATTGCTCCGTGTCAAACGGCTGAAGGTCGTCCACTTTTTCTCCAAGTCCAACGAATTTAACAGGAAGCTTCAGTTCGTTTCGAATGGCAAGAACAATTCCGCCTTTAGCCGTACCATCTAGTTTTGTTAACACAATTCCCGTCACGTTCGTTGCTTCTGAGAATGTTTTAGCCTGACTTAAAGCATTTTGACCCGTCGTCGCATCAAGTACAAGCAGTACCTCATGAGGAGCACCAGGAATTTCTCGCTCAATAACACGCTTTACTTTCTCTAATTCTTTCATTAAATTTACTTTATTTTGAAGGCGCCCTGCTGTATCACATAATAAAACATCTGCTTTTCGAGCCTTAGCTGACTGAACAGCGTCATACATGACAGCGGCCGGGTCAGAGCCTGCAGATTGCTTAATAACATCCACACCAACGCGTTCTCCCCATACTTCTAACTGCTCAATCGCACCGGCACGGAACGTATCTCCTGCTGCCATTACGACTTTTTTGCCTTCTTGTTTGAATTTATGCGCAATTTTTCCAATTGTTGTTGTTTTCCCAACGCCGTTTACCCCTACAAACAAAATCACCGTTAAATCATTTTGCTGCATATTCAGTTCACCAATCTGCTCTTCACCAGATTCATAAATATCAATTAATTTCTCAGAGATGACAGCCTGTACATCTTGAGGATCCTTAATATTACAGCGTTTCACTTCCGATTTTAAGTCATCAATTAAATCCAACACGGTAGCCACACCGACATCAGCACTAATTAAAATTTCTTCTAATTCCTCAAAAAACTCTTCGTCTACTTGACGATAGCGAGACACTAGATCATTCACGCGTTCTGAAAAAGAATTGCGCGTTTTTGATAGTCCATCTTTAAATTTTTGGGTAACAGAATCGGTTTGCATTGTAATTTTTTCTTTTAGTTTCTTAAAAAAGCTCATTCGTACCACCCTTTCATTCTATGAGTTAAACATATTGCTTTGATTCTTCTAAACGAACAGAGACTAATTTCGATACGCCAGATTCTTGCATTGTCACACCGTACAGTACATCAGCTTCTTCCATTGTACCTTTTCGGTGAGTAATAACAATGAACTGTGTTTGATTACTAAATTTGCGTAAATACGTAGCGAAGCGATGAACGTTTGCTTCATCAAGCGCTGCTTCCACCTCATCTAGCACACAAAAAGGCACCGGACGTACTTTCAAAATAGAAAACAGGAGAGCAATGGCTGTTAACGAACGCTCGCCGCCTGACAGCAACCCTAGATTCTGCAGTTTTTTCCCAGGAGGCTGGGCAACAATTTCCACACCTGTATTTAATAAATCTTTCGGATCTGTTAATTTTAAATCCGCTTTTCCTCCTCCGAATAGGGAAGAGAACACTGTACCAAATTCATTGCGGATACGAGAGAACGTATCAGAAAAACGTTTCTTCATTTCCTCGTCCATTTCTTCAATCACTTGATACAGCGTATTTTTCGCTTCGTCAAGGTCCGCTCGCTGCGTATTTAAAAATTCATAGCGCTCTGAAACGCGTTCGTATTGTTCAATAGAACCTAGGTTTACGGTTCCTAATTCATCAATTGCCAATTTAATGAGCTTGATTTTTTTCCTCGCTTCTTGAATATCTAATGTTAAAGGATATTTTTCTTTTGCTGCTTCAAAGCTAATTTCGTACTCTTCTGTCAGCTGCTGCAGACGGCTGTCTAGCTCTACGTCAATTCGATTGATTTTGACTTCTTCATCTTTTAAAGCATCCGCAATTTGTTTGTACTGACGCTGCAGCTCTTTTACAATCCTCTCTTCGTCTTCAAGTTTATTCTGGGCTTTCAACCGCTCTGATCTGGAGTCATCCATTAATTTTAACGTTTCTGTCTTTTCTTTTATTCGCTCATGCGCTGCTTCTTCGAGCTGAAGTTCACCCGAGTCGTTGCTCGTGATTTCACTCGTTAAAAGAGAAAGATCATCTGTAGTTTCAGATAAACGCTGAATGGTTTGATCAAGCTCAAAACACACTCTTTCATATTTTTCTTGCTGATTTGCGAGGAACTGTTCTTTTTTCGCAAGAAGGACTTTTACTTCTGTAAGCTCATGTTGAACCGTTTCTTTAGACGTTTGCTGTGTATGCTTGCGTGCAGCTAACTCTTCAATGTTTTTCTCTAATACATTTGCCTGCTGCTGATTTCCTTGCAAACTTGTATGGAGCTCATCAATTCGAGCAGACAAGCTCGTCTGATCTTGTCTAAAGCTAGCAATATCATGATCGTACATGGTTAAGCGGTCATTCACTGCTTTTTCTTCGATGTCAATTTGCTTTACTTCTCGGTCAGATTCCTGCTCTTTGTCTTTCAAGCGTTCCACAAATGCCTGCTGTTTATTAATTTCCTGCTGAAGCTCCTCAATCTGTGACTTTTTATCTTTCACATCTTGCTCGAGCACAAGCGTCTTTTGTTCCATCTCTTCTATTTTTGCCGTAATGGCTTCCACTTCACGCTGACGGCCTAACAAAGAGTTAGACTTTTGCTTCATTGAACCGCCTGTCATCGAACCACCGGGGTTGACGACATCTCCTTTAACGGTCACAAAACGATAGCGGTGCTGCACAAGACGGGCAAGTTCATTTGCACCTTTTAAATCATTTACTACAATAACGGTTCCAAGCAAATTTTTAATAACTCGGTCGTAGGTAGCTTCGTACTTAACAAGAGATGAAGCGATTCCTACATACGCTTCATGGCTCTCTAGCATAGAAATAGTTTGAGCGGGAACATAACGGTCTTTTACAGACGTCAGTGGTAAAAACGTAGCTCTCCCGTAACCATTTTGTTTCAAAAAGCCAATTGCCTGACGTGCACTTTGTTCGTCTTGAACGACAATATGCTGAGCTGCTCCTCCAAGGGCAATTTCAAGCGCTGTTTCATACTCTTTTGGCACATTAATTAGCTCAGCAATCGCGCCTTTGATACCTGCAAGCTTCTCATCACGCGCTTTTAATACTTCTTTTACACCGTGAAAATAACCTTCATAGTCTTCTTGCATCTCTTCCAGCATTTCTTTTCGTGATTTTGTCTGCTGTACGTACTGATAAGCTTGATAAAGAGTAGACTCTTGTTTGCGATAGGCTTGCCTTAATGACTCAAGCTTCTCTCCTTGCTGCTTATACACTTGTACAGCCTCCTGAAGCTCTTGACGAAACTGAGCAAGCCTTTTGATCGCCGCTTCTTTTCGCTGCGTTAATTCACGGCGCTGTTCTACGTATTGCTCGTTGGATTTTGTTAAACGCTGCTCTTTTTCAAACGTTTGCATTTTTTGCTGCTCTAAAAATGAAATTTCATTTCGGGCGGATGTTTGAGCGTTCGCTAATTCAAAATACTCGCTTTTCATCTGTTCAAGTTTTTCTTCTAGATTCTCGCTGTACTGCCTGAACAGCTGTTCCTGCTCAGTAAGCTTCAGACGTATCTCTTGTACTTCTTTTTGAGATTGCTTAAGATCTTTTCCTTCGCTGTCTTTTGCTTTACTTAGCTCTTGATGCTTATGAGTATACTCTTTTACTAAACGTTCCAGCTGCTCTTTATTTTGAAAGGCATTTTTCTTACGCTCTTTTAATACTTCTTTTTTGCCTTCTAGCTTTTCTACTTCTTCACTTACATATAGTAGTTTTTTATGTAAAGAGTCTAGTTGTTCATCTATTTGCTGAATGTGCAAACGAAGGGTCTGGATTTCTCCTTCACGCGTGCGAATATTCGTCGCGAGAGATTCTTCAAGCTGCTCGTGCTGAGCCATTTCAGCTTTTAATTTTTCCCATTTCTGATGAAGATCTTCAACTTCAAATACCGTAACAGCCACATCAATGTGCTCTAATTCTTCTTTTTTCTGCAAATAATCTTTTGCAATAGACGATTGAATCTGTAAAGGCTCTAACTGGCCTTCAATTTCATGAAGAATATCTACCACTCGATTTAAATTTTCTTGCGTTTCGAGAAGTCGGAGCTCCGCTTTTCGTTTACGCGTTTTGTATTTTAATACACCTGCAGCTTCTTCAAAAATTTTACGGCGCTCGTCAGATTTACTGCTTAGTACTTCTTCTACTTTTCCTTGACTGATAATCGAAAAAGCTTCTCTTCCAAGTCCTGAATCCATAAATAAATCGACAATATCTTTCAAGCGGCACGGCTGGTTGTTAATAAAAAATTCACTGTCTCCTGAGCGGTACACGCGCCTTGTAATACTAACTTCATGGTAGTCAAGCGGGAGAAACTGGTCATCATTTTCCAACGTCAGCGTTACGTCAGCCACGTTTACCGCACGGCGTGATTCGCTTCCCGCAAAAATAATGTCCTCCATTTTCCCTCCACGAAGCGATTTGGCTGACTGTTCTCCAAGCACCCAGCGTATGGCATCCGTAATGTTGCTTTTTCCGCTTCCATTCGGTCCTACTACCGCCGTTACACCTGGCACAAAATCTATCGATACTTTTTCTGCAAACGATTTGAACCCTGCAATATCTAATCGTTTGAGGAACATAAAAATCCCCCCTCACACTTGTAATCTTTTCATAGCAAATCCCCCTTTATAACGAATACGTTAAGAGGGGGATCATTTTATTTCGTTTGACTCGCTCTAATTTTCGTAATAGCTACTTGAGCCGCTTTTTGCTCTGCTTCTTTTTTCGAACGGCCTACACCAACGCCGAGCTCTTCACCATTTAACGATACGCGAGATAAGAATTCGCGATTATGCGCTGGACCTTTTTCTTGCAAAACTTTGTATTCTAATTGTCCAACTCCATCACGTTGAATCACTTCTTGAAGCTGGCTTTTGAAATCCATCACATGAGAAAAAGCACCTTCATTAATTTTTGGAAAGACAACTTTTTTTAGAATCGTTACTACCGTATCAAGCCCTTGGTCTAAATAAAGAGCTCCGATAAATGCTTCAAACACATCGGCCAGTAAAGCCGGTCTAGATCGGCCGCCTGTCATCTCTTCACCTTTTCCAAGTAACACTAGTTTACCAAAATCCATTTCATTTGCAAAAGTAACAAGCGACGGTTCGCACACAACTGCTGCACGAAGCTTCGTTAACTCACCTTCACTCATCGTTGGATATTTTTTAAATAAAAATTGTGATACGGTTAGCTCTAATACGGCATCTCCTAAAAACTCAAGACGCTCGTTGTCTTCATACGGTCTTCTGCGATGCTCATTCACATAGGATGAATGTGTAAATGCTTGAAAAAGAAGCGCTTCATTTGTAAACTGAATACCAATTTCCTTTTGAAACTCTGCAAAATTTTGCTTGAATTTCACGTTCATCTTTCGATCTCGATTTGAATATTGTTTAGGCATAAAATACCTCCGCTTACCTGCTTCAATTGTTTCGTAGTTTTTTCCTAACATCTCTCATTATAAAACGAGGTATCCTAAAAGATACACTACCTTTTCAAAAAAAAGAGGTCTTTTTTTGAAATTCTTAAAAAGAAGAGAAAGCCCCGCTGTTTAACGGGGCTTTTCATACATATACTACAGATTAAATTTGGCTCTGTATGTAATTAACTGCATCTCCTACAGTTGAAATTTTTTCAGCTTCTTCGTCAGAAATTTCGATATCAAATTCCTCTTCAAGCTCCATTACAAATTCAACTACGTCTAGAGAGTCAGCACCTAAGTCTTCTTTGAAACTAGATTCTAGTTTCACTTCACTTTTGTCTACACCAAGACGATCAACAATGATTGTTGTTACGCGTTCTAGTACCTCTGCCATTGTTCTTCACCTCCCCTCAAGTCATTATAGATGATTTCCATCTAAAATACTATGGTTGAATAATAAAGTTTATCGGTCGCCTAGTAAACGTCCCTTTGTACTTTATCACCAAATTACACTTTTCGTAAAGTGCCTTTTTTACATCACCATTCCGCCGTCAACGTGAATCGTTTGACCCGTAATATAACGGCTTGCATCTGATGCTAAAAACGCAACTGCGTTCGCAACATCCTCAGGCTGGCCGAAGCTTGCAAGAGGGATTTGCTTTAACATTTCCGCCTGCACTTCTTCATTCAATTTATCCGTCATGTCTGTTGCAATGAAACCAGGAGCAACTGCATTCACTGTAATATTGCGGCTCGCTAATTCTTTGGCAGTTGTTTTTGTTAAACCAATCACGCCTGATTTTGCTGCTACATAATTTGCTTGTCCAGCATTACCGCTGACGCCGACAATTGATGAAATATTAATAATACGTCCTGCGCGCTGCTTCATCATTTGACGAGTAACCGCTTTTGTACACAAAAATACGCCTTTTAAGTTTGTATTAATAACATCATCCCATTCGTCTTCTTTCATACGCATAAGAAGATTATCACGTGTGATGCCCGCGTTGTTCACTAAAATATCTACTGAACCAAATGTAGAAATCGCTTCTTTTATCATTGCTTGTACAGAATCACTTTCTGCCACATTTGCTTGTACAGCAATTGCATCCGTTCCTAATCCTTTAATTTCATCCACAACTTCAAGAGCTTTCGCTTCGCTGCCAGAATAGTTTACAACTACTTTAGCACCAAGCTTTCCCAGCTCAATTGCAACGGCACGACCAATTCCGCGAGAAGCGCCTGTTACAACCGCAACTTTCCCTTGTAACATGTTATTCTCCCCCTTTTAGTGCGTCAATCGTTGATTTTAATGATGTAAGATCATTAACAGCATACACAGCCGCACGGCGATTTACTTTTTTCACAAGACCTGATAATACTTTTCCTGGTCCAATTTCAACAAATGTATCTACACCTTCTGCAAGAAGTGTTTCAACTGTTTCTTCCCATCTCACTGGAGAATACAGTTGTTCCACTAGCTTGTTTTGAATATCTTGACTGTCAGTAACCGGCTTTGCTGTTACGTTTGCTATGACTGGAACTTTCGCATCGCTAAAGCCCACTGTTTCTAGCGTATCACGTAGTTTTTCAGCGGCTGGCTTCATTAAACTAGAGTGGAATGGACCGCTTACCACTAGAGGAATCACACGTTTTGCACCTTTTTCTTTGGCAAGAGCTCCTGCTTTTTCTACGCCATTTACCGTACCTGAAATAACAATTTGACCCGGACAGTTAATATTTGCAAGCTGAACAGCGTCGCCTTCGCTTGTAATTTGAGCGGTAACGGCTTCTAGATCTTCCGCTGACATGCCAAGCACTGCTGCCATTGTACCTTGACCTGCTGGTACAGCTTCGTCCATATAGCGACCTCTTTTGTGAACAGCAACAACGGCATCTTTAAACGATAAAACCTCAGCAGCCACAAGCGCACTGTATTCTCCTAGACTGTGACCCGCAACAAAATCGGGTGTAATTCCGCTCGTTTTAAATGCTTCAAGCAGCATTGTACTCGTTGTTAAAAGAGCAGGTTGAGCGTGATAAGTTAAAGTCAATTCTTCTTGAGGCCCTTCAAAAATAATGTTTGAAAGACTGAACCCTAAAGCTTCGTCAGCTGTATGAATCAGCTTTTTCGCTTCCTCTGTTCCATCATATAAATCTTTTCCCATACCAACAGTTTGTGACCCTTGGCCTGGAAAGATAAAAGCAATTTTCCCCATTTCTTATCTCTCCTTTTCTTCATTAGCAGTTTGTTCGATGGCTTTTTGAATAGTGGAAGACACATTGTTTTCCACCATATTCACAGCTTGCTTAATCGCGCTAAATACTGCATTCGCATCCGACGAACCGTGCGCTTTGATAACAGGCGCATGCAATCCAAACAGCCCTGCGCCTCCATATTCACTGTAATCCATTTTCGCTTTTAACCCCTGCAGCTGAGGCTTTAGCACCGCTGCGGCTAATTTGCTTTTTAACGTGCTCATTAATTCTTGTTTAATCATAGAAAACAAAGAAAGCGCCGTTCCCTCAATGCTCTTAAGAGTCATATTCCCTGTAAAACCATCTGTTACAACCACATCCGCTACGCCGTTTAGCAAATCACGGGATTCCACGTTGCCTACAAAATTAAGATCAGCATTTTTTAGTAGCTGAAAGGCTTGCTTTGTTAAATCATTTCCTTTTTTATCCTCAGTTCCAATGTTCAGCAGTCCCACTCTAGGAGCTTGAATGCCGCGTACTTTTTCGGCATACACAGACCCCATCACAGCGTACTGGAGCAAATGTTCAGGCTTGGCATCAACGTTTGCACCAACGTCTAGCATTAAAAAGCCTTTTCCATCTAGTGTCGGAAGCGTCGGAGCAAGTGCTGGACGTTCAATGCCTTTGATGCGACCTACAATAAAAAGTCCCGCTGTCATTAACGCCCCTGTATTTCCTGCTGAAATACAAGCATCAGCACGACCTTCGGCTACTTCATTTGCCATTAATACCATAGATGCTTGTTTTTTACGGCGCACAGCTCGCACTGGCTCATCAGTTGCATCAATGGTTTCTTCTGTATGAATAATCGAAATACGATCTGAATTTGTTAAATATTTTTTTATTTCTGATTCGTTTCCAATTAACGTAATATGTAATTCTTTAAATTGAGCAGTAGCTTTTTCTACACCTTCAATAATGGCTTTCGGTGCATGATCTCCGCCCATTGCATCAATAGCTAGTTTCATGTTGCGTCTCATCCTTTTTATTATTTATCCTTTGTAGAACGATACATTTTAAAAGTGCCAGAGAACACTTGCTCTTGCCCTACATAGCTGTTTACCTCAACGGTGGTTCGCACTTCACTAGTTGACAGAACTTTCGCTTTTGCTATCACTCGTTCATGAAGCTTAACAGGGCGATGATAACGGATCGACGCATCTGCTGTGAGCGCTAGTTCGTTGTTAATAACAGCGACAGCTAACGAATTAGCTTGCGCAAAAAGGTGGTGACCACGAGCGATTTGATTACGCTGAAACACATGCTCTGTTTTCACATCAAAAATAGATATCGCTGATTGATCTAGTTCAATGTCGATAACTTCTCCAATTACTTCTTCAATCGGAAGCGAACGCACTTCCTCGTCTAGTTGTTTTGAAGCTACATGCTTAATACGTTCTCGCAGTTCAGGAATCGACAACTCTAGGCGGTCTAATCGAATTGTTTGAACGCTCACTGAAAAACGGTCTGCTAGTTCTTCATCCGTAATAAATGGGTTTTCTTCAATTGTCGTTTTTAATAGCTGCTGTCTTTCTTTTTTACTGCGCTTCATTGTCCACCATCCGAACTTTTAATACTAGGTACTAATAGCAGTATATAATCATTGCCTTCTAATTGCAACATTTTTCACATGCTGTATTCTGTGCATTGACGTCGTATTAATGGCCACCAGCGGCTAACTCTTTCACTCTAAGCCGCTTTTTATCTTTATAGACGAAAAGAGATTGAGACATAACTAGATCACTTCAATCTAAAGATGAACAAATGGGGTAAAGGAGCTCGTATAGATTGCTTGTTACACCGCTACGGATTTCCGTGCAAGACTTCGCTTTCCGCGGCCGGCCGGTGATCCTCCTCGTCCCTTACGCTTCTGCGGGGTCTCATCTATTCCGCTTTCCCCGCAGAAGTGCCTTGCCCTTCACTTAACAGTTAGAAGCACCTACATACCTATCACATACATGAAATCTACGTTCATCATCACAATGAAAAAAATCCGAACGATTGATCGTTCGGATTTCCCTTCAACTAAACTACTTTGTTTCAGTCTCTTTTACTAATCAAATTTTTCTCCAGTCAATACGCCCGTTGCTTCTAGTTGTATTCTCAGCAGTGCAAACTGATCTTCTGTCCAAAAGCTGTCGGAATTTACAAGCTTAGCAGCATCTTCTCGAGCTACTTCAAGCGCACGGTAATCGTGCACCATATCGGCTACTTTAAACTCAGGCATCCCGCTTTGTTTTCTTCCAAAGAAATCACCAGGTCCACGAAGCTCTAAGTCTCTTTCTGATAACACAAATCCATCGTTTGTTTCCGTCATAATGGTCATTCGTTCTTTTCCAACTTCTGATTTCGGATCCGCGAGCAGAATGCAATACGACTGTGCATCGCCTCGTCCTACGCGTCCTCTTAGCTGATGAAGCTGAGATAACCCAAAGCGCTCTGCATCATAAATGACCATCACGGTTGCATTCGGAACGTTCACTCCAACTTCTACAACCGTTGTTGATACTAAAATCTGCACGTCATTTACGCTAAATTGTTTCATCACTTCTTCTTTTTCATCAGGTGACAATCTTCCGTGCATGAGACCAACGCTTGCTTTTTCATTAAAATAGTGAGTGAGTGTTGCATGTACATCAATTGCATTTTGAACATCCAGCTTGTCCGATTCTTCAATCAATGGACAAATAACGTAAGCTTGTCTGCCGTCATGTATTTCTTTTTCAACGAAATGTAAAATACGTTCAAGCATATCATGTTTTACCCAGTATGTTTCAATTGCCTTACGTCCTGCTGGCATTTCATCAATAATGGACACATCCATTTCTCCAAACACCGTAATAGCAAGAGTTCTCGGAATAGGAGTCGCCGTCATAAACAGTACATCCGGACTCTCTCCTTTTTCACGTAAAACCCGGCGCTGCCCAACTCCAAAGCGGTGCTGTTCATCCGTAATGACGAGCCCTAAGCTATTATATATAACTTCATCTTGAATTAAGGCATGTGTACCTACTAATACATGAACATCTCCGTCTTTCACTCGCTGAAGCAGCTCTCTTCTTGCTTTTCCTTTAACAGACCCTGTTAGCAAGCCTACGCTGATTCCTACCTTTTCAAGCATCGCAGTCAATGACTCAGCATGCTGTTCAGCTAAAATTTCAGTCGGTACCATTAAAGCACCTTGATGCCCTGCTAAAACAGTGGCGTATAAAGCAACCGCTGCTACGACTGTTTTACCAGACCCTACATCACCTTGCAGCAAGCGATTCATGCGATAAGGCGATTTCATATCGTGCGTAATTTCGTTTACTACACGTTTTTGAGCGTTTGTTAACGGAAACGGCAGCAAGTTCGTGAAGTTTACCAGCTCAGTTGAATCAAATGCTTGCTTCATTCCAGGTGTTTCTTCTCTTTCGCGCTTTCTAAGCGCCTGCATTTTTAATTGAAAAAGTAGAAATTCTTCATAGACAAATCGACGTCTTGCTTGTTTTAAATCTTCATGATCACGAGGTAAGTGAATACTTCTAACCGCTTCTTCACGCGTTACTAGTTTGTATCTAGAACGAATAGAGGCCGGGAGCATATCCTGAATGCTGCTGCCATAATTCTTCAACGCAAGAGAAACGAACTTCCGCATTCCTTTGACCGTTAAGCTGCCTTTAACCGAGTAAACAGGCTCAATCGTTTGATTTTTAACAAACGGAGAAAATTGAAGCTCCTGCAAGTTAATCGTTTGCCGATGCTGATCCCATTTCCCCGTAACCGTAACAGTTTGATCGATTTCTAACTTTGATTTATAGTAAGGGCGATTAAAACAAGTAACCGTAATCAAATAGCGGTTTACTAGCAGCCGAAACGTAAGGCGCGAACGTTTTTTTCCGTAATACGTAAGCGAAGGGACGCTGTGAACCTTTCCTTCTACGGTGACCTTTTCGTCATGCTTTGCTTCAGCCAAATCTTTTAGCTCATAATCTTCATAGCGGTATGGGAAATGTTCCAACAAGTCATGCACACTATGAATATGCATATCCTCTAATGCCTGTGCTGTTTCCTCTCCAATACCTTTAATGGTTTTAATTGAAATAGTTGTTAGTTCATTCACTTTTATTTAATGCAATACCAAAGATCTTCGCTTCAAGCTCGCGACCTGTTGGTGTTGCCGCTAAGCCTCCTTGTGCAGTTTCTCGTAATGCAACCGGCATTGTTTGACCAATTTTATACATAGCATCAATGACTTCATCACATGGAATACGACTTGTAATGCCTGCTAAGGCCATATCTGCTGCAATCATTGCATTCGCCGCTCCCATTGCGTTTCGTTTCACACATGGAACTTCTACTAGTCCCGCTACTGGGTCACATACTAATCCTAGCATATTTTTGAGAGTAATTGCCATTGCTTCAGCTGCCTGACTCGGTGTACCTCCTGCCATTTCAACAATCGCTGCCGCTGCCATACCTGAAGCTGAACCAACTTCTGCTTGACATCCGCCTGCTGCTCCTGAAATAGACGCATTATTGGCTACAACAAACCCAAAAGCACCTGATGTAAATAAAAATTCAATCATTTCTTTACGAGTTGGGTTTAGCTTATTTTGGACTGCAAACAGCGTTCCTGGCACTACCCCCGCAGATCCAGCAGTAGGCGTTGCACAGATTGTCCCCATTGCCGCATTTACTTCGTTTGTCGCTACAGCTTTGCTGACTGCATCTAAAATTAAATTTCCAGATAATGATTTTCCACTTTGAATATAGTTTTGAAGCAGCACTGCATCTCCGCCTGTTAAACCTGTAACAGACTGTACCCCTTTTAAACCGCGTTCAACCGCTTCTTCCATAACCGTTAAGTTCCGGTCCATTTTTTCCATAATTTCTTCACGAGTAACTCCCGTGATATCTATTTCCTGTTGAATCATAATCTCTGCAATTTTTACATTTTGACTTTCTGCTAATTCTACTAGTTCTGCTACGTTTCGAAACATAGTAACCTCCGCTATCATTCTGTCTTATTTTCACTTTAGAACCATCTATAATCACCCGGCTTCAGTTATTCTCTCAAGCCGTTCCTATTCGCTCTATCCTACTCAACCATTCTTGTTACTTGAATAATGTGAGGCAATGTTTTTAACTCTTCAATTACATCATCTTCAATATTCGTATCCATTTCAATTGCCATGAGCGCTACTTCTCCGCGCTCTTTGCGAGATACTTCCATATGTCCGATATTAATTGAGTGTTTCATTAAAATATTCGTAACGGTCGCAATGGCACCAAATCGGTCATTATGCACAACGAGAATAGCTGGATTCATGCCTGATAAATTTAACTCAAATCCGTTCAGCTCCGTAATTTGAATTTTTCCTCCGCCAATTGAAATTCCAACAACCTCAATTTCCTTTAATCCGTCGCTCATTTTGATGCGAGCAGTATTCGGATGATCTGTGATTGCCGCTTCCTCAACAAATGTGACGTCCATTCCTTCTTTTTTAGCTAAGTCCAAAGATTGCGGAATACGCTGGTCGAACGTATCAAAATCTAAAATACCGCCAATCAGCGCTACGTCTGTTCCGTGCCCTTTATACGTTTGAGCAAAAGAACCGTACAGTGAAACCACAACTTTTGTGGGCTGCTTGCCAAAAAGCGTTCGTGCAACGCGTCCAATACGCGCTGCACCAGCTGTATGTGAGCTAGATGGTCCAATCATTACCGGACCAATAATATCAAAGACAGATTTATATTTCATAAGGATTTTCCCCCTGCTATTTAGACATTGTTATTACTTATATGTTACTTGAGCTTTTGACTTTTTGGAAGCTTTGTTTCACGCTCTTAAAAAATTTAAAAATTCTCATTTTTATTAGGGACTCACGCACAAAAAAAGCGGTATATTTATCCATAAAAATAAGATAAGCACACCGCTTTTTTTGCTATATTATGCAGGAAAAGATGAATTACTTAAGCTGCTTCTTGCTCGGAAGCTACATCGTCTACTGTTTTAATTTTAAAGTTTTTAAAAACAACTGAACCTATAAACCCAGCTAATGCTCCCGCTAGTGCGCAAAGTACTGCACAAATTGTGACCTTCATAGGGTCATTAAACCCAAACATCACTGCAAGTCCTGCGATTGGCGTTGCCGTGCCTGCAGCATCATTTACCAATCCGAACAGAGCCACAACCACACCGGCTAGTGCACCTCCAACAAAGTTTGTAATGTAGATAGGAATCGGATTTGCTGAAATAATATTCGCTTGTGTTAAAGGTTCAACTGCAACTGAAATGGTTGTACGACGATCCCCAATTTTTAATCGATCAAACAGCACATAGTTCATGAAAGAAGAACCAAACACAGCAAGAGCTCCAATCGCCATAGGCAATCCCGTTAACCCTAGCATAGCCGTTAAAGCCATTGAGCTAAGCGGAGCCGTTGCTACTACTGTAATAACTCCCCCTAAAATAATCCCCATCAAAATAGGGCTAGCACTTGTTGTGTCTTTGATAATTCCTCCAATATTTAAAAGCGTCGCATCTACAATAGGTGAGAATGCATTACCAATTAATCTTGTTAAAGGTGCCGCAATTAAAATATTTCCTAATAAATCGAGACCAGCAGGTGCCTTTTTCTCAATAAATTTCACTACAAATGCCATGAGGTATCCCGCAAAAAATCCAGGGAGCAAGCCTAGACCTGAACACACCACCCCCATCATAAGGGCATATACAGGAGATACGCCTAACGCCAAAGCAACTAATGCTGCCGCCGCAACTCCTCCCATTCCTCCTGCAGCCTTTCCAACTTCACCCAGGAATGAAATACCTAGTAAATCTCCTCCTACATATGACTGAAAGGCCTCTACGAGAAACGCAGCTACCGCTCCGCTTGCCAAAGCCCCCATTGCTTTCATGCCATAAGGTGCCTTGTTACTAAACAACCAAAATAAAAATAAAACTAATAATAATAAACCTGTTCCTTTTAAAATATCCACTGTTGTCTCTCCTCTCATGCTGTTTTCTTTCACATTTGACTTAATCAGTTTTCAAAACTACCATATAAACGGGTTCTTTTCAACTAATATACCTAACATACCGAACGATTACAACACTTAATAATAAAATAGTTCGTATTTATCTTAAAAAACACCAAAAAAGAAGCGCCCCTCGGGAGGGGTGCTTCTTTTTTGGTTATTCAATTGCAAAAATGTAAGAATATAAAGGTTGATCTCCTTTATGAAGCTCTACCTCAACTTCTTCAAACGTTTCTTCTACAAACGATGTTAGCGCTTCAGCTTCATCGTCTGAGACATCCTCTCCTTGAAGAATCGTAAGGATTTCCGCTTCGTCATCAATCATATAAGTCAATAGCTTTTTTGCTGCTTCTAATTTCTCTGAATCTTTTACAACGATTTTCTTTTCGGCAATACCCATAAAATCGCCTTTAGCTAATTCAAGACCATCAATATTTGTATCGCGAACTGCATACGTTACTTGTCCTGTTTTCACGTGCTGTAGAGCTTCTGTCATTACTTCCTCGTTTTCTTTTAAGCTTTGCTGAGGATTAAATGATAGCAGCGCTGTCATTCCTTGAGGAACCGTTTTAGACGGGACAACCGAAACGTGACTGCCGGCAACAGCAGCCGCTTGGTTAGCAGCCATCACAATATTTCCGTTATTAGGTAAAATCAGTACCTGTTCAGCATTTGTTTCTTCAATCGCTTTGACAATATCCTCCGTACTTGGATTCATTGTTTGTCCGCCTTCAATGACAACCGTTGCCCCAAGGCTCTTGAACAATTCAGCAATTCCTTTTCCCATTGACACAGTAACAATGCCAAAGGGCTGTTTTTCAGCATTTTTTACTGCAGGCTTTTCTTCACCTGAAACAATGGTGCTATGCTGTTCTCTCATGTTTTCAATCTTCATTTTAATTAAACTTCCGTACTGCTGCCCGTAGTTTAACACTTCTCCAGGATGCTCAGCGTGAATATGAACTTTCACAATTTCATCATCAGATACTACAAGCAATGAGTCGCCCCATTTACTTAAGTCTTGACGAAACGTTTCTTCAGAAAATGTTTTAGCTGCAGGCTTATCCTCTTCCAGCCTTACCATAAATTCTGTACAATAGCCAAATTCAATGTCTTCTGTATTCATATGGCTTTGTGCATGCTTATGATGCTCAGCATTTACGAGTTCATTCATCGAAGGAGCTGACATGGGTACACCCGGAAGTTTTTCACCTTTTAATTCAGCTAAAAACCCTTCATAAATTAAAACAAGCCCTTGACCTCCGCTATCCACTACGCCTACTTCTTTTAACACGGGTAAAAGATCTGGCGTGCGATTTAACGAAGCATTAGCTTCCTTAAGTACTTCTTCCATGAACAGAATCATATCAGATTGCTTTTTAGCAACAGCTGCTGCTTTTTTAGCAGTATCCTTAGCTACTGTTAAAATGGTTCCTTCGATTGGTTTCATAACAGCTTTATAAGCAGTTTCTACCCCAAGCTCAAGAGCTTCAGCAAACTCAACTGTTGTAATCGCTGACTTTTGCTCAACCGATTTCGCAAAACCGCGGAATAATTGAGATAAAATAACTCCTGAATTACCGCGCGCCCCCATCAATAAGCCCTTAGACAAAGCTTGACTCACTTGGCCGATGTGATCAGATAGTTTATTTTTTACTTCTTTAGCACCAGACGTAATCGATAAGTTCATATTTGTTCCAGTATCACCATCTGGTACAGGAAAAACGTTCAGCGCATCTACATAATCTGCATTGTTAGATAGATGCTGGGCTCCTTGAAGCACCATTTCTCTAAACCGCTTTCCGTCCAACGTTGTCATTGACACGAATCTTCCTCCTTAATTAAACGTTCGTTACACGAACACCCTGCACATAAATATTTACTGAATCAACCGTTAAACCAACCGTTTGTTCCAGTGTGTATTTTACTTTTGTTTGCACATTATGAGCAATTTCAGAAATTTTTGTTCCATAGCTTACGATAATGTACATGTCGATATGTACGTCATCCTCTTCTTGTCTTACCACAATACCTCGTGTAAAGTTTTCTTTGCGAAGAATTTCTGTAAGACCATCTTTAAGCTGATTTTTTGAAGCCATTCCCACAATCCCGTAACAATCAACAGCTGCTCCTCCAGCAATTGTTGCAATTACATCTGTAGAGATATCAATTTGACCATACTTCGTTTTCATTTCGATGGACATACTCGTTCCCCTTTCTACTTTCATAGGTTATAAATATTCTACTATAATCAATCTCGTTTTAAAAGAGGCGTCCAGCTTGTCCCTTTTAAAGATGACAGTATTAGGTATCAACTTGTCTTAAAATAAGTAATAGCCCAAGTTATACCTATTTCTACTCTCTATATTATTGAACATAGATTCATTTTATATGTCAAGGAAAATTTCTTGAAAGCTTTTCTCCAGAACTATTGCATTCTCTGTAAGGCTGTGATAAATTAATATAGTATTTCTCAAAACAGAATTGAGTAGTTTTTTTGGTGTTAGGAGGGAAAATCATGGCACGCAAATGTGTAGTAACTGGTAGAAAAGCTCGTTCAGGTAACGCACGTTCTCACGCAATGAACGCTACTAAGCGTAAATGGGGTGCTAACGTTCAAAAAGTACGTATCTTAGTGAACGGTAAACCAAAACGTGTGTACGTTTCAGCTAGAGCCCTTAAGTCTGGTAAAGTTCAACGCGTTTAATCTTTATAATGAAAAAGCACCATATTTTATGGTGCTTCTTTTATTATTCCGGCGTTGTTAATCTTTTTTGAACGAATTAAGCATGACCTTTACGATGCCACCTAAAAACTTTGGAAGTTTGATTGTATAGAATTTCATACTGTCCCTCCTAACCGTCTCCACACTTTATCTCCTTTTAAAGAAAGCCCTATGTCCTGCTCTCATTTTCCATGCTTCATCACAAGCAACGTTTATCATTGCTTCTTACCATCATTAATATGCCTTTTGTAAATGAAAAAGTACCTCTTTGTTGAATAAGTTCATTGCTAATACATAAAGTTGAGCCGAGTTCTACTTCATGCTTATTGAGCGGGTATTTGAAACCTTCTAGCGTAAGCTCTTTTACACCGCCTGCAAAAGGAACGAATGAAATATAGTGAAACTCCTTTAAACGATCAACATGATAAGTGCCTGGTTCAAACAATTGAATGATATTTTGATTGTCAATCATTTTTACATTCGCTTTCTCTTTTAACCCTTTATACAGGAGCTGAATGCTTCCAAACATGTGGTCAAGCCTTCCACCTGTTGCTCCAAAGATACAAATACTTTCCGGTTTTTGCCCTATTGCCCACTCAAAAGCAAGTTCCAAATCCGTTGCATCTTTTTCTGCAGGATACAATTCAACATCTTGTAATGCTTCTCTCACTAGCTTAAGCTGTGCCTTTGTAATGGAATCAAAATCTCCAAATGCTTTTACCGGCAAAATGTCTTGCTGAAGAAGAAGGAATACGCCGCGGTCTACTCCTACCCACTTTACATCGTTTGACTGGTGCAGGGGCGGCATATGTTCATCCGGTCCCCCTGCTAGAATATGAATTTTCATTATGTATATGCTCCTTTTCTATTAAAAAATGAACGAAATAAATATGTTTTCTTTATCCTAAGAGAAAAAGCTGCTGTGTACAAGTTCTACTCGTTGTACACAGCAGCTTTTATTACTTACGCTTGAACAGTTGTGCGAATTTGACTAATTGCGCCAGCTCGGTCTTCTTGGTTATAAATAGCTGAGCCAGCCACTAAGACATTTGCTCCTGCTTCCACACATTTTCTTGCTGTTTCTTCATTAATTCCTCCATCAACCTCTACTTCAATAGAAAGGTGACGAATTTCAATAAGCTGAGAGATTTGCTCAATTTTCGGCAGTACATTTGGAATGAAGTTTTGCCCTCCAAAGCCTGGGTTCACCGTCATTAATAAAATAAGATCGATATCTTCTAAGATATGCTTTACCACGTCAATTGGCGTTGCAGGATTTAAAGCAACGCCTGCTTTCATG
The DNA here is from genome assembly GCF_056395685.1 of Priestia sp. 10L35. Taxonomy (NCBI): domain Bacteria; kingdom Bacillati; phylum Bacillota; class Bacilli; order Caryophanales; family Bacillaceae; genus Priestia; species Priestia sp. 10L35. The sequence continues at coordinate 652,308 of NZ_JBFTKA010000001.1, read as the reverse complement.
CCGTGCTCTTTGATTAATTGAATGGTGCGGTGCAAATGAGTACACGCTTCAGCATGTACCGTTAAAATATCAGCACCTGCCTTTGCAAACATTGGAACGTATTGATCTGGGTTTTCAATCATTAAATGCACATCTAATGGCAGTGTTGTGACAGGGCGTACAGCCTCAACGATAAGCGGTCCAATTGTAATATTAGGAACAAAATGGCCATCCATAACGTCGATATGGATGTAGTCTGCTCCACCTGCTTCAACTTCACGAATTTCTTCAGCAAGCTTTGAAAAATTGGCAGATAAAATGGAAGGTGCGATTTTTGTCATTTTTAATACCTCGGCTTTCTTTGCTTAATTTCCTCAATAAATTGCAAGTAATGTTCGTAGCGATAACTCGGAATTTCTTTTTGTTCGTATGCTTCTTTCACCGCACATTTTGGTTCTTTCACATGCAAACAACCTCGAAATTTACACTGTTCACTCAAACGCGACATTTCAGGAAAACAATGGGTTAACTCTTCTACTTCTAACGTTAAAAATTCCAGTGAGCTAAAACCTGGCGTATCGGCTACTAAACCTTCACCAAACGAAATCAGTTCTACATGACGTGTTGTATGCTTTCCTCTTCCAAGTGACATTGAAATATCATTTGTCTTTAACTCAAGCTCTGGTTTAAGTGTATTTAACAGTGAAGATTTACCTACACCTGACTGTCCGGCAATAACCGTTACGCGATCTTCAAATAACGGCTGAATTTGTTCCATGCCTTTTTCTGTGACTGTCGACGTTAAAATGACCTCATATCCTATTTTACGATATTCTTCGGCATATTGCTCGATTTCTTGCTTTTGCTGCTGTGATAAAAGATCTACTTTTGAAATACAAATAATAGGTTCAATATGATTAGACTCCACTAACACTAAAAATCGGTCAAGAAGCATCGTGCTAAAATCAGGTTCAATCGCTGAAAAAACAAGCAGCGCCTGATCAACATTTGAAATTGGGGGACGAACTAATTCATTTTTACGTTCTTTAATTTCAAGTATATATCCTTCAAGCTTATTTTCTGCCTGAAATACTACATTGTCACCGACTAAAGGCGTTACTTTCTTTTTACGAAAAACACCTCGTCCTCGACATTGCGTTACTTGTCCGTCATGAAGAACATAATAAAATCCGCTAAGGGATTTAATAATTCTTCCTTCTGGCATAACCTCACTCCTATCACTCTGGATATTCAACGTCTTTTTCTTCAATAACTTCCCCGTCTCGGACAATTTTATAAGACGCTTTTTCATTTTCATCAACTAAAACATCGAACGATTCTTTTGTTGTTTCAGTAATCGTTAGTTCTTTAGCAGGAACGGACATATCGTTATCTGCATCTTCGATATAAATTTGTACTTTTTGCGGCTTTGGCTTTTCCTCTTCTGTTCCGGTGGCATCGCCTGTTTCCGTTGCGTCGCCTTGTTCCGTGCTTGCTTCGGTGCCAGTCTCTTCTTTATACGGAATAGTCACGTCCACTGACACCGTTTGAGGAGCTTTTGGCTCCTTGCCCATTGAGACTGTAATGGTGAGCTTATCACCTTGCTCGATACTCTGCTCCGCTGCAGGCTTTTGAGACATCACAAGACCTTTTTCAACAGTGTCGGAATACGCTGTTTTTACATCCACTTCAATATCTTCATCTGATGCATAATCTTTTACGCTTTTTTCCGTCCAGCCCGAGAAATCCTTTAATGTAATCTTCGGCGGCCCCTTACTTACCCATAGCGTAACCGTTGTATCCTCCGGCACGACTTGTTCGGTTTCTTTAGGCGTCTGATCTGTAATATTGCCTTTTGGTTCTGTGCTTTCAACTTCGATGGATTGGATATCTTTATAATTCTGCTTTTCTAACAGACTTTTTACTTCCGTAAAGCTTCTTCCAATGTACCGGTTAAATGCTTCTTTTTTCTTTCCTGTACTTCGATAAATAATGACATTAGATCCTTCTTTGATAACATCTCCCGCTTCTGGCATCGTTTTAACCACGTCGCCTTCTGCCACCTCATTATCAGATATATCTTTAGGATTCTTCACTTTAAAGCCTAAAGAAACTAAATCGGTTACTGCTGATTCATAATCTTGATTATGTAAATCAGGAACCTTTACGTCTTTTGGCAGTAACAAAGCCGGAATAAATGTAACGGCGGCTACGCTAGCAGCTGCCAGCAGCAAAAAAATTAAAACAAGCGTTACAATCAGCTTGCTTTTGCCTTTTTTCTTTTTCTTCTTTTTTTTCTTCGGCTTTAACTCTTCTTCCTCTTGTTCTTCGCGCTCTAAGTGAGGCGGTTTTCTCACAGGCACGTGCGTTTCTTCGGATTCAACAAAATCCTCCTTAATAACTGGAATGGCTTTTGTCACTTCTTCATCATCAGGCACCGTAAACCTTTGTTCATTATAACGATTTGGATGAACAGCAGACTGTAAATCCGCTTCGAGTTCTTCGACGGAACTGTATCGGTAAAATGGATCTTTAGTTGTTGCTTTTAATACAACATTCTCCACGCTTTGAGGGATAGATGGATTCCATCTTTTAGGAGAAGGTGTTTCTGTCTGTAAATGTTTTAATGCAATTGACACAGCCGATTCCCCAGAAAAAGGGACTCGACCCGTTAGCAATTCAAATAGGACGATGCCAAGCGAATAAATATCAGAACGCTTATTCGCAAGCCCTCCCCTTGCCTGTTCAGGAGATAAATAATGAACAGAGCCCAAAACAGAATTAGTATGCGTAATGGTTGTAGAACTTAGTGCTACGGCAATGCCGAAGTCAGTAACTTTAATGGTATCATCATGATCAATTAAAATATTTTGAGGCTTAATATCCCGGTGAATAATTCCGTACTGATGAGCATGGGCAATAGCTGATGTAATCTGCGTCATAATATGTATGGCTTTATCAAGAGATAGTGGTGATTCTTGCAGAATGTATTGCTTTAATGTCATACCCGGTACATATTCCATGATGATATAGTAAATATCTTCTTCTTCTCCAACATCATAAATACTGACAATATTAGGATGAGCAATACTCGTAGCAGATTGTGCTTCTCGATGGAAACGCTTTATAAACGCATCGTCACTTGCAAAGTCTAAACGAAGCACTTTAATTGCCACATCACGATCCAAAATCATGTCGCGACCTAAATAGACGTTTGCCATTCCGCCTCCACCAATTACTTGCAATACCTTATAACGGTCGTTTAGCCGTCTACCTATTAGCAACACTCTCACCCACTTTCAGATGTAAAGTCCACAATTGCAAGTGTAATATTGTCTTCTCCACCAAGCTCATTTGCTAATTGAATCAGGCTCGTACCCTTTTCGTGAAGTGATGAACTTGTTGATAACGTTTCGTTCAGCTTTTGTTCCGTTACCTTATTTGTCAGTCCATCTGAACATAATAATAATCGATCTTCTTTTTCCACTTCAATTGTTTTTACATCTAAACTAACATTTTCTTCGGTACCTAGTGCTCGCAATAAGATATTTTTTCGTGGATGATGCTCAGCATCTTCTTTTGTGATTTGACCATTTTTTACGAGTTCATTCACAAGAGAATGATCTTCTGTTACTTGTTGAAATCCATATTCATTGGAAATATAGCATCTGCTGTCTCCTATATTACCAATCGCACAAAACGTATCGGCGCATAAAGCAAGTACAACTGTTGTACCCATCCCTTTACACTCTTCATGCTCCTGAGCATACTGATAAATATCTTGATTAATTTGCGAAACATGCGTACGAATCCACTGCGTCGCCTCATCAGGAGACGTTACTTTGTCCGCTTCTTCCCACGCTGTTTGCAATTTTTGAACCGCCATCTCACTGGCGACGTCGCCAGCTCGATGACCTCCCATACCATCAGCCACAATTGCAAGCAGCTGATTGTGTTGGTTCAAAAATACCCCTCCGTTATCTTCATTGTGTTGTCTAACTCTCCCTCGGTCTGTCATGAAGACAGTTGCCATACAATCACCTCGTCTCTTCTTTACGCTCCTTCGCACGTAATTGGCCACAAGCTGCATCGATATCATGACCTTGCTCACGTCGAATAGTCACGTTAACGCCACGCTTTTTAAGCGTACGTTCAAATGCAAAAATCTGTTCACGCGGTGTACGAACATAATCACGCTCAGGCACATAGTTTACCGGAATCAAGTTCACGTGGCATTTCACGTCTTTAATTAAATCCGCTAATTCCTCCGCATGCTCTACTTGATCGTTTACGCCTCCGAATAGACCATACTCAAAGCTAATACGTCTTCCCGTTTTATCCGTATAATATTTAATGGCTTCCATCAAATCAGGAAGTTTGTACGCACGGTTAATCGGCATTAAGCGTGAGCGGATGTCATTGTTTGGAGCGTGAAGTGAAATCGCAAAATTGATTTGCATTTTTTCATCAGCAAACTTATAGATTTTCGGAATGATTCCACTTGTCGATACTGTGATATGACGTGCACCAATATTTAATCCATCATCACTGTTAATTGTTTTTAAGAAGCGCATCATTTCATCATAGTTATCAAATGGCTCCCCAATACCCATAATTACGACAGAGCTCACGCGTTCTCCTTGTTCATCTAGCGCTTTTTGTACTTTTACTACTTGCGCTACGATTTCTCCAGCTTCTAAGTTACGCTTTAAACCTCCAAGAGTAGACGCACAGAATGTACAGCCGATGCGACAGCCAACTTGAGTTGTTACACAGACAGAATTTCCGTATTCATGACGCATAAGCACCGTTTCAATCGTATAACCGTCATGGAGTTCGAATAAAAACTTCATCGTGCCGTCCCCAGACGTTTGCTGAACAACTGTTTTTAATGTCGTTAATGCAAATTTGTCTTTTAATTGTTCACGTAATCCTTTAGATAAGTTTGACATATCGTCAAAGTCCGTTACGCGTTTAATATATAACCAGTCAAAAATTTGTTTAGCACGGAACTTCTTATCTCCGTGTTCCACTAACCAATTTTCTAGGTCGTGCATTTCTAATGAATAAATAGATGGTTTTTGCGCTTTTTCTTCTGCTTTTGCTTTTCTTTTAGCTACTTCTTCCATTTTTACACCTTCTTCTGTAAACATGCAATATAAAACCCATCGCTTTGTGCATCTGGCAGCAATTGAATTTCACCATGTTTTACGTTTTGTTTAAGCTTTTGCGGCATGCGTGCAGCGAGTGTTTCATCTTTTTGAAAATCAGCATGATCTGCTAAAAATGCTGCTACAACATCCCCATTTTCATCCCGGTCAATTGTACATGTACTATATACAAGGGTCCCACCTTTTTTTAATAAAGGCGCAACCGCATTTAAAATATCTTGTTGAATACTCGCCAGCTGCTTTACATCTTGCTCAGTTTTTGTATATTTCAAATCAGGTTTACGTCTCATTACACCAAAACCTGAGCACGGAGCATCTACTAAGATGCGGTCAAACATTTCTTTATCAAACTGTTCGCCTGCTTTGCGGCTGTCTTGAACCGTCGGCTCAATATTGGTAAGATGCAGACGCTCTGCCTGCTGGGCAATCAGCTTTACTTTATGGTCATGAATGTCCAAGGAAATAACTTTACCACTGTTTCTAAGCTGCTCTGCAATATGAGTTGATTTTCCTCCCGGTGCAGCACAGCTATCTAAAATTAGCTCTTCTGTCTCTGCACCGAGCGCATGAGCCACTAACATAGAGCTTTCATCTTGAACGGTAAACATTCCTTCACGAAATGCTTGTGTATGAGCTGCATTTCCTTTTTGAACTTCTAGCGCTTCTTCTACAAAATGGCCTGGTTCTACAACAATACCTTCTTTTTCTAGCGCTTCTTTTACTTCATTTTGCGTAAAGCGTGCACTGTTTACTCGGATTGTTTGTTTAGGGGCCATTAAATTAGCTAAACAGATTCCGCGTGTTTTGTCCAATCCATATTGTTCCACCCAGCGTTTTACAAGCCACAATGGATGACTCGTTTCAATTGCCAACCGCTCCACAGGATTTTGTATTTCCTCTAAAGAAGGCGTGCCGCTGCGCTGAATATTTCGTAAAACGCCGTTTACCATTGAGGCAATTCCTTTGTGACCCCGTTTTTTGGCAATTTCTACTGCTTCATGAAGAATTGCCCGGTCAGGCACTCGGTCTAAATATACCATTTGGTAAAGTGATAAACGAAGCAGCACTCGCACCCAAGGCTGAAGCTTTTTTGGATTTTTCAAGAAAGGCGCTAACCCGTAATCTAACGTATCACGTCTTTGAATCGTTCCATACACAATTTCCGTTAACAGTCCTGCATCTTTTCCTTGAATACCCCGTTTTTGTATGCTGTTATTTAACAATAGATTGCTGAATGCCTGATTTTTTTCAATAGCTAGTAAAATATCTAAAGCTATGTCTCGAACGTTGTACTTACTCATTGACATCCCCTAATACTGTTCCGACTTCAACGGATGTACCTCGTAAATACTGCGCTGCATCCATACGTTTTTTTCCAGACGGCTGAAGTTCCGTCACTTTAATAGCTGTTTCATTTCCAGTTGCTACTATAAATCCGTCCTCTTCAAGTGATAAAACGGTACCCGGTTTGCCTGATGCGGATACTTTTTCTCCCCACCAAATTTTCATGACCTGACCGTCTGCTGTTGTATAAGCAACGGGCCAAGGGTGAAGTCCGCGGATATGGTTATAAATTTCTTCTCCTGTACGGGCCCAATCAATTTTCTCTTGTTCACGCTTAATGTTAGAAGCAAATGTCGCTTCGTCATCGTTTTGTTTAACCGGCGTAATTTCACCTTTTACAAGAGAAGGAATGGTTTCTGAAAGCAATTTTGCACCAGCAGCGCTGAGTTTATCATGAAGTGTGCCAACGTGATCACGTTCTTCAATCGGAACTTCTACCTGTGTTAAGATATCACCTGCATCTAATTTTTCTACCATATACATAATTGTAACACCAGTTTTCGGCTTACCTTGTAGAATTGAATAATGAATCGGCGCGCCTCCGCGCAGTTCAGGTAACAGAGAAGCATGCACGTTAATACAGCCGTATTTAGGCGCTTCTAAAATAGGGGTTGGTAAAATTTGACCAAAAGCCGCTGTTACAATTAGGTCAGGCTCATACGCTAACACTTGCTGATATTCTTCTTCTAAACGAATCTTTTCTGGCTGCAGTACAGGTATTTCATGCTTTAACGCCTCAACTTTTACAGGAGGAGGTGTTAATACGCGCTTGCGTCCTTTTGGTCGGTCCGGCTGTGTAACCACTGCGACCACTTCATATCCATCTTTAAGTAATGTTTGTAAAACCGGCACTGAAAAATCCGGCGTTCCCATAAATACGACTTTCATCGTGTAAAACCTACCCTTCTAGTTCATCCTCTTCGTAATACTTTGTCACTTTTTCCGTGAACAATACACCGTGTAAATGATCAATTTCATGCTGAATTGCTCGTGCTAAAAAACCTTTTGCTTCTATAAAATAAGGTTTTCCTTTACGGTTTTGCGCACGTACTTTCACATAATCAGCTCGAGCCACGTCACCAAAAAGGCCCGGAAAACTTAGGCAGCCTTCTGGACCGATTTGTTCGCCTCGTTGCTCAATAATTACCGGATTAATTAGCTCAATTTTACCGTGTCGATCATCCACGTCTACCACTGCCACTTGCTGCAGAACTCCTACTTGAGGAGCAGCTAGACCCACACCGTCTGCTTCAAGCATTAAATCATACATGCCGTTTAGTAATTTCGCTAATTTATTATCAAAGTTTTTAACGACTTCACATTCTTGTTCAAGTACTTCATTAGGATGGTAAACAAGCTTAAGCTTAGCCAAATAGGCACCTCCTTTATTCTTTCTATTTATATCCAAAAAGCTTCTTCTTTAACGCCATCAAGACGACTAGTTACATCATCGAGTATGGATTCAAATCAATAGTGATCGTTAAATTTTCCTTCTGCATTTCCGCTTGATAACGTTCTAATATATATTTCAACAGCGGAATCAGGCTTGGTTCCAGCTTGTATTTTAACATGCATTGATAGCGATATCTATCTTTTATCTTAGCAATCGGAGATGCGACTGGCCCTAAGATCGTTGTTTGCGGCGAAAGTTTCTGACGCAGATACTGCGAAATTTTGTCTGTAACAGACACCACTTTTGCAATATTTTCATGAGATACCGTTACAAGCGCCAAGTAAAAGAAAGGGGGATATTTGTGCATTTTACGAATTTCCATCTCGTGCTTATAAAACGAATCGTAATCATGCTGACTCGCAAGTTGAATACTGTAGTGTTCAGGCGTGTACGTTTGAATCACTACTTCTCCTGGAAGTTTGTGGCGTCCTGCTCTTCCGCTTACTTGTGTTAAAAGCTGAAACGTTTTTTCAGATGCACGAAAGTCAGGTAAATTCAGCATCGTATCTGCTGTTAAAACGCCTACAAGCGTGACGTTTGGAAAGTCCAGTCCTTTCGCAATCATCTGCGTCCCTAGTAAAATTTGCGCTTCTCCACTTGCAAACTTGTTCAGGAGCTTTTCATGGGCGCCTTTTCGGCTTGTCGTATCAACATCCATTCGAACAACTCTAGCCTCGGGCAGCACTTTTGTTAATTCTTCTTCCACTTTTTGTGTACCAGACCCGAAAAAGCGGATATGTTCGCTGTGGCATTCTGGGCACTCAGTGTGCACATGTTCTTCGTGTCCGCAATAATGGCATTTTAATTTATTTTGATAGCGGTGATACGTTAGTGAAATTTCACAGTGCTCACATGTCGGAACGTAACCGCAGTCTCTGCACATAACAAAAGAAGAATGACCTCTTTTATTTAAAAATAAAACGATTTGCTCCCCTTTTTCCAAACGGTCTTTCATCTTTTCAAACAGCATAGTTGAAAACATAGAGCGGTTGCCGCTGCGAAGCTCTTCTCTCATATCAACGATATCCACCGAAGGCATTGATGACTTATTCATTCTTTGCTTTAACGTCAGTAGCTTATACACACCTTTTTGCGCTCTTGCAAAGGACTCAAGCGTTGGTGTTGCACTTCCTAAAATGACTGGACACTGATGATGCTGCCCTCGGTAAATAGCTACATCTCTTGCATGATAACGGGGGTTTTCTTCTTGTTTATAACTCGTCTCATGTTCTTCATCGATAATAAGAAGGCCCAAATTTTCAAATGGAGCAAATACAGCAGAGCGGGCCCCTACTACAACGGATACTTCTTTTCGCTGAATTTTTCGCCATTCATCGTATTTTTCCCCAGTAGACAAGCCGCTATGAAGTACAGCAACTTTTGAGCCGAATCGCTCTTTAAACCGCTTGACCATCTGAGGGGTAAGTGAAATCTCCGGAACAAGCATAATCGCTTCTTTCCCTTTTTTTAGCACTTGATCAATTGATTGGAGATACACTTCTGTTTTTCCGCTTCCGGTTACTCCGTACATTAAAAACACATCGTGAAGATTTTCTTCGATGTCCTGCAGAATCGGTGCGATTGCCTCAGCTTGTTCATCGGTCAATTGAAATGGCTTTGATGGTGTAAAGTATCGATCTTGATAAGGATCACGGTATATTTCAATTTCCGTTTCCGCTAAGAGTCCTTTGTTAATCAGCGCTTTTATAGGAGCGGAGGTAATCTGCAAATCTTCCGCTATTTCTTTTATGGCTACTTCTTCATTTCGATTCAGCATAAAAGATAGCACTTGTTTTTGCTTTTCTGCCTGCTTATTTAACTCGCTCATAAACTGGTGAATTTCTTCAAGGCTTTGATTCAGTTTTACGCCTTTTGCCGTTTTTTTGTTTCCTTTGTTTTTCACGACGTAGACGACTTCAATTAGACCTTTTTGAATATCACGGTGAAAAGCAGGAGCAGCGGCTGTTTTTTCTACTTCACTCCACTTCAGCGAGGATCTTGACTGAAAAAATGGCTTTACTTGCTCATGAAGCTGTTCGTATGCCTCTTTTGAAAGGAGTGACAGTTCTTTATCATATTTTGCTTTCATCGCCGCAGGCAGCATGACTTGAAAAGCCGATATCATAAAACAAAGCGTTTTTTCGGTTAGCCAGTGCCCAATCTCTAACAGTTCGGGAGTCAGAACCGGCGTTAAATCAAGCAGGTCAGCGATTGGTTTAACACGCTTAACTTCAGCCTCTTCTTTAAGAGCCACCACAAACCCTTGAACTTTTCTAGGACCAAACGGAACGACAACTCGCATACCCGGAACAATAATTCCTTTCCATTTATCGGGAATAGCGTAGTCAAAAGCTCGATCTGTTTGCTTAGCAGCCACGTCCACAATTACACTAGCTACACTCATTTTTTCAGCCCTTCTAACATTTCCTTCACTTCTTTTAACACCTCGGTAGCTACATCGTGTTTTGAAAGAATGGGAAGTTCTTTAGACTCTCCGCTTCGCTTATAGAGCGTTACAATATTTGTGTCCGTCCCAAAACCTGCTCCTTCTGTCGTCACGTTATTGGCTACAATCATATCCAAGTTTTTAGATGCAAGTTTCTTTTGTGCATATTCATCCACTTGTTCTGTTTCTGCTGCAAAGCCGACTAAAAGCTGGTGTTCTTTTCGCTCTCCAAGCGTGCGTAAAATATCTGTTGTTCTCTCTAGCTCTAGTACTGCTTCACCAGGCTGCTTTTTCATCTTTTGATCAAACACATGCTTTGGTCGGTAATCTGCCACTGCGGCTGATTTAATGACAACATCTGCTTCATGATAGCGCTGCATAACAGCTTCAAGCATCTGCTGCGCACTTTCAATTTGAACAACCTGCACTCCTTTTGGATACTCTAAATTCGTCGGTCCCGTTACAAGTGTTACCGATGCGCCTAATTTAGCAGCTTGTTCTGCAAGGGCATAGCCCATTTTCCCAGTAGAGCGATTGGTGAAAAATCGGACGGGATCAATGCGTTCTACCGTAGGTCCTGCTGTAACCAATATATTCACACCTTCAAGGATCTTTTGTGTATGTGATGCTTGTGAAAAATAAGATCCGATTAGTGAAACAATTGTTTCTGGCTCTTCAAGACGACCTTTTCCTACATAACCGCATGCCAAATACCCTTCTCCAGGTTCTACAAAAGAGTAACCAAATGATGAAAGAGTGCTCATATTTTTTTTAACAGCTGGATGATCGTACATATGAACATTCATTGCAGGTGCAATCCACACAGGTGCAGTAGCAGCCAGCAGCGTTGTGGAAATCATATCATCTGCAAGACCATTTGCTATTTTCCCTATCATATTTGCCGTAGCAGGAGCTACTAAAATTAAATCAGGCCAGTCTGCTAAATCAATATGTGCAATTACAGATGGATCTTTTTCATCAAACGTATCTGTATAAACTGGGTTTCGAGACAGAGCTTGAAACGTAAGCGGCGTTACGAACTCGCATGCTGAAGCAGTCATCATTACTTTAACTTCCGCTCCCGCTTGTACTAATTTACTTGTTAAAGCTGCGGCTTTATATACGGCGATTCCGCCGCTAACACATAATAAAATTCGTTTTCCCTTCATCATTATGCCCCCATCTATTTATCCCGCTCAACCAGCATCCGCTTGTTTACTCGGGTAACTATCTAAAGCTTTTCAATTCAATTATTATACCATTTTTGTAGTGAGACATTCACTATCCTGCTTGAACACAGATAAAAGCATCAAAAAAATAACAACCTATAAAGTAGGTTGTTATTTTTTCACTTACTGATGTTTAGAATCTTCTTCTGCTACACCTTGCTTATAGCTTAATTGTTCAGCATTAATTTCTTCTAAAGCACAGCCTACAAACTTATAAGAAACCGGCTTTTCAATCGGCGTATCATTGTGAAGCTGTAATTGACGTGCACGTTTTGCAGCTACTGTCACAAGCGTGTACTTAGAATCTAATTTTTCCATTAGGGAATCAATTGATGGATAAAGCATGTTTATTCTACCTCCAGCATTCTTTTATAGCGCGCAGAAATACGATCACGACGGCAGTGTTCAGCCGTTACGATAGCACGGATGCGAGCACAAGCATTTTCTACTTTGTCATTTTCTACAACATAATCGTAGGCGTCCATAAGTTCAATTTCTTCTTTTGCCACGCGCATACGGTTATTGATTAAATCTTCTGTTTCAGTACCGCGGTTTACGATACGACTTTTAAGCTCTGATAAACTCGGCGGTGCCAAGAAGATGAACAAACCTTCTGGAAATGCTTCTTTCACTTGAAGAGCACCTTGCACTTCAATTTCTAGAAATACGTCTTTTCCTTCAGATAACGTTTGTTCTACATAATCAACCGGGGTACCGTAGTAGTTACCTACGTATTCAGCCCACTCTAATAATTTCTTGTTTTCAATCATGCGCTCAAACTCTTCGCGTGGTTTGAAGAAATAGTCAACGCCGTCTACTTCACCTTCGCGGGGCTTTCTTGTTGTTGCAGAGATAGAATACTGCAATTTAATGTCTTCTTGCTCAAACAATGCTTTTCGTACCGTTCCTTTTCCAACACCTGATGGTCCGGAAAGAACAATTAATAAACCTCTTTCAATCATCGGTTCAAGTGACCTACCCTTCTAATAATTCTTCTTTGTTTATAAGTCGCTGTGACACAGTTTCTGGCTGTACAGGAGCTAAAATAACATGATCGCTATCCATAACAATAACAGATCGTGTTTTACGTCCTTGCGTTGCATCTATTAAAGAGCCTCGATCTTTTGCATCTTGAATAATGCGTTTGATTGGAGCTGATTCAGGATGAACGACAGAGATTATACGATTAGAAGAAATAAAATTTCCAAATCCAACGTTCACTAATTTACCGCTCATAAGAAGCCTCCTGCTATACCAATATAATCTTTATCTTACACGAAGGCTATTCAATATTTTGAACCTGCTCTTTTATGCGTTCTAATTGTGCTTTCATACTAATAACATACTGAGCAATAGTACCATTGTTTGCCTTCGCACCGATTGTATTCATTTCACGATTCAGCTCTTGAACAAGAAAATCCAGCTTGCGTCCTACTGAATCAGGTGTATTTAATGCTTGAATAAATTGTGAAACATGACTTTGAATTCGCGTAAGTTCTTCGCTAATATCTGCTTTTTCAGCAAAAATAGCTACTTCAGTCAGCACTCGCTGCTCATCGAAAGTACCTTCTAAATAGTCGCTCAGCTTTCTTTTAATACGCTCGCGATATTGTTCAGCAACTTCAGGAGCAAGCTGTGTAATTTTTTCGCGAATGTCTTGAATGTCCTGTAAGTACCCCATTAAATCGTGATACAGCTCTGATCCCTCTCGTTTCCGCATATCCACTAACTGATGCACAGCAGCTTCAACGGCTTCAAAGATTGCACCATGAATACTCGTCTGATCAGCTTCTTCTTCATAAGTTGTCATCACTTCAGGCATGTGTAAAATGTCTTGAATTTGAACAGATTGTGACAGCCCATGCTTTTCTTTTACTTGCTGCAACGCATGCATGTATTCATCAAGCAGCTGCCAATCCGTCTGCAGTTTCTTTTTTGCCATTTCTTCACCTGAAATAGTAACAAATACTTCTACTCTACCACGTTTTATGTATGTTTGAACGATTTTTTTTATTTTATCTTCAATTTCAATTAATTGTCTTGGCATACGAATAACAATTTCACAAAAACGATGATTAACAGACTTCATTTCGACTGTTACTGATCGATTTTCCACTTCCGCTTTTCCGCGGCCAAAACCAGTCATACTTTTTATCATTATCATCACATCCACTATGTACATCTTACATAAAAAGTATCATAAAAGAAAGTGTTAGCAAAAAAAAGAAATCTCTCTTCTTTATTCAACCTGTAAAGGCTGCCTTCATGAGTTTTCTCATTTAGGACAGCCTGTATTAAAGTATAGCACAATTTATGAAGGTTTTCTTGTTAAAAGTGAACCGGCAAGTAAAAAAGTTGGAAGACTTGCAAGTCCTAAAATAACGAGCCATTCCCGCGGTGCAATGGCCATTGTATGGAAAATAGGCTGCAGGGGCGGATAGTAGATAGCCACCAGCATAAGGATAATAGATGAAATAACGGCTCCTACAAGATATAAGTTCTGAAATGGATTGCGATCAAAGATTGATTTTTCACTTCGGCAGTCAAATACGTGAATAAGCTGTGCCATAACAAGCGTGGCAAATGCAATCGTCTGAGCATACTGCAGACGATCTGGGTCATTGTCGTAGACAATCATGAATGCAGCAAGTGTAGCAGCTCCAATTAAAAATCCGCGGCTGACTACTTTCCACCCTAATCCTCTTGCAAAAATACCTTCGCGCGGATGCCTTGGATGGCGCTTCATCACGTTGTCCTCCGGCTGGTCTAAGCCAAGAGCCATCGCAGGCAAACCGTCTGTTACTAAGTTTACCCATAGTATTTGAATTGGCACTAGCGGAAGCGGAAGTGCTAAAATCATCGCAAAGAGCATAACTAAGATTTCTCCTACATTTGATGCAAGCAAGTAACGAATAAACTTTCGAATATTTTCATAGATGTTTCGTCCTTCTTTGATCGCTGATTTAATAGTAGCAAAATTATCATCAAGCAAAACGAGTGAAGACGCTTCTTTTGCTACGTCTGTCCCGGTGATGCCCATCGCGATGCCTATATCTGCTGCTTTAATAGCCGGTGCATCATTTACGCCGTCGCCCGTCATAGCTACAATATGATCTTTTGCTTGAAGAGCTTTAACAATTTTAAGTTTATGTTCAGGCGATACCCTGGCATATACGTAAACATCATCCACTACTTCTTCTAGCTCTTCCTGCGTCATTTTGGATAAATCCGTTCCTTCCAAGACTTGACCGTTTTTCGGTAAAATGCCTAACTGTTTTGCAATCGCCTGTGCTGTAATGACGTGGTCACCTGTAATCATAACGGTTTTGATTCCTGCGTCTCGGCATTCTTTGACCGCTTGCTTGACTTCTGGTCTTGGCGGATCAATCATTCCTTGAAGCCCGAGGAAAGTAAGGTCTTTTTCCGCTTCGTTCTCTGTATGAACGCTCTCATGGTCTCCTAACGGCCGATAAGCAATCGCAATGGTTCGAAGCGCTTGGCTAGCTAACTGATCGATTGCTCCTTTTACTTCATTATGAACCGTTACCGACAGCGTTTGTTGTCTGCTTTCCCACAAAATATTTTTGCTGTTTACAAGCAGCACATCAGGAGCACCTTTTGTTATGACATAGCGCTTATGAGATGCGTCTTCAATGACTACACTCATCATTTTGCGCGTTGAATCAAATGGAAACTCTTCAATAATCGTAAACTGCTTTTGAATGTTTTCTTTTGTCAGCCCCGCTTTCATCGCGGCCACAAGCAAAGCCGCTTCAGTAGGATCCCCGTCGATGACATATTCTTTATCTTTTCTCGAAATGGACGTTTGATTGCAAAGCAGACCAAACACCAAAAGCTGCTGAAGCGATTTTTCACTCCGTGTATCAACTTCTCTTTCCTCTCGCGAAAATACGCCCGTAGGTTCATACCCTGTCCCTGATACCCTCCACGTCATTCCTCCTGACCAGAGGTGAGTAACCGTCATTTTATTTTGCGTTAATGTGCCCGTTTTGTCTGAGCAAATGACTGATGCGCATCCTAGTGTTTCAACAGCAGGAAGTTTGCGTACAATGGATCTTTGCTTAATCATGCGCTGTACACCAAGAGATAGCGCCACGGTTACGATGGCAGGAAGACCTTCGGGTATGGCAGCAACAGCTAAGGAAACTCCCGCTAAGAACATACTGTATAAATCATGACCTTGCAGCACACCAATCCCGACAACTAATACAGTAAGTGCAAGAGCTACAACGATTAAAATTTTACCTAATTGCTCTAACTTCCGTTGAAGAGGAGTAATCATGGCTTCAGCATTTTGAAGCAAATCAGCAATTTGTCCCATCGCTGTTTTCATTCCAGTCCCTACAACGATACCTGTTCCGCTTCCTCGCGTCACAAGCGTACCCATAAACGCCATATTGTCCTGATCTCCAAGCGGCACTTCATCTCCTGGCAAAGCTTTTATTTGCTTGGCAACAGGCAAAGACTCTCCCGTAAGCGCTGATTCTTCAATTTCTAGACTTTTGGCTTCCATAATTCGAAGGTCAGCCCCGATACGGTCTCCGCTCGAAAACTTTACAACGTCTCCTACTACCAGCTCTTTAGATGGTAACTTAACCCATTTTCCTTCACGCATAGCTGCTACTTGAGGAGCAGAAAGCTCTTTTAATGCATGAAGAGATTTCTCGGCTTTTCTTTCTTGAAAAAAACCTAGAAATCCATTAATTACTACAATGGCAATAATAGCAACCGCATCGATGTATTCGCCTAAAAGCCCTGAAATAAGCGTGGCAGCTAGTAAAACCAGTACCATAAAATCTTTAAACTGCTCTAGAAACACAAGAATGGCCGGTTTTTTCTCTCCTTCAGTCAATTCATTAAATCCTTGCTGCTGCTGACGTGCTTTTACTTCTTTGTGTGTAAGACCATGCTGTCTGTCTGTTTTTGTTACTTCTACTATTGCTTTTTCACCTAATTCATACCATTTCATTGCATCTTTTCACACCCTTTTATTTGTAAATGCACCTATTAGATTGTTACAATCTTATATCGTATGCTTATTCAGACTCGTCCTAAAAAATGCTATACTTTTCTATAGGACAATTTTCAATTACTTAAGGATGTGAGCACTATGTCATTTGATGGTATTTTTACATATGGCATTTTACAAGAATTATCTGAGACCTTGGTTTCAGGACGAATTTCAAAAATATATCAGCCGTTTCCAAACGAGTTGATTTTACAAGTACGCGCTAAAGGTGAAAACCGCAAACTTTTAATCTCAGCTCACCCTAACTATTCACGCGTTCATTTTACAAATGAGCCCTATGAAAATCCATCTGAGCCTCCTATGTTTTGTATGCTTCTTCGCAAACATTTAGAAGGCAGCATTATTGAACAAGTGTATCAGCTTGGATTGGACCGCATTTTAGTCATTGAAACAAAAGGACGAAATGAAATTGGCGACGTGACGTACAAGCAGCTTATTATTGAAATCATGGGAAGACATAGTAATGTTGTGCTTGTAGATAAAGAAAAACAAACGATTATCGACAGCATTAAACACGTTCCAATGGCCTTGAACAGGCACCGTACGCTTCTACCCGGAGCACCTTACGTACTGCCTCCTAGTCAAGATAAGCTTCATCCATTTGAAGCCGATGAAGAAACCGTGGCTAAAAAAATTGATTTTAATAGCGGAAAGTTAGCCACCCAGCTAGTGCAAACCTTCTCGGGGCTTTCTCCTTTAATTGCAAATGAAGTGGTGTTTCGCTCTGGCTTAGCAAATCGTTCTACCCTTCCAAAATCATTCGTCGAAACGATGACGCTGATCAAAGAAGGTCAGTTTACACCGACTCTGACAACCGTTAATCAAAAAGACTACTTTTATTTACTGGAATTAACGCATTTAGAGGGTACGAAAAAAACGTATGCAACCATCAGCGAGCTTCTTGACCGCTATTACTACGGGAAAGCAGAGCGAGATCGTGTAAAGCAGCAAGCGCATGATTTAGTACAGTTTATTTCTACCGAGAAAAAGAAAAATGAGAAAAAAATAAAAAAACTTGAGCAAACGCTGCAAAATGCAGAAAAAGCATCTGATTACCAGCTAGCCGGTGAACTCCTTACCGCAAATTTACACCTTGTCAAAAAAGGAGATGCGAAAGTGGATGTTATTAATTATTATGATGAAAATAGCGGTACACTTACGATTTCATTAGATCCGCAAAAATCACCGTCTCAAAATGCTCAAAGCTATTTCACAAAGTATCAAAAAGCGAAAAATTCCGTTTCGATTGTAATCGAACAAATTGAAAAAGCAAACGAAGAAGTACAGTATTTTGAATCACTTATTCAGCAAATGGATACTGCTACTCACAAAGACATTGCAGAGATTCGTGAAGAGCTTGTGGAAGAAGGATATTTGCGCAACCGTCAGCAAAAACAAGCGAAAAAACAAAAAAACACTACGCCTACACTTGAACAATACGTTTCAAGCGACGGCACGACGATTTTAGTTGGAAAAAACAATAAGCAAAATGAGTATTTAACAAATCGCCTTGCTGCTCGTGATGACGTTTGGTTTCATACGAAAGATATACCGGGTTCTCACGTTGTTATCCGCAGCCAAGAGCCTTCAGAAGAAACAATTTTAGAAGCGGCTCATCTTGCTGCTTACTTTAGTAAAGCTAAAAATTCAAGTTCGGTACCCGTGGACTATACAAAAATTCGCCACGTAAAAAAACCAAGCGGTGCCAAGCCTGGTTTTGTGACGTACGATAACCAGCAAACGGTGTACGTAACGCCTAGCGAAGAACTTGTACTGAAGCTGCGTCAGTCATAATAAAAACCCCCTTTCTATATAGAAAGGGGGTTTTTATTATAGACCTAGTTTAGTTCATCCATGAAGGGTCTGAAGGGTTTTCACGCCATTTAAATAGCTTGTCCATCGCTTCTTCTTCAATGTATCCCGCTTCGTTTGCCGCTTCTACTAGCGTAGAGTAGTCTGTTAGCGAATAAACCTGAAGTTCTTTTTCTTTAAACAGCTGACGCGCTTTTTCCAGCTCATATGTAAAGATAGACACAACTCCAAGCACTTCACACCCCTGCGCTTTTAATGCATCGACTGCGGTAAACACACTTCCTCCAGTTGAAATCAAATCTTCAATCACAACTACTTTTTGACCTTTTGTTACTTTTCCTTCGATTTGATTTCCTTGGCCATGTTCTTTTGCTTTGCTTCGCACATAGCACATTGGAAGCTCTAGCGCTTCACTTACCCATGCTGCATGAGGGATACCAGCTGTAGCGGTACCGGCAATCACTTCTGCATTGGCAAAATACGTTTTAATTAAATGCTGCAGACCTTTTGCAATTTCTTTTCGCACTTTCGGGTAGCTAAGCGTTAGACGGTTGTCACAATAAATAGGTGACTTAATTCCAGAGGCCCACGTAAACGGCTCGTTTGGTTGAAGGCTTACTGCCTCAATATCAATTAATTGTTTTGCAATTTCTTTTCGTAGTTTTGTCATCGCGTAATACGCTCCCCTTTCCACTGCTGTAACATCTCATAATATGCTTTAAGCGGGTCTTTTGCTTTAGTAATAGAACGTCCAACGACAATGGCACTTGAGCCATATTCTCTCGCTAGCTGAGGTGTTGCCACACGGACTTGGTCATCTACTGAATCTGTGCCCATACGAATACCCGGCGTTACGGTCAAAAAGTCCTCTCCTGCTGCTTTTCGAATCGAAGGGACTTCATGAGTAGAACATACAACGCCGTCAAGTCCGCTTTTTTTAGCAAGCGCTGCATAATGCGTAACCACTTCTTGCATCGAATGTGTAATGAGCTGCTGCTCTTTTAGCATTTCATCAGATGTACTCGTTAGCTGAGTAACCGCAATACAATCCGGGCGCTTTTTGCCGGCAGCGGTTCCTAAGTCAAGTCCTTCAACGGCTGCTTGCATCATGTTCATTCCGCCCGCTGCGTGAACGTTAACCAAATCCACTTCAAGAGAAGCTAAAGACTTCATCCCTTGCTTTACTGTATTGGGAATATCATGAAGCTTTAAGTCTAAAAAGATTTGGTGGTTTTGCTCTTTTAATGCAGAAATAATGGATAACCCTTCTTTATAAAACAGTTCCATGCCTACTTTCACAAACAATGACTCTTGTTGAAAAGGCATTAAAAACTGCTGTACATCGTTAATTGATGAAAAATCAAGAGCAATGATTAACGGTTGCTTCACGCTTTTTCCAGCTCCTTCCAATACATTCTGAAACATGCTCGTATCCTAATGATGTTAATAGCCTTGGCAGTTCGTCAATGATGGTTGGACATACATACGGGTCAACAAAGTTTGCTGTACCAACCGCCACTGCACTTGCACCTGCATATAGGAACTCGAGTGCATCTTCAGCAGTTGTCACTCCGCCCATACCGATAATTGGAATGTTCACTTTTTGACTCACTTCATATACCATTCGAATCGCTACCGGTTTAATAGATGGGCCTGACAGTCCGCCTGTGCCGTTCGCTAAAACCGGCTGAGCTGTTTTCAAATCCAGACGCATCCCGAGAAGCGTATTGATCATCGTTAAGCCATCCGCACCGGCTTCTTCAACAGCCATTGCCATGTCTACAATATTGGATACGTTTGGTGATAGTTTAACATAAACTGGAACATTTGAAACATCTTTTACTGCTTTCGTTAAACGAGCAGCAATGACAGGATCTACGCCAAACGCAATTCCGCCTTCTTTTACGTTAGGACATGAAATATTCAATTCAAGTGCTTTTACATTTGATACGGTTGAAATTTCTTTTGCCACGTGCACATATTCTTCAATTGAAGCACCGGCTACGTTCGCGATAATCGGCACGTCATATTGCTGAAGCCAAACGAGCTCTTCGTTCATTACTTTTTCTAACCCAGGATTTTGTAATCCAATCGCATTTAACATTCCTGCAGATGTTTCCGCTACGCGAGGAGTTGGATTGCCAAAACGAGTGTCCGCAGTCGTCGCTTTAATCATAATGGCTCCAAGTGCATCAAGTGAATAAAATTGAGCATACTCACGCCCAAATCCAAAACAGCCGGATGCGGGCATAATTGGATTTTTCAAATCTAATCCTGGCAATGTCGTTTTTAGCATACTCATAGAAGCACCTCCCCTGCTTGAAAGACGGGACCGTCGCTGCAGATTTTTTTATACGCCGTAGAATCTTCACTTTCTCTGCATACACATGCAAAACAAGCACCGATTCCACAACCCATTCTTTCTTCTAAAGAAATGTAAAGCGGCTTGTTTGTATAATTATTTTCTAGTGCTTTTAACATCGGAGTTGGACCGCATGAAAACATAACGTCATATGAAAACTGCTGCTCGTCAATCACCGTTGTGACAAAACCTTTTGTTCCGTAAGAGCCGTCTACCGTTGCAATATATGTTTCTCCTAAAGCTAAAAACTCTCGCTCGTAAAATACGTCTGCTTTTGATTGAAAGCCTAAGACGTGAATAACCTGCACGCCTTTTTCACGAAGTCTTTTTGAAAGCTCATAGAGCGGAGGCACTCCAATGCCTCCCCCTACTAATAAAGCCGTTTGACCTGACTCTATCGCTTCCAATGGAAAACCGTGGCCAAGCGGACCTAACACGTCGATCGACTGTCCGGCTTGTTTTTCGGCAAGCAGCGATGTTCCCGCCCCTTCTGCACGGTAAATCATCGTAAATTGTTCGTGCGTTTGGTCAATTTCTGCAATACTGATTGGTCTGCGAAGCAGCGGCAAGTAGTCGTTGTTGACGCGGATATGCACAAACTGCCCCGGCTCATTCATGAAACGAACAAGCTCGCCTTGAAGGGTTAATTCATATACATTGTGTGTTAACGGTCGCTGACTGACGACTTGCATCATTTCATGTTTGATCATACGGTTGTCACCTCTTTAGTTGGACGAACTTTTTTCATTGGTGTTGTATGGAAGCTGATCGTTTCAAGCACTCGTAAAATCGCTTCTGCTGTATCAAGTGATGTTAAGCAAGGTACACCATTTTCAACTGCTTCACGGCGAATTTTAAATCCGTCACGCGCAGGCTGTTTTCCTTTTGTTAGCGTGTTGATGACAAGCTGCGCTTCACCTTTTCGTATCACATCTAAAAGATTGTGATCTTCATGATGAATTTTATTTACTACTTTTACGCGAATGTCTTCTTTTGTAAACGTTGAAGCTGTTCCTTCCGTTGCAATCACCTGGTAGCCGATGTTAGCAAAACGCTTCGCAAGCGCTGTTGCCTCTTCTTTGTCTTTATCCGCTACTGTCATAAGTACTGAACCGTACGGCTTAATGGACATACCTGACGCAATTAGTCCTTTATATAATGCTTTTTCGTACGTTGAATCTTGCCCCATTACTTCTCCAGTAGATTTCATTTCAGGTCCAAGCGTAATATCTACGCGACGCAGCTTTGCAAATGAGAAGACCGGCACTTTTACGTAGACGCCTTCTTCTTCAGGGTGCATGCCTGATTCATAACCAAGCTCTCGCAAACTTGTTCCTAAAATAACTTTTGTTGCGACATTCGCCATCGGAATACGCGTAATTTTACTTAAGAACGGCACCGTACGGCTTGAACGAGGATTTACTTCAAGAACAAACACTTCTCCTTTTGATAAGACGAACTGAATGTTGAGCAGTCCAATAATGTTTAAGCCTTTTGCAATACGTGTTGTGTAATCAATGATTGTATCTTTTACATCCTGTGACAGAGTTTGCGGTGGATATACAGCAATGGAGTCACCTGAGTGTACACCGGCGCGCTCTACATGTTCCATAATCCCTGGAATAACCACTGTTTCACCGTCTGAAATGGCATCGACTTCAATTTCTTTTCCAGTTAAGTAGCGGTCGATTAACACAGGGTGATCAGCGTGTACTTTTACCGCGTGTTTCATATAGTGAAGCAGTTCTTCTTCTTTATATACAATTTCCATTGCGCGTCCGCCTAGTACATATGAAGGTCGTACAAGCACCGGATAACCAATTTCTTTTGCCACAACCACTGCTTCTTCTACGGATGTAACCGTCTTTCCAAGCGGCTGAGGTACTTCTAAACGTGCTAGCGTCGCTTCGAATTTTTTACGATCTTCCGCTGCGTCTAAGCTTTCAAGCGACGTTCCTAAAATCTTGACCCCTCTTGCTTCTAGCTCGTCTGCTAAGTTGATTGCTGTTTGACCACCGAACTGTACAACCACACCTTCTGGTTTTTCTAAATCGATGATATGCATCACATCTTCAATCGTCAGCGGCTCGAAGTATAATTTATCTGAAATACTGAAGTCAGTTGATACTGTTTCTGGATTGTTATTGACAATAATCGCCTCGTATCCAGCTTCTTTAATCGCCCACACGGAGTGAACTGTTGCATAGTCAAACTCAATTCCTTGCCCGATGCGGATTGGTCCTGACCCTAACACTACAACGCTTTTACGATCTGTAACAATCGATTCGTTTTCATCTTCAAACGTGCCGTAGAAATATGGTGTTGTAGATTCAAATTCAGCTGCACATGTATCTACCGTTTTGTACACTGGCATCACGCCATTTTGTTTGCGGAAGTCATATACTTCACGCTCTGTTTGATTCCATAGCTTAGCAATCGTGCAGTCTGCAAATCCCATTTCTTTTGCTTCCTGTAAAACTTCTACGTTATGAATCTCTTCTTTTAACACATTTTCAAAAGCAATCACTTTTTCAAGTTTTACTAAGAAGAAGAGATCGATTTTGCTCCACTCGTGAATTTGCTGAATCGTTACGCCACGGCGAATCGCTTCTGCGATGTAGAATAATCGCTCATCACCAGCTTTGCGAATACGTTTTTCAATAATTGCATCATCAAATTCATGCGCATCTTTCAGCTCTAAGTGATGAACGTTTGACTCTAGTGAGCGTACGGCTTTTAAAATTGACTCTTCGAACGTGCGGCCAATTGCCATTACTTCACCTGTTGCTTTCATCTGTGTACCTAGTTTACGATTAGCTGATTCAAATTTATCAAACGGCCAGCGTGGAATTTTAGATACGATGTAATCTAGTGCCGGTTCGAAACATGCGTATGTCTTCCCAGTTACCGGGTTCATCATTTCATCTAATGTTAAGCCTACCGCAATTTTTGCTGCTAATTTTGCAATTGGATACCCTGTTGCTTTTGATGCTAAAGCCGATGAGCGGCTTACGCGAGGGTTTACTTCAATTACGTAATACTGGAAGCTTTCTGGATCTAGTGCTAGCTGAACGTTACATCCGCCTTCGATTTTAAGCGCTCGGATAATTGTTAGTGACGCATTTCTAAGCAGCTGATACTCACGGTCGCTTAGCGTTTGGCTTGGTGCTACAACAATTGAATCTCCCGTATGAATACCGACCGGATCAAAGTTTTCCATATTACATACTACAATCGCATTATCGTTTGCATCGCGCATTACTTCATATTCAATTTCTTTAAAGCCTGCAATGCTTTTCTCAAGTAAGCACTGTGTTACAGGACTGTGTTTTAATCCACTTGTTACAATTTCAATCAACTCTTGCTCGTTGTTACAAATTCCGCCTCCCGTACCGCCAAGCGTATAAGCAGGACGCACGATTACCGGATAGTTTACTTGTTCAACAAACGCATACGCTTCGTCTAGCGAATGAATGATTTCACTTGCTGGGACAGGCTGATTTAGTTCATTCATTAGTGAACGGAACTGCTCACGGTCTTCAGCTTGTTCAATCGCCGATAATTTTGTCCCCAGAATTTCTACATTAAATTCTTCTAAAATACCCGTTTCATGTAATTCTACCGCTAAGTTCAATCCCGTTTGACCGCCAAGCGTTGGAAGCAGTGCATCAGGGCGTTCTTTACGAATAATTGAGCTTACAAATTCAACCGTTAGAGGTTCAATATATACTTTATCTGCCATTTCTGAGTCTGTCATGATTGTTGCAGGATTGGAATTCACAAGAATAACTTTGTATCCTTCTTCTTTTAGGGCAATACACGCTTGCGCTCCTGCATAGTCAAACTCTGCCGCCTGTCCGATGACGATTGGTCCTGATCCGATTACGAGAATTGTGTTAATATCTTGACGTTTTGGCATTAGCAATTACCTACTTTCTGATTGTTTTTCATAAGATTCATAAATTCGTTGAACAATCCGTTTGCATCTTCAGGTCCCGGTGATGCTTCAGGGTGATATTGAACCGTGAATGCCGGATATTCTTTATGCTTTACTCCTTCAACTGTTCCATCGTTAAGCGCAACGTGCGTCACTTCTAATGGCGTGTTGACAAGAGATGGCTCACATACTGTATAGCCGTGGTTTTGAGATGTAAGAGCTACTTTATTGGTTTTTAGATCCTTTACAGGATGGTTGGATCCACGATGACCAAATTTCATTTTTTCTGTATCTGCTCCGCATGCTAGCGCAAACAGCTGATGTCCTAAACAAATTCCGAAAAGAGGAACCTTTCCTAAAACCCCTTGAATCATCTCGATTGCTTCAGGTACGTCTTTTGGGTCTCCAGGTCCGTTGCTCAACATGATGCCATCTGGATTTAATTGAAGAATTTCTTGCGCAGTTACGTTATAAGGAACCACAATCACGTCGCATTGACGAGCTGTTAATTCACGTAAAATTCCGTGTTTCATTCCAAAGTCAACGAGTACCACTTTTTTACCTCTGCCTGGGCTTGGATAAGGCTTCACTGTTGATACTTTTTTAACTGAATCAGTCGGAAGTTCATGATTTTGAAGCTGTGCTACCACTTCTTCTACATTGACTTCCATGTTGCACACGCGTCCGCGAAGCGCACCGTGCTGACGAATTTTTCTCGTTAATTTTCTCGTGTCGATTCCAGCTAATCCTGGAATATCTTTTTGTTTTAAAAATTCATCTACTGATAGTTCGCTTCTGAAGTTTGAAGGAGCATCACAAATTTCTTTTACAATCAAACCGTGTACAGCTGGTTCAATCGACTCAAAGTCATCGCGGTTAATACCGTAGTTTCCGATTAAAGGATATGTTAATGTCACAATTTGTGCACAGTATGATGGATCAGATAGAATTTCTTGATATCCTGTCATTCCCGTGTTGAAAACAACTTCTCCTGTCATTTCTTTGTCGCTGCCGAATCCTTTTCCGATAAATACTGTTCCATCTTCTAAAATTAGTTGACGTTGCATGCTTTAACATCCTCCCATACTCGTTTACCTTCTACTAATGTCATTACCGGCCAACCTTTGCATACCCAGTTAGCAAACGGCGTATTTTTACCTTTTGATACAAATTCTTCTGGATTAATTGCTTTTTCCGTTTCAAGATCAATGATAGTTAAATCTGCTGTTTTCCCTACTTCGATGGTGCCATAGGGAAGGTTGAACGTGTCAGCAGGCTTGTTTGTTAAATATGATACTAGCTGCTCTAGCGTCATTACTTCTTTTAATACTAAGTTTGTATAAAGAAGCGGGAAAGCTGTTTCAAGTCCCACAATCCCAAACGGCGCAAGCTCCATGCCTTCTGCTTTTTCGTCCGCTGTGTGCGGTGCATGATCAGTGGCGATAAAATCAAGCGTTCCATCTAATAAAGCTTCAGTTAATGCCTGTTGATCATCTTTTCCTCGAAGCGGCGGATTCATTTTAAAGTTTGAATCAAGCCCAGGGATGTCTTCCTCATTTAGCAGTAAATGATGAGGCGTTACTTCTGCGGTTACGCGAATACCTGCTTTTTTTGCATCTCGAATGGCGCGAATGGATTCTTTTGTACTTACGTGACACACATGATAGTGACAGTTTGCTGCTTCAGCAAGCAGTACATCTCGTGCAATTTGAACGGCTTCACAGATAGAAGGAATACCGTTTAGTCCATGTTCTTTTGCAAATTTTCCGTCGTGGACGCAGCCTTTGTTGATTAAATCATTATCTTCACAGTGTGCAACGATTGCTTTATTTAATGAAGCGGCTTTCTTCATCGCTTCTAGCATCATTCCTGTTGACTGAACGCCTACTCCATCATCTGTAAAAGCAAATGCGCCCGCTTCTTTTAAGCCTTCAAAGTCCGTTAGTTCTTTTCCTAATTGGCGAGTGGTAATCGATGCGTATGGCAATACGCGAACATGTGCTGTTTCTTCAATACGCTTGTTTACCCACTCCATTTGTTCAACAGTATCGGGAACTGGACGCGTGTTTGGCATTGCAGCAATTGCTGTAAAACCGCCCTTTGCCGCTGCTAGAGTACCCGTTTCAATCGTTTCTTTCTTTTCTCCCCCTGGCTCGCGCAAGTGAACGTGGACATCGATTAAACCCGGTGATAAGAAGTTCCCGCCTGCATCAATGACTTCTTCATTCTCCACGTCGATGTGTGAAGCTATTTCAGCAATTACACCATTTTCAATTTTCAGTTCGACTTGTTCAATTTTTCCTTCATTTAACCATGTAGCATTTTTGATAATTGTTGTCATTATTAAGTCCCCTTTCAATTGGTTGTAGCGCTCTTGCTAATACTGCCATGCGAATGTACACGCCATTTTGCATTTGTTTAAAAATTCTTGATCGTTCACATTCAACGAGCTCATCTGCAATTTCGACTCCTCTGTTTACAGGAGCTGGATGAAGGATAATGCTATGTGATTTCATTTTCCGCTCTCGTTCAACGGTTAATCCGAAGCGGCTGTGGTAGTTCTGTGCAAGCTCTGAAGTGTTCTCTTCATGCCTTTCAAATTGAATACGCAGCAGCATCACAACATCGACCGTTT
This sequence comes from Priestia sp. 10L35, assembly GCF_056395685.1. NCBI lineage: Bacteria > Bacillati > Bacillota > Bacilli > Caryophanales > Bacillaceae > Priestia > Priestia sp. 10L35. Next base: position 624,890 of record NZ_JBFTKA010000001.1, on the reverse strand, counting down.
CGATTGCTTCATCGATATCAAGATATGTACCGTGTCTGTTCTCTTCATCTTTCCATTCTTCAGGTCCCGCAAAATATACGGTCGCCCCTAGTTTTGTCAGCATTTCAGCATTCGATCTCGCTACGCGGCTATGTCGCAAATCTCCGACTATTGCAACTTTTAATCCTTTAAACGAGCCGAACTCTTGGCGAATCGTCAGTAGATCAAGCAGACACTGAGTTGGATGCTGACCGCATCCGTCTCCTGCATTAATGATGGGAATCGATACTTTTTCCTGCAGTGCTTCATAATAACGATCTTGCGGGTGGCGAATAACAACTGATTGAACGCCGATTGAAGCTAATGTTTCAATCGTGTCATAAAGCGTTTCTCCTTTTTGGACGCTTGAAGTTGTTACTTCAAACGGAATTGTTGTTAATCCTAGCTGCTGTTCTGCCATTTCAAAGCTGCATCGAGTACGCGTGCTCGCTTCAAAAAATAAGTTGGCAACAAACATTTTCTCTTCCGGTTTCCATCCTTGTTTATTCGTTCGATAGTTTTCAGCGCTGTCTAAAATCTCTAGAATTTCATTTGTTTCTAGTGTTGAGACTGTCACTAAATGTTTCATATCGATTCCCTCCATTTTTGCTTTCCTCGCATTTCTTTATAAAAAACACCCTTTCTAACTTAGAAAGGGTGTAAGAAAACAAGCTTCGTCTATAACGCGCTTTTCACACACCCTTAGAAACCTCTCTGGATTTCAATTAAAAGGCGTTCTATGAAATTTTTCGTGCTGACGTTTCTTGAACGTTTTCTGCTTCTTTTATCTTCTCTTTCGGCAGAACTAGATTCAGCAGAACTCCCATGATAGCAGACAGTGCCATGCTATCAATCTTTACATGTTCTGAGATATCTAAGTGTGCTCCTCCGATTCCTAATACTAAGATAATCGAAGCAATCATTAAGTTTCGTTTTGATCCAAGGTCTACCTTTGCATCCACCATCATTCGCAAGCCCGATGAAGCAATGATTCCGAATAGGAGAATCGAAATCCCGCCCATGACCGGCGTTGGTATACTTGAAATAAGAGCGTTGATTTTTCCGACAAACCCGAACAAAATCGCGAAGACTGCTGCTCCTGCTATCACAAATACGCTAAGCACCTTTGTGATGGCTAACACTCCGATGTTCTCACCGTATGTTGTATTTGGCGGTCCGCCGATCAGCGCAGCAAGCATAGTTGCTACTCCGTCTCCTAAAATCGATCTGTGCAGCCCTGGCTTTTCAATATAATTTCGATCCACAATCTTATTTAAGACGAGAATGTGTCCGATATGTTCTGAGAGTGTTACGACTGCTACAGGTACCATGATAAGCACAATCCCTAATGAAATGGACGGCGTGTATGTGACGAACGGCACGTAGAAGTGAGGTACTTCAATCCACTCTGCTTTCACTACCTTTGAAAAGTCTACCAATCCTTGTGTATAAGCGAAGATGTATCCACCGATAATTCCCATCAGTACCGGAATCAGACTGATAATGTTTTTAAAGAAGATTGAGCAAGCAACTGTTATCACTAGTGTCACAAGCGCAACCATCAGGTAAGTTAAGCTGTAATTTCCTTTTGCATCGTTCATAGCCATGCCTACTGCTGTATTAGCCAGTCCTAAGCCTATAACCATAATAACTGGTCCTACTACAACCGGAGGAAGCAGCTTCATAATCCAATTGATTCCTGTTCCTTTTATAATCAAAGCAACAATTCCATAAACAAGTCCGGCTAAGAAACAACCAACCATCGTTTCTTCAGGTCCAAACGAAGCTTTGGCGAAAATGATTGGCGTGATGAACGCGAACGATGAACCAAGATAAGAAGGAATTTGACCTCTTGTAATGAGCAGGAAAGCAAGCGTTCCTACCCCGCTTGAAATCAAAGCAATTGCCGGGCTGAACCCAACTAGGAACGGCACTAACACCGTCGACCCAAACATTGCAAACAAATGCTGCAGACTCAATGTTAACCAATTTATTGCTTTTGGTTTATCATGTATATCAAGTACAAAATCTCGTTGTTGACTCATATGTTTTTCCTCCTATCACTATTAAAAAACCTCTTTACGCAGAGGCAAAGAGGTTTTCAGCATACAAGGAAGACGCTATACCGCAGTATAGTTTCCCTTGTATAGTGACCCCCCTTTTGCAGCCTCACGGGACTACCATTTAAAAGGGTATATAATTTATTTTTCATAAATAGACACGTGGTCTTTTTCATCTACTTCCATTAAATGCACCGCAATTTTTTCACTTTTAGCTGTCGGTACGTTTTTGCCAACGTAGTCTGCTCGAATCGGCAGCTCGCGGTGCCCTCTATCCACTAAGACAGCCAGCTGAATGAGTTCAGGTCGGCCGATATCAATCAGTGCATCAAGTGCTGCTCGAACCGTACGGCCCGTATATAACACATCGTCTACTAAGATGACGTTCTTATTTGCAATATCTGTCGGAATATCTGATCCTTTTACGAGAGGCTCATCATTGCTTGTCACTTTCGATAAATCATCTCGGTAAAGCGTGATGTCTAGTTCTCCGACTGGCAATGTATTTCCTTCAATTTGTGCAATTCGTTCTGCTAAACGTTTTGCGATATAAATACCTCGCGTTTTAATCCCCACTAGCACACAATTTTCGATTCCTTTATTCTTTTCAATAATCTCATGTGCAATTCGAGTTAAAGCGCGGCGAATAGCCTGTTCGTCAAGTACGGTAGCTTTTACGTTCACTGTTTTTCACCTCAAGTTGTTGACATAAAAAAATCCTCTTGCCTTGAGGCAAGAGGATTTGGTTTTAGATATATTTCTTCAAAAAGGCTATAAATATGCCTTTTCTGCACCGTTTCCTTCTCAGCCTCTCTGGACTGTTCTTAAAGGTTCTTATTAAGTTAATACAAGTATGCCATCACTTATGGCAGTTGTCAACTTCTTTTTTCAATAAGTTCTAGCATCTCATTAAACTCTTTTGGAGCCGGTGCTTCAAATTCCATATATTCATTTGTACGAGGGTGAATAAAGCCTAATACACCTGCATGAAGCGCTTGTCCGTCAATCGGAAGCGTTTTTTTCGGTCCGTACTTCGGATCCCCGGCAAGCGGAAAGCCAATATACTTCATATGAACGCGAATTTGGTGTGTTCGCCCCGTTTCTAGCTTACATTCGACTAGTGAAAAATCTTTAAAACGCTGCAATACAGTAAAGTGTGTCACTGCATCACGACTGTTTTCATCAGTTACCGTCATGCTTTGACGATCTTGCTTATCTCGGCCGATTGGCGCATCAATTGTACCGTGATCGTGCGCAATTACTCCGTGAACGATAGCTTTATAACGACGCGTCACTGTTTTAGCTACAAGCTGACTAACTAGTGATTCATGAGCTAAATCATTTTTTGCAACCATAAGTAAACCGGATGTATCTTTATCAATTCGATGAACGATACCAGGGCGCATAACGCCGTTAATACCCGATAAATCTTTACAGTGAGCCATTAGGCCGTTTACAAGCGTGCCGCTATGATGACCAGGAGCTGGATGTACAACCATGCCGCGAGGTTTATTTACAACAAGCACATCTTGATCTTCATAATAAATATCTAAATCCATTTCTTCCGCTACCACATCAAGCTCTTCTAATTCCGGCACTTCGATAATAATAGCGTCTCCTGTTTTACATTTATAGTTTCCTTTAACGGTTTTATCGTTCACTTTTGCGTGACCTTCTTTAATCCATTGCTGCACTTGTGAACGTGACCATTCTGCATTTACAGTCGAAAGTACTTTATCAATACGTTCTCCCGCTTGTTCTTCATTTATAACTGTTTCAATTACATTCATTCTTTGTGCTCCTTCTTCATTTTCCCTTCAAACAGCGTCATAATAAACATGATGATTACTCCGACGACAAGTGCCGAATCAGCTACGTTAAAAATCGGAAAATCATACGTAAAGATGTATGTATTTACGAAATCAACTACTTCTTTACGGACCACTCGATCAATAAAGTTTCCAATGGCGCCGCCTAACATTAATGCTAGCGCAATACCGAACCATTTATCTTGTTTTTTGAGCTTTTGAATATAAATTATTAAACCGACTACCACAACCACCGTAATGAGATAAAAGAACCACATCTGTCCTTGTAAAATCCCCCACGCGGCTCCTCTGTTACGATGAGAGGTAATGTAAAGAAAGTTTTCAATTACGGTGATGCTTTGTCCATAATACATTTCTTTTACAATCATCCATTTTGTTACCTGATCAATAAGTATAACAGCTAAAGCGATAAGATAATAAAACACAAACGTTTTCCTCCCGCAATAAAATCAAACGAATCCATACTAAAGCATTTTAGCACATAATTCATTTTTTTTCTCGCTTCTCACCATAAAACAAATAAATCTTCATTTGTGCGGGCCGTCGGCATTACTTTTAATTTATGAATAGACATCACTTCGCCAGTTAGTTCATCAATTCCAAACGCACCAACGTCAAGCTTTGCTAACGCGTGTTCTACATCTTTTAAATCGGCTTTAATCATTTCTATTACGTAACGTTCCTTTTCATCTATATAACCAGATTGTTCTGTAGCATATCTCAATAGGCGATCTTGTAATTCTTCTTTAATAAGAGCTAATTCCTGTCCAATGGAAAGATAATTTTCATACATTCAAACGCCTCCTGTACTGATAAGATGAAGTATTAATGATGTTAGGTTTACCGAGTTTTCCATCGAATCTACAACACAAGTTTTTCCTAAGGCTTTAAATGCTTTATACCATTGTATTTGGGAATTTCGTACAGCAAAAAACACGCCCAAAAAGGACGTGTTTTTGTTAATTACTGCTGAACGTAGTGATTTTTTACAACATCCGCACAGCGTGTACATAAAGTCGGGTGATCTTGATCTTGGCCAACTGTTGGTGATACAACCCAGCAGCGCTCACACTTCTCACCTTCTGCTTTACTTACAACAATTGAAGCATAGCTGAATTTTTGTGCTTCAGCAGGTGCTTCACCTTCTGCTACCTCAAGATCTGAAACGATGAAGAGTTGACCTACATTTTCAGAAATAGATGCTAACAGTTCTTTCGTATCTGCTGTTGGATACAGCGTTAATTTTGCTTCTAAAGACTTACCGATTACTTTTTCATTACGAGCCTGTTCTAGCGCTTTTAATACTTCATCACGAAGCTCCATGAATGCATCCCATTTCTCTACTAATTGATCTGCTCCTTCGATTTCTTGAACCTCTGGCATATCAACTAGCTGCACGCTTTCTTCCGTTACATTTGGAATGTGAACCCATACTTCGTCTGCTGTATGAGAAAGAATTGGAGACACTAATTTCGTTAACGATAATAACGTTTCATAAAGGACCGTTTGAATGCTGCGGCGCTCTACATTATTTTCTGCTTCGATGTACAATACATCTTTTGCAAAGTCTAAGTAGAATGAACTCATATCAATTGTACAGAAATTATGCACTGCGTGATAAATGCTTGAGAATTCATATGAATCATAAGATTTTTTCACTTTATCAATTAATTTGTTCAGCTTCACAAGCATGTAGCGGTCTACTTCACGAAGGTCTTCAACAGCTACAGCATCAGTTGTTGGATTAAAGTCCGCTAAGTTTCCTAGTAAGAAACGGAACGTGTTGCGGATTTTACGATATACTTCTGCTACTTGTTTTAAAATGTTATCAGATACACGAACATCAGCTTGGTAATCTACAGAAGCTACCCATAAACGTAAAATATCTGCACCTAGTTGTTTCATTACTTTTTCTGGAATTACAACGTTTCCTAATGACTTACTCATTTTGCGACCTTCACCGTCTAAAGCAAATCCGTGGCTAAGTACCCCTTTATAAGGTGCTTCACCCGTTACAGCTACGCTTGTAGAAAGACTTGAATTAAACCAGCCGCGGTATTGGTCAGAACCTTCTAAATACAAATCAGCCGGACGCTGTAAGTCTTCACGTTCTTCAAGAACAGCTTGATGTGAAGAACCAGAGTCAAACCATACGTCCATGATGTCTGTTTCTTTTGTGAAGCGGCCATTTGGGCTTCCTTCATGAGTAAAGCCTTCCGGAAGCAAGTCTTTTGCTTCACGCTCAAACCATACGTTTGATCCATGTTCTCTAAATAGATTTGATACGTGTTCAATTGTTTCATCCGTAATGATTGGCTCATCATTTTCAGCATAAAATACCGGAATTGGAACGCCCCATGCACGTTGACGAGAAATACACCAGTCTCCGCGGTCACGCACCATGTTATAAAGTCGCGTTTCACCCCAAGTAGGCACCCATTTTGTTTTTTCTACTGCTTTTAATAAATCTTCACGGAAATCTTTAATAGACGCAAACCACTGTGCCGTTGCACGGAAAATTGTTGGTTTCTTTGTACGCCAGTCATGTGGGTATGAGTGGGTAATGAAACTTAATTTTAACAGCGCGCCTTCTTCTTCTAGTTTGTCTGTGATCGGCTTATTCGCTTTATCATAGAATAACCCTTCAAATCCTGGTGCTTCATTCGTCATATGACCCTTACTGTCGACTGGACAAAGAACTTCCAAACCGTATTTTTGACCAACGATAAAGTCGTCTTCCCCGTGTCCCGGTGCTGTATGAACACACCCAGTACCAGCATCCGTTGTTACGTGATCGCCAAGAACAACTAATGAATCACGCTTGTAGATTGGATGCTCAGCTACTACACGCTCAAGTTCTGAACCTTTTACCTTACGAAGCGTCTTATAGTCAGCCCATTCAATTTCTTTAGCAACTGTTTCAATCAGTTCAGTTGCCACTACATATTTTGCTCCATCTGCTTCAACTACGCTGTACTGAAGCTCAGGATTGACGGCAATCCCTTGGTTAGCTGGCATTGTCCATGGTGTTGTCGTCCAAATGATGAATTTTTCATCTTGTTCAAGCACACCTTTACCATCTTTTACGTTAAATGCTACGTAAATAGAAGCTGAACGTTTGTCATAGTACTCAATTTCCGCTTCTGCTAAAGCAGATTCACTTGAAGGGGACCAGTACACTGGTTTTAACCCTTTGTAGATGTAGCCTTTTTTCGCCATGTCACCAAACACTTTAATTTGCTGCGCTTCGTACTGGGGCTGAAGCGTTACATATGGATTATCCCAATCTCCGCGTACACCTAAACGCTTGAACTGCTGACGCTGGCCGTTTACTTGTTCCCAAGCATACTGTTCGCAAAGCTTACGGAACTCAGCTACCGTCATTTCTTTGCGGTTTACTTTTTTATTTTTTGTTAAAGCTGTTTCAATTGGCAAACCGTGTGTATCCCAGCCTGGTACATAAGGTGCGCAGAAGCCTGACATCGACTTATAGCGAACGATAAAATCTTTTAAAATTTTATTTAATGCATGTCCCATGTGAATATCGCCATTCGCATATGGAGGTCCATCATGCAGGACAAATAGCGGACGGCCTTCCGTACGTTTTTGTACTTTTTCATAAATATTCATTTCAGCCCACTGTTCTTGCATTTTAGGCTCGCGGTTTGGTAAATTTCCACGCATTGGAAATTCAGTTTTTGGCATCAATAATGTATCTTTATATTCCATGTTTTACCCTCCAAAAAAAACGTAAATTTCATATCTTTTTGTACCATAACAAAAAGACCTCCTCATCCCAAAAAGGGACGAGAAGGCCTCCCGCGGTACCACCCTAGTAGATTTGCTGCACGCAAATCCTCTTTGCATTCGTAACGTGAATAAACCGCCACTGCTTACTATCATCAGTTCAGCAATGGTACTCTAGGGTGATTTTCACTTTTTTGTTTGTTATCGAGCTCACACCATCCTCGATTCGCTTTGACAAACTAAAAAAGCTACTGTCCCTGTCTCCGTACTGTTTGATATGAAATTTCATCTGTTACCAAATTATATGACAACAAAACGTGAGAAGTCAAGATGATGTCTTGACTAGTCAATTTTTTCTTCTAGCGCTGGCATCTCATAATCCATCAACTGATCCCAGTCGTCGCTGTTTAACATTTCAAGCTGTGCTTCGATTAACATTTTGAAACGAGTTCTAAATACTTTAGACTGCTTTTTCGTCTCCTCAATGTCCATCGCAATTTTACGAGACTTAGACAATGCTTCATTAATAATACGGTCCGCATTTTTTTCTGCTTCTTTTATAATGAGCTTCGCTTCTTTTTCAGCGTTTCGCTTCACATCTTCCGCTGCTTCTTGAGCAATTAAAATTGATTTATTTAATGTTTCTTCGATGTTAGTAAAATGTCCAAGACGATCTGTTAATTCAGATACTCTTCCTTCTAACTCCTTTTTATCACGCATGACTAGCTCATAGTCTTTAATTACTTGGTCAAGAAACTCATTTACTTCATCTTCATCATATCCGCGAAACCCGCGATTAAACTCTTTGTTATGAATATCCAAAGGGGTTAAAGGCATCTAGGCCACCTCCGTGTTGTCTCATTACATCATTAGTAATGGTTTATTCGACATATTTTTAAAATTTCCTGCTAGTAGATTTCTTTATTTCTGCTTTCCTACAACAATTCGCCATTTTTCTTTTTTAGTTTTTCCTTCAAGTGAAACGATACGACTTCTGCCGTGACCACGAAGCGACAAAATATCACCTTCATGACATTCAAAAGAAGACTGTTCAATGACTTTAAAATTTACTTTTACCGCTCCATTTGCAATAAACGGCTGGACTTTTTGTCTTGATAAATTGTGAATGGTCGACAGCAAAACATCAAGCCTCATTGAAGAAACTGTATAAACGTGTTCAATCAGCTCTTCTTTTACCACATGCAGCTGCTCTCTTTGAATAGAAGAAAGTGAAACTTTGGCTTTTCCAATTGATGTTAAATTCATCTCGATATAAGAAGAAATTTCCTCTGCAGCTACAAGCTGAATATCGTCTCCCGCGACCAAAATATCTCCAAATTTTGAACGGCGCAGTCCTAAGGACATCGCCGAACCAAGAACTTGAGGATGTTCAATTGTCACAAACTTTTTAGGATAATTGAGCTCGTACATATGCAACTGAAAATCTTCGCTTTGAGGTACATAGTAATCCGGATATAGCAGCGCGCGCTTGCGTTCAGCAAACGGTTGTCCACCATCAAATGAAACTTGAACCTCTCCTTCAGTCCCGACAATAGCTGTCACAATCTGCTGCTCTCTTGGATCTAAAAAGTCCGTTAATTTTGGGCTGTATTGATGTAGGACATCTTCTTTCCACTGAAGAACCTGGTCAATAAATCCATGTTCTTCTTGCCTAAAATGTTCATAAATAGACATATTATTACTCCTACTATTGGTATGTAAAAAAGGAATCCAGCGATTCCTTTTTTAAATAAAACCTACCACATTATTAAGTGAATACACGCCTCTTTCAGCAAATCGCAATAAAAAGATTGCAACAAGAGGTGAAATATCAATCATGCCAATAGGCGGAATGATTTTACGAAAAGGCTCTAAGTAAGGCTCACAAATACTGCCAAGCAGCTGACCAAACTTAGACGCCCTTACATCGGGTACCCAAGACATCAAAATGTAAATAATCAGTGCCCATGAGTAAAGCCCAATTAATTTTCCAAGAATCCCAAAAACGATGTCCAAAAACTACCACCTCTTTACGTTTGTTGTATCGTGTTCCCCCATCATATCTGAAATGCTTCCGCTTACGTCTACATTATCAGGTGTACATAAAAAGATGTCGGTTCCAATTTTTTGAATGTCCCCGCCTAAAGCATAAACTGTACCACTTAAAAAGTCGACAATTCTCACTGCTTGATCTCGTTGAATGCGCTGTAAATTCACAACTACGACTTTACGATTTTTTAAATGATCCGTAATTTCTTGTGCTTCGGCATAGACGCGAGGTTCGCAAAGCATCATTTTTGATGATTTTTGAACGCTTTGCAAGCTAATCACATTTTGCTGCTGATTCGGCTGCTGACTAGCTTTCGCTGCTGGTCTCGACTGCTGTACGGGCTCTTCTACCGACTCTTCTTGTTCGTAATGTTCTTCTACATATTCAGTATCGTCATCAAGAGCAAAAAAACTTCTAAAGCGATTTTTCATACTCATCTTGAATTACACCTCCTTAACGTTCATTCCCAACTAACGTGGTTCCTAGTCGAATGAATGTTGCTCCTTCTTCAATTGCAATTGCATAATCGTTTGACATTCCCATTGATAGCTCTGTACACGGTGCATATGGCAAGTTTAGTTCTTGTATGCGACTCTGCAATTTTTTTAGACCTTGAAAACAGCTGCGAAGCGTAGACTCGTCATCTGTGTGAGGAGCCATGGTCATCAATCCGACCACTTGAATATTTGTAAATTCTTCAAGGGATTTAATAAATGGAATTACGTCTTCTACAGCAAGGCCATGCTTGGATTGTTCTTCGGCAACATTAACTTGTACAAAACATTTTATACGATGCCCTGCGCGTTTATCAATTTCTTTTGCTAAAGATACTCGGTCTAGTGAATGAATATAGTCAACTTTATCAATCACATTTTTTACTTTTCTTGTTTGTAAGCTTCCGATAAAATGCCAGGTCGCTTTCTCACCGATTGATTCATACTTTTCTAGAAGACCTTCATCCCTGTTTTCTCCAAGATGTAAAATGCCTGCATCCACTGCTTCTGCTGCTCGTTTTGTGGAAACGTATTTTGTTACAGCAATCAGCTCTACATCTTCTCGATTTCGATTAACTTTTTTACACGCTTCAGCAATTGTTTGTTGAACTGCTTCTAGATTTTCACTTACGCTAGCTGTCACTATGTAATTACTCCTCCTTAAAGCCTATGAAGTTAAACATGCGTCCTGTTTTCCCTTGGTCGCGGCGATGTGAGAAGAACAGGTCATCTTCACAGCTTGTACAATACGACGATGTTAAAATTCGTTCCGGCAATACGCCTGCGTTTTGAATCAGCAGCTTATTGACTTTTTTTAAATTAAGCGCGTATTGTCCAGGGCTTACTTCTTGATATCCATTTTGGCCAACTACTTCGTTTACTTGTGTAATGACGCGGTTATCGACAACATAACAGCAATCTTCAATCGAAGGGCCAATCGCCACGTAAATATCTTCAACCGGAACATTTTCTTGCTCTACCCAACGTCGAATCATATTTCCTGCAATATCTTTCACTGTTCCCTTCCACCCGGCATGAGCTAGACCAACTAAATGGTGATCAGGCGCATAGAAGTACAGCGGAACACAATCTGCATAACATAAAGCTAACAAAATATCAGATTCATTTGTATAAATGCCATCCGTTGCTTTTATGCCCTCTTCATACTTGTAGAGTCCTTTTGCACAGTCGGCTTTTGTTACTTTTTGAACAGTTGCTTCATGTACTTGTTCAGCACATACAAAGCTTTCAAAAGACATGTCTAGTTCGGCTGCTAAAATTTTTCTATTTGTAATAACATCTTCTACGTTATCGTTTACGTGAAGCCCTAGGTTAAAAGAAGCAAATGGAGGTTTACTCACGCCACCATTTTTTGTGGTGAAACCAGCAACAAGCATATCATTCTTTTCTACCCAAGGGCTCAGCCACATAAACGACTCGTGATGGCTTTTTTTTAATGGCTCAGGATTCATGTATGTGACACATCCCTTGTTTCATTTCTTCTCACATATTGTACCACAGATTGCTAGGTGCTGTTGACAAAAAACTAATTCTCTTCAGGCTGAAATGCGTCTTTATAACGTACTAAAATGACATCAGAACCAATTTTCACAATATTTTTCCACGGAATCACAATTTCATCATCTTTTCCAAAGAAGCCCAATACACGAGAGCCTCCGATAATGACGGCCTGTATTTTTCCCGTTGTTAAGTCAATATCAATATCCCCTACATTTCCAAGTTTTTTGCCATCAGCTACATTCACTACATCTTTCAGCTGGAATTCTGAAATCTTTAACATGCTCTCTCCTCCTATAGCCAACTTTATTCCTTAGCCTATATATATTTTCAAATTTTGATTTCATGAAGGAAAAGCTTATTTTTTCTCTGCCATTCTCGTTCTATAGGCATTTTGTCCACTAATTACACAGCTTTTCATCAAGAGACATTCTCAACGAGTAGCTAGAAGTCCTCACAGCAATAGGAAACCGGATATGAATATCTTTTGGTCATGTATTATACATTGATATATACAAAATAAGCACCGTGTCTGTTTTTATAGACACGATGCTTATTAAGTTGAACATCAAATAAAGTGAATGGTATTAATTGTATGAACGCGAGCAGCTGCCAGTTTAGATAGCTTTTGTTAACTTTGAATATTTTTATTCATCTGTTTAATAGCAGCTTTTTCTAAACGAGAAACCTGCGCTTGAGAAATACCAATTTCTTCAGCAACTTCCATCTGTGTTTTACCTTGAAAGAAGCGCTTTCGTAAAATTAGTTTTTCTCGCTCGTTCAATCTTCTCATACCTTCTTGCAAAGCAATTTCTTCAATCCAAGTTGAATCACGGTTGCGTTCATCGCTTAGCTGATCCATGACATAGATTGGGTCTCCACCATCATTGTAAATAGGTTCAAATAGAGAAACCGGATCTTGGATAGCATCTAAAGCAAACACAATTTCTTCATGCGGCACTTCTAGGACTTTTGAAATTTCCTCAGCTGTAGGTTCCTTGGATGTTTCACTCATAAGCCTTTCACGAACTTGAAGAGCTTTATAAGCAATATCACGAAGGGAACGAGAAACACGGATTGGATTATTGTCACGTAAATAGCGGCGAATTTCCCCTATAATCATTGGGACAGCATATGTAGAAAACTTCACGTTTTGACTTAAATCAAAATTGTCAATGGATTTCATTAATCCAATACATCCAACCTGAAATAAGTCATCAACAAATTCTCCACGATTGTTAAAACGTTGAATCACGCTGAGTACGAGACGTAAATTTCCGCTTACTAGCTTTTCTCTTGCTGTTCCATCTCCAGCCTGCATTTGTTTAAACAACTTTCGCATTTCTTCATTTTTTAATACGGGAAGTTTCGAAGTATCTACTCCACAAATTTCTACTTTATTTCTTGTCAACTCTTTCCCTCCTAACAGGAGATGATGTTCTGAATTCAGTATCTCCTCCGAAGGAAAAAATATGCACTTTTACAATTCTGACAATTCCACGCTAAAAAAGCTGATTGTATAAGATGCTTCTCAGCCCTTATACAATCAGCTTTTTTACTTAAACCATTTTATTAAATTCTTTTCGCAGCCGTTTAATAATTCGTTTTTCAAGCCTTGAAATATAAGACTGAGAAATGCCTAGCATATCAGCTACATCTTTTTGCGTTTTTTCTTCTCCGCCGGCTAGCCCAAAGCGCAGCTCCATAATTTGCTTTTCACGATCATTTAATTGGTGCAGTGCTTTCAACAAAAGTTTTCTATCCACGTTCGCTTCTAGGTCTTTTGTGATGATATCTTCTTCGGTTCCCATCACGTCAGATAATAGCAGTTCGTTTCCATCCCAATCAATATTTAACGGCTCATCAAATGAAACTTCAGATCGAATTTTATTGTTGCGGCGCAAATACATTAAAATTTCATTTTCAATACAGCGAGAGGCGTACGTCGCTAGCTTAATTTTCTTTTCAGGATTAAATGTGTTTACTGCTTTAATTAAACCGATGGTGCCGATGCTAATTAAATCCTCAATATTGATTCCCGTATTTTCAAACTTGCGGGCAATATAAACAACCAGTCGCAAATTACGCTCAATCAACAGTGAACGTGCTGCTTCATCTCCTGATGGAAGTTTTTTCAGGAGTACTTCTTCTTCATCTTTTGTTAAAGGCGGTGGAAGAGCTTCACTTCCTCCTATATAGTACACTTCATCTGTTTTTAGCTTAAGTTTAATTAATAATTTGTACCACCATAATTGAAATCGAATTCGATATGTAGCCATTCTGTATCCTCCTTTATTTGTTCACACCTTTTACGATGCGGAACTTACTTCTCCAATAACAATGAGCTTCGGATGAACAATACATTCATATTGCTTCTCCACTGAAAGCGTTGTATGACTAATACCTACTAATACTTTAGTGACTTCAATCGTATTGGACTGATGCACCAGCCTTACCATATCTGGCTTTAGAGCAAGAAGGAGCTGATTGGCTTGGCCCACGCTTCGATAAGGGACAAAGCGGACTTTTGAATACCACTCTTGATCAATATCTTCGCTGTGTGAAAAGGATTGGACATTTTTGCTTAATTCCATTAAGCCTTCAGGCAATATTTCTTTTAAAGAATCTGCTGTAACAATCATAACCGGGGTTTTCGTCAGCGGATCTACAAGCTGGTTTCCACTATCAATAAGTCCTTTCATCGACAGAGTCTGTTCGTTTAAAATAACTTCCACATCTACCAGCTGATCAAATGTAATGTTTTTCATTCGCAAATCATCAACTCGTGCTTTTGAAAAATAAGATAATAGCGGAAAACCGATAAGAACAAATATCCAGCTAATAGGATCACCAAACTGTGGAGATTTTGTATCAACCATTTGATTAAGAACAAGAAACTGATCTTGAAATAAAAAGTGAACGCCCATTAATCCTCCACCAACAACAAAGGTTGCAAAATAAAACGTTAATAAATTCTCAAAGAAAAAGCGCAGTCGTTTATAACCAAACGTCATCAATACCATAAAAAAAGAGAATGAAATTTTAATGGCAGGGTGAACCATAAGATGAGAAAAAGGCGTAAACATAAGAAGGACAATTAATGAACCGATAAAGCCGCCAAGCAAAAGCCGCCACCACTTGTAATTCCGTTTAAGTACAACTGCACATAACATTAGTAAAATCGTATCTAACCCAAAATTCAGCATCCATATTAAATCTAAATAGATTGGCAATGTTTATAACCTCTCCATTCTTTCTGAATTTTTCTGTTAAAAATTAGTATATAGTACATCCTATTAGAAAGTCTGTCAGTTCATGCCGAGAAACAAGCAGTATTTTTGAGGAAATCATTCGATATTTGTCACACCACTTTTAGAAAGAAAACATAAACCCTTTAAAGGCATCATATTGACCATGTCGAATGTTTTTTATATTCTTTTTGAGTTTTCTAGATTCATTGCATAAAAAAAGACCTCTGTATAAAACAGAGGTCTTGGTTTTTTATTTTCTTAGCGTCTACGATTACGGTTTCGTAAGAATGTTGGAATATCTAGCGCATCTTCAGACTGTGGCTGAGATGGACGCGTATATTCTTGCTGTACAGGTTCTTCACGCTTTACTTCACGCTTCGGCTGTGGAGCCGGCTGCTGTGTCGATTGCTGCATGCGATTCGCCGATAACGAAGGACGACCTGGTTTTGGCTGTGATAAATCTTGGTCACTAAAGCCAGTTGCAATAACTGTAACAACAATCTCGTCTTTTAGGTTTTCGTTAATAACAGATCCAAAGATCATGTTCACTTCTTGGTCAGAAGCCGAAGCAACGATATCTGCAGCTTCTTGTACTTCGTAAAGACTTAGGTTTGTACCGCCTGTGATGTTCATTAATACACCTTGAGCTCCATCGATAGATGTTTCAAGAAGTGGACTTGAAATAGCTTTTTTAGCCGCTTCAGCAGCGCGGTTTTCACCAGTTGCAATACCGATACCCATAAGTGCAGATCCTTTGTTAGACATAATTGTTTTCACGTCAGCGAAGTCTAAGTTAATTAATCCAGGAACTGCGATTAAATCTGAAATACCTTGCACACCTTGTCGCAATACGTTATCCGCTTCACGGAACGCTTCTAGCATTGGCGTGTTTTTATCAACGATTTCCAATAAGCGATCATTTGGAATAACAATCAGCGTGTCCACTGCTTCTTTCATTGACGCAATGCCGCCTGCCGCTTGAGTAGAACGCTTACGACCTTCGAACGTAAACGGACGAGTAACAACACCTACCGTTAGTGCTCCTAGCTCACGAGCAATTTGGGCAATGACTGGAGCTGCACCAGTTCCAGTTCCTCCACCCATACCAGCCGTTACGAAAACCATATCTGCACCTTTTAGGGCTTCTTGGATTTGTTCCTTACTTTCTTCGGCTGCTTTTTTACCAACCTCTGGATTAGCACCTGCACCTAATCCTCTTGTTAATTTAGCGCCGATTTGCATTTTTGTTTCAGCTTTTGATAAATTTAATGCTTGTGCATCTGTATTAACTGCAATAAATTCTACACCTTGGACGCCATGTTCAATCATTCGGTTAACCGCGTTGTTACCGCCGCCTCCGACACCGATTACTTTAATCGTCGCTAATTGGTCTACACTTGTATCAAACTCCAACATGATAGTTCCTCCTAATTCTTCGAAATTACCAATCCGTAACGTTAATCAAAGAAGTATCCAAAAAACTTCTTCATTAAATTTTGGTCATTTTTCTTTTTCGGCTGCTCGGCTGATTGTTGCGGCTGCTGTGGTTTCGGGCTAGGTTTGATCATTTCTTGCTCAATCGGCTCTTCTTCCACAACTGGCGCTCCAATTTCCCGGCCTTGTATTTTAGCATTTTTGTATGCAAATTTTATTAATCCTACGCCTGTTGTATAATGCGGCTCACGTACTCCAATATAATCAGGCACTGCTATGCGCACGTTATTCTTTAAAATCACTTGAGCTAGCTCAAGAATACCAGGCATCGCTACTACTCCGCCTGTTAAAACAAATCCTCCTGGAATATCTTTGTATCCTAGGCGATTTACCTCTTGCGTAATCATATCTAAAATCTCTTCTAGTCTAGCTTCAATAATATCAGAGATTTCGAGCTGATTAAACTGCTGATGCTGATCGCTTCCAATAATCGGTACACTAAATACTTCTTCTTCAGAAGCATGATCGTAGAAAGCATGTCCATGCTTTATCTTAATATTTTCCGCATCTTCAGTCGATGTGCGAAGGCCAATCGATAAATCCTTGGTAATGTGCTCTCCGCCAACAGCTAGTACATTTGTTACTTTCAAATGTCCTTGGTCAAAGATCGCAACCGTTGTTGAACCTCCACCGATATCTACCAGTGCGACACCTAAGTTTTTTTCATCACGAGATAATGCAATTGAACCAGCGGCTAGAGGCTGTAAACAAATATCACTGATTTCTAAACCAGCTCTTTCTACACAGCGTAATAAGTTATGTAAAACCGTTCTAGATCCCGTTATGATTGTGCCTTCCATTTCTAAACGTACCCCAATCATACCTCTAGGATCATTAATACCTTCTAAGCCATCTACAATAAATTGCTTTGGAATAACATCAATGATTTCACGATCTGGCGGGATAGACATGACTTGAGCAGCATCAATTACTCGATGAATATCTTCGTTTGTAATTTCACGATTCTCGCTTGACACGGCTACTACTCCGTGACAATCCTGTAAAAATACATGATTTCCGCTTATGCCCACTACAACCTTTTTAATTGTAATGCCTACCATTCGTTCAGCTTGTTCTACTGCTTTTCTAATAGATTGAACTGTTGCATCTATATCAACGATAGAACCTTTTTTTAGTCCGTGTGATTTAACATTCCCTACACCAATGATATTCAATGAATCGTTACTCATCTCTCCGATGATTACTTTCACACTGGATGTACCGATGTCTAAACTAACGTATATTTCATTGCTGTTCATTCTTTGGCACCTCCTTTTTCTTTCTGCACATGTCATCTTAATAAATTAAGAAGAACAACAATATTAATTTTTTATTATATGAAAATATTCAACAAATACATCTGTTTCCCTTTTGTAAAATCAATTTTTTTCAAGTTTTTCACAGACTTTATCTCTTTCAAAGAACAAAACGTTCTGGTTTTGACTTTTTTTTAGATTTAAGCCTAAAATTCACTGAAAAAAGCTATTTAACTACAAGTCTACACTAAGATGTACACTGAGAAAAGCGAAACTTACCTAGAACAAATATTACATTTCCATTTCACAGCAACGGAGAAGAAAATCATATGTATGCAGAATACTTGCATGTGATTATACAATGTACGAGGGCTAGTTTGCCAGTCTCAACTCATCTATTTCCTTTAATTAACACTTATAAAAAATAATTACTGCTTGCTCTTTTTATAAGGTTTAAATGCATATCCTTCTTCTAAATCAATAATACCTTTTTGATCATCACTTAATTTACTTGCAATAGCTGGGTAATGAACAATTTTATCAGAGAAGTTGCTAATTTTCCCGCTTACTTCACGCGTATCATTCATAAACACCTCGATGTGAAGAGGTTCTGATTTTGTCGGCGCGTAGTAAATCTCAGAAATAGCCCCTTTTATGCTCTTAGGCGTTTTAGCTAATTCTTGAACCATGCTTTGTATAGCGTCTCCGTCTTTCCAGTCAATTAGCAGTGGAGCGTCGGATGACACTTTCTTAGCACTTACTTCTTTTAGAACTTTTCCATTTTCATTCACAGGGAAATATTTATTCCCCGAGGTTACATATGCAATTCTTGCGTACTCTTTTACGTCGATTACGACCTTATTAGGAAATGTTTTGTGAATGACAGCTTCCTTTACCTCAGGGTTTTTTTCGACTTTTTCTTGAATTTGATCAGCATCAGCTTTCCAGTAGCTGGTTTTTTTGGACAGACCACTCGCTTTGACAATATCCTTATCACTTACATGTTTATTCCCTTGTACTTCAATGTTAGAAACATTACTCAGAGAAGATTGAGAATATACAATAAATAAAATAAGGATGAAAAAGAGTGATAAATACAAAATCAGCCGTCTATTTGCTTTTTGCTTTCGCTGTTCTTGCAGCTTCGGTACCCGATCTTCTAAAACAATTAACTTACCTTTTTCCATTTTTTTCACCCTTATCCATTTGAGAAAATAAACGAGGAATTACCATCTATTTATTTCCAATCTTTGCTTCATGAGAATATCCCCATTATAGCATAGAATAAACACATAAAAGCTACCTTTTCACGCATAACCATACAGCCACGGGCTGGGTAATTAGCGACCAATAATCTCAACTTCTGTATGAATATCAATATCGAATTTCTCTTTAATTGTTTTCTTAACATGAGCAATTAAATTCAGCACATCTGAAGCCGTTGCATCTCCTGTGTTGACAATGAAGTTCGCATGCTGTTCACTAATTTGCGCTCCGCCTACTGAAAAACCTTTTAAGTTGGACTTTTCAATTAAGTCTCCTGCATAATTTGGAAGCGGATTTCTAAAAATACTGCCTGCACAAGGGAAATTCCAAGGCTGTGTTTCACGGCGATAGTCTTTATTTTTCTGCATGACCGCCACAATATCATCTTTCGTTCCCTTTTTCAAACGCAGCACGGCTTCTACACATACTCCGGGACGGTCTTTTTGTAGAATTGAATGACGATACGAAAATTGAAGCTCTTCATTTGTCAGCCACTCAAGAGTGCCATCTTCAAATAAAATCAGCGCTTTTTCGACTACATGAGACATATCAGAACCATGGGCACCTGCATTCATATAAACAGCGCCTCCCACAGATCCAGGAATTCCACTTGAAAACTCCAGCCCAGACAGGCCTTGTTTTGTAATAACTGTTGCAAGCTTGATGCTAGGGTATCCCCCACCTACAGTAACCGTCTCTCCATCTACTGTTAAATCATCTAATCCGGCTCCGAGCTTAATGACCACACCTTCAATTCCCTTATCAGAAACAAGAAGATTAGATCCTCGACCAATCGCTCTCCATTTCACGCCGTGTTTTTTAATAATATCCATTGTAACTTTTAAGTGATCAACAGAATCAGGTTCTACAAGCACATCTGCTGGACCACCAATTTTCATTGTTGTATGTTTTGCTAGCGGTTCATTTTCACGAACCTTTCCAATATTCGCTTCGACTAACTCTTTTACTAACGCTTCCATAAGAACCTCCTAAAACCCTCTTTGCTGTTATAAAACTTTCATGTCAATGCGCCCTTACTTCTAATGCATAAGAATAATAAGAACAGATTCATAACTAAGCAGTAGCACCTTGTAAGATACCTTTTTTCTACCAAGGCACTCTATTCTGTTGTCAATTTCATCATTTTTATTTATCGTATGACATTCACCCATAGAATGTACGTTCATCTGCTATATAAAGTAATTTTGATTGTTTTTTTATCGTTTTTCATTTAGAAGTTAAACACATGCTGACAGTCATAAAAAAACGCTACGCTCATAAGTGAACATACGTTCACCTGCTCACTAAGATAAAACATTTAACCTTACACATCATACCATAGTTGGACTCAAAATTGGTTATCACAACATTACATTTTAAAAACATTTCATACAAAAATATCATCTACCTGTAAAAAATCGAAAATAAACCGCCAACAAAATCCGGCGTGCACTTGGATTTAAGATGACGGTTTACTTCAGTAGACCATTGCCTACTTGACATTATACAATTTTTTTCAATTAATAGCGAGAATATCTACTAACATTTAACAAAACTCCAACTGCTGCCAGCATGAGCGTCAGCGATGATCCGCCGTAACTTAAAAATGGAAGCGTAATTCCCGTAACAGGCATAAGACCTGTTACCACTCCTATATTAATCATGACTTGAATCGCAACCATTGAAATAATTCCTAAGGCTAAAAACGTTCCGTAAAGATCAGGAGCTCCGAGCGCTACTTTAATTCCTCTCCAAAGCAATAAGCTAAACAAAAGCAAAACAAGCGTTCCCCCGATGAAACCGAGCTCTTCTGCCAGAATAGCAAAAATAAAATCAGTTTGAGGCTCCGGCAAATAAAAGAACTTTTGTCTACTTTGCCCTAACCCTAATCCAAGCAATCCCCCTGGCCCAATTGCATAAAGAGATTGAATGATTTGAAACCCGCTTCCAAGCGGATCTTCCCAAGGATTTAAAAATGAAGTGATGCGTTTAATCCGATAAGGAGCCGATAAAACAAGCCCTACAAAACCGGCAACGCCAAGCAACCCAAGACCTGCAAAGTGACTTACTTTTGCTCCTGAAACAAAAATCATGACTAAACAAGTTCCAACAAGCACCGTTCCCGTTCCTAAATCCGGCTGCATCATAATAATGCCAAACGGTAAGAAAACCAGTAATAACGCCGGTAACATGCCTTTTCTAAAAGATGTAATTTTCTTCTGGTTTTCTGATAAATATTTCGCTAAAAATATAATCATAGCAAACTTCATAAATTCTGAAGGCTGAATCGAAAACGCTCCAACTCCTATCCAACTTTGCGACCCATTCCGTACTAGCCCTACTCCCGGAATCAATACAAGTACCAGCATAACAAAGCAAATGATTACAATTGGCTTCGCCCACGTACGCCACATCCAATAATCAATATTCATGATGACAAACATCGCGCATACTCCAAGCCCTGCAAATAAGAGCTGGCGTTTAGCAAAGAAAAAAGAATCATTAAACTTGTATGTAGCCCATACCGCACTTGCGCTGTATACCATGATAAGGCCGATGGTTAGCAAGGAAAGCGTAACGATTATAAGAAAAAAATCTGGGGTAGACCTTTTTGTCGACACTGTCACACACCTCTAAAAATAGATTAGGGCTAGTGTATTTTCTAGGTGTTTAGACAAGCCCTTATTTCAGTTTATGCACAGATTCAATAAAGATGTCACCACGTTCTTCAAAAGTTTTAAATTGATCCCAGCTTGCACAAGCAGGAGATAATAAAATAACATCTTCTTCATCTGAACAAGCATATGCTTCTGAAACTGCTTGTTTAACATTATCGACACGTTTTACAATTTGTATTCCCGCTTCTTTTGCTACGCGTTCAATTTTAGGAGCCGTTTCACCAAACGTAATCACAGCTTTCACATTTTTAAACTCTTCTTTTAAATCATCAAACTCATTGCCGCGATCGAGTCCACCTGCAAGTAGAATGGTCGGCTGCGAAAAAGCGGAAAGAGCTACTTTTGTAGCAAGCATATTCGTAGCTTTAGAGTCATTATAAAACTTACGTTTGTTGATTGTCGTGACATATTGAACGCGATGTTTAACACCAGCAAACGTTGTGAGCACGCGGTAGATAGCTTCATTTGAACAGCCGTACAGCTTCACAACGGATACAGCTGCTAAAATGTTTTCTTGATTATGTTTGCCTGGCAGCACCACATCTTTTAAAGACATCACTTCTTCATCTTTAAAGAAAATGGTTTCGTTTTTAATATACGCTCCTTCTGTCGTTTGAGCTGTAACAGAAAAAGGTACTTTTGTCGCTTTAACATCTGCACTAGCTTTCATCACTAGTTCATCATCCGCATTAATAACGGCAAAGTCTTCACTTGTTTGATTGTTAAAGAGATTTGCTTTCGCTTTGATATATTCCTCTTTTGTGCCATGATAGTCTAAGTGAGCATCAAACAAATTCAATAATAAAGAGATTCTCGGACGGAATGTTTCAATTCCCATCAGCTGAAAAGAAGAAAGCTCCGTTACAATTACATTGTCCTTTGTTGCTTTTTGCGCCACTTCACAAGCTACTGTTCCAATATTTCCAGCAATCAACGGCTGCTTTTGATCTTCTTCTAACATTTTATAAATTAGCGTTGTTGTTGTTGTTTTCCCATTGCTTCCCGTAATTCCGATAAAAGGCGCTTCGCTAATTTCATAAGCCAATTCTACCTCTGTTAAAATCGGAATATTTCGCTTTAATGCTTCTTGCAATAGAACATTTGAATACGGAATCCCAGGGTTTTTTACAATAACATCCGCTTTGTCTAAAAGCTCAAGCGGGTGATGTCCACAGACAACTTCAATGCCCGTTTTTTCTAATTCCTGTGCTGCTACGTTCTCTTCGTACGGTTTTTGATCATTAACGACTACTTTAGCACCAAGCTGTTTAACTAACTGAGCGGCTGCTAAACCGCTCTTGGCTAATCCTAAAATAAGTACTTGTTTACCTTGATACGTATTGACTGATTTCATTTAAATCCACACCTCGATATAAATTCCAAGCATTGCAAATAATAGTCCTACAGCCCAAAAAGTCATAACTACGCGCCATTCCGACCAGCCGCTTAGCTCGTAATGGTGATGAAGCGGGCTCATTTTAAACACACGTTTTCCTGTTGTTTTGAAAGATGCGACTTGAATAATAACAGATAGTGTTTCAATAACAAACACACCACCGATAATAACAAGCAAGAATTCCATTTTCATTAAGACAGCCACCGTAGCGATAGCTCCTCCTAGCGCTAAAGAACCCGTATCTCCCATAAATACTTTTGCAGGATGGGCATTAAAAACTAAAAATCCTAACACAGCTCCTACTACAGCAACTGAGAAAATAGATAGTTCAAACTGCTCTGCATTCCAAGCAAGAACTGCAAATGCACCAAAAGCAATCGCACTTGTACCAGATACAAGTCCGTCTAATCCATCCGTCAAGTTAACCGCGTTTGAAAAACCAACAAGCCAGATGATGAGGAAAACAACATAAAACCAACCTAAATCGATTGGGTCTTTAATTCCAGGAATCGTCACTTCAGTTGAAAACTCAAACTGTCTTGCAATAAAGTAAAAAATAATTGAAATGACAACCTGACCTAAAAACTTTTGTTTAGATGTTAATCCAAGGTTACGCTTTAACACTACTTTTATAAAATCATCTAAAAATCCTAATAAACCAAATCCGATTGTGACAAATAATAATAGAAACGTCTTATATGTAAGTTCTGCATACTGATTGACCATAATAAGAGTTGCCACAATAATAGATAATAAAATCATGATACCGCCCATTGTAGGTGTACCTGATTTTTTCTGGTGAGATTTCGGGCCTTCATCACGAATACTTTGACCAAACTTTAATCTTCTTAAGAAGGGAATAAAAATCGGCGACAATACAACCGTAATCAAAAAGGCTACGCCGATTGTCAATAAAATTGATTGTTCTAGCACGATGTTCCCTCCTTAACTTCCAACTCATTCCGACTCATTTTGTTCTCTACCCATTTCATTACTACTTTCGCTCCTCAATCATTTTGCGTGCTACTTCTCGATCGTCAAAATCGAATACTTTTTTACCAATAATTTGATAGGTCTCGTGCCCTTTTCCAGCAATGACAATAACATCATCTGCATGCGCTGTTTCCACTGCATAGCGAATAGCTTCTGCACGATCAGCAATCGTCACATAGTTATCTGTATCCAAACCTTCTTCCATATCTTTTAAAATAGCCAATGGATCTTCACTTCGTGGATTATCAGATGTCAAAATAGCTTGTGTACTGTATTCAGCTGCAATTCGAGCCATGATTGGTCGTTTTGTACGATCTCGATCTCCGCCACAACCAACAATAACATATATATTGCGTTTTGCGAATTCTTTTACAGTTTTTAACACGTTCTCTAAGCTGTCCGGCGTGTGGGCATAATCAACGATAACCGTAAAATCTTGCTCCGCATCAACCACTTCAAAACGCCCAGATACGCCTTCTAACACTTTTATTTCCTCGACAATAACTGACAGAGGGATACCTGATACTAAACATGAAGCCGTAGCCGCTAATACGTTGTAGACGCTGAATTTCCCAATAAGCTTCATCTCTACACGAACCGTTTCTGTCGGTGTTGTCAAGTCGAACGTTGTGCCGCTGTTTGTAATTTGAATATTGGTTGCACGAATATCACTTTCACGGTCAATACCATAGGTAATCACTGTAGCGGCCGTGTTTTTAATATATTCCTCGGTTGCCGCATCATCAGCATTAAGAACAGCAAATTTAGGACGATTATGGTTATAAGCGTTTCCTAACTGTGCAAATAGCAACCCTTTCGCACGACGATAATCTTCCATTGTATGATGATAATCCAGGTGATCTTGCGTTAAGTTACTAAATACCGCAACATCAAAGTCGCACCCGTGTACGCGTCCTAAGTCAAGTGCATGAGATGATACTTCCATCATCGCTACTTCTACATTCTCCTCCACCATTTGGTGAAATGTTTTTTGGAGCGTCAGCGATTCAGGCGTTGTGTTTTTCACATCATAAGACGTATCACCAATACGAATTTCAATCGTTCCAATTAGACCCGTCTTTTTATGTTGTGATTTAAAGATATGCTCAATTAAATGTGTAATCGTTGTTTTTCCATTTGTGCCTGTTACACCAATTAAATGCATTTTTTGTGTAGGCTGATTGTAGAAAGCATCCGCTAGCACTGCCATTGCTCGTTTTGTACTCTTCACGCGTACAACAGGCACTTCTACATCCACAGGCTTTTCTGCTAAGATTGCTACTGCCCCTTTTTCCACAGCCATCTGTGCAAAGTTATGACCATCAACTGTATAGCCGTCTATACAAATGAACAATGCTCCGGGCTTAACTTCTCTTGAATCCATTTCAATTGACGTAATATCAATATTCTGTTCAGGAAGCTGAACAAAATCATGTAAATGTGTTAGTAGTTCTCGTAAATCCATTCCTACCATGTCCTCTCTATTTGTAAAGTGAAACGTTTGTTATAAGACGCTATGGCAACTATTCTTCTTTTTCTAGCACCTAACCTATTACATTTTACAGAAAAAGAAGCCCGGAGGGAACACCCCCAAGGCTTATTTGTTGATTTCATGTTCACACGCAGAGTAACCTGCTGATTATCATGCAAGGAAGAATAATGGTTTATAGAGATTTTTATTTTCCCATATAAATTCTAACCGTTTCGCCTTCTTTAACTTTCGTTCCGGCTGCAGGAGACTGCTTGACCACTTTATCTCCTTCGCCACTCACATCTAATTTTAAATTAAGTAGCTGTTCTTGTAACTCTTTTTTTGACATTCCTACGACATTTGGTACTTTTATCATTGGTGTGTCCAGCCACGTTAACTCTTTTTCAATTTGTCCTTTACGTGGTTTAACGTCCATCACACGCAAGCTGTCTTCAATCATTTTACCTACAATCGGAGCTGCTACAACTCCACCAAATTGAATGGTGCCTTTTGGATTATCAACCGCAACATACACGACAATTTCAGGGTTATCTGCTGGTGCAACACCGATAAAAGAAACGATGTGATTATTTTTTAAATACTTTCCATTTTGAGCTTTCTGCGCCGTACCCGTCTTTCCTCCAACGCGGTACCCTTCCACAAAAGCTCCTTTTCCGCTTCCTTGTGCTACTACACTTTCAAGAGCAAAACGCACTTGCTTAGACGTTTCCTCGGAAATAACTTTTCGCTTAGCAACCGGCTTATGACTGCTTACAACTTTTCCGGTAGTTGGATCCACCCACTCTTTTGCAATATAAGGTTCATAAAGCGTTCCACCGTTTACGGCTGCGGAAACAGCAGCTACTTGTTGAATAGGCGTAACAGCAACCCCTTGCCCAAAAGCTGTTGTAGCTTGTTCAACCGGCCCTACGCGCTCAAGCGGGAACAAAATCCCTTTTGCTTCCCCTTGTAAATCAATACCTGTTTTTTGACCAAAGCCAAATTCTTTAATGTATTTGAACAATTTTTCTTTTCCTAAACGTTCCCCAAGCTCCACAAAACCAGGGTTACATGAGTTTTGTACAACTTCTAAAAAAGACTGCTGTCCATGTCCGCCTTTTTTCCAGCAGCGAAGTCTCGCTCCGCCAACTTCCGCGGCTCCATCGTCGTAAAATTGATCTTTTAGTAAATCCACTTTCTTTTCTTCAAGAGCAGCTGCCAGTGTAATAATCTTAAACGTCGATCCGGGCTCATATACGCTCCAGATTGGAAGATTGCGATTATACACCTCAGGCTTCACATTTTTAAAATCCGTAGGATCAAAGCCCGGACGACTAGACATACCTAAAATTTCACCGTTTTTAGGATTCATGGCAATGGCAATCATACCATCTGGATTATAAGCTGTCTGAGCATTATCCAACTCACGCTCCATGATCGTTTGCACACGTGAATCGATGGTCAATCTCAAATCCAGCCCGTCCACAGGTGCTGTGTAGTCATCGGCTATATTGGGCATCTTTTTACCTTTAGCATCCGAATACAATTTAACTGAACCTTTTTGTCCTTTTAGCTCTTTATCATAATATAATTCAAGGCCTGTTAACCCTTGATTATCTACTCCCGCAAAGCCTAATACATGCGACAAATAACTTCCAAACGGATAGTACCGCTTCGAATCCTCAGCTATATATACGCCTTTTAAATTTAAATTTCGCACTTCATTTGCTTTCGCATGTGAAATTTTTCTTCCTTCAGGACGCAAATACACGCTAGAAGAAGCTTTTGTTATTTGCTCATATACTTTTTCTTTTGATGCTCCCAGCACTTTTGCTAACTTTTCAGCCGTAACAGCTGGATTTTCAACTTGTCTTGGCATAATTAAAACGGTCGGTGCACTTTTATTTGTAGCAAGTGCCACATCATTGCGATCTAGTATCTTTCCTCTTTCAGGTTCAAAAGGAATATTCCGACTCCATAAGTCTTTGGCTTTTTCAGTTAGCGTATCCCCAGTCAGCAACTGTACATATCCAAGCCTTGTATCAATAATCAAAAACACAATAAAACCGACAAACAAAACAATGGCTAGCCTTTTACGAACTGTGACTCCTGATACCCGCATATATTAGAACCTCCTCTGAATCGGCTCGTTCCAATATATGCTTGTACAGGATTCACTAGAACTTAATTTCTAGTCAAGTTGCTTATCGTCTTTTTTACTATCAGACTCACTTTTTTCCGTTTCTTTTAACTTATTTAACGTACTTGAAAATTCTTTAGGCGTTTCAAGTTCTACTTTCAGGTAGGTTCCTGCTTTTAACGGATCGCCTGCCTTAATACTTTGACTTACAACATAACCATTTTCAAGTGCGCTAGGTCGAACGTTGACAAATTCACTAAAGCGTATAACATCACGATGTGAAAAACCTGTTAAATCAGGCATTGTGGCTTTTCCATTTGTCTTAATAAACACGCGTTGACCAGTGACAATGGTATCAGAAGTCGGTGATTGGCTTTCTACCGTATCTCCTTTACCTATTACAACAGGAACAAGTCCTTTTTGTTTTAAGTCTTTCACGGCACTATCAACTGATTCGTTAACGTAAGACTTAAGCGTAATTTCTGAATCTACTTTTTTATCTTCTGTTTTCTTTCCGTCTTCGTCTGTTTTTTCAGGCTCCACCCCTAAGTACTGCAGGCTGTTTTTCATCACCGGATTAAATACGGCTGTAAGCGGCGCAGTACCTGTCTCTTGAGGCGTAAGAGTTGGATTTTTAACGGCTACATAGACAAGCAGCTTTGGATCTTTAGCAGGTGCAAAGCCCATAAAGGAAATGAAATTTTTCCCGTGTCCATGCAAGTAGCCTCCGGTAGGACCAGGAATTTGAGCTGTTCCCGTCTTTCCAGCGACATCGTATCCTTCAATCGCGTAAGGTTTCCCTGTTCCGTCATCAGAAGAAACAACGGTTTCTAAAATATCTAGCGTTTCGTTCGCTGCTTTTTTAGAAATAGGTTGTCCTACTACGGTAGGTTTTGTTTTCTTAATCGTTTTCTTATTTGTTTCATCGACTACTTGTTTAATCACGTAAGGCTTCATCATTTTTCCGTCATTTGCAATCGCAGTAGCCGCTTGAATTTCTTGAATAGGCGTAAAAGCGGACGCCTGTCCAAATGCAGTAGTTACGCGGTCTCTCGGGTACTTCGTCACTAACTTGCTAGAAGCTTCGTTTGGCAAGTCAATTCCCGTTTTATCCATAAAGCCAAACTTGTCCAAGTATTTATACAAACGGTCGGTGCCCAATTTTTCGTTGGCTAAAATGGCTACCGCTACATTTGAAGACCTTTGAATTCCTTCATTAAATGTAATAGCTCCCCAGCCGACTCCGCCGTTGTGATCGTTAATCGGAACGCTGTTTTTCGTTACTTTATAAGATCCCGACTGATAGCGGTCTTCGCCGTTATAGACCCCTGCATCAATCGCGGCTGCTAGCGTAAAGATTTTCATCGTTGAACCAAGTTCATAGCTGTTTTCAACAAACGGATTACGATAAGACGTGATATCACGAATATTTGGGTCAAATGAAGGACGATTTGACATCGCCAAAATTTCACCGGTTTTCGGATTTACTACCGTTGCCATTAGCTCTTCTGGTTTATATTCTTTAGCAGCAGCTGTCATTGCATCCTCTAAAAACGTTTGAATTTTTTCATCAATTGTAAGCGTGACGCTGTCTCCATTTTTCGGAGCTACAATTGACTCTTTTGGATCCGGAAGCTTAATTCCATTTTTAGCAGCTTCGTATTTTACATATCCATCTTCTTCAGAAAGCTGCTTATCAAATACTTTTTCAATTCCCATTTTCCCTACGATTTTACCCGTATCATCTTTTTGTGCGTATCCTAAAATACTTGAGGCGAATACACCGTTTGGATAGAAGCGCTTCGAATCGCGTAAAAACGTGATCCCTGGGAGATTTAGTTTTTCAATTTTTTGCTTTAGCACGTTATCAATGTCACGTCCGCCTGGGCCAAGTTCGACTTGGAAGGTACCACGTTTAATTCCTCTCGTTAACATGCTGTCAATTTTCGATTCGTCCATCTTTAATAATGGGGCTAATTTTTCAGCCGTTTTTTCTGGGTCTACTACGTGCTGCGGGTGATCTTTGTCTTTTGTTTGTTTTTTATCTAAAATCGCCACAACCGTATAAGCACCCGTGTCTTGAGCGATTGCTTCTCCGTTTCGATCGTAAATCGTACCGCGCTGTCCTTCAATTTTAGACGTCCGCGTATGCTGTTTTTGTGCAATTTCGGCTAAAGCTTCTCCGTCTGCTTTGCCCGTCGCTTGGATGTAAAAGAACCTGATGGCTAATACAAAAAAGAGCAATGCAAATATTAAAATTAATATTGCTGCTCCTGTACTAATATTGCTATTTTTTCTTGGCGTAGTCATCGCAATTAATCGTTAACGACTTTTACGTTATTTTCATTCAATTTTAGTCCAAGTTCTTTTGCTTTTGTCCAAATACGATCGTATGCACTTAACTCTGTTACCTGTAATTTTAACTCATTGTTTTTTGCCTCTTGCTTGTCAATCTTTCCATCGAGTGATTGCACTTCTTCACTGATGCTATAAAGCGAAGATTGATTTGAAATGATTTGCACAGACCCAAACAGCATGAGTGCGACAAATCCAGAATACACAATTTTTTCACCAACCGTAATTTTTCTTTTTGTCTTTCGAACAACTTGACGTACCGTCTTTTGCTGCTTCTGCTGCTGATCTTGCTCTCTTACTTTGTATGCTACATTGTTCATTCTCGTCCCCTCCTCTTTGATAAAACCCTTTAATTACACTAATTTCTCAACAATTCGAAGTTTTGCCGAACGCGCGCGCTTATTTTCTTCTATCTCTTCTTCTGAAGGTAAAATAGGTTTTCTTGTAATAACTTTCATTTTAGGTTTAAATTCTTCTGGAATAATCGGCAGTCCATGCGGAAGCTGCGGAACCGTGCTTGCATTTTTAAACGCCACTTTACAAATTCGATCTTCAAGTGAGTGGAAGGTAATAACACTTACACGTCCACCTTTTTTGATCACATCCATAGCCTGTTCAATTGCATCTTCAAATACTTGAAGCTCATCATTTACAGCAATTCGAATAGCCTGGAAAATTCGTTTCGCCGGATGTCCACCCGTTCGTCTAGCTGGTGCTGGAATACCATCTTTAATAAGATCAACCAGCTCTAGCGTTGTTTCAATTGGTTTAGACTCTCGATATGCTTCAATCTTGCGGGCAATTTGTTTTGAAAACTTTTCTTCTCCGTATTGGAAAAAGATTTTCACAAGTTTTTCATAAGGCCATTCATTTACTACGTTGTACGCAGAAAACATTGAGTTTTGATCCATGCGCATATCAAGCGGGGCATCATGATGAAAGCTGAACCCTCGCTCTGGTGTATCCAACTGAGGAGACGAGACTCCAAGGTCAAATAATACTCCGTCTACTTCTTCAATTCCGTGTTCCATTAGCTGCTCTTTTAAATAGCGAAAATTACTTTTGATTAGAATAACTCTGTCTAGATACGGGGCCAATTTCTCTTTTGCATTTGCAAGAGCGACATCGTCTTGATCAAACGCAATTAATTTCCCTTTTTCTGATAGCTGTTTTACGATATATTCACTATGACCTGCTCCGCCAAGCGTGCAGTCGACATATACTCCATCCGGCTTAATATTTAAGCCTTCCGCTGCTTCTTTAAGCAAAACAGTTGTGTGATTAAACATTATGACACCTACTTCTTTCTAAACTACTTAGTTATGTATACAAAAAGCAAAAAACGGTGTTTTTCTTTGATATATATACACGTTTATATTATATATCAAAGTTCAACATTATTTCAGCTATTTATATAAGAATTAAGTAGAATTTTGTCTTTTTGTCACAAATAGTGTCATTTTGTTAAAGGTAGGACATATTCGTAGAATAAAATGTAAGGAATATAAGGTTTTTTTGCACAATTAGAAATAAATACCTTATAAGGATTCAATTGGTTAACATTCACCTTGTAGACTTTTTCTCTTTTCCAAAATAAAAATCCTGCTTTTCAGCAGGATTTTATTAGACATAACAGACTTTTAACTGGTGATTTAATTCGACTTCAGCACTTAGTAAATCTGACACAAATTGCATACCATAACCATTTAAATAATACATAATATTCCACATGCGTTCTTGTGGAGCATTGTAGGGACGAAGAGCAAGTTCAATTTGAGCATATTTTGAATGCTTCACTTCATGCTTAATTAGCTGTTTGGATTCGACAATCTTTTGAATGGTTTCAAACTGCTTTTGAATAATCGCTCGATTTTTAAGCATGACTTCATCAAATGTTTTGTCTTCTTTTTGAATATTTTCACGAAGAGTTTTATGAATTTTTTCGAAATCTTCTTTCGCTTTTTCAAAATACATTTCGTATGGGTTGTGAACTTCTGTCTTAAGCCAGTGCTCCCTCTCTGCATCTACACCTTCGTTCACTACGTTCGAAAGGTCTAACTGAAGTTCATCCATATACTTCTCAATATGTCTTTCTACGATTGCATAGGATAACCTAGGGACCACGGGAGGCATTTTAAAGCTAAATAAAGAAAATGCTTTTTCAAGCTCTGCCCAATACGCTACTTCCCCCGGACCTGCAATAAACGCAAGGGTAGGAAGTAAGTACTCCTGCATAAGAGGTCTAGTCACAACGTTGTTACTAAGAAGCTCAGGCGTTTGTTTAGCAATTTGAACCAGCTCTTCTTTAGACAGCGCGAGTTCATTTTGCTTTCCAACAAACTGCTCTTGTTCTGGATCTCTTTCTAAAAGTACTCTGTTTTCATTGTGTGAATAAAAGAGATGAGCCGTTTCTTCTCCCACTTCAATCATTCGTCCGTATTGTTTTTGAATCTCAGTTTGCTGTTCCATAACGGCTGACGATAATTTGTCATTTTGTTCAATTAACGTCACAAAGAAAGAAGATTCAATGCTGCGCACTTCTTTAGAAGCTGCATCCATTAAAATAAGACCTGACTCTGCGAACATTGTGGTAACCAAATGAGCAAAGAAATCGACATAGGTACGTGATTTATCTAACGCTTCTAAAACAAAGTGTAATACCTGGTTTGTATGGGCCGTTTCATTAAACGTTTGAAATACATCACGAACCCAGCTTCTACAGGCCTCATGGTCTAGTTCAATTTGAGAAACCATTTGCTTTTTCTTTAAAGAATGCTTTAGCGTTTTCTTTAAAAGCTGGTTTTTATGCTCTGTGTATACATGGTTAATCTCAGCAAAATCATGATCTTCTCCAGCAATCCAAAATACCGGAAGCACGGGCACGTTTAAAGCTTCCTCTTGTTGTTTAGCTAGGAGCACAATTGAAATCACTTTATGAATGGTGTACAAAGGACCGGTAAGCAGCCCCGCTTGCTGACCTCCAACGACCACTACGCTGTTAGGATCTTTTAGCTTTTCAATATTTTCAATCGTCTTAGAAGATGCTCCGTAGCGCTTATTAAAATCAAGCAGATACTCAGCAAGCTGTTCTCTTGGATAAGACTGCTTTTGAACATCCGCTAAACGTTTTTCATATACGTCTTTTTCGTGTATATTATAATGAAAAAAGGAAAGTGCTTGCTTTTCACCTTTTATGTAATCGTTCGTTAGTTTGTTTCCCGCCTTTAAAGAGACGTCTGTAATCTCCATGAAAGAACTTCCTTTCTTTTCCTAATACTTATATTCTCTACATATAGCTTCATTATCCATAATGTAACTGCCCACGTCTAGTAACATGCTTTACAGAGAGGAAATACGAAAAGCGATTCCACCTATATTTAATACAATATGTGCAATAAGAAACAAAACAAAATTCATCCGAAAGAACCCTTTCGCGATAAGCTTCATTTCTAAGTCATGTTTGACTTTCCAATGTACAAACATCATAATCATTGCTACAACTAAAAGGACTAACGCAATCAACCACAAAAAAGAGTGCCCGAAAATTTCCACAGCTGCATAATGCACGGACAAAATAAGAAAAACCGTAGTAATGTATGTTGCTATGTGGACAGATTTCCTTTTATTTTTCGTCAGTTTGCGTAAAAGCATGTATAGAATAAAAAAACCAACGAGCGGCAGAGTGACAAACGTCGCAAAAACTCCAGCAATAAAACTTCCCATGTTAATCACCCTTTTCTTCTTCGATTCCTTTTATTGACCCATATAAAAAGTCAACAATAGGCGTCGACGTTCTTTTTTCAGCAGCTTGTGTTTGAATATAGCCTAAAATAGCATCAATTTCTGTTTGCCGCCCCTTCTGTATATCTTTTAGCATAGAAGATTGATTTGTACTCGTGCGCGAACAAACCCCCAGCGCATTTTCCCAATAATTAAAAGCTGAATCCAGTTTTAACACAGCGGCAATCTCTTCAAACAATAGACGCATCGTTTTATAAAAGTAGCCGTTATGAATCAGCTGCCCATTTTTTACCCCATACAGCGCCGTAAGAGGATTGATGAGCGCATTTACAACTAATTTCTTCACCAGCATCGCATACCAATCTGTTTCAATCACCCAAGGAAAATTCACAATTGGCAAGATAGACTCCATTTCTCCTCTGTATGAAGCAATACGGGTTGTTCCTATTCCTGTATGATGGACGCTATCCATATTTGTACGCATTGCCCCGTGTTCAACTGTACCCAAATAGAGAGTGCTCTGGGGGAGATTTTTAAGAATTTCAATATGGCTCATACCGTTTTGGGTAAACAAAAGGGGAGTATGTATAGTAAGGGTTTTGATAAAAGGAATAATCTCTTTTAAATGATACTGTTTTACAGTAATAATGATTAGATCTGCTTCTTTTATGTTTTTTTCCAGAGGGATAGCACTCACTTTTTTAGTGTGATGTTCCCCTTGTCTATGTAAGGTAATTCCATTATCGTTAATACACTTTGCTTGAGTTTTTGTTTTCGTATACAAGGTTACATCATAACAATCTGATAAATACGCGCTAAACAACAGACCTAATGATCCGCCTCCAATAATACCTATAGTTTTCATCGTATTTTTTGTTCCTCTTTCCATTATTGAGTTTCATTTTAGCAAAAAAATGCTTTGAATTAAATGCATTCTTAAAATTTTACCTATTCATATAGCCCGTGTGATTAAAAATCACCGGGCTTATTGTAAATTATTTAGAGTGATCCCGTTTTTTTCTATTATACGGGATACACCGGATGTTTACGACGGCTAAAGGTCACATTCTTTGTTTCATATAATCGAAAGCGGTCAATTAAAGTTCGACGCAGTTCGTTAGCAGGAACGATGTCGTCAATAATAAGTTCAGAAGCCAGCGTATAGATATCGATGTGTTCTTTATACTCCTGCTGTTTCTGTTTAACAAACATAAACCGCTCTTTCGGATCTTCAATTTCATTAATTTTATTAGAATAGACGGCATTTACTGCCGCTTCAGGACCCATTACGGCAATTTGAGCAGTAGGTAATGCAAGGCAGCAATCCGGTTCAAAAGCTGGACCAGCCATAGCGTAAAGCCCTGCGCCATAAGCTTTGCGCATGACCACGGAAATTTTAGGAACTGTAGCTGAACTCATCGCTGCAATCAATTTTGCA
This sequence comes from Priestia sp. 10L35, assembly GCF_056395685.1. Lineage (NCBI taxonomy): Bacteria > Bacillati > Bacillota > Bacilli > Caryophanales > Bacillaceae > Priestia > Priestia sp. 10L35. The sequence continues at coordinate 589,695 of NZ_JBFTKA010000001.1, read as the reverse complement.
CCATGTCTAATGATGCCTGCTCTTTCTACTTTGGTTCCAATCATAAATCCAGGTACATCCGCTAAAAATAGCAAAGGAATATGGAAGGCATCGCACAGTTGAATAAATTTTGCTCCTTTATCTGCTGAATCTACAAACAGCACTCCTCCTTTGACCTTCGGCTGATTGGCAATAATCCCTACTACTTTTCCATCTATTCGTGCAAGCCCTGTTACCAATTCGGCGGCAAACAGTTTTTTCACTTCAAAGAAGCTCCCTTCGTCAATAAGGGTATCAATTGCTTCATAGATATCAAATGGAACATTTTGATTCTCCGGAATTAGTTCTACTAAATCCTTTGTCTGCTTAGGCTCTTTAGCTTTTTGTACTTTAGGCTTCTCTTGATAGTTTTGTGGAAAGTAGGTTAAATAAGATTTGGCATAGGAAATAGCTTCTTCTTCAGAATAAGCTAACACATCTCCACATCCGCTAACGCTGCAGTGCATATGTGCTCCTCCCATTTCTTCTAGCGTAACCTTTTCTCCAATAACAGCTTCGGCCATACGCGGCGAACCTAAGTACATAGAAGCGTTTCCATCTACCATCACAACAATATCACAAAATGCAGGGATATATGCTCCTCCAGCTGCTGACGGACCGAAGAGCAAACAAATTTGAGGAATGACGCCGGAAAGTTTTACTTGATTGTGAAAGATCCGTCCAGCTCCTCGGCGGTTTGGAAACATATCTAATTGATCCGTAATACGCGCTCCTGCAGAATCCACTAGGTAGAGCAAAGGCACATGCAGTTTTTCTGCTACTTCTTGAATCCGAATAATTTTCTCTACTGTTCTGGCCCCCCAAGACCCTGCTTTTACAGTAGAGTCATTAGCCATTACACAAACCGTTTCACCGTTTACTTTCCCAATTGCAGTTACAACACCGTCTGCCGGCAATCCTTCAGCTTTATTATTTGCAAACATGCCGTCTTCTTCATATTTCCCGTCATCAAATAAAAGGGCTAAACGATCTCTTACAAAAAGCTTCTGTTGTTTTGCAAGTTTCTCTTTGTACTTCTCCGCGTTGCCACGCTCTACTTTTTGACGATTTTCATCATATTTTTTCTGAGATTCACCTGTATGTATCATGATATCTCTCCTTTATGAGTTATGAAATAGTCACCAAAACGTCGCCTTCGTTCACAAAATCCCCCACGGCTATATGGACAGTCTCTGCAATACCAGCTTGATCGCTTTCAATAGGAATTTCCATTTTCATAGATTCTAATACAACAACAACTTCTCCTTTGGCTACACTTGCACCTTGCTGAACAAACACATTAAATACCATGCCTGCCATTGTCGCTTTGATTTCACTCATTGTGGTGCTCCTCCTTTATTTAATACGGTTGATAATAACGATGTGTTATAGGTGCCTTTTTCATATAACTCTTCATTTAACAACTGCTTAAATAGAGGAATATTCGTTTTGATTCCCTCTACAACAGCTTCTGTAAAATATGATTTAGCTAGTTCAATTGCATTTGAACGCGTACGACCAGTAATAATAACTTTTGCAATCATTGGATCATAAAAAGGTGTAACCGCATTCATATCACTGTAGCCGCTGTCTACGCGCGCATAGGTTCGCTCCGGTAAGTGATAACCAGTAATTTTTCCCGGAGCCGGTAAAAAAGTAAACGGATCTTCTGCATAAATTCGAAATTCAATGGCATAGTTATTTGCTGCTATTTCCTCTTGCACACGTGGAAGCTTTTCTCCGCGCGCAGCTAAGATCTGCCACTTAACTAAATCGACCCCTGCAATTTGCTCGGTGATCGGATGCTCAACTTGCAGCCGTGTGTTCATTTCAAGAAAATAAAAATTTTCGTCTTCATCCACAATAAACTCCACCGTACCTGCATTATAATATCCGATTGCTTTAGCCGCTTGAACGGCTTGGTTTTGCATGGCTTGTCGCGTACTTTCTTTTAAAGAAAGCGCAGGGGCTTCTTCAATCACTTTTTGATTTCTTCTTTGTACGGAACAATCGCGTTCAAAAAGATGAACGACATTACCATGCTGATCTCCAAACACCTGTACTTCGATATGTTTTGCGTTTGTGATAAGCTTTTCAATAAACATTCCTTCTTGACCGAAATATGCTTTTGCTCTTGCTTTTGTGGAGGCATACACTTGTTTTACTGCTTCTTCGTTATCGCAGCGCACCATCCCAATTCCGCCGCCGCCTCCGCTTGCTTTTAACATAACGGGATATCCAATTAGTCTCGCTACTTTACAAGCCTCTTCAACTGACGTCACATCGCCTTCGCTGCCGGGGACAACAGGTACACCCGCTTCTTTCATCGCGGCACGAGCAGCAATTTTGTCGCCCATCATCGAAATGATTTTGGGAGAAGGACCGATAAAACAAAAACCTTCATCAATCGCTCTTTTAGCAAATGCACTATTTTCCGATAAAAATCCATACCCAGGATGAATGGCATCTACTTTTTCTTCATGACTAATTCGCAGCAATTCTTCTACATTCAAATATGACTTTTGCACAGGAGGCTCTCCAATTCGACGTGCTTTTGTAGCTGCTTGAACATAAGGAAGCTCTGCATCTGCATCGGAATAGACAGCCACCGTTTCAATGCCCATTTGTTTGCATGTATGAATAATACGAAGAGCAATTTCTCCTCGATTTGCAATCAGTATTTTTTTCACCTTTCTCTCCCCTTTCCTCAAATTTCTACTTTCCTCCATATAATTCTACAATAATTTTAAAACTCCTCTACAATTTTTGAAAACGCTTTCTATTTGAATCTCGCTTTTCTTTTGCTTCCTTTCTAAAAAGTGATGCTTATAGTAATGTATTCTTCGTATTTAACTGAAAGAATTCATTTTTCCTCATGCGCATTGAATATTCGTTCACCAATCATGAAAACAGAATATTTTGTATTTTTGTTATATAATATTAGATGAACGAACCAAGCCAGTTCGTTTGTCTAGCAAGGAGACATAACAAGGGGGATATGGGATGAATTACGAAGTGAAGCATTTAAAAATTAATTTTAAAACGCTAGAAGAGTTCAAGAAATTCAAAGAATATGGCATTCAAGAACTTTCAATGCTAGAAGAATTACATGCCAAAATTTCCGATAATGAAATAAATTCTCCGTTTTATGGTATTTATTTTGGAAATAGCTTAGTGGCTCGGATGAGTCTCTATAAGCGAAACAAACAGTACGATCAATATTTCGAGCCGCCTCAAACGTATATTGAAGTGTGGAAACTCGAAGTGCTCAGCGATTTTCAGCGCAAAGGATTGGGTCAAACGCTCGTTGAATACGCCAAATCCTTTCAATTACCTATCAAAACAAGCCCACGAGTAAAATCGAGTGATTTTTGGTCAAAAATGGGGTTCGTACCTGTAACATATGATATCGATCGTGATTTAGGAGAAAACCCTCTTATTTGGCTACCAAGCGGTGTAAGCGAACAAAAATAAACAGCTGATTTCCAGCTGTTTATTTTATATCTATGTGGTATATATGATCAACATGAAGTAGGGAGCATTCAAACTGTCGCTTTACTTTTGAACTTTTTCTAGATTTAAATTTTTATCCACTTGAAATTTCACTTTTCTACTTTTTTCATCCTCTTTTAATACAACCATTTTACGAGCCCTCTCCATAATTTCAATAAGAGCTTTATAGTCATCTTCCACAATTAACAAGTTGTTTTGCAAAGCTTTTTTTTCTTTTTCCAAAATCGTTACTTTCTCTTGTAAACGTTCAATCTTTTGCTGCAGTTCTTCATTAGCTTCGAGAAGCTCTGACGAGTGCCTTTGCCCTTGATCTACATTTTCTAAATATTTAATTACCTCATTAAGCGAAATATGTTTCTCTGCTTCCATATATGATAAGCGTGCAGGCTGCTCGTCATCTTTTGAAACAGTTCTTGCTTTTAATTCTTTTCTCTGTTTTTTCGCAAGATCAATACCAGTCTTGTATTGTTTGCGCACAAAAGAATTCCAGCGGAAGCCACAAGCTGCTGATGTTCGTGTAAGTTTCTTCCCCACTTCTTCAAATGCAGCTAGCTGAGTGCCACCTTCACGTATATGACGCAGTACAATTTCTGCGAGTAATAAATCTTCATCATGAGTCCATGCATCTTGACGAGAAGAAGTCATTTTTCTATCCCTCCTTATCCGTACTTATTAAATGAATATGCACCTACTAGATAAGATAGACTATTGTTCCTCTTCTCAATCAAGAAAATCTTTCATATACTTTGAAGCAAAATGGGAAACCCGTGATTCTTTCATCTTTCGCTTATTAACTATATTGCTATGGAAATGCAGTTCATAACTATGTTTTTTTAACGATGACCTTTTGAACCGCTTCTTCATGCTCAGGCGACTCCCACAATATCGAGCAGCGATGAATTTCTTGTTCCATCCGATTCCAAACCCGGCTTTGCTCCCATTTCTCAATAGCGATTTCTTTGTAAGCTTGCAATACCTGGGTCGGTTTATGAGTGATAGGGGCTAACCACTCCTCACACCTCATAGTTAGTTCTTTAAACGACGTGACATAGGAAAGAAATCCAATTTGCTTTGCTCGTTCTACTCCATACAGCTGAGCACTGTAGATCATTTCCATCGCTTCTTGATAACGCAGCTTTTCAAGAAGAATGGTTCCTCCTCCCCAGCCTGTTGTAATTCCTAAATTCCCTTGAATAAAGCCCATTTCGCTATGTGTTGCACTTATACGGAAGTCACATGCAATCGCAAGTTCACATCCTCCTCCAACCGATGTTCCATTCAAAAGGGCAACTGTGGGTTTTGGGAGTGTTAAAATCTCATAAAGAATTTTCCCCATTTTCGTTAACATTTGAGACGCCTCTTTCGAAGTCTTTAGCTCATGAAATACGCTTAAATCTCCTCCACTGCAAAATGCATCTGAACCAGCCCCTGTAATTACGAAAGCTTTTACTAACTGATCATGTTTCACATAATCTACAGCTTGCTGCAGTTCATTCATAACATCATAATCAATAGCATTACGCTTTTCAGGACGATTAATCACAAACGTAGCAATGCCTTGGCTTGTAGTAAACAGCTCGCTTTTTTTCATGCTTTTTCCTCCTTATAGACAAGGTATGAATCCTTTTACAACAGTAATTGTTTATTTAAAAAGAGTTCTTGTTCTATAAGAAAAATCCTTCTCTCCCAAAGGGTAGAGAAGGAAAAAAGGCAAAAAAAATAAAAGACCCTTTAAGAGGGTCTTTTATTTAAATAAGCAATTATTTGCTTACTACGTCATTTCCTTTGTAAGTACCACAAGCTTTACATACGCGGTGTGATAGTTTCATTTCACCACAATTTGGGCACTCTACCATACCAGGAACTTGTAATTTAAAGTGCGTACGACGCGTTCTTTTCTTCATTTTAGATGTTCTTCTAAAAGGTACAGCCATTATTCCCACCTCCTTAAAAGAATTTTAAAATCATATGAAGGCCCGAAAGCCGGATCTTCGCATTTTTATTTCTTTTTGTCTTTAAAGAAATTTTCGAGTACGGCTAAGCGGGGATCTACTTTTTCCTGCTTTTCTTCTTCGGTAACAACTTCCCAGTCTTTTCCTGACTGTGGAGCTGCTCCTGCCGCTTGCTGATTTTCACTAAATACCTGCAGAGGAATTTCAACAATAATTAACTCTTGAATCAAAGGCTGTAAATCAACCGTTTCTCCCTCTACAATGCGTACTTCAGCATCTTCTTCATAATCAGCATTCACATTCAATAAAAACGTTTCAGTTGCGTTAATTTCAAACGGATACGGAACGTCAACTAATGTACGAGCACAAGGCAACGTCATCTTTCCTGAAATTTTAAGGTGAAACGTTACTTTCGAAGAGCTAATGTCGGCTCTTCCTTTCACGTTTACATCTGACATTCTACGAATTTGAGGATCAGCATTCATAAACTCTTTGCCGTCAATCACTTCGTCAAATGTTAGACCTTTATTTTGCAACTGATACAATTGATGTATTGTCCATTTCATTGTTAATCACCTCAAGGCAACAAAGGTTATTATAGCTTTCACAAGATTATTTGTCAATATTTTTTCTTTACACTATAATGTACTTAAATATGCTTTTTTGTAAAAATTTCTTACTTTCATAAAAAAATGTTTTTAAAACAAAGAGCTAGACTAAAAATAATAAATTAAAAGGAGACATTATGCAAGCAGTTGGAATAATTGTCGAATATAATCCTTTTCATAACGGACACGCTTATCATTTGCAGCAAGCGAAACAACAAACCGGAGCAGATTGTGTGATTGCTGTGATGAGCGGGCACTTTTTGCAGCGCGGAGAGCCTGCTCTTGTATCAAAATGGTCCCGCACAAGAATGGCTTTAGCGGCTGGTGCAGACTTAGTCGTTGAATTACCCTATGCTTTTTCTACTCAAAAAGCTGAAACATTCGCAGGCGGCGCTATTTCTATTTTAGAATCCCTTCGCGCTGACTTTGTATGCTTTGGCAGCGAAAATGGCAATATTGACTCATTTACCCGCACCGCTGATTTGCTCGAAGCTCATGAATCAGAACTATCCGCTTTAATTCAACAAGAGATGAAAAAAGGGAACAGTTATCCAAAAGCAGCTTCCAATGCTTTCTTACAGCTTTTCACGGAGGCTCCTATTGATCTATCTCAGCCAAATAATGTGCTTGGAATGAGCTATGTAGCTGCCATTAAAAAACAGCATGCATCTATTAAACCATATACAATCACTCGAATTCAATCACATTATCACGATGATTCCCTGTCTTCCTCTTTTATTTCAAGTGCTACAAGCATACGTAAAGCTATTTTTGACAGCAGCAGCCATGGGGACCTGAGCAAGCACATGCCAGTTAGTACAGCAAATGAATTAGCAGCTTACAAGCAAGCACACGGACAGTTACATCATTGGGAGCATTATTTCCCATTTTTGAAATACAAATTATTAACTACTCCGCTTTATGACTTACAGCGTATTTATGAAATAGAAGAAGGTATTGAACATCGGCTCCTATCTTATATTTCTTCAGCTACTTCATTTGAAGATTTTTTAACAAATGTTAAAACGAAGCGATATACGAGAACCCGTTTACAGCGCATGTGCGTTCACCTTTTAACCAATACAACAAAAAGTGAGATGCAACAAGCTGATCCTTATATTCGCTTATTGGGAATGTCAAAGACAGGACAAGGCTATTTAAAAACGATTAAGAAAAAGCTGTCCCTTCCTATTGTATCCACTGTATCGCAATGTAAACTAAAAGAAATTGATACCGATATTAAAGCGACACATGTTTATAGTATGCCGTTTCAAGAGCCTCTGCGCTCTCAATTTATGAAACAAGAATACACGCAGCCTCCTATCATTTGGCCATAAAAAAATCGTCTGCAACAGACGATTTTTTATGGTTTCAGCTTTTCCAAATACGTTACGGCGTCCGAAAATGAATCTACGGGTACAATTTTCATATCACTGTCTATTTTTTTAGCTGTCTTCACTGCTTCTCGGTAGTTAGAGCTCGCAGCCCCTTTTTCATTTGGTGCAAAGAAAATCTCTGCTCCTTCTTTATCTGCGGCTACAATTTTTTGCGAAATACCTCCGATTGGTCCTACCTCTCCTTTATCATTGATAGTCCCTGTACCTGCAACGCGATGGCCTTTTGTCATGTCCTCTTTAACAAGCTGATTATAAATTTCAAGCGAGAACATCAGTCCAGCTGAAGGCCCTCCTATTTTTTCAGTATCAATATGTATATCGGGCTTAACTTTTAGTTCTTGGTTCGTTTCTAAGGCAATTCCTAGGCCTACTCGTTTCGGCTCGTCAGGAAATGCTTTAACTTTTAGAGTATGTTTGCTTTCTTTGCCATCTCTTTTTACATAAATTGATACTGAATCTCCTGCTTTTTTAGTCGATACGTAGTTGATTAAGTCCTCAGCAGTTTGAATTTTTTCCCCATCTACTTTCGTTACTACATCTCCAACATGAAGTTTTCCATGTGCAGGCATATTTTCTACGACATATGTAACATATACGCCTTTATTGAGATAGGAAACGCTCTTTCCAGCTGCTTCGTATGCTACTGAAATAGCGGCATTTTTTGATGTATCCATCATATGTAATTGCCTTGTCGAGTAATCTTCATCGCTTTCACCTTGCTGCAAAATTTGCTTTGTAGGGAAAATTTCATGAAAGTCCTGTATTTTCGCAAGACCATATGAAAGAGGAGTTGCTCTGCCCATTCTTACAGTTGTCAGCATAAACGTCCCTTTTTCATGGTATCCATCTTCTACCTTAATAATAGGCGCAAGTTCTTCTGCCATTCCAGGCTTTGTAATGTAGTACGGCAAAGGATAAAAACAAAGCATTGCCACCACTGCAATAACAGCCAAATATACCAAAATTCTAATTCTAGATTTCACTTTTTTTGTTCTCCTTCCAATGATCAATTGCTTGTAGGATAGAAGGCAACTGCTCATGTGCTGCTTGTTCACCAATTGAAATCATTTCTTGAATGTTTGTAAACGCTCTGGAACTAAAAGTATCGAGATTAGGACGAATCATAATGTCTGAAGCAATGGTCCGATGAGCTACTAGCTCATCTTGCAAAATATCTAAACTTTGCATAATGACATCAAAAATAGAGGTGATTTCTGCATTCACTTTCGCTTTTGATACATCGACTCCAATAACAATATCAGATCCCATTTCTTTTACAACCGATACAGGAATACGGTCCACTACCCCGCCGTCTACAAGCAATCGTCCATCAATTACTTCGGGAGCAAAGATTCCTGGAATTGAAATACTTGCTCTCACCGCTTCAGCGATAGGTCCTTTTTTAAACACCACTTTCTCTCCTGTTTTCAAATCTGTCGCTACAATGGCAAACGGTATAGACAGCTGTTCAATGGTTCTATTTTGCGTAAAGGTGCGAACCAACGATTTCACTCTGTTTCCCGTAATAAATCCCATTTTAGGCACGGTAAAATCCAAATAATACTTTCGTTTGAACGTTAGCGCCATTTTATAAAGAGTTGCTAGTTCAATACCTGACGCATATAGTGCACCAACTAAAGCTCCCATGCTGCTGCCAGCTAGAAAATCAATAGGAATGTTATTTTCTGTTAGCGTTTTGATTACTCCTAAATGTGCAAAACCTCTAGCTCCACCTGAGCCTAACGCAACTCCTATTTTTGGGCTTTCCACTTTACCTGCCCCCTCGTTTTACCTTATAGACTTCTAAAAATGTAAAAACATTTGATGAGCTTCTCTATCATTGTTGCCCTGTATTCGGTAGGACTATTCTTCATTTTCTATTTGTTCATTTAGTATGAAGCTAAAGATATGTTTTGCTCAATACACGGTGGTTATTAAGCATTATACTATACTGAAGGTTGTTTTAAGAAATTCTTTCTCTTCGCTTGCTGCGTATACGTTTTTTTACTCCTTGACTATCCTAGAAGTGCATTGATTTATGTATATGAATTGTATTTCCAAATGTGACAAGACGCCTTTTTATTCAGTATGAATTTATTTTCTCCTTACTCATAGGCATAAAGTCGATGCATAGCTTCGTATATTGATATATAGAAGAACTTGTACATTTGCCTAAAACTCCTCATTTCATTCATATCAAGATGACATGAGCTTAGAAAAGGAGATGAATCGTTCGTTGAATAAATCAATGGTGAAAACACTTCTGCTCGGGACGAGCGTAACGCTTCTCGCTATTGCGCTTATTGTATATCCAAAAGAAGCGCTAGAAGGTTCAGTAAGAGGTCTCAACACATGGTGGAAGGTCGTCTTTCCTTCTCTGCTGCCCTTTTTTATTGTTTCAGAAATGCTTATTGGGTTTGGCGTAGTGAAGTTCATTGGGATCTTATTAGAGCCGTTTATGAGGCCTTTATTCCGAGTACCTGGAGTAGGGGGTTTTGCTTTAGCAATGGGCATGGCTTCTGGGTTTCCTTCAGGAGCAAAAATCACTTCCCGGCTGCGTCAAGAAAAGCAGCTAACAGCTATAGAAGCTGAAAGACTCGTATCATTTACTAACTCATCTAACCCTATTTTTATTTTTGGAGCTGTGGCAGTTGGCTTTTTTCACAATCCAGCTGTCGGTATCATATTAGCTCTCTCTCATTACATAGGGAATATTTGTGTAGGACTGGTAATGCGTTTTTATGGATCAGCAAAACCGAAAGGACAAGTAACTCAAAAACCTTCTTTATCGTTAGCTTTTCATGAAATGCATAAAACGCGTTTAAAAGATAAGCGTCCTATCGGGAAGCTTCTAGGAGATGCGGTTACTTCTGCTGTTCAATCTCTCTTAATGATTGGCGGTTTTATCATTTTATTTTCTGTATTAAACAAACTTTTATATGTTACTCATATTACGGCCGTTTTAAGCAGCGGTCTAGCTTATTTATTTTCCCTTTGTCATATAGGGACTGAACTGAGCCTTCCTTTTATTTCAGGGCTTTTTGAAATCACGCTAGGAAGCCGTCTAGCAAGTGAAGCGCCAGACACGCTGCTGTTTCATCAAATTATCATCGTTAGCTTTGTATTAGGCTTCAGCGGTTTCTCCGTTCAAGCACAAGTGGCTAGTATACTCGCCGAAACAGATATTCGATTTTTCCCGTTTTTTATTGCACGCATTTTTCACGGCTGTTTTGCGGTAGTATTCACTATTTTTCTATGGGGTCCTCTTCGAGAATCCATTACTACTTTTCAAGCATCTGAAGGAGCACTGCCGGTTTCTTCTCACTTGGAGTCCGTTACGATTCTATCGCAGTGGCTAAACGTGTACGGTCCGCTCTTAACGATTTTTACGCTGTGCTGCTATATTTATATATATTCAAAACGAACGTTTCTTCATCGTTCCCAGTAAAAAAAGAACGCGACGTTTTCTTATCGGCAAAGAAAACGTCACGTTCTTTTTATCTTATTTTTGAGACAGCTGTTCAAATTTTTCCGCAAGCGCTTCTCTAACAGGGGGAGGAACTAATTCAGAAATATTCCCGCCATATTTAGCTACTTCTTTTACAATACTAGAACTTAAAAACGAGTATTGATTATTTGTCATCATAAATAACGTTTCGATTTCTTTATCTAATACGCGATTTACAGATGTGATTTGCATTTCGTACTCAAAATCCGATACTGCACGTAAACCTCTTAAAATGGTCTTTGCCTGCTTTTCTTTTGCATATTCCATTAATAATCCACTATACGACTCTACTACCACATTAGGAAGTGATTTTGTTACTTCTTTCAGCAAAGCTACTCGCTCTTCCCCTGTAAATAAAGGACTTTTTGAAGAGTTATTTAAAACAACCACATAAATCGTATCAAATACATTTGCGCCTCGTTTAATAATATCAAAATGTCCATTTGTAACTGGATCAAAGCTTCCTGGACAAACAGCTATACTGCCCATACGTATCCCCTTTCTACATCTAACAGCTCATTGATTTAGTCAACTGATTCTTCTTTTTTGTATGTATAAATAGAAACACCAATGATACCGTACGTTTCGCTTTTTATTTTTTCAAATAAACCAATCTCATCATCTAACTGTACATCATGAGAATGCTCCGCTACAATAATTCCTGTTTTTGCTAGAAGATTTTCTTCACTTACCGTTTCGATAAGCGCTTTCAACTTTTGTGCTTTATACGGTGGATCAAGCAAAAGTAAATCGACCGTCAGCTCCCTTTTCTTTATCGCTTTCAGTGCACGTTCTGCATCATTTCGATACACTTCAGCGCGGTCTTCTAACCGGCAAGATGCTAAGTTTGCTTTAATCGTCTGAATCGCTTTGCCATCCCGATCCACAAAAATGACTTTATCTATTCCTCGGCTTAGAGCTTCAATTCCCAAGCCACCGCTTCCACCGAACAAATCAAGAGCTGTTCCACCTTCAAAAAACGGTCCAATCATATTAAAAATAGCTTCTTTCACCTTATCTGTTGTAGGGCGGGTTGAGTATCCTGGAACCGCCTTTAACGCATGGCCTTTATATAAACCTGCTACTACTCTCATCCTTATCACTACCTTACTTTTACTTCCTTATTCTTCATTATCCTAACATATTTTGAATTACAAAGACTAGCAAAAATCCTCAATTTATTCAATGCTGTATACATTCTATGCAGTAACCAGCAGCTTGCTTTTATGCTGGACTTTTACGGCCGTGTCCTTAGATACACTGATTCTTTTCTAAAAGATACACCTATGAAGATCATTCGGCATTTCGTTCATAGAAGAATTCCTTTACTTTAATATGTCATAACAAACGTAAATTTACCCTTTTTCTCTGTTATGTTATCAGTCTTTTATGTATTAAAAAGTGAATTTCACAAGACAGGTATATGAACGTTTAAAACGGACATACTGACTAGTAACAACATCATCTAACCGATGTTGTTGCCAACCGCGGAGAAGACTTACGTTTCCCCATAAGTTCTTCCTCCGGTTTCTCCTCTCCCTTTGCCTTCATCAAGGTGCTTGTAATCGCAGAGGTGATTACACCCCTTTATTGAAGGGCCCTACAATGAGTAGTTGTAGGGATTTTTTTATTTACTCTTAAAATATTCAGTGATACATTAAACTACGTGAGTTTGCTTTTTTAATACATAAAGGGGGAAATACATATGATTCAGCGTTTTATTGAGCTCGGAGAAGGGTATTCAGATATTTATGAGCTGTTAGAGATTGTCAAAAGCAACAAACACCGTCTTGCTCATCTTATTATGCTGCGAACAGTAAAAGAAGATCGACAAGTAGCTTCTTTTGTCGCTGTCTTGCATCCAACAGCTGAAGGGAATTTCCAACCGCTTTACGTTTGCCGAGAAGGAATTGTTTTAAAACAAAACGACAGCAAGCGCGTTGAGTTATTTAAACGAGCTGCTGAGGAAGCGGGAAAAGAAATTGTGGTACTCGATGTCAAACCATCTACTACATTTCCAGAAACAGCACTCTACTATCAGCACCTTATTGGCATTTTGCGAATGAACCGCTTTATTCCGCCAATGCAATAATCTCATCCCTGCCTATTCGTTTACTAAGGGCAAGTAAAATAAAAAAAAGGAATGTAAATAACATTCCTTTTTTGTTTAAATTCCTATCTTATAGTCATATTCCTTCGCCTTATCCGGCTTTGAATTTTCGAATTCTGTTTTTAAAAACGGCCGATAAGAAGGATCTACTTTCTTCACAAAAGGTAGAGACTGAAGTTTATGGATTGTTTTTTCAATGCCATCTTGGTTGCAATATAAGACAACATACTTTAATTCTTTAGATACGTAATGTACATTTCCGTACTTTCGCAATGCTTTTGCTTGCTTAACAGAATGCACATACGCCACAATTCCTTGACGTTCAACAAACATATTTAGTTCCCCTTTTGCATACGTTATATTGGTTTTCTTTATCATAAATTCTTTTATATGAAGTAGGTGCTTTATGTATGAATTTAGATGATATCTGGATGCTCTTTCTTACTCATTTTAACGAGCAGAGAGCTATTGAACAAGTCATTTTCAAAAAAATCACAAATATACCCTTTTTGTATATAAACACATCAATTAAGCGTAGAAAAATAGATGAGCTTCTAGAAGCTTCATCTATTTTTGCTACATCCAATACAAATGCTACGTGGCGCTCAACTTTTGTCAGAAGTCAGCATCTTACTTATATTTATCAGCATAGGTTTTACGTTCCACAGCGTAAAATGGCCTGCTGCGGAAATTCCTGTGCTGATTGCGTTCGATTTATACAGTGAACGGCTTATGCGCTGCACCCACAGCTTCCACCAGATCCGCAGCCACCGCCGCAGCTGCTTCCCGTATCAAAAAACGGATTTCCCGTTGGTACTTTCACATGCTCTGAAACAGCTTGACCAAGGATAACGCTAATTTCATCAAGCAGCTTTTGTAATTCACTTTCTGCTTTTTTGAACGCAGCGATTGTCGCGTGTAAATCAACTTGACGCTTTACATCACGTACTTGTCTCGTAATGGTTTTATAATCAGGATGATATTTTCCAAATCGCTGAACATCCTCATACTGTTCCTTTATTTTCACAAATTCAGCAATTAATGCCTGTGCATGTGAATCTTTATTTAATCTATATAAACATTGACGATAGTTCTCGGCTACGTCTGATTGTAGCACCATGTTCGCTACGTGATCAGACTCATCGAGTAATTCAACAGTTCTCATTGTTGTCAGCATGGCTGTGCACCTCCGTTTTTATCTTATCACGTTTTGGATCTAAAGAAAAAGAACTTGCTAAAACAGCTTACACTGATTTACTACAAGTTCTACTTTTTAACTATATAATTTCAACCGTAAAGGTATTCCTCACTTGATAACTTTCTTCTTTAGATTTCATCAGTTCAATCGTAACAGTATGAGATCCTTTTGGAAGATCACTTAAAACAAAGGCTGCTTGCTTCATTTCTTTAAATGGTTTTCCATCTACTGTAATTTGCAGGAATCCACTCTCTGTTGAAAATGAAAACCCGCTTAGAATACATTCGACGTATACATTCTGTCCTTTCACATGCTGGTGTACCATCAGTGAAGGTTTTGTATTCATTGCACCAAACGTTTCAGCTGCCCGCGGCTGAGAGGAAATTTTAGTTTCAGGTTTTGGTTTATCATGGTTGCATCCTAGCAGAGAAACTACACATAAGGCCGTCGTTAATAGTAAGCGCATAATACCATTCCTTTATCATTCGTTTCTCCATAGTGTTTACAAACTCTTTGTTTTTACTCATGACGTGCAAAAATCTCTGCATCGCTATGTATGCAGAGATCATTGATTTTTCATGGACTGAAACATATGAAACATCATGTTTGCCATTTGAATCGAATTCGAAAACTTTTCGACTTTATGAGGAATCGTTTGTTTGTAGTAGTGCTTGGATTCTAATTCAAATTTCTCCAGTTCTTCAGGATTTCTAGATAAACGCCGGTACCACATTGGCTGTTCACGAACAAAGTCGTTGAGTTTAGGACGAGACTGCATATACTCGTATATATCTTTTCTCATTGCGTTTAATCTTTCCTAAAGCCAAATGGATTCCCTGGCCCGGAAGCTGCTCCTCCACCGGATGGCTTAGATGGTTGAAATTGCTGCAGTACTTGTTGAATATTCGAAATAGCTGAATTTACATTTGTGATATGATTTTGCATTTGATTCAAGTCCATGTTTTTCAGCGAGGATACAATTGTACCCATAATATCTTTTTTCTCCTCTGTTGCAGCAGCTGGTTCAGCCTTTGCACTTTCTTCTGAACGATATGCCTCCCACATTGGATCTTCTGCACCGAATAAATACCAATCTTCATAAAGCTCTTTCCACGTTTTTTGCTGCTTTCGAACCTGTTCTACTAATTTTGGATGTGATTTTACAAATTGTTTAAATTCCACAACGGACGGATGAAGCTCTCGTTTGGTTTCCTTCACAGTCACTCACCTCATACTTAAATATAGCCTACTATATCTTAGAAAAAGAGAGCTCGTTTCGTGCACCTATTTCAAAAAAATTTTTATAGCTGTTTTTTTGAAGAAGCACGAACTGTGAACCAGTATGTAATGAAAATAGATAAAATGCTTAGCCAAAATGTAAAATAACCAATTTCAGACATATACGCATTGAGCATGCTGTATCTTGGCATCATAGAAAAAACGTAATCAATGATATCATTATGTATGGCCCATACAGCGGCAACAGCTAAATGCCATAATTTAATCCGGTAAAACGGCACGTATAAAAGCCCTTGAAAAGCCATTGCTGCATGAGAAGCCATTAACATAAGCATCATCCAATCAATGTATCCTGTTAACACATAGACCAATACATTCATTACGACGGCCCAAATCCCGTATTTAAACAGCGTGATCATGGCCAAAGCTTCAAACAGTGAAAAATGCTTTCCAAGTAAAAGACCGATAAGTACAATAACAAAAAACAAGCTTGCCGTTGGACTATCAGGCACAAATAATAAAAACTTCTTAGGTGTTTCCGCTAATTGACTACCGTACCAAATATATCCATATATTGTTCCTAGTATATTCACAATCAGCAAAAGCGTTAAAAAACGCTTATCTTTTAAGGTATACCATAACCAAGCCATTTAGAAAGTCTCCTTTACATTTAATCTCTTCTTTATTATGTACAGTTTTTGAACAATAGCAAGCACCTATCTCCTTGATGTGAAACACTACATTAAATAAATTCAAAAAAACCAGCCCTTTGGCTGGTTTTCACTATTCTTTTCCTAAGTTGCCGACAAACTCCGAGAGCGTTTTCAATTCTTTATCTGAACCTTTGAAAACACCTTTTGGCATATTGCCTCTACCATTTTTTGCAATATTGGCGATTTCTTCAGGAGATAAATCAATTCCTGTTAAAGCCGGAGCCGCAGGGCCTCCCTGTAAGTTATCACCATGACAGGTCAAGCACGTTTGCTCTTGCATGATTTTGTAGCCTTCTGAATTTTTGTCAATCGCTACTTCTTCTCTAATTTTCCCTTGCTCTTCACGCGCTTTCCAATCCACCTGTGTCGCTGACTGCCACGTTAGGAAATAGACTGCTGCTATAGCCAAAAGCATGAATCCTGTTGCAAACGGCCTCTTAGCTGGTCTTCTTTCTGGTCCTCGATCAATGAACGGAGCAAGCATTAATGCGCCAAATGCAATCCCTGGAATAATAAATGCACCTATAATATTATATGGACCAGAAGCAAATGAATATTTAAGCAACTGATATAGGAACAAAAAATACCAGTCAGGAAGAGGCAAGTACCCCGTATCAGTCGGATCGGCAATACGTTCAAGAGGAGATGGATGAGCGATGGTTAAACATAGATAACCGATTAAAAAAACTGCCCCTACCATCCATTCTTTTAGTAAAAAGTTTGGCCAGAATGCTTCTGTTTTCCCTGGAAATTCAGAGTAATCTTTTGGAATATTGGGTTTTCGTTCTGCAGGAACACGTGAATCTCCAACAAACTTCATCCCTTTACCACGATGCATGTTCTCCCTCCTTTTTCTCACTGTTCTAGTGAAAGTACTAACAACGGAGTATGTGCTTGATGCATATGATGACTAGTATGATTGAATACTTGAATAAAGCGTATAAAATTTTATAGTGGTCCTGAAATTCCTTGTTTACGAATCATTAAGAAGTGGGCACCCATTAAGCCAAGTAGGGCTCCGGGTAAAAAGAATACGTGAATGGCGAAAAAGCGAGTTAGTGTTTGAGCACCAACGATGTCTGGATGTCCTGAGAGTAATGTCTTCACTTGCTGGCCTATAATTGGTGTGGATTCAGCAATTTGCAAACCTACTTTCGTTGCAAAGAGCGCTTTCATATCCCACGGCAACAAATAACCTGTAAAACCTAAACCTAACATAACAAAGAAAATTAACACACCCACAATCCAGTTTAACTCGCGGGGTTTTTTGTATGCTCCTTGGAAGAAAACACGAAGTGTATGTAAAAACATCATGACGATAACCAAACTTGCTCCCCAGTGATGCATACCTCGAACAATTTGTCCGAAAGCGACTTCATTTTGCAGATAATAAACGGATTCCCATGCATTTTTTATATCTGGTACATAATACATGGTTAAAAACATGCCTGATAAAATTTGAATAACGGTAACAAAAAACGTTAATCCACCAAAACAATACACAAATGCTGAAAAGTGATGTGCAGGATTTACGTGCTCTGGCACTTCATGATCGGCCACATCTCGCCATAAAGGAGTAATATCTAGCCGTTCATCCACCCAGTCATAGATTTTATTCAACATTTTCTATGCCCCTCCTTGTGGTTTGGCTTTTCCTAGATATAACGTACCGCCTTTTACTTTTTGAACGTATACATCTAACGGTCCCATCGGTGGTGTCCCCGGTACATTTTTACCGCTTTTTTCATACATTCCCCCATGACAAGGACAGTAGAAACGGTGTGGATAGTTTTTGTCACCAGCCCAGTTAACCGTACAGCCTAAATGCTTACAAATTGGTGACAGCGCGACGATTTCACCTTTATCAGTTTTGTACACCCAAGCCGATCTTGGCTCTTCTGATTTATGCCACGCATCCACTTGCTTGATTTTAAAATCGACACGTTTCGGCTCTTTTGTAATGTCTTTAACCTGCGCCACAGCTACTAAATCCTGACCCGCTTCTTTTTCTAAAATTGGATCTACTGCAAAGCGCACCATTGGCATTAACATTCCAGCAGCCATGAATCCCCCTACACCAGTGAGCGTATAGTTTAAAAACTGTCGTCTTGATACCCGATCACCCATGCTTTTCCCCCCTTTAAAAAAGTTCAGTCCAGAGAATTTTGGACACATGATGGACCATTCTATTAAACTAGGACATAATCATGATATATTAATATTTCTGGAAGGTCAATACAATAAAAACCTAAAACATGGAAATAACCTTTATTTTTCTAAATTTTTTGTCATTATTTTGTTTGCGCTTCCATTGCTTATTCTACAGTCTTTTTAAACACTCCATTTCTCTACAAAAATCGGTAAGAGCTGTTGAACTTGTTCATGTATGAGCGTATACTTATGCGACTCATCTATATGCTCAAGCGGTAAAGCAGGTATCCAAATGCAGTACGCCCCTATTTCTTTTTCAAACTGCAGCCAGTCTCGGTCGCTAGTAAGCACAAAAAGATGTTTGACTTCATTGTCATTTATATGCTCATTCCAACGAAGTAATGTTTCATAAACAGCAGCTACTCCATCTTTTTTTAAGTATGTAAAACTAGGTGTTAAAATCACTCTTCCTTTAAATTGCCTCTCTAACTCTTCAGTAAGAGCAGTCGTATATTCACTCATAGATGCAGTAAGCTTTAAATCTTCTCCGAAATCAATCGGAATGAGTGGAACCAATACAGTATCAACATAACTTTTGGATTGTAAGTACACATCCATTTCCTTGGCCTGAAGCTTCAACTTCCTTCTCCTCTCAGCAAGCCCGCTAAAGCTTGTCTTATTTATTTTCCAAAATGAATAAGGAGATAAAAAAAGAGATTGACCTTTTTCTAAGAAGCTAGCCAATCCCTCAGTTATCTACTGTACATAATGGTTATTTAAATATTCGCTTAAGCGCTGAAATTCCTCTTTATCGTTTTCATCTAATGCTTTATCAATTAGTTCCATGATTTTTGATCGCTGAAACTTCTGAATAGATTCTTCCAATATTTGCTCAGCTAATACTCTGTCTTTTTCATTTGTTTGATTAGCTTTTGGCATATACGGATTGTCTTCCAGTACAGCCACATATTGAGGCGATGAATACAACGATCGGAAGTTTAATTGAATATAAATGTCTTCTTCTCGATTCAAACGAATATCATGAAATGATTTTTCTGCATCGGTTGTCATGATATTTTCTTTATAAAAACGAAATGGAGGGTCTTCCACACAGTGCGTAGACATCACCATCCCGCGAGGACAAAACTGTGCTTGCTCAACGAAGTGAACTCGTTTCATCAATTGATCATGGCTCATCAAATAATTTAAAATCCATACACATTCTCTTCGCTTCAGCTGATAATTCGTTAAAAACCAGCGAACAAATTCTTTTTTCTCGTTGACAGTAACAGGGGTCGTCATATTCTCACTTCCCTCCTCTGTGTTTAAACTCTCAGTTAAAACACCTTTTACAGTTATTTATTCCACACGGCAGCAATAAAATCCTCTGAACTATTATTTATTCTTCTAATTGAAATAATATGTCTTGAATTTCATCTACTGTTGGATCCATTGCTAATAAGGCTTGGAAAATCCCCTTCGCTTTCGAGCGCTGTCCTTCTTCTAATAAGAAGTAGCCATACTCTTCTAAAAACGCATACTCTTCTTTAAAAACAGTGTATGCAGATTCGTAGTATTTTAGCGCTTCTTCATAATTTTCTAATTCTTGGTGAGCTTTTGCTAAATCCCATTCAAAATGAGGGTCATGCTCATTATATTCTTTGGCGTGCTCTATATTCTCTACTACATCTTCATATCTCTCTTGACTCATATAAAGTTTAGAGAGAGTTAAAATGGCTTCAATATACCCTGGATCTAGTGCAATCGCTTGTTGAAATGCCGATTCAGCGTCTTCTTCTAGACCGCGCTTTAATGCTATCTTCCCTTTAAAAAAGTAAAGTTCTTTTTGAAATTCATCCTGCGCAATACCTTCGTTAACAGCCACCGCAGCCTCTTCTAGCATCTCTTCATGTTCATATGATTTTGCTAAATATAAATAAAGAGAATGGTACTCACGGTCTAGCTCTTTTAGTTCTGTGAACTTTTCAATAGCGGTCTGATAATGACCTGCTTGATACGCTGAAATCGCATATTCAAATAGTGTGTTAATCTCAAGCTTATCTTTTAGCGCTTGATCAAAGTAAGGAAGCGCTTCTTCAAACTGGCCGATACCTGCTAAACTTTCAGCTAATCGCTGACGAAGATCCGTGCCGTTAAATTCTTTTTCTGTTTTTAGCAGCGTTTGATAAAAAGGAATCGCCTTTTGATAAATTCCTTGACTGCTGTAAAATTCACCGAGCCCAAAATCTATAACCGGCTCATTTGGAAGCATTTTTTTCGCTTCCATTAACTTTTGCTCACTTACTTCACTAAGGCCTTGCATTTGATATAAGTCAGCTACAAGAAGCAGAGCTGGCACGTAGTTATCATCTTCGCTGCTAATTTGATTTAAAATATGAATCGCTTCTTCTTCTTCTTCTAAATCGATAAGCATTTCAGCTTTTAATAAATACAGCTCGCCTTCTTCTGGGTATTTAGCGATGAGCTCGTCTATTAAAGGCAGCGCATCATTTACTAGTCCCCACTCTTGAAGCTGTTCAGCCATTAAAAATTTTTCTTCGTCTGTAGCTTTATCTTTCAATTCATGAATAAGGGCAAGACCTTTTTCAATTTCATTGGATTCTACGTAACCTATCGCGCGGTCTAGTTCTTTCACACACAATTCTCCTTTATTATTACATTCACTTTTTATATACAAATAAAACGAATTAATTTTCTATTTTTTCCAAACCGAAGCAAGAACACATGCTTCTATACACCATGATAAAATAGTTTGAGCGTTTGTTCAACAAATCAATTTGAATACGCTTACATTTTTTGAATAAAAATCCGAACGAGTTTGATTCTCTATCAAGAATATCAATTCATCGTTCGGATTTTCCTTCAACCAAAATGCGCTTGTTCCAGCCTCTTTCTTATTCGCTTAGTTTATCAAGATCTTCAAAGAAAGTAGGATAGGAGACGTGAATAGCTTCACTTCTCATTAGTGTTACCTCTCCCGTTGCAATGGCTGCTGCGACCGCAAGCATCATTCCAATTCGATGATCTCCATAGCTGTCGACTTCACCGCTTTTTAGAGCCGTCTTGCCTTCAATGATGAGGCCATCAGCTGTTGGAATAACAGAGGCACCTAGCTTGCTTAACTCCGTTGCAACCGTATCGATACGGTTCGTTTCTTTTACTTTTAATTCTTCGGCATCTTTAATAACTGTTTTCCCATTCGCCTGAGTCGCCAAAAGAGCGATCACTGGAATTTCATCAATTAAACGAGGAATTAAATCCCCCCCAATTTCAATCCCTTTCAACTGAGACGTTTCAATCGTCAAATCGCCAATAGGCTCTCCATTTTGAATACGTTCATTAGAAATTGTAAGGCGTGCACCCATTTGCTGAAGCACATCAATAATACCTGTTCTTGTAGGATTGAGTCCGACGTTTTTCAAAACGATTCGGCTGTTTGGAACAATGGCTCCTGCAACAAGAATGAACGCAGCTGAAGAAATGTCACCAGGTACGTATACATCCGTTCCGCGCAGAGATTGTCCTCCTTCAATGCTTACAGTCGTTCCATCTACCTCTACGTCTACTCCAAAGGCGCGAAGCATACGCTCTGTATGGTCCCGTGATGTAAAAGGCTCGGTTACTTTTGTTGTGCCTTCCGCATGAAGTCCCGCAAGTAAAATCGCTGATTTTACTTGTGCACTTGCTACAGGAGAATGGTAATGAATTGCTTTTAAAGCTCCTCCTCGAGTGGATAAAGGCGTATATTGGCCGTGCTCACGCCCATCAATCTTTGCACCCATAGAGCGCAGGGGCACCGTAACGCGACTCATAGGACGCTTGGCAATCGACTCATCTCCAATTAGAGACGTATGAAATGGCACACCTGCAAGAATCCCAAGCATTAAACGAGTAGTCGTTCCTGAATTTCCTACATCTAAGATGGAAGCAGGTTCACTTAACCCTTCGATACCTTTACCTTCCACTTCGACATACTCGTCTTCTCTTTTAATCGATACGCCCATCTTTTCAAAACACGAAATCGTACTTAAGCAATCTTCCCCCGCTAAAAAATGATTAATCGTTGTTTTCCCTTCTGCCATCGCTCCGAACATCACAGCTCTGTGAGAAATCGATTTATCTCCAGGAATAGAAATTTCTCCTTGGAGAGATGAAAGATTAGTTTTTAATTGTTTTCCACTCATTTCATTCACACCTTTCGTACATTAAGAAATAAACGTCTGATATTGATGCTGATGGAGACACGCTCTTGCCCGCTTTCTATCTTCCTCTGTTTGAAAGCTCAAACGTAATACTCCGTATATGTCTTCTCGTGTTTCTAAAATTCGAATGTTTGTAATACTGATTTCATCTTCTGCTAAATAACCCGTTACTTCTGAAATAATCCCCGGATAGTCAGGAACATCCACATAGAGATCATAAAAGGATGGAATCGCTCCTTTGGTTCGTACAGGAAGCTGATCTCTAAATTGTTTTGCTTGTGAAAAATATGTATAGATATCGTTCGCGTCTTTTCGTTCGATCATATTTCGCACGTCGTTCATTTCTTCAAGCCAGTGGTCAAACATTGAAAGAAGCGCATCCTGATTATGAAGCAAGATATCTCTCCACATCGCTGGACTGCTTGAAGCAATACGTGTAATATCACGAAACCCTCCAGCTGCAAGCTGCGAAACTAGCTGGTTGTCTTGTTGGTAATATTCTGCTTGATGAACAAGGCTTGCAGCAATAATATGAGGAAAATGGCTGATGACACCCGCTAATTTATCATGTTCTTTTGGTGACATCACAATAATTTTAGCTTTTGTACCACTTAGCAATTCCTTTAAACTGCCTAAAGCCTCCGAAGAAGTAGAAGATGAAGGTGTTAATACATACATTGCATTTTCAAACAAATGAGCTTTAGAAGCAGCTACTCCGCTTTTATGAGACCCCGCCATTGGGTGACCGCCGATAAACTCAATACCTTTAGCAATAAGAGCTTCCGCTGTTTTCACGACCTCTTCTTTTGTACTTCCTACGTCTGTGACGATAACAGACTGTTTAAGCGTAAAATGTTCTAACTGTTTTAGCACTTCCGCTGCTTGAGTGACCGGAATGGCAATAACAATATAATCCGCTTGCTCCGCGCCTTGTTGTAAAGAAGAAGCCGCTTGGTCAATTACACCTAGGGTTTTGGCAAGCTCCAGCTGCTCTTGATTAATGTCAAAACCTATTACATCAAGATGATGATGCGTCTTTTTTATATTAAGTGCCAGCGATCCTCCAATTAACCCCAAACCTATAACAAAAACATTTTCTTTCACTTTCCTTCACCTCATTGTACATATGAAGATGAGAGTGTGAAATCACACTCTCATCTTTTACTATATTAGGTATTAAGCTTTCGCTGCTGCTTGGTTAACAAACTGCTGAAGCAATTCAATAATTTGTTCATTTTGTTCTTTTGTTCCCACTGTAATACGAACGGAAGTTGGGAAGCCTAATGCATTCCCTGAACGAACAATAAATCCGCGTTGCAATAAAAATTGAAACACTTCATCGCCTTGACGACCAAAATCGATTAGAACAAAATTAGTGAAAGACGGATAATAGTTTAAGCCATTCTTATCACAGAAAGCATAGTATTGCTGCAAACCTTCTTCATTTTTCTTTTTACACTCTTCAATGAACGCTTGGTCTTCAAGAGCAACAATTGCTGCTTTTTGAGCCATGCGGCTTGTATTAAAAGGTTCACGAGCCGGCTCAATTTTTTGTAGCAATGATTCGTTTGCAATACCGTAACCAATGCGCAAAGAAGCTAAGCCGTATGCTTTTGAAAATGTGCGAAGTACAATTAAGTTTTCGTATTCATTCAAAAACTCTACCGTATCCGGATAGTCGGCTTGATCTGCTGCATACTCAAAATAGGCTTCATCCATAACGATTAATGTATGCTTAGGAACTTGTTTCATAAAAGAAATTAACTCATCGCCCTTCACATACGTTCCCGTTGGGTTATTAGGACTGCATACCCACACAATTGTCGTATTTTCATCAATTGCACGAAGCATAGCATCTAAATCATGATCTCCGCCGCGCAGCGGTACTTCACGAATTTCTGCACCTTCAATTACGGCATTGTGCTTATATTGAGGAAATGACGGCGTCGGCATGACAGTATTTGTATCAGCCGATAGCAAAGCTCGGCAAATAATTTGAATGACTTCATCAGACCCATTTCCAAAAATCAGCTGATCTTGCTCTACGCCTACGTGCTTTGCTACTGCTGCACGCAGTTCAGCTGCATAGCCGTCTGGATAAAGCGCCATATTTTCGATTTCTGCAGCAATCGCCTCTTTTACTAAAGCAGAACTGCCGTAAGGATTTTCATTAGATGCTAATTTTACAACGCGATCTAAATTAAATTCACGCTTTACTTCTTCAATTGGCTTACCTGGTTTATATGGAGATAAAGTTAGTAATTGTTCTTTTACCTTCAACGTGTTACACCTCGCATTTTTGTATAGGCGAAACGATGGATGCAACATACTCCTCAATTTGATTTAATCCGTCCCGGCGTGTATCCTTATTTAAAAGAACTTGTTCAAGCTGGCCAATTTTATTAACAATTGCACTTCCAATTACAATGCCGTCGCTATGTTCCTTTAACACCTCTACTTGTTCACTTGTTGAAATCCCAAAACCGACGGCAACCGGTATAGAAGCTGCTGCTTTCACATCTTCTAAAAAGGTGCCAATATCAGCTGGCAACGTAGAGCGAACCCCAGTAACGCCTAAAGACGACACGCAGTATAAGAAGCCTGTTGCATCTGCAGCGATTTTTTGGATACGCTCTTTAGATGTAGGAGCAACCATTGAAATGTACGCAACTTCATTTTCAGCGGCAAGCTCTCGGATACGGCCACTCTCTTCGTACGGTAAATCCGGAATTAGCACTCCATCTATTTCATTTTCTCGCATTAACGCGAAAAAGGATTCTAAACCTAATTGTAACACAGGATTAAAATAGGTAAAGAGAATTACCGGTATTTTCACACCTTTTTTTCTCATCACCGATACAAGCTTAATGGCTTTTGAAATAGACATGCCGCCAGATAAAGCTCTTTTAGATGCCTCTTGAATAATTGGACCATCTGCTAAAGGGTCAGAATATGGTACGCCCAGTTCTAAAATAGAAGCACCTTGCTTTTGCAAAGACAAAGCAATTTCCACCGTTGCATCTTCATGAGGATCTCCTGCTGTAATAAATGGAATAAACAATGTTTCATGTTTAGGTAGTCTCGCTTCAAAAGTATTCATGTTCTTCTTCCTTCCCTTCTAGCAAGTTTACTAATGTATGAACGTCCTTATCTCCTCGACCTGACAAGCAAATTAAAATGGTTTCTTCTTTCGTCATGCTTTTAGCCAGTTCAAATGCTTTTGCCAGCGCATGGGCGGACTCAATAGCCGGGATGATTCCCTCTGTTTTCGCCAGCAGCTGAAGAGCTTCGATTGACTCATCATCCGTTACACTTTCATATTCTACTCGTCCAATAGATGAAAGGTGAGAATGCTCTGGACCGATACCTGGATAATCCAAACCTGCTGAAATAGAATAAGGCTCTGTAATCTGACCATTTTCATCTTGAAGTAAATACGTGAGCGTTCCGTGAATAACACCTTTTGTGCCTTTAGCCATTTTAGCAGCATGGAGGGCTGTATTTAGTCCTTTCCCTCCTGCTTCTACGCCGATCAAGCGTACATTTTCTTCTTTAATAAAATCATAAAACATTCCGATTGCATTACTGCCGCCTCCGACGCATGCCACGACAGCATTCGGAAGTTTGCCTTCTACCGCTGTAAACTGTTCTTTTGCTTCTTCTCCAATAATTTTTTGGAAATCTCGAACCATTTTAGGATAAGGGTGCGGTCCAATAGCCGAACCAATTAAGTAAAAATGATCTTCACAATGTTGAACCCAGTAGCGAATCGCTTCATTTGTTGCATCTTTTAGCGTTTTTGTTCCAGAAGTTGCAGGAATGACTTCCGCTCCTAGAAGCTTCATGCGAAAGACGTTCAATGCCTGACGTTCAATATCTTCTTCTCCCATGAATACTTTACATTCCATTCCGAACTTTGCAGCTACTGTAGCTGTGGCTACCCCATGCTGACCCGCTCCTGTTTCAGCAATAATTTTTGTTTTTCCCATACGTTTAGCAAGTAAAATCTGTCCAATGGCATTATTGATTTTGTGAGCACCCGTATGATTTAAGTCTTCACGTTTTAAATAAATTTTTGCCCCGCCGAGCGTTTCGGTAATATTATCAGCATATGTTAAAGCCGTTGGTCGCCCAGAGTAGTTAACAAGTAAGGATAGATACTCATCTTTAAATGCCGGATCTTTCATTGCTTGATTCAAAGCTGCTTCTACTTCTTCAAGTGGCTTCATTAATGTTTCAGGTACGTATTTTCCGCCAAATTCACCAAAGCGGCCAAATTCATCAGGATGATTGTATGTCATAGTATGATCTTCCTTTCAATCTCTATAATTTTTGTATAGTCCTTCGTTCCATTTGTTTCAATACCTCCAGAAATATCAATCGCCCCAGGCTTGTAGGGTAACAAGTTCTCAATGTTACAAGCATTGATTCCTCCAGCAATAAAGCATTTTTTACCTAACCTTTGGGCAGCTGATTCATACTGAGGAACGAAACTCCAATCAAAAGCGACGCCCGTTCCTCCAAATTGTTCTTTAACCTTGCTATCAATTACATACCCGTCAGCCTCTTCATATACATGCATTTGCTGCACCGTTTCTTTATTGTGAGGGAGCGCTTTCCACACTTCATATCCACGCTGCTTTAACCGACGTACGTCCGCAGCTGTTTCTTGCCCGTGGCACTGAATTACATCTAAATTTGTTACGGAGGCAATTTCAATTATTTGATCTACCGGTGTATTAACAAATACCCCTACTAGCGAGACTTGTTTTTTTATTTCATCCGTTACAAACTCATTTACTCGTTCAGGCTTTACATATCGTTTACTTCTAGGATAGAAAATAAAGCCAATGTGAGTAGCAGCCGACTTTTCGATTAAAGCTATATCTTGTTTTGATCGAATACCACAGTACTTAATGAGCATATTCACTTTCCCCAAACAGCTTTTCAATCGCTTTGGTTTGATTATCCTGCCTCATAAGCGATTCCCCTACTAAAATAGCTTTTGCTCCCGCTTCTTTTACGTAGGAAACATCATCGTATAAGTAAATTCCGCTTTCACTCACTAACAGCTGATTTTTCGGAACATGCTTGGCGATTTCTTTGGTCTGCTGCACGCTGGTTTCAAACGTGTGAAGATTTCGATTATTAATGCCAATAATCTTCGGGGTAAATACAGCTAGCAGCTTTTCAAGCGTTTCTAGAGAATGCACTTCTACTAAACAATCTAACTCTTTTTCAGCAGCTTGAAGATAAAGCTCTTGCAATTTTAATGGTTCAAGTGCTTCTCCAATGAGTAAAATAGCGTCAGCACCGATTCTTGCACTTTCTTCCACTTGAATGGAATCAATGATGAAATCCTTGCGAAGCACAGGGATAGAGACATGCTGTTTAATGTCACTTAAAAACGTTCGATTCCCTTGAAAATAGTGCTGATCTGTTAACACAGACAAAGCATCTGCTTTCCCTTTCTCGTAGGCTTTAGCAATTTCCACAGGCTGAAAATTCTCTTTTATTAATCCTTTGGAAGGAGAAGCTTTTTTCACTTCTGCAATAAGAGCCAGCTCTCGATTCGGATTTGATAAAGCGTCTAAAAATGATCGTTTTGCAACATTTTGCTGTTCGGGTAACTGTAGGTTTTGAATTTCTTCTTTTTTTGTTTCAATAATTTTATTGAGCATGTTCAACCACCTTTTTCGATTTCAATCGTTGTAATTGTGTGTATGCAGCACCTGATTCAATTGTTTCTAAAGCTACAGCTACTCCTTCTTCAAAAGTAGAAACATTTCCGCTAACGTAAATAGCTGCAGCAGAGTTTAATACGACTGCGTTTTTAGCAGTTACATTGCTTTTATTTAAAAATAGCGATTCAATAAGCTCGGCACTCGATTTCGCATCTTCTACCACTAAGTCTTCAAGCTTCCCTCTCTGTAAGTGTACATCCTCTGGTGCAAGCGTATATTCTGTAATGACATTGCCCTGTACTTCTACAACATCCGTTACATCCGTGGCACTGATTTCATCTAAACCGTCTCTGCCCGCAACCAGAAGGACGTGGTTAGCTCCCAGTACAACAAGCGCTTCTGCTAATTTTCGTGCAAGCTCAATGGAATAAACGCCAATTACTTGCTTTGTGCAGTTAGTAGGGTTTGCTAATGGACCTAATGCATTAAAAACCGTTCTAAATCCTAATTCCTTTCGAGTAGCAGCAACATGTTTCATAGCAGGGTGATAAAGCGGCGCAAATAAAAAGGACATATTGAGGTCAGCCACCGCATTTTTCACTTCTTTTTCATTTCCTTGAATCCATATATCCAGATGTTCTAACACGTCGGCACTTCCGCTTTTAGAAGATACAGCTCGGTTCCCATGTTTCGCAACCTTTACTCCCGCAGCAGATGCCACAATCGCACTAGCCGTTGAGATATTAAACGTAGAGGCCCCGTCTCCTCCGGTACCGCATGTATCTACTACGTTTAATTCTTCTAGAGAAATAGCATTCATATTATTTTTCATACCTCGGACAAAACCAACAATTTCATCGACGGTTTCTCCTCGATACGTTAAGATGGTTAGCACGCTAGCAATTTGAGCTGCCGGGACTTTACCGTTCATAATATCATTCATAATTTTTTCTGCTTCTTCCGCTGAAAGTGACTCACCGCGCAAACACTTTTTTAACAATTCTTTAAACATATACATCCTCCTTTTTATCGTAGATGTCTTGGGCTAATTGAATTGTTTTGATTAAAGCGCTAGCTTTATTGCGGGTTTCTTTCCACTCAAGCTCCGGTTTTGAGTCAGCAACCACTCCTGCTCCAGCCTGGATATAAGCGGTCTGGTCTTTCAAAAGAATGGTCCGAATCGCAATGCACGAATCAATGTTTCCATCAAATCCGAGATATGCTACGGTTCCTGCATATACATTTCGCGCAACTGGTTCAATTTCATTTAAGATTTGCATCGCTCGCACTTTTGGAGCGCCAGATACGGTACCCGCTGGAAATGCAGAAAGCAGCGCATCAATGGGATGTACTTTTTCGTCAAGGCGCCCTGTCACTTTAGAAATCAAGTGCATGACGTGCGAAAAGTTAACCTGCTGCATTAATACTGGTGTTTGGACACTTCCATACTGTGCAACTCGGCCGATGTCATTTCTTGCTAAGTCCACGAGCATATAGTGTTCTGCCCGCTCTTTTTCATCGTTAATTAAGTCTTCGTATAAGCGCGCATCTTCTTCTGCATCCCTGCCACGTCTTCTCGTTCCTGCAATCGGATGAATTTCTAAATGGCCGTTTTCAATTTGAATCAACCGCTCAGGAGAACTTCCAATTAGCTCCACGCCTTTTACTTTCACGTAAAATAAATAAGGAGACGGATTAACTAATCGCAATACTCTGTAAATATCAAATCCAGCTACGGTCGTATCAATTTGAAATCTCTGCGACAATACGGCTTGAAAAACATCTCCGCTTTTAATGTATTCCTTAATTTTTTCCACATCTTGCACAAATTTATCTTTTTGGTATGACGATGTTACGCCTTCAAAGCTAACTTCGCGCTGCTCGCTTTCAAACATCATTGGCTTTTCTTTCACCGTCTGCGCTATTCTTTCAACATATCTATTGATCTCTGCTAAAGCTTCACCGTATTTTTCTTTTTTCTGCTGCTCTTTGTCTTGCTCATTAAGCTGAATGTAGTGAATCACCATAAGCTCTTTTGTTTGATGATTGTAAGCAAGCATCGTTTGACAATAGATAAAGTGAAAAGTAGGCATGTTCAAATCATTTTGGGCATGTACGTTCACTTTTTCAATTTGCGATACTGCGTCGTAGCTGATAAACCCTACTGCTCCTCCTTTAAAAGGAAGTGCAAGGTCTGGCACTTTCACTTTCAGCTCTTGCTGAATTTTACAAAACACCTCTTTAAAGCTATCTCCTTGCAGCATAGGCTGAAGCTGCTTATTTTTTGCTAGATAGGTTCCTTTTTCTTCCTCAACATACAAAAATGGATTTAAGCCAATAAAAGAATAATTGGACCATGGTGATGATTCATCATTACTTTCAAGCAAATATACGGCTTCATCTTTTACTTGTTGAAAAAGATCAACAGGTGTCATGCTATCGATAAATATTTTTTTTATAATTGGAATGGTTAAATACTCTGTAGAGTCTTCTAAAAAAGAAGTATACGTGTTCGTCATATCTTTCAATCCTCCATTTCATGGAGAATGAGAATAGATGAGGTTATATAAAAGAGGATATAATAAATAAACCCAAAGACACATCAAAAATGGGCCTTTGGGTATACGAATGGTAAAATTCACTCAACTAAACTCTGCTCAACTGTCTCATTCTCGTCTACCCTAATCTCAACTAAACTGTCTATTGTTTTCTCATAACTAAAATCTCTAAACTAACTTGTTACCAATTGTAGTACGTTTCAAATCCATTTGTCAACTACTATCTACTTGGCTTTAGACGAAACTAAGCTTTAAGCTCTTCATTCAGCAGTTTAAGAATCACTTCATCTTCTACTTGTTGAACAAAAGGTTTGCCTATGCCTTCAAGCAGTACCATGTGAACATTGCTTGATTTAGACTTCTTGTCCGCTTTCATTCTTACGAGCAGTTTTTCAGCTGAAAGATGGTTTGGGACAGACGTCTTGTAGCCAAATTTTTCAAACCATTTCGCAATGTCGTCCACAGAGAACTGACTTTTTTCAAGAACATTGCTGACTTTCATAGCAAACAGCATACCAATCGCTACGCCTTCTCCGTGACTGATTTGTCCATAGCCGCACTCCGCTTCGATCGCATGCCCTAGCGTATGTCCAAAGTTCAGGTGAGCGCGAACGCCAGCTTCTGTCTCATCTTCTTTTACAACAGATGCTTTGACTAAAATACCGTTTTGAATAGCATAAATTAATTTTTCATCTTGTAAATCAGTCAGCGATTGTATATTTTGCTGAAGCCATTTATAAAATGCTTCATCGTGAATAAAAGCGTGTTTAATCACTTCTGCAAAACCGGAACGCCATTCTCTTTCGGGAAGCGTTTTAAGAAGATCAATATCATAAACAACCGCTTCAGGCTGATAAAAAGCACCAATCATATTTTTTCCAAGCTCATGATTAATGGCTACTTTACCGCCTACAGCACTATCGTGAGCAAGAAGCGTCGTTGGCACTTGAATAAAAGAAATTCCTCTCATATAAGTAGCGGCTACAAATCCAGCTAAATCGCCTACTACTCCTCCCCCAAAAGCAATAACGAGCGCATTGCGGTCAAGCTGCTGTTCGAGCGCAAATGTCTGACAATCGTAGTAATGTTGAAATGACTTTGCATGTTCACCGCTTGGCACTACGTATTTAGCCACTTTAAATTTTGTCTCAATCGCTTTTACAGCCGCTTCTCCATAATATGAATCTACAGCTGAATCGGTGATGATTAGCACGGACGACAGATTAGGTTTTACACTCTCGATAATAGAAGGCAGCTTTTCAATTAATCCATTTCCTAAATAAAGAGGGTATGTTTTGGATAAAGTTTGAATATCAATTTGCAACATTAAAACTCCCTCGCATGTGCACGCATTTTCTCAATATTTTCAGCAATTAAATCAATTCGGTCTTGTCCAAACTGTTCGATTAGCGCATCAGCCAATTCCCAAGCTACAACGGCTTCTGCTACAACGCTTGCCGCCGGCACAGCGCAGCTGTCTGAACGTTCGATGCTTGCCTCGAAGGCTTCTTTTGTTTCAATATCAACACTTTTTAACGGCTTGTAAAGCGTTGGAATAGGCTTCATTACTCCGCGTACTACAATTGGCATACCTGTTGTCATGCCGCCTTCAAAGCCGCCTAAGTTGTTTGTTTTACGGGTATACCCGTTCTTTTCATCCCATAGAATTTCGTCATGAACTTCGCTTCCTGGTCTGCGAGCCGCTTCAAATCCAATCCCAAACTCAACGCCTTTAAATGCATTAATGCTCATAACAGCTGCAGCAATCTTCGCATCTAATTTACGATCGTAATGAACATAGCTGCCTACTCCTGCTGGCACGCCTTCAATAATAACTTCTACTACGCCTCCGATAGAATCGCCATTTTTCTTAGCATCATCGATTGCTTGCATCATGTCCTTCTCAACAGCTGAGTCAAAACATCTTACTGGAGAAGCTTCAGTGACTTCTTGCAGTTCCTCTAAGCTTTTGTATTGAGGCGGATTTGCCTGTACGCCGCCAATTTCTAATACATGTCCAGCTACAGAAATCCCGAACTGAGCAAGGATTTGACGAGCGACTGCACCTGCTGCTACCCTTACAGTTGTTTCGCGAGCTGAAGAACGTTCTAATACATTTCTCATATCGCGATGACCATATTTAATAGCGCCGTTTAAATCGGCATGCCCTGGTCTTGGTCTTGAGATTTTGCGCTTTACTTCTTCTGATTCTTCTTCAGAAATTGGCTCGATGCCCATAATTTTTGTCCAGTGTTTCCAGTCGTTATTTTCTACCGCTAACGTAATAGGAGATCCTAGCGTATAGCCGTGGCGGACACCGCTTAAAATTTCCGCTTTATCTTTTTCAATTTGCATACGTCTTCCGCGACCATGACCTTTTTGTCTTCGCGCTAAATCTGTATTGATGTCTTCGGCTGTTAAAGGAAGCCCTGCCGGAACACCCTCTAAAATAGTAGTCAATTGTGGACCATGTGATTCTCCTGCTGTTAAATATCGCATAATCGTACCTCCGCTTAATATGTATTATTCGTCAGAATTTTTCCATTTTTAAATATGACTATACCATACTATAACATAAGAATGTACAAAAAGTTTCACCTCAGCTTTTAAGAAACCGCTTCAGGTTGTCTCAATTAAATGGTCTTTACTTTTCTGTAAAAAAACGTATCAGCCGTTTCAAATCCATACTTTTGCGGAGTAAAAACCTGTTCTGTGCTACCTACAAATAAGATGCCGCCAGGTGCTAAAGCTCTGCTAAATTTTTCATATAAAGCATGCTTTGCTTCATCTGTAAAATAAATAAGCACATTTCGACAAACAATCAAGTCAACGTTTTTTGGAAAAGAGTCTGACAGTAAGTTATGTTTCTGAAAAACAACTGTTTTTTTGATTTTTTCATCTAATAAGTACCCGGTTCCTCTTTGTTGAAAGTACTTATTTTTCATCGAAACAGGCATCTCCTGAAGTGAACGTTCATCATAAAAGCCTATTTTTGCTTTTTCTATCACTTTTTCATCCAAATCAGTCGCTAATATAGAAATACGCGAAAGAGGAAAAAATGTTGATAAAACCATCGCTAGTGTATATGGCTCTTCCCCTGTTGAACAGGCAGCGCTCCACACTTTCAGGTCTGTTTTTCCTTTTACAAGAGCCGGTAAAATTTTTTGCTCCAATATATCCCACCGCTGATAGTTACGATAAAACTCTGACACGTTAATCGTCATCCGATCTAAAAACTCCTCAAGCAGTTCGCTGTTACTGCTTATTGCTCGATAATATTCAAAAAAACTAGAAAAACCTTTTTTTTCATACAAGGAGGTGAGGCGGCGTTTCATTTGAGACTGCTTATATAGTGATAAATCAATGCCTGTTTTTATTTTTATTTTCTCCACAAACCCGTCGTATTCATCTATCATTTTTAACTCTCCTTTCTCATTTCTATACGTTTATGTTAGACGTATAAGGAAATAAAACCTTTATATACGCTTAGCTTCTTATTAATATATCGGAATACATTGTGAAAATGTTTATGTAGAGAGATATTCGCAATCAATAGCCTAGAACCTATGTATAAACACAATAAAAAAGACGAATGAAAATTCATTCGTCTCCTTGCGCTATCTAAATTAGTAAATCCAAGCGTCTGCGTCTTTTTTATAGAAAGTCAGCTCTTCACTTTCAAAGAATAAGCTGATTTCACGCTCCGCACTTTCTGGTGAATCTGAGCCGTGAATAATATTCTTATCGACAATCAGTCCATAATCACCTCGAATAGTTCCAGGAAGCGCTTCTTGAGGGTTAGTTTTCCCCACCATTTGACGTGATACTGAAATCACGTTTTCACCTTCCCATACCATAGCAAAAACTGGACCTGATGTGATAAATTTCACTAACTCACCGAAGAAAGGTTTCTCTTTATGTTCACCGTAGTGTGTTTCAGCTAATTCTTGCGAAATATGCATAAGCTTAGCTCCGACTAATTGAAAACCTTTTTTCTCAAAGCGAGAAATAACCTCACCAATAATGCTTCTTTGTACCCC
Source organism: Priestia sp. 10L35 (assembly GCF_056395685.1). NCBI lineage: Bacteria > Bacillati > Bacillota > Bacilli > Caryophanales > Bacillaceae > Priestia > Priestia sp. 10L35. Next base: position 554,783 of record NZ_JBFTKA010000001.1, on the reverse strand, counting down.
GTCTGGTTTGACCATTAAAAACGTTTTTTGTATCATTTTACTCTCCACCCCTGAAGTTCATGATATGTAAACAAGTTTTGAAAGCGCAATCACACCTCATGAAGATATTAACATTGTTTCGAGCAGTTTACAACTTATGAAAGTAAATAAATCAAAATTTCCGTTTTCCAATGTACTTCGCAATTTGATGCAGCGTTTTTTTCGCCTTGTTTGGCGGCAGTTCTTCTAAAATGCTCATCGCTTTTTGCAGATAACGATCGCTCATCTCAAATGAACGTTCAATGGCGTTAGAAGATTTAATATCAGAAATAATTTCATTGATCAGCTCTTGCTCATATTCCCTCTCGAAAAGCTGTTCTACTTTATCTCGAAACTCAGCATTTTCAATGGCATACAAAACTGGCAGCGTAATATTTCCTTGCAGTAAGTCGCTGCCAACTGGTTTCCCAAGCTGTTCTTCTGATGAGATAAAATCTAAAATGTCATCGGTAATTTGAAATGACATTCCCACGTAATATCCAAACCAAAATAAACGTTTATGTATATCTTCAGGAGCTCCCGCTGCAATTGCGCCTAACTGACAGCTTGCAGCAATTAGCAGTGCCGTTTTACGTTTAATTCTACGCAGATACACGCGTAAGTTTTGGTTTAGGTTGTATTTGTCCTTAATCTGTTCAATTTCACCGAGCGTTAATTCCACCATCGTATTAGATAAAATTTTATGTGCTTCCACATCTTTAACCTCGCTCATAACTTCAAGCGCACGAGCAAAGATGTAATCCCCTGTATACATAGCAATACGATTGTCCCATTTTGCCTTAATTGTTGGTTTTCCGCGTCGCTTATCAGCGTCATCAATAACATCATCATGAACAAGAGACGCCATGTGAATCAGCTCAAGCGCTACTGCCACGTGTTTGATTTGGTCGATGTTGTAATGCCCAAATTTAGCTGCCAACAAAACAAATACAGGGCGAATTCGTTTCCCCCCTGCTTGTAAAAGGTGAAGAGAAGCATCTGTGATAAGTGTTTCATCGGTATGAACAGTTTGTTCAAGTTCTTTCTCAATAAGGGTAATATCCGTATTCAAAAAAGCGTACATCATTTTTAGTTTCATTGGACTCACCTTGCATTATATATTCATTCTTTACTCCTTATCCTACAGGCTGTTGCACCTGTAGGACAAGCTTTTTCTCTTTTATCGTTTGTACCCTAGATGCATCGCTGCTACTCCACCTGTGTAAGATTTCACTTCAACATCTGTCAAACCGGCTTCACGGAACATATCAGCCAATTGCTTTTGACCTGGAAAGTCCCTTGCTGACTCTTGAAGCCATGAATATTCATCATAGCTTTTAGCGACCATCTTTCCAAGCGCAGGCATAATATACTTAAAGTAAAGCAAGTACATTTGTCGGTAGCCGATCATCGTGGGCTGAGACGTTTCAAGGCAAACCACTTTTCCGCCAGGTTTCACGACGCGCTGCATTTCCTTTAACACTTGAAGGTAATCGGGCACGTTGCGCAGTCCGAATCCAATCGTTACATAGTCAAATGAATTATCTTCAAAAGGAAGTTCCATTGCATTGCCATGTAGTAAGGTAATATTTGAAAAAGGTGAGTTTTTTACTTTCTCTTCACCAATCTTTAGCATATTTTGACTAAAATCCAGGCCAACTGCCTCTCCTGTTTCTCCAACTGCTTCAGCCATAGCTAGCGTCCAATCCGCAGTTCCGCAACAAACATCTAAAGCTTTTGTTCCTTTTTGAACATTCATTCGCTTCATCGTATCTTTGCGCCATGCCTTATGACGCTGAAAACTAATAACAGAATTCATTTGATCATAATTTTTGTATATTTTTTCAAATACGCCATGGACACGCTGTTCTTTTGATTGCTGCATATCTCTATCCTTCTCCTACGACATTTTTCAGCACTTCTAAGCTAGATGTAAGTTCATCTAAGTGCTCTCTTAAAAACTCATTCATCACAAATTCACTTCGTAAGTATCCTCTAACAATGTTTACAGACTGTTGAGTATACGAATAAAGGTATTCTTTTATTTGTTCTTGATTCATACCAATTTGTTTGCAATAGTTTAGCAAGAGAGTAGGCTCTTTATGCTGTAATGACTTTAATTGCTTTAATATCCCGTTCAAATACGCTGCATGTTTTAAAAGTTCTTTCCACTCTTCACGTTCAAAATAGTCACATAAGCATCTTACAAACGATGATTCTGCTGCTAAAAAACTATTCATAACGTCGTGTGGATTAGTAGAGCGATTGTTATAAATGTGTATCTTAGCGATATTAATTTCTTTAATAGCAGATGCTATAACTTTCATTAAATTCAGCTGGTTGCTTTGAGCTAAATAGTAATAGTACAGGCCGCTGTAATAATCTCCGGCCAAAACTACCAGCTGCCGCTCATGCAGCTTTCCTTCATTTCCGCTAACATTTTGAGTGGAGACTAGATCGTGGGTATCAAGTGCGGTTTGAACGAGCATCACAGATAGCACAGAGCTGTTCTTTTTTTCTTCTTCCATTGAGAGAGTATCTAAGAACGAACACATGTACAGTAATCTATTTTCATCAATACGCGGATGATGAATATATTTTTTTACATATGGATGACTTAATTCAACATGAAGCTGTTCTTTCATGTTGGCCACAATATCATAGATGGTTTTTACGCTCATCATCCTTGTCTCCCTTTCCATCACTATTTGTTTAAAGTTCTTTTAACTCCAAATCGATAGTGTCAATTATAACATAATTACATTATAAAATATCCTTTAAATTCTTTTGAAGCTTTTTCACGGTTTAAATCATTTAGCTGCTCATCCGCTTGAACACCGTTCATCTACATACCATCTGGATTTCTTAGACAGTAATTTAAGATATTGCTTTTAGTTTCACCATGTTTTTCCTGTTCTTATTCATTTATTTTAAATATAAATAAAAGCAGGAAAATCCCTGCTTATTTTTTCGTATCGGATTCAATTTCTCCGTGAACAGTCTGAATGACGGCTTTGCCACGAATTTTAATTGCGGATGTATGCTCAGTAAACTGCGCAATCATTACTTCGCCTTTATCTAGTTTTTCTGAATGATGAAATCGCGTATCTGCTCCTCGCGTTAAGCCAATTACGTTAACTCCATCTTCGACCGCTTTAATGACAATATACTCCGGCGTTCCTTTTTGTGTCATATTCTCTTCTCCTTCATCATCCACATTATGATTTAATCAGTGATAAAACTTCAGCTCTAGAACTTGCATCGTGTTCTAACACTCCGCGTACAGCAGAAGTGATTGTCATAGCTCCAGGCTTTTTAATGCCGCGCATGGTCATACACATGTGCTCTGCTTCCACTACTACCATTACCCCGTGCGGCTCTAATGTTTCTACAATAGAATCCGCCACTGTAGATGTAATTCTCTCCTGAAGCTGAGGACGTTTTGCAACAGCTTCTACTGCTCTTGCCAGCTTACTTAAACCGGTCACTCGTCCGCCTTTTGGAATATACGCAACATGAGCTTTTCCATAAAAAGGAACTAAGTGGTGTTCACACATAGAGTAAAAAGGAATATCTTTTACAAGCACTAGCTCTTCATGATCTTCTCCAAAAACTGTTTTAAAATGTTCTTTTGGATCTTCATTCAACCCGGAAAAGACTTCCTCATACATTTTAGCTACTCGCTTTGGTGTATCTAATAATCCTTCACGGTTTGGATCTTCGCCAATTGCTTCTAAAATTAATCTCACGGCTTGTTCGATCTGTGGTTTATTTACAGATGACATGTTGTTGCCCTCCAATTCGTTGCATTACGACTTTATGAAAAAAATTCTAGCATATGTATATACCAAAGGCAAAAAAGAAAGGTCGCAAATGTGCGACCTTTCAAAGCTCTTCATCAACGGCTATGAATAAAGCCATTTTATGTAGATATTATTTTACAGCATCTTTAAGAGCTTTACCTGGTTTGAATGCAGGAACTTTGCTAGCAGGAATTTCGATTTCTTCGCCAGTTTGTGGATTGCGTCCTTTACGAGCAGCACGTTCACGTACTTCGAAGTTACCAAAACCGATAAGTTGAACTTTGTCCTCAGCTTTTAAAGCTTCTAAAATTGTATCGAAAACAGCATCAACTGCTTTTGTAGCATCCTTTTTTGAAAGCTCACTTGCTTCTGCAACAGCATTAATTAATTCTGTCTTGTTCATGCCATTCACCTCCTCCCAAAATCGGATCATATAATAACTAAAAACCTTGTTAGAAAAGGAATCTAGTAATTCGTTATATCTCATTCTTTAACAAAACAAATGGATATTATACATAACCTATGTATCGACAAGCCTAATCATAAACGATTGAACTAAATAATTCAATGTTTTTCATTCATCTGCCGTATGTATGTAGTAAAAACAGTATGATCGATCGATTTCTGTTAAAAGATTAACATATTGAACAAGGCATAGCAAGCAGAAAATAACGCAGGAATAGGATAACCACGCGATCTATCACAATATATGTAAAGTTTTGTATGATCTATCCAAAAAGAAGAGGCTCCTTTATGAGGAGCCTAACGTTACATGCTTATAGAATAATCGCGATTAAACCTCCGGATCCTTCGTTAATAATCCGTTCTAGCGTTTCTTTTAACTTGTATCGTGCATTTTCAGGCATCAGCGACAGCTTTCCTTGAATCCCTTCTCTTACGATTGAACTTAGAGAGCGGCCAAATATATCTGAATTCCAAATTGAAAGCGGATCATCTTCAAAGTCTTGCATCAAATAACGAACTAATTCTTCGCTTTGCTTCTCCGTTCCGATAATCGGGGCAAATTCTGATTCTACATCCACTTTAATCATGTGTATTGAAGGTGCCACTGCTTTTAAACGAACTCCAAAACGCGATCCTTGGCGAATAATTTCAGGCTCATCAAGGCTCATATCCGAAAGCGAAGGTGCAGCTACACCATAACCCGTTTGTTTAACCATACGAAGGGCATCAGAGACTTGATCATACTCGGTTTTTGCATGCACAAAATCTTGCATTAACTGCAGCAAATGATCTCTTCCGCGAATTTCTACTCCCACAATTTCTTTCAAGATCTGGTCGTATAAGTCATCTGGAGCATATAAGTCAATTTCAGCAATTCCCTGCCCCATCTCAATTCCGGCTAATCGAGCCTGATCGATAAACTCAAACTGGCTAAATTGCTCTACTACCCGTTCAACGTCTCTCAGCCTCTTAATATCTTTTACCGTTTCTTTAACGGCTTCTTGATAGCTTTCACGCAGCCAATGTTTATCTTTTAAAACCATTACCCAGCTTGGTAGATTAACGTTGACTTCTAATACAGGAAACTCGTAGAGTGCTTCTCTTAATACGTTCATCACATCAGTATCGCGCATGCTTTCCACACTCATCGCTAATACTGGAATATCATATTTTTCATTAAGCTTTGCACGAAGCTTTTCTGTATCAGGATGATATGGCTGTACGGTATTAATAACCATGATAAATGGTTTCCCTACTTCTTTTAGTTCATTAATGACGCGCTCTTCTGCTTCCACGTAATCTTGACGAGGTATATCTCCAATTGAGCCATCTGTTGTAATGACGACACCAATCGTTGAGTGTTCTTGAATTACCTTTCTCGTTCCAATTTCAGCCGCTTCGTGAAATGGAATTGGTTCTTCATACCAAGGTGTATTGATCATTCGAGGTCCGTTTTCATCTTCGTACCCTTTAGCGCCTGGCACCGTATATCCTACACAATCTACTAACCGTATGTTAACTTCTAGCCCGTCATCTACCAAAACATTAACTGCTTGATTCGGTACGAATTTCGGCTCAGTTGTCATAATCGTTTTTCCAGCTGCACTTTGTGGTAGTTCATCTTGTGTGCGAGCTCTTTCTGCCTCGTTCTCGATGTGAGGCAGGACCACCAGCTCCATAAATTTTTTAATAAATGTAGATTTTCCTGTTCGAACTGCTCCCACCACACCTAAATATATATCGCCTCCTGTACGTTCAGCGATATCTTTAAATACATCCACCTTTTCCAAAAGATCCCCTCCGATCTATGAGTTCATGGAATATGACATCCATTGCGAGAGTAAATTAGGACACTATATAGTTATGACGTTGTCCTATTAAAATATGACTTTTGATAGAAAAATTTATGATTTTTTTCATGCACATGCTGACTTAGTCATTCTGATTATCATTATTGGTGTACAAGAAAGAGAAAACCCCTTCTCTCTGAATATTATTCAAGGAGAAGGGGTTCATGACTTATTTTTTTAAAAATATTGGTTCATTCTTATCGTTGACTGTATAAGGAAGAGAGTAAGCAGGTACAAAATCACTGTTTTCCACAAGGAGCTTTCGTATATCTTCACCAGGTTTGTAGGAGCTTTTATGCTTTTGAATGGCATCATACAAATCAGGACGATAATCTACAAATACATCTCCCTGTCCATTAACAATTAAAGAAAGACTATTCCCTGTATATGGGCTAGTAACGACAGGAGGCTCTTTCATATTCAATTTTTTATAATTAATAGAGAATACGCCGGGAGCGATGACCTCTTTAAACGGTACGTACCCTTTATGATTTTGACGGTATATATTCAAATGTACGTTAACATCTTGAATCGTATCCGCCATTCGTAAGTCTAATAATTTAACCTTGGGCTTTGTTTCTGCATCCACAAGCACGTACGCAAATATCCCTCCGCTTTCATACGAATTACCAGGTGCGTCTTGCATGTATCTAGGAACAATTTTCGTAAAGTCAATCGGATATTTTTGATAAATCGGCGTGTCCATATCTTTCGTTTTTATTGGCAATAAGCCTCCGCTTTCTTGTTTAAATTGATCAACCGCCGTTTGCACGGAAGCAACTTGATCTTTATAAGGAACTTGATTTTGAGACATTCTTTCTGCCGGGTACAAACAACCGGATAATACAAAAATGGTTAACCCAACAATAGACGTTAGCATGAATTTTTTCATTTTCCTCACCCTACCATATGTACATTAAGCATCTGTCGGCCCGCTGAATACAACAATTACCATAATAAGACCTGCTACAATCATAAGCGAATAGGCAATGAAAGCGAGTACAATTTTACCAATGCGGTTCGTAATTTTATAACGACTAAAGTAAATAGAAAATACCGAAATAAACATAAATACAATGGAGCCCAATGAAATCCACATCTTTAACAAACCTGGCGACAAACTGCATCCACTCCTTTTTTCACCGTTATTATAACATAAGGACTTATAGTTAAGATGGATATTGATAGAACTTTCTAAATTAACTATTTATTTACCTTCCAGTGATTCATGCTCTATAGTAATTACTTTCCTATTAAATTGACAAATTCCTGCTTATTCACATAAAAAAATCGAAGCGAAGGGGGCTCTTCGCTTCGATCATAACTAAATATTCCCATACTAACAGTTCTACTCATCTTTATTTACACGTTATTTTATGCAAGTAAATGATTTTGGGTATCACTAATTGCCTATTTTTTCATATTTCTTTGCACTTAATTTAATTTTTCTCCTAAAACATTCGCTAAATCTTCCATTTCATGTGTTTTAGTACGAGACATAAGCGCGTCTACTGCATCCTTTGCCTTCACATCATTAAACAGTACATTATATAAAGCATCAGCAATCGGCATTTTTACGTCATATTTTTGAGATAGCTGGTAAGCTGCTTTCGTCGTGCGTACACCTTCTACAACCATTCCCATATTTTCTAATACTTCGTCTAAATTTTTGCCTTTTCCAAGAAGATTACCAGCGCGCCAATTTCGAGAATGAACGCTTGTACACGTTACAATCAAGTCTCCAATCCCAGTTAAACCTGAGAACGTCAAAGGATTGGCACCAAGCACAGTACCTAAACGAGCGATTTCAGCCAAGCCACGAGTCATAAGAGCGGCCTTCGCATTGTCACCATATCCAAGTCCATCCGTAATACCAGCAGCAAGAGCAATAATATTTTTTAACGCTCCCCCAATTTCCACACCAATCACATCAGGATTTGTATAAACACGGAAGTACTGCTGATTATTAAATAAATCCTGCACTTTTTCTGCTGCTTGTATATTTGTTGAAGCTGACGTCACAGTTGTGGGCTGCCTTCTACTTACTTCTTCAGCATGACTCGGACCTGATAAGACAACGATGTCTTTTGTATCAATTTCTTGTTGAATCATTTGAGATATACGTAAAAGAGAATCCGGTTCAATCCCTTTACTTACGTGAACAATTGTAAATAGTTCATCGGTAAGGGATTTTAGCTGCTGCAACACTTCACGAATGGCCTTCGTTGGAACAGCTAAAATAAGGGTTTCAACACCTTCTATTGCCTTTTCTAATGACGTAAAACCTTTAATCTGATGAGGAAGCTCTACACCAGGCAAATATTTTTCATTCTTATGCGTCTCGTTGATTTGATCAATGACTTGTTGTCTATGTCCCCAAATGCGAACATCGTGTCCATTTTCCGCCAATACGAAAGCTAATGCAGTTCCCCAGCTTCCTGCTCCTAGTACAGCTATTCTTTCCACGCCGATCACATCCTCTGTTATTTTCTTGGTCTTGCAATAATTTTAATTGGAGTTCCTTCAAATCCAAAAGCTTCACGAAGCTTATTTTCTAAGAAACGTTTATATGAAAAATGCATTAGCTCAGGATCATTTACAAACACAACAAAAGTTGGCGGCTTGATTGCTACTTGAGTTGTGTAATAGATTTTCAAGCGGTTGCCGTTGTGAGTAGGCGTAGGGTTCATTGCTACTGCATCCATAATCACATCATTTAAGATGCTTGTTTCTACACGTACCGCATGGCTTTCGCTTGCAAGATCAATCATCGGCAATAGCGTATGCGTACGTTTTTTCGTTTTAGCTGAAAGGAATACAATTGGAGCATATGTTAAGAACTGAAAATGCTCACGTATATTCTCTTCAAATTTTTTCATTGTTTTTTCATCTTTTTCTACTGTATCCCATTTGTTCACAACGATGACAACAGCTTTTCCAGCTTCTTGTGCATAGCCAGCAATTTTCTTATCTTGTTCAATAATACCCTCTTCAGCATTTAATACAACTAAGACAACATCTGAGCGTTCAATTGCCTTTAATGCGCGCAGTACGCTGTATTTTTCAGTACTCTCGTACACTTTTCCACGCTTTCTCATTCCAGCTGTATCAATAACAACATATTCTTGATCTTCTTTTGTAAACTTTGTATCAATGGCATCGCGTGTCGTGCCGGCAAGATCACTGACAATAACACGGTCTTCACCTAGAAGAGCATTAACTAATGAAGATTTCCCTACGTTAGGACGACCAATCAATGAAAATTTAATGACGTCTTCTCCGTAATCTTCGTCTTTTTCTTTTGGAAAGTGCTTAGCTGCCTCGTCTAGCAGGTCACCTAAACCTAAACCATGCGTTCCTGAGATTGGGAACGGTTCTCCATATCCTAGTGCGTAGAAATCATAGATTAATTCTCTCATTTCAGGATTATCTACTTTATTAACAGCTAGGACAACGGGCTTTTTGGATTTGTATAAAATTTTCGCCACTTCTTCATCAGCTGCAGTAATTCCATCGCGTCCATTCACTAGAAAAATGATTACGTCCGCTTCATCAATTGCAATTTCTGCCTGCTGTTTGATCTGTTCTAAAAATGGTTCATCTCCAATATCAATACCGCCGGTATCAATAATGTTAAAGTCCACATTCAGCCACTCACCTGAACTATAGATACGATCACGAGTTACACCCGGAATATCTTCTACAATAGATACTCGCTCTCCTACAATTCGGTTGAAAATTGTTGATTTTCCTACGTTGGGACGACCAACAATCGCAATAATTGGTTTTGGCATACGATTCTTCCCTTTCCTTGATCTTTTTTATGTATCGGCAACCAGTCTTTAATCGACTAAAGGTATTTATCTACATGTACAAATAAATAAGATCATTCTTTTTTCAAAAATTGAGGCCATGCAGCGTGGCATGACCTCTACTAATCGATCATAAGCGATAAAGCAGGCTTTTTATCAGCTCTATTTTACACCAGGCTGATTAACTGCCTATCCGCTGAATAAGCATTACTCTTTCAATCAAACAATTTTATCAAAAATCACCGGTAACAACAATATAATTTTACGAAATCTCTTCTTCTATTTGTAAGTACTTTGCTTTTGCCTGTGAGACTTCAGCACGTACAAATCTAAATAAGCAGAGAAATAAACCAGCATCTCCCAAATAAACATAGCTCCTACTGCTGTTGCTAAAACGTCGAGTGTCCGAAGAGACCCTACTTCATAAGATGCAATATCTCGAATGACAACTGCGTATAAAAAATCTCCTCCAACTACACCTAAAATGATCGCTGCGAATCTTTTTTCAGCATCTTTAATCACCATAAAGCAAATATATAAGATAAGTCCAGTCAAAATCCACTTACGATCAATAAAAATCCATACAGGATCATAGAGCTCAAGTAAACAAAAACCAGCATAGGCAATTATTATAATGCCGCATACAATAACATAATATAACTGCTGAAACCTGCTGTAGCCTGAAGCATAAACACACGCTACCCCCACTAAAAACAAAGCGGTGTAGCTAAATGAAAACTGAGCCATATGCATGTTCATTCCGCTTAGGAGTATACTGATTAATATAATGGCTGCTACCTTCCAACGTCTAGGTGTTTTGGGCATAAGAAAAGTCGCAACAATCCATCCCATCCACGAAAGCCAATAAAAGAAAATTCCGTCCACTGAATATGGCACCTCCTCTACCTGTCATCAGTATGTATCAATTCGGTAAAACTTAATCGGAGTTTTAGAATAGAACCCCTTATTTTGGACAACCTATCAGAAAAAAGGAGGGAATCTAAAATGGGAAAAGATCGTCAAGAGAAAAAATTAAAAGAATCAAAACGAGTTGAATCTGACCGTGATCAAGGACTTCACTATCCGGGAGCAACTAGCTTGCAAAGTCCTGAAGAAGCACGCGAGTTAAATGAGCATAAATAAAAAAAATGCGCTGACTAAGTCAGCGCATTTTTTTTATTTTAAAACTGGATGTGAAACAGGATAGGAACGTTCTTTCTTTCCTGTAAACAAAAAGAGAACTCCTCCCACTAACAATAGTGCTCCTGACAAATAAAACCCGAATTCCATACTTCCAAGTTTATCTGCAAAATATCCGGTAATGTAAGGTGCAAAGATCGATGACAGCATGCCGCTGAAGTTGAAAAAACCGTACACTTTAGAGTACATGGACGATGGAGTAATATCCGCCATATACGAAATCAAAATCGGATCTAATGCTAATTTACCTATCAAACCGTACACAATTAAGCCGAATAATAGCCAAGAATAACTCTCTGTATAGGGAATAAAAAATTGACACAAAGCGCCCGCTACTGACAAACTCACAATTAATGCTTTTTTATTTGCAATTCGATCAGATATATATCCAAAGAAGATTGCTCCTGGAATAGACGCCCAAGGTACTAAAGATGCTATGATGCCTGTTTGAGACCCTTCTAAGCCTCGCGAGTGCTGCAAATAATAAGGAAGCCAAGTCAGCATCCCAAAAAATCCGTAAAGAGAGCAGAAGATTAAAATGTATACGAAAATATGATTTTTTGTAAATAATACTTTTAGCGACTGCTTTGTTTCTTTATTTAGCGAATTTTTTTCTTGATCCCTTTGCTTATCTTTTACAAAGAAAGCTATTAAAATAGCTATTACTATAGTTGGAATAGCAAATAAGTAAAAAGTAAACTGCCAGTCTTTTTCTAATGTATATGTAATGTATGTAGAACCGATAAAACCAAGTGATATACCAAAAGCCATTCCACTATTAATGAGCGCCGACACTAAACCTCGGTATCGTTCAGATGTGATGCTTGAAGAAATTCCGTATTGTGAACCATAATACGTTCCTTCTCCAAGTCCTGTCAGCGCCCGCATAAATAAGAACATACCGAAAGTAGTTGTAAGTCCTGTAAAAAATGTGGCAACTCCAAACAAGATGTATCCAGCTACTAAGATCTTAACTCGACCAAATCGATCTGCCAAAAAACCCGTTGGAATTTGCATAGCTGCATACGCTGCAAAAAATACGGTAAACATTAGCCCAAGTTCAGCTTTATTAAGATCCCACTGCGCACCGATATCTCCCATAACCGGAGATAAAATATTACGATCTGCATACATGAAAACCCAGCCTAAAAAGAAAAGAAAAATTGTAAATACAGGATGTCCCTTTTTCATTACGCCACCTCTTTTTTCTGATTTTTCTGTCTATTTTACTTATTATAAGGGGCTAACGTTTGGGATTTCATGCTTTTTGTCACTTCTTCTGCCAACATTTTTTGTTTTTTTAAATGAAAACGCGATCATTCATCTTTTAAAGAAATAAAAAAGCACGCAGTCAACTGCATGCTTTTTTATGATCTGTTATTAAATATTTCTATAGATACATTTCGCTGAGTCAGCCAGCTATGGGTATCCCCTGTAATAACTAGAGGCATTTGCTGAAGCTTAGCAATAGAAGTTGCTCCTAGCGCAGCCATGATGAACGTTAACTCCTCATGCATCTCGGCTATCTCTTCTACAACTGCTTCTAAACCAGACTTCATTAAAATGGATAAAAAATATCCTGCCATTCCCGTTGCAGAAGCTCCTAACGCAATAGACTTAGCAATATCCATAGAGGTTTGAATACCTCCCGAACCAATAATGGATATACCTTCTACGTGCTGAGATACTTCTGCTAAAGAAACTGCTGTGGAAATTCCCCAATCATTAAAGAAGTGAAAATGTTTTGCTCGTCTTTCATTTTCGATTTTCGAAAAATTGGTACCACCGTACCCACCAATATCAACGATTTCAACACCAACATCTTTAAGTTTTTGCACTGCTTGAGCGCTCATCCCAAAACCTACTTCTTTGACAATTACAGGAACGGTTACTTCTCGGACAATGCGTTCAATACGACGTAATGCATCGGTGAAATCACGATCTCCCTCCGGCATGACCAGTTCTTGTATAACATTTAAATGAATTTGAAGTCCATTTGCTTCAAGCATATCAACTGCTTTTTTAGCTTGTTCAACTGTAGCTTCACTGCCTAGGTTGGCAAAAATAATTCCGTTAGGGTTTTCTTGACGCACTACTCTGTATGATTGTTCTTCCTTTTCATCTTTAATCGCAGCCATCTGCGATCCAACGGCCATTGCTAATTGACCATGATGAGCAATTTGAGCAAACGAACGGTTAATCCGTTCCGTTTCTTGTCCGCCACCGCCCGTCATAGCATTTATAAAAATTGGCGAACTTAACAAAAGTTCGCCAATTTTTGTATCAATATGAACATCGTGCACGCCAGTATTTGGCAAGCTATTATGAACGAAGCGAATATCATCTAGCCCGTGCAGCCGATGCTGTCCCGTTTGAATCGCATGATGAATGTGATCAATTTTACGTTTTGCTCTGCTCACAAATCATCACCATTACTTATCTTAATTTTTTTAATTGATCCCCAATCATATCACCTAATTGGAAACCTTTTGACTCTTCTTGTAATTCATAGTCACCGTAATCTTCTTGTTCTTCTTCCTCAAGATCACGAATGCTTAACGAAACGCGTCGTTCTTGTTCATTCACATCAAGTACTTTCACCGTCACTTTTTCGCCTTCAGAAAGCACTTCATGCGGTGTCCCGATATGCTTATGGGAAATTTGAGAAATGTGTACAAGTCCTTCTACTCCAGGTAGAACTTCCACAAAAGCTCCAAAAGATACAAGTCTTTTAACGGTTCCATCTACTACATCACCTTGGCGAAGCTTCGTAGAAATGTTGGACCATGGACCTTCTAACGTATCTTTAATAGATAATGAAACACGCCCCGTTGATTTGTCAACAGACAATACTTTGACTTTCACAGCATCTCCCTCAGCTACTACGTCTGAAGGTTTTTCTACACGCGTATGTGAAAGCTGAGAAATGTGCACTAACCCATCTACTCCGCCCACATCTACAAACGCTCCAAAGTCTGTTAAGCGCTGAACGGTTCCTTCTAAAACCTGACCTTCTTTTAATGACTCAAGAACATTTTCTTTTTGTTGTACAAGCTCTTCTTCTACAACTGCACGATGCGAAAGGATCACGCGATTTTTTTCTTTATCTAATTCCACTACTTTGACCGTAAGAGTTTGATCTTGATACTCTGCAAAATCATCAACGAAATGAGTTTCAACAAGAGAAGCTGGAATGAACCCTCTCACACCAATATCTACTACTAATCCGCCTTTGACAATTTCTTTGACTACCGCTTCAAACACTTCACCTGAAGAAAGTTTTGCTTCTAAACCATCCCATGCTTTTTCAGCATCTACAGCCCGTTTAGATAGCACAAGCAAATCGTCTTCCACTTTAATTACTTTCGCTTCGACTTCGGCACCTTCTTGGATTACATCGCCTGCTTTTTCAATATGTAAGCTCGCTAATTCACTAATTGGAATAATACCGTCTAGTTTGCTGTTAGGTACATCTACATACACTTGCTTTTCTTCTACTTTTGTAATAGTACCTTTTACTGTTTCTCCTACTTCTAATGACGTTACCTCTACTTGATTCATATCTTCTGTCATCGTCTTTTCCTCCTCCAATATCCATCTACAATATGTATTCCCTTGTAAGAGTTCTTCACTCTTTTAGCTCATCATTATTGTATATAGCTCTGTATAGAAAAAACTCTCTTTGTTACTAACTTCTAATAAATAGAATCTTTTGTCAAGTCATAAGGTTACAAACTATTGATATTTTTCAATTAATTCACCAATGCTTTTCATAATAACTTCGGTCACTTCGTCGGCTGGTGCTTTTCGTTCGCGAAGCTCATCCATCTGAATTGGCGGTCCGTACACTACTTTTAACCTTGCAAAACGCTTATATGGACCAATAACAGCACAAGGCACAACAGCTGCTTTTGAACGCAAAGCAAAAAAGCCTACTCCAGCCATCCCTTTTCCTAATTTCCCATCTTTACTTCTTGTTCCTTCGGGAAACAATCCAAGCACTTTTCCTTCTTTTAAAATCTTTAACCCCTGGCGCAAAGCTTCACGATCTGCCATCCCGCGCTTTACAGGGAATGTTTCTAACTTTGGCAGAACCGTCTTCAGAAAAGGTGCTTTAAACAGCTCTGCTTTTGCCATAAACGAAATGGGCCTTGGACATGTCACACCTACAGTAGGCGGATCTAAGTTGTCAATATGATTTGAACAAAGCAACACTCCGCCTTCTGAAGGGATATTTTCTGCACCGATTACTTCATAACGATAAACTGGTGTTAAAATGCCTTTTACAATGGCACGTGCAAACATATAAAAGCTCAAAATCATCCAATCCTTTCTTTTGTAATAGAAAGTATTTTTTCTACAACTCCTTCAATCGATAAAGAAGTTGTATCGATTTCAATTGCATCTTCAGCTTTTTTAAGAGGTGCTACTTCGCGCTCAGAATCCAGCTTGTCTCTGCGGGCAATTTCTTCTTTTAAACGCTCTAAATTTGATTCAAAACCTTTTTTTATGTTTTCGTCGTGGCGTCGCTGTGCTCTTTCATCCACAGACGCTAATAAAAAGATTTTAACTTCTGCGTGAGGAAGCACGTGTGTACCGATATCACGTCCATCCATTACAACGCCTCCATCTTTAGCAAGGCCCTGCTGTCTCGCTACCATCTCTTCACGAACTGCACGATGTTTCGCTACGATGGATACAGAGTTAGTTACTTCTGCCGAACGAATTTCACTTGTAACATTCTGTCCATTCAAGATGACTACCTGTCCAGATTCAGACGGTTTTAAATCGATTACTGTTTCGTTAAGCAAATGCAATAGCTCTTCTTCATTTTGCAAATCTACCTGGTTTTTCTGCGCTTGATACGTTAGAGCACGGTACATCGCTCCTGTATCAACATAAATATATGATAAGGTTTCTGCTATAATCTTTGCCACTGTACTTTTCCCAGCAGCTGCAGGACCGTCAATCGCGATTGAAATTTGTTTTTCCATAAGTGCCTCCCTTAATTTCAAAACAGGAACAAACCACTTTCATCTTTTATACAATGAGCCATTTTATATGAAGCGTTTATAAACGAAAAAAAGAGCAGGGGGTCTTCTCCTGCCTGGTGTTCACTGCATGTTTCTTTCCTAGTTATTCTACCATACGTCCGACTACTGGTCGAATGTTTCAATAATTTTATTAAAATTATTTTTGCTAACTCCCTCATACTGAATAACCTTTGAGAAATATGTACTGTGACTGCTAGATAGTAAAATACATTGGGCAATTATTAAAAACACAAATTGAATAACCACTAATTTAATTAAAATTCGTTCTATTCGATTCACCTTTTTTCTCCTTTTGTAAGAAGTAATACCTTTGCTTACAGTTTAGGAAAGAGAAGTTTTTTTTATACGCTAAAGAAGACCTTTTCTTCTTAGGTCGAGCTGACGCTTTAAGGTATAACGAATCATCATTTCTTTCGTTTGTTTTTCCATATTCATAAATTTAATAGATAGCTGACCTACTTTACAAGGAGTCGGGGCGGTAATTCGTACAACTTCCCCTTTTAATTCAAGATGCTGCAAAGCTCCCTCACGATTAGGAAGACTTAATCGTACAACAACCGAATCTTTCTCATTAAAAAGCAGCGAGTGATGGAAGGAGCCGGCTATTCCACCTGCACTGATGTTTTTAGTCATGATTTCCATTACATCCTGCTGTTCTTGTTCACTTTCTATCACCGCCTTCACTGTAAGCGGCACACGAAAAAAATTTCTTCTTTGGATAGATTTTAACTTTTTATCGCCCGGGTAAAAGAGCTTCACAACAGGCATGCCTTTTATTTCACGCCCTGTTACTTCAGTTGGAAAAGTATATACATTTTGATCATATCCAATAAAC
Organism: Priestia sp. 10L35; assembly: GCF_056395685.1. Classification (NCBI taxonomy): domain Bacteria; kingdom Bacillati; phylum Bacillota; class Bacilli; order Caryophanales; family Bacillaceae; genus Priestia; species Priestia sp. 10L35. Next base: position 537,746 of record NZ_JBFTKA010000001.1, on the reverse strand, counting down.
GTAGCAAGCAATTTTGTACCTTTTAGTAAAAAAGCACTTCGCTGCGTTTCTTCATTTAGCGGATAGCTAATATAAATCACGTCTTCCGTAAACTCAACTACTTTACACCGATATGTTTGTTGTAATGTAGACTCTCTGTGCCCGCTCTCTAACGTCAACCTCATTCCCGCTTTTATCATCTTCTCTCTCCTTCAGTTCCACTATATACACTTTTTCCCTTTATTTAAACATAGTCAAATATGTTTATTTTGTAAATATAAATTAGTTATTTAGACTCAATAAAATATTACAAAACACAAAAACCAGTGTCTATAGACACTGGTTTTTATCAACTTTACACTTCATTATATAAAGGTTCTGAGTTTTGCAGTTTTTCGACTTTTTCTTCAAAACCCGTATCGGCATTGATGAAAATACGATACGTATCATTTTTTATTGTCCCTAAAAACTCATAGCATAGCACTTCTTCGTTTAAATCATTCGTAATAATTGCCAAGCGTTCTTCCATCACTTTTACATTCGAGTTCAGCTTGGTTTTTGCCTGTTCTTTCGAAATTTTAGGTTTTGGAATATCTCTTGTACGATGTTTTAATAAGAAGTCTTTAGCTGAGAAACCAATCACAGATCCATCTTCTAAAGACATTTTCATTTTAACTGAATCCGGATAAATCCGAACTCCACTTTCCGTTTGCTCTACGAATGTAAAGACTCCCATATTATCATATTGAGCGCTTTCAGCCATCACTAGGCTTTCAAAACGATGATCTTTTAAAAACTTATTCGCTTTGTTCATAGCATCGTTTAAACTAATATTTTGTTTTTTAATATCTCGATCTTCGAGCACCCAAAGCGGATATCCACCTTTTTGTGTAATATCCATATACGTCTCTTGTTTAGTCTTTGGATCTGTAATGGTTAAGCTGTACACTTCATAATCAGCGTCTTTTCCGCTCTTTACAATATGAATTTGTTCATTTCCTTTTAAATTCAAAAACGAACGCGCCACTTGTTTTGCCACATCTTCACTAACTTCTCTACCTTTTAATTGATGAAAAGCGTTTTTTTCCTGCTCATTCGTTGCATTCATAACGCCTAAATCTGTTTCGGCAAAAGAATCCATACTTTTTTCAACGGTTTTTAATCCGTCAATAATCGTATTGTCCCCTTGCTTTTCTTTTGTCGCTAAGGCTAGCTCAACATCCATCCAGCGCAAGTTATTATCAATGACTAGATGCTGTACTTGGCGCATTTCATTTTGAATTTCGCCTGACTGATCATAAAGCGAATTTAACGTTTTATACTCTTTATCTGTTAGGGGGGATTTGCTTAAATCCCTTACCGCCACTTTATACGTAAAGTCACCAACATCTGAAAGAAACTCTTCTGTTTTATTGAACGGTAACAGCGATAAAGGCAGCTGTCCTACATTGTTATGAGCTTCAGAAGTTAAACGCCATACTTCTGCAAGCGCGGGCGAAAGCTGATCTCTCGAACTCATGGCGAGCGTGCCACCAATTTTATCATTTAATAAATCTAGCTGATATGACAAATCATGAAATGCTCGTTGATACGTATTCTCCGCTTGAAGCAGCACAGCATCTTTTTCTTGATGTTCGCTGTACCCCCAATACCCTACACCTACAACACCAATAGCTAATAATACAATTAAAATTGTTCGAATCATGTTTCCTTCACCTCTCTTTATCGACAGAAAATGTGTTTCCCGATTTGCTTAATTTGAGGACGTGACCAAATCCATGCGCTTGTTGCTGTATCCGGATTAAAGTAATAAATAGCATTCCCAGTAGGATCCCATCCGTTAATCGCATCCATAACCGCTTTTTTAGATGTTGGATTGGGTTCAAGCCAAATTTGCCCATCTGCTACGGCAGTAAATGCACGCGGTTCAAAAATAACTCCAGCGACTGTATTTGGAAATGACGGACTGTTAACTCGGTTCAAAATAACGGCCGCTACGGCTACTTGGCCATTATATGGTTCACCCCGTGCTTCACCATGCACGGCATTTGCCATGAGCTGAATATCATTTTGTGAAAAACCGCTTGGTACATTCACCGCTGTTGGCTTTTGTGCTTTTTCTTTCTGTTGTTCAGAATTTCCTTTAGACGTATTACGCTGCGGCTGACTGGCAGGTTTTTTTGCTTGAGAAGATCCGCTTTGTGCTTTTTGCTGACCATTGTTCCCCCTGCTTTTCCCACTGCTACCGCTTCCTTTAGACTGTTGATCAAGAGGCTGACCGCCATAGTGCGTAAACTTATTCCCTTTTCTAATTTGATTTTTCACATAGTTTTCGTGATATTTTGTTGCGTTGGCTAATTTAATCTTTGTTTGCCAGCCTGCTAAACCGTCAATCTTTTTAATGCCAAATTCATATTGAAAATTGCGCAGCGCCCAGTATGTGCTCCATCCAAATACACCGTCAATTTTCCCATTATAATAACCTAAATACTGAAGTCTCGACTGCAGCTCAATAACGTCATCTCCAACTGCTCCGTGTTGAATGACTTGATTTGAAAACGCGTGAGCGGCCTTTGGACTCACAACGGATGCTGCAATAAATGAACATATGCATATGAGACATGCATACTTTTTAAAACATCGAAATGATAACATGACAAAACCTCCTACATCGTATGTAACTGATAAGATGATAGGAGTATTTTTTGTAAAGGTTGTTTTTTTATACAAGATGCGCAAAATTTACCGAAATGAAAAAAACTCAGCTCGTAAATCTCTCAAAAAAAGATTTACAAGCTGAGCCTAGACAATCGATGGCTGTTTGGCCTTTTTTACTTTTCTTAACGCCAGCCACCATAAATAAATCATAAATGGAATAATAATAAATACCCAATGATCCATTGTTTTTAAAATATAATCATATGTTCCATGTAAAATGAGCGGCGCAAATACGGAGTACAGCGTCCACTTCGTTTTTTCCTTTCCTTCAGAAAACTTTGCTTTCCCTAAATAATACCCCATAATGACGCCGAATAAAGCATGACTAGATACGGGTAAAAAGGCTCTTCCTAGCGCTGATTCTAAACCATTTGCAAATAAATATAAAATATTTTCAACGGTAGCAAAACCTAATGAAACAGCTGCCCCGTAAACAATTCCATCATAATGCTCATCAAATTCCACATGCTGATAAATCGTGAAATATAAAATGAACCATTTGAAAAATTCTTCTAAAAAGCTTGTCGTAAAAAATGCTTGAAGAAAAGGTGATTGAAAAACGTGTTCTTCACCAAATACATATTGAATAAACATAATTGGCAAAACAAGCATTGCTCCAAAAATAAATGTTTTTAATACCATTGAAATAGGCTCAGTTTCATATTCATCTTTCAAATAAAAAAAACTTAACAATGCCAATCCTGGCGCAATGCCTGCAGATACAATCGCCAACATAAATAGCGCCTCATCTCCTCTATTTTTTTTAATAGTAACATGTTATCTTTAGGATGAAAATCTCCGTCTATAATGTCCTTATCTTTATATGTAAATGCTCACATAACTTGCTGTCGATTTACAAAGCCTAACAAAGACCTTAAACAAGTATACCAAAAAATGTATCATACTTATATGAAAAATTGAAAGGAGCTCTTTATGAAAACTGTTTATATTCTTCACACCGGCGGCACAATCTCTATGAAAGAAGACATGGCAACTGGATCAGTAACACCAGATATTCAAAATCCGCTTCACCGCTCCACATCATCTGTTTCAGGTATGGCCAATGTAATCGTAGAAGAAGCATTTCATCTGCCTTCTCCTCACATTACTCCTAAGGAAATGCTTATACTTTCAAAAAAAATACGCGATAAAATTAATGAAGGCAAAATTGATGCAGTCGTGCTAACCCACGGTACGGACACGCTGGAAGAAACCGCTTATTTTTTAGATTTAACAGTGCATACAGATATTCCAATTGTCTTAACTGGAGCCATGAGATCAAGCAATGAAATTGGTTCAGACGGTCCTTATAATTTTATATCTGCGGTTCGGGTGGCTATTAGTGACGGTGCAAAAGGAAAAGGTGTCTTAGTTGTGATGAACGATGAAATTCATACCGCTGAAAATGTGACCAAGACCCACACAAGCAACGTGGCGACATTTCAAAGCCCTCAGTACGGGCCAATAGGATTAATCACAAAACGCGGCGTATCTTTTCACCACATGCCTACAGAACACGAATTTTATCCTGTCAATCAGATAGATAAACAAATCACTTTATTAAAAGCTTATGCAGGAATGGACGACCATTTATTTCAAGCAGTGGCTTCAATGAATGTTGATGGACTTGTAATTGAAGCCCTCGGCCAAGGAAATCTACCTCCTCTCACAATTCCAGGCATTCAATTGCTTTTAGAGCGAAAGATACCCATCGTGCTCGTTTCCCGCTGTTTTAATGGAATTGCTCAAGATGTATATGGATATGAAGGCGGCGGCAAGCAGTTGAAAGAGATGGGCGTTATTTTTTCAAATGGCTTAAATGGTCCTAAAGCACGCATTAAACTCTTAGTTGCTCTCCAAGTAACAACGAATCATGATGAACTGCAGCAGCTATTTAATCATTAGTAAAACAACGCATAGAAGCCTATGCGTTGTTTTTGTTGATAATATGAGAAGCAATTGATTTTCCATGAAAACGTCCATTTTCGATAAAAACCTCATTAGCATTGTTTCCTGCAGCAATCACACCAGCGATATAAATTCCTTCCACGTTTGTTTCCATGGTCTCTTCGTTAAAAGAAGGGCGGCCTGTTTCATCATCTAATTCCACACCCATTTTTGTTAAGAACGAATGATCAGGGTGATACCCAGTCATCGCAAAAACGAAATCGTTACTAATCGTAGATTCTTTCCCTTCCTGTTCATATGTTACCGTTTCATCCGTTATCTTTGTTACATGAGCATTAAAATGCATCCTAATTGTCCCATTTCGAACCAGAGCCTCAAATTCAGGCAATATCCAAGGTTTTACGCTAGGTGAGTAATCTGAGCCACGATAAATAACCGTCACCCTTGCATCACACTTCACCAATTCCAGAGCTGCATCGACGCTAGAGTTTTTTCCGCCTATAACGACTACATCTTTATCAAAGTACGGATGCGCTTCTTTAAAATAATGAAATACCTTTGATAAATCTTCACCAGGCACATTCATATAATTAGGATGATCGTAATAGCCTGTAGCTATAATGACATTCTCTGCTTCATATGTCTCTTTAGATGTTGTGACAATAAATTGGTTTTCCGCTTGTTTGTCTACTTGCAAGACACGTTCAAACGGCTGAATTCGAACTTGCCTGCGCTTCACCACTTCTCGGTAGTAAGCAAGAGCTTGGTTGCGCACAGGCTTACGATTTTCGGTAATAAAAGGGACATCCCCAATTTCTAGTTTTTCACTCGAACTAAAAAACGTTTGGTGGGTCGGATAGTTATAAATGGCATTCACAATGTTCCCTTTTTCAATTACAAGGGCATCAATACCTGTATGTTGAAGCTCGATAGCTGCTGAAAGGCCGCATGGTCCTCCGCCAACAATAATTACTTTTTCTTTCTTCATGCCTGTCACTCCTTCAGTTGTAAACGCACCTTTTTTTTTATTTTAAGGCAGTGTAAAACAAAAAAATCTCCTCATTAATGATAGGAGATTTTTTCTATTTACGCAATTGTTCTGCTGTTCTGTTTTTAAATCCAGCCTCTGAAACGAGAGCCTTCTGCCATTTTTCTTACGCCTATCATATAAGCAGCTAGACGCATGTCGACTTTTCGAGTTGTAGAGGTTTCGTAGATGTTATTAAATGATTTAACCATTACTTTTTCAAGCTTTTCTTCTACTTCTTCTTCCGTCCAATAATAACCTTGGTTATTTTGCACCCATTCAAAATAAGAGACTGTTACACCGCCGGCACTTGCCAAAACGTCTGGAACTAATAAAATTCCTCTCTCTGACAAAATGCGCGTTGCTTCAAGAGTTGTTGGTCCATTTGCTGCTTCTACTACAATACTCGCTTGAATGTTATGGGCGTTTTCTTCTGTAATTTGATTTTCAATCGCAGCTGGAACTAGGATGTCACAGTCAAGTTCAAGCAGCTCTTTGTTGCTGATTGTATTATTGAATAATTTTGTTACTGTACCAAAGCTATCGCGTCGATCTAATAAATAATCAATGTCTAAACCGTTAGGGTCATGCAGCGCTCCGTACGCATCGGATATCCCTACAATTTTAGCGCCAGCGTCGTGCATGAACTTAGCTAAAAAGCTCCCTGCATTTCCAAACCCTTGTACTACTACCCGTGCACCTTGTAATTCAATGCCTCGTTTTTTCGCTGCTTCACGAATACAAATAGTTACTCCTTTTGCAGTCGCTGTTTCACGGCCGTGCGAACCACCTAAGACAAGGGGCTTTCCAGTAATAAAACCCGGTGAGTTAAATTCATCAATCCGGCTGTATTCATCCATCATCCAAGCCATAATTTGTGAATTTGTAAACACATCCGGCGCTGGAATATCCTTTGTTGGTCCAACAATTTGGCTAATCGCACGAACATATCCGCGGCTTAAACGCTCTAATTCTCCAAAAGACATATTTCGAGGATCACAAACAATTCCACCTTTTCCTCCACCGTAAGGAAGGTCAACGATTCCACATTTTAAACTCATCCATATAGATAGAGCTTTTACTTCTTTTTCAGTTACGTTTGGGTGAAAACGAATTCCGCCTTTCGTAGGACCAACTGCATCGTTATGCTGCGCTCGGTGACCTGTAAAAATCTTAACTGATCCGTCATCCATACGAACAGGAATTTTTACTGTCATCATTCGTAATGGCTCTTTTAATAGTTCATACACTTCATCAGGATAGCCTAGTTTTTCTAACGCTTTATGTATCACTGTTTGTGTAGATTTTAAAACATCATGCTTCTCTTCTTGACTATTTTTACTGTCTTGCATCTTGTCGGCTACCATCTGTAAACCTCCTAAAATGTATCGAAAATTATTCGTTTTTAATTGAATGGTGCTTCTTTCATGACATAGTATACACCCTTAGTTTTACATTGCAAAGGAAAATATCGAACTTTTAGTATTTTTTGTGTTCTTCTAAGAAAACGCTTCCAATAACTTTACAAGGTATGCTACAATGTTTTAAGTCTGCCTCTTTTCTAGTATGCTTTAATCGTCTAAAAAAAATAAAAAACACCCGGTGATAAAGAGCACTTTCAACAACTTTGTACAAGCTGAAAGTGCAGCCACTCTTATTTTAATAAAAGTGCTTTATCCTTCACGGGTGTAATTATTTCAATTAAACAATTAAGAAAAGACAGAATTAATATACTCCAAAGCTCTCTTTTCTACTAACATTTTTCCATATTCATTTACGCGGTGCTTTGTAATTGTAGAGGGATTTCCATACTCCGCCAAAACCGCAATCATATTCCCAACTTCAGCCGGTGACAGCATGTGATAATCCAACAGCACGTAAAAACGTTTTTCAAATGAATAGAGCACGCTATCCGTATCGTAAAAGTTTGACATGCGCTTGGTCAGCTGAATGACATCTTCAAATGAATCAAACTCAAAAAACATGTCTTCGCTTTCATCTAGCATGACCTGCATTTCAATGAAGTCCTCGAACTCGTCTTCATCGAACTCACCGTAGCTGGTTTCTTCTTCATACTGCTTCGTCACAAATACAACCATTCCCTGTGCTTGAAGTGAAAAAACTTCTACCGAAAGAGAATTTGTAGGTTCAAAGTTCAGTTCTTGAGAAGCTTGCTCTATCATCTCACGAAAAAGCTGTTTTACTTTGAATGTATCTGTCCATAGATCTTCTTTTGTTAACCCTCTTTCTTGTAAATCATCGTAGGTCAAAAAAACTTTTAGCTTATTATAGTTTAATCGTTCAAGCCTCATTAGCGTCCCTCCCCGCTTGCACTCATAACCACATGGTTCGATAATGCAGTATATGTATTTTTTGGAAAACGGTTCGTGATGTTTACTTACGAGTTTACAGGTTTATGATAGGAAAGACAAGCTATTCTCAATCAATTTCTGCTAATTTTTTTGTTAGCCAGCTGTTCCACTCTTCTTTTGTATTTCCTAAAATAAACGGCTGGGCCTCGCCTTTTCTTTTGCTATCTAAACCATCAAACACATAACCGCCTAACCCTACTTTGAGATGCGGGAATTTCTTTATCATTTGGTTCGTCAAGTTTAGTGTTTTCTCGGCATTTTCCATCATTGTGCATGACATAAATAAAAACGTTGGGTCTACTTCTTTAACAATTAACTCAACATCTTTATCTTCAATGCTGCTTCCTAAATAAATAACTTCAAACCCTTTACGGCGTAAAAATAGCGTAAAGACTAGGAGTCCCACTTCATGTGTCTCATTAGGTCCGCATACAGCAATCGCTTTAGGCAATAAGCCATTTGAAGGCAGCGAATAAAAAATCATGCTGATACGCGTTTTTAATACTTGAGTCGTATAATGCTCATGAGCACTTGTAATTTGCCCTTTTTCCCACATATCTCCAACCGTCACGAGTAGAGAACCCAAAATATCAATAACCACTTTTTCTACCGAATACAGGCTAAAAGCATGATTAATTAAATCCTGTGCTTTTCCTTCTTCAAAAGATAAAAGCATCGTTAACAGCTCATCCCTAATTTTTTGAGGGGAATCTACTTCTCCTTCTTCTTCAAACGTTCCTACTGTACTGCTTTCCGTTTCTAATAACGAAACCGCTTGACTGATGGTAAAACCTCCGCTCACTTTTTCCGTGAGCCATTTTAATTTCCGCAAATCTTCCTCTGTATATAACCGATGCCCCGAATCGTTGCGGACAGGATTTAAAATTTGATAACGTCGTTCCCATGCACGCAAAGTTCCCGGCTGGATTCCGACCATATTTGAGATGGCTTTAATATTATACTTCCCTTCGTGAGCCATACGTAACCTCCAACTACTCTTCGTGAACTGTATCTATTAATTGAATTATAGGATAAGTTATCCTGTGTGTAAAATTTGTATATGCTATGTAAAGAGTTTGTTCAAGGCTATTCTTTCCTTTTTAAAGTAATATAATGCGTTTGGGCTCTAGCTTGTAAACGGAGAGGCAAAGAGGTTGTACCATATCCGTTACTGACAAAAAGAGGAATCTTTCTTTTTTCTTTCAGCCCTCCTAATTCATACATACCCAAATTAAATAAGCGTATCTGTCCCCCGTGTGTATGCCCGCTCAAAATTAAATCTACTTTTGATTCTTCATCTACATAATAGATAACATCAGGATTATGGCTTAGAAGAATGGTAAGCTGTTCAGGTTCAATGGAAGAAACGGCTCGCTTTAGATTCATCTGACCTTCTGATAAATCATCTACCCCCGCAAAGTGGCAGGTAGTACCATATTTAGAAACGGCAAAGGCATGCTCATTTTTAAGGGCAATAACTCCTTCATCTTTAAGCATCTGCTTCAATTGCATCTGACTTACTTCGTAATCATTATTTCCCCACACAAAATAGACGGGTCCTAGCGTTTTAAGCTGTTGAATATTTTGACGAGCCCGCACTAAAGGGACTCCTCCTTCTAGTAAATCACCGCCTATGATCACAAAATCTACTTCGCCCGGTATTTTTTCCAACAGCTTCGACGAAACTGTTCGCTTATGTATATCCGATATAAAAAACAGGCGCAAAGGCTGCTGATTTTCAGGAAATCTTGATAAATGAATCGTTCTTTTTTCGACATATGTACGATGGGCTTCTGAAAACATAAAAATCAGCAAGCCTATGCCTAACGCTAAAACAATTAAAAGAATAACCATATATTCTCCTTCTTTTCATTTTATACCCGATGTGTTTCCTTTAAAGAAGAAAGGGCATAAATTATCGCAATTGTTAACAAACCTACTACTTGATAAAGTGCAATTGCACTTAACGATAAAATTCCTATTACACATAGACATGAAACAAGGTATTCATGCCATTTTACCTTATAGCCTTTTAGAAGCAACCGACTTTGCAGAAACACTTTACGAACTGCCGCCGACAGACAAAAAAGAGCCGTAAAAAACAAGATTATAACACTAAACACATCTAACGGATGTAAAATCATTTGAATAAGTAAATAGGTTAACGAAGCTTTTGAGCCTACAGCCGTTAAACTGCTGATATAATAACTGCATAACCACGCAGCCAGCAAGTTAAACCAATCCCTCACAAAAAAACCCCCTTCACTAAACTTCTATGTAAAAAGAGGCTTTTTCATGCGATTCTATTTGTTTTCATGATATAAATTAATTCCATAGGTTGACTGCATCCAGCGGAACGTTTCTTTTCGGTGCTCCCATGTTTCAGGCGTCGCCCATAGCTCTTTGCTTCTTTTAATAATCTCACAGCGCAAATCTTGAAAAGTCTTTTCTGCTTTCTCGCTTTTTTTCTGCAGCTGTACAGTATAAAAGTAAAGTGAGACTGTAAGCAATAGAAACATCAAATGTCCCATGTTGCCTAACAAAAATGAAAAAAATTCGCTAAACGTCGTAAAAAAACCGCTTTGAAATATGAAAAAAAAGTAGCTAATAACAGCCGTTACACTGGCTAAAAACAAAAGCTTCCATTTTTTCTCTTTAGCTTTCAGCTTATTGACTGTCTCTTTTCTTTTAATAACGCTAGCTAATATATATTGAAGTGTTTCATCGTTTTCAAAGTCTATCACTTTGTTTTCCATTATTCCACCCCCCCCTCGTATGCTAGTACAACATATGAGGGAACATAAAAGATTATGTGGGTAGTATTGAAAATAATGGCTGTTTCCTTAACCTTTACTGCATTAATTCTTCTGGCTGTGCAGATTCCCCTTTTGATTTTCGTATCTGCAGGCCCAATAAAAAATCAATGAGAAAATGAGTAAAAATCGTGACATACAAATTTTCAGTCCACCAAAAAAGCAACCCTATTAAAAAGCTTAAAAACACAACCGAAATAAAAAGAAACCACTTTTTTAAATATCGAATGTGAACCAGTGCAAATACAATACTCGCCCAAAAGAGGCCAAACTGAACTTGTATAACCCCTCGAAATAATATTTCTTCTGAACATGCAACAATTAGGCAAATAAGGATCAGATGAGGAACAGAACGATTAGCAAATAAACGTTCATTGATCCCTCCGTCATCGTATAAATGCTCAGGTACGCATTTCATTAGAAGTATATCTCCTCCTACTACCAAGAGAGCTGTTCCTCCCCCGTACAATAAAATAGAAGACCAATCCAGCTGAAAAAACTGCAAAAAGGAATTCCACGAATCGAATGTAAAAAGACCGATGCCTAAAGCAATGAAGCAGATGAGCAGCTGTGTTACATATAAATTTTTAACTAGCTCTGCATCTGTCATGGATGAAATAAGCTCTTGCTGTGATTTTGCCATTATATCTCTCCTTGACGAAGCAAACGAGCTAATTCTAATTCCCAGCCTTGAAATGTCCATTGCTCCTGCTCACCATTTGTTTTTTTATAGTTTTCTAAATCCAAGCCGCAGCAATCGCAACAATTCTCAAGCTCTGATTTTCCCGTTTCATCGAAATAGCCAAGCAGCACGTGACGACGGCATTCTTTTGTCTTAATAAACCCCTTCATCGCACGATACTTGTCATGTTTGTTTCGAAGACGTTTATTTACAGCTGCAACAATCGTTTCATGCAGCGATGCAGGAATTTTCCAGGGTTCAACATGTTCATTTTTCACTACATTTTCTCTGTACAAATAATAACGAATAAATCGCCAATGTGTTTCTTGAACACCTACTGTATAGAGAAAGTGAGACTCTACTTGTTTTAAAGGAATGGCCTGATCATGGTTTCGTAAATACGACAAGCAGTATAAGATAGTATCTGAAGAAGGAAGCTCAATTTCAAGTAAAGAATGAGCAAAATCATCGTCTCCTTCAGCATAAAGCAAGATCGCAATACTGTTTCGCTGATCGCGTCCACTTCTTCCAATTTCCTGTACATATGCTTCTAGCTGCGTAGGTGTATGAAAATGAATAACAAAGCGAACATTCGATTTGTTAACCCCCATTCCAAATGCACTTGTGCAGCAAATGATATCAAGCTGATTTTCTAAAAATTGCTGTTGAACAAGCATTCTTTCATTCGGTTCCATTCCCCCATGGTAATACTGCACTCGCTGTATCCCATTTTCCTTTAGAAGCTGTGTTAACGCTTCTGTCCAAGATCGGCTGGAACAATAGATAATTCCCGGACCTTGCAGTTCACTAACGTACATCAGTAATTTCTCTTTTTTTTCTTCAATACTTGCAACAAAATCAACTTTCATCGCAATATTACTTCGATTCATGGAATAGATGTGCTCGTTGACAGCAGGAAGCGATAAGTAGCGCTTAATATCTTCCACTACTTCCCTAGTCGCAGTTCCCGTTAGTGCTAGACATAGTGGACTGCCAAGTTCCTTCCATATATCTCCTAGCTGTAGATAATCTAAACGAAAATCATGTCCCCACTGAGAAATACAATGCGCCTCGTCCACAACAAAAAGGCCTACCTTTGCCTGCTTTAATGCTTCTACTACAACAGCATTTTGCAAAATTTCAGGAGATGCATAAATAAAACGATAAAAAGCTAAATTTTTTAGCGCTCGTTGTTTTTCTTCTTGTTGTAGGAAACTATTTAAGGCAATAACTCGCTTTTCTCCGCTTGCCTTTAGTTGTTGAACTTGATCTTCCATCAGTGAAATTAAAGGAGATACAATCAGCACCGGTCGGTTCAACAAATAAGCTGGGAGCTGATAGCACAATGATTTTCCTGTTCCTGTAGGAAGAACCGCTAACACATTATGACCGGTTAAAATATCTTGAATAATCTCTTTTTGTCCTAGTCGAAATTGGCTATAGCCAAATTGTTTCTGTAGAAGTTGTTCTATCTTCACATCAAACACCACTTTTTTTATTATCAGGTAAAATGTTTTGCTAATACGAGACGAATCTGAAAATAGGTAACGTCGTCTTTTACTTCTTCTTTTATCATCTTTAATTTATTTGTACGCAAACCTTCAAAGGCTGAGATAATTTTTTCCTGCTGCTTAGGCGATACGTATGCATCGATTGAAAAAGATGGAACAAACAGAGCTAATTCTGCAATATGGTCTTCAATTGTACTTTCTTTTAAACGCCTTATATAAGCAATTTCTTCAAGCGTCTTGCCTTTTTGAAGCCAGCTATACGTTTTTAACGTCGAGCTTGTCAAAGGCAATTCTAAATATAGATCACGTAAAAAAGAAGACAGTACATGAAAGCTTTCATTATTTTTACTTACTTTTTCAATGATATGGTGAATAACGCCTAAAAGTTGAATATGAACATAATGCTCATCGAGTTCATATTGATATGCTAACTGATTTTTTGTAAAGCCTACTCTTTGGTATCCAGTCAGCTGCAAAACAAAAAGAGACGCGTCCCGTTCCGTGCAGCCTTTCAAGCACGTTCGGAGCTCTTCGAATAGCTCGGCGGCTAACTCTTGACGCGTTTGCTTTTGAGACATAATATACGTTTTGACCCATTGAATGACCTCAGCATTTTTGGAAATGGGTAAAAACCCTTTTTGAAAATACTGTAGGTTTGATAAGGTCTGAATGAACAAAGTGATTCTTGCTAAAAATAATTGAGTACTGCTTGCGAATTTCCATCCGTCTAAAGCTGGATGAAAGGGTCGAGCCGTCAGTTCATCTTCAAGGCGTGCTTGTCCCTTATCTGTCATCACATACTTTTGATTTTCAGTTTCTTCAATATACTGCTGTTCTTTTAAATATGCAACGCAGGTTTCAAAAGACCGTTTATCTAAGTAAACAAATGACTGAAAAAGAAACGAAATTCCAAAAATTTTTCCGTCTTGAATCGTTTGAGCTGACTTTTTACCTGTTAATAAATGATAAATACCATAGGCGGTTCGCTCACCTTTTAACTGTTTTATACAAAATAAAATGCTAACTTGAATATAATTCAAAGGTGTCAACTTCCTTTCTCATTCATTGTACCAAAAGTGACCAATAGCATGTGAGATAAAGGCTTTTTAGCTCTTTCCTTTATGTATTAAAACGTTTGGGTAAGTGAAGAAACCTTGATTTGATAAGCATTCTCAGTGACTTTTCTATTGAAAAGTTTTATAAATCATTTTACAATGAATAAGGAGAAATTTCACTCTTGATTCGCGAAGAGATTATATAATGAGAAATTTTCGAACACTTTACAGGAGGTCTTGTTATGCCAAAATATACAATTGTTGATAAAGATACTTGCATCGCATGCGGCGCTTGCGGAGCAGCAGCACCAGACATTTATGATTATGATGATGAAGGTATTGCATTCGTAACACTAGATGATAACCAAGGTGTAGTAGAAATTCCAGAAGATCTAGAAGATGATATGATGGATGCAATGGAAGGCTGCCCTACGGATTCAATTCGCGTAGCGGATGAAAAATTCGAAGGCGATGCTAATAAATTCGAATAAGTATTGAGCAAACCTGTAGTGTACATGCTGCAGGTTTTTTTATATATAAAAATCGCTCTCCCCGGGAGAGCGATTGAATTAAACAGCAATGCGACGCGTGATCCATTGCTTCATTTTTGAAAACAATAAGACAAAGATAACCCCTGTTGCTGCTCCTTTTATTAAGTTAAACGGCAAAATACCTGCAACGATATATTGACGTGCTTGTTCACTAGACATTTCTGGCGATTGCAAGAAGATTGTATACGCTGGTAAGAAGACATAATAATTTAAGACAGCCATGAGTACCGTCATTACCACCGTACCCGTAACCAAACCTATCGTTACGCCTTTAGCCGTTTTAAATCGGTTGAACATGTATGATACAGGAAGAACGAACAGTAAACCAGCCACAAAGTTAGCCACTTGACCAACTGGAACCCCTGTAGCACTTCCTTGAATTAAATAATTCAATAAATTTTTTATTCCTTCTACTATAACAGCAGCCATCGGTCCAAATACAAGTGCTGCTACGAGTGCAGGAATTTCGCTAAAATCAATTGTTAAAAACGGAGGTAATCCAGGAATTGGAAAATTAATCATCATTAAAATATAAGCAATACTACTTAGCATTCCTAGTATGACCAGCTTTTGAGTTTTCTTACTTTGTTGCATCTTGCCTCTCTCCTTCTTTGTGATCCACTCTTCAAAGAAGAAAGGTTCAACTTTATATCCCCACGCAAAAACCTCCCAACAAATGATTCGTTGAGAGGAGACATGGCAGGCATATTTAATAAACGTTCATCACATTAAGTTTTGAACGCTGAACCTCCACCTTCTCCCATCCAGACTGTACTGTCGGCTTTGGAATTTCACCAAATCTGCTCGTATGTATTACATATAAGCTCGCGGGCTCAAAACAATTTGTTTTTTACCGCCGGTCGGGAATTTCACCCTGCCCCGAAGATAGACCAATATTTAATTATGAATTTATTATATGTTATCTCGAATTAAAAGTAAATAAAGAAGTTTTTTAATTCCTATTAAATTGATGTATTTTATAAACTTCATTACTGTTTTATATGTAAAATAAGGAAATAAGTGCATAACCAACAGCATTATGACATATTTATAGTTTCAATTTTACGTTTATAATTGTGTATTTGATAACTAATCGTAAAGTTTGAAAAATACAATTGACAGAATTTTTTTAACATGGTAAATTATCAAATATTTGATGATAGTAAAATCCAAGGGAGATGTTCACGTCATGTATAATGTATTAGTAGCTGATTCAATTAGCAATGAAGGTCTTGCTCCACTACTTGAAGCTCCTCATGTGAATCTTACGCGAAAAAAAGTTGAAGAAGTTGAGAATGATTTGCATACGTACGATGCGCTTTTAGTACGGAGTGCTACGACGGTTACAGAGGATTTGCTGGCAAAAATGCCGAATTTAAAAATTGTTGCTCGCGCTGGAGTAGGTGTCGATAATATTGATATTGAAGCCTCAACCAAACGAGGGGTTGTCGTTATTAACGCGCCGAACGGAAATACCATTTCAACGGCGGAACATACATTTGCTATGATGGCTAGCTTGTTTCGGCATATTCCCCAAGGAAATGCTTCAGTCAAAGCGCGCGAATGGAACCGCTCAGCATTTGTTGGAACAGAGCTTAATCGCAAACACCTGGGCATTATCGGATTTGGACGAATTGGCTCAGAGCTTGCCAAACGCGCAAAAGCCTTCAATATGAGCGTTCACGTTTACGATCCTTTTTTAACCTCTTCCCGAGCTGAAAAGCTAGGCGTAGAACTATTATCCCTGGATGAATTACTAGCAGCAGCGGATGTTATTACCGTGCACACTCCGCTTACCAAAGAAACAAAGGGATTGCTCAATCATGACACGTTAGCCAAAACAAAGAAGGGCGTGTTTTTATTAAACTGCGCACGCGGCGGGATCATTGATGAAAAAGCCTTAGTTCATTATTTAGAAATTGGCCATGTTCAAGGTGCAGCTATTGACGTATTTGAAGTTGAGCCGCCGATTGATAACCCTTTGTTACATTTTGATCAAGTTATTACAACTCCCCATTTAGGAGCTTCTACAAAAGAAGCCCAGCTTAACGTTGCTGAAGACGTGGCACATGACGTTTTGCGTTTTCTAGAAGGTAATCCTGTAAGCTCATCCATTAATTTACCGACGCTTTCTAAAGAAGTTTTTGAAAAAATTCAGCCGTTTACGAGCCTTACTAAACAAATAGGAGCTATTTTATCTCAATGCATGCGAGAACCTGTTCAGCATATCTCTATCTCCTACGGAGGTACAGTGACGGATTTGGAAACCACTTATATTACACGGAGCTTATTATCAGGCTTTTTGACTCATCGTATCGACTCACCTGTTAACGAAGTCAATGCTTCTATGATTGCCAAAGAACGGGGAATTACATTTGGTGAAAAAACATCGGAAGATACGCAAGGATATTCCAATATGATTGACGTTACCGTAACAGGCGAACAGCGTACATTTACCATTACGGGCACCTATATAGCAGGGTATGGACCTCGAATTGTTAATATTGATTCGTTTGATATTGATTTTTATCCGGAAGGACACCTTCTTTATATCCGTCACAGTGATCAGCCCGGAGTTATTGGAAATGTAGGGAAAGTACTTGGAGATTTACGTATTAACATTGCTACCATGCAAGTGGGCCGTAAGCAAAAAGGCGGAGAAGCCATTATGATGCTTACGTTTGATAAGCTTTTAGATGATTCTGTCATCTCTTCGTTAAAACAAACAAGCGAAATTGTGACCATACAGCGTATTGAATTGTGAAATTGAAAAAAAGAGCCTGAGCGGCTCTTTTTTTATGGACTTATTTTTAACACTTGTCCTGTATTTAACATCGTATTTTCTAAATGATTCCACTTTCTTAGCTGATCCATATCTACTTCATATTTGACTGCGAGCTCAGATAATGTATCTCCTTGATGGATAAGAATACAGTTATCAGAAGTCTGATGTAACTGCTGAAAAACCGTGGCAGCTAAATCGCTTTTTACGTATGCCGATAGTTTTTGCTTGTCCAATTTGGCAAGTGGGTTTACTGCATTGGTTTTATCCGGATTCCAACTTCCTTGATGAACTTCAAAATGCAAATGTGCACCTGAAGAGCGCCCTGTATTGCCAACTCGTCCAATGTTTTGACCAGCGGCTACACGATTTCCTTCTGCAACAAAACGTTCCTCTAGATGAGCATAAACCGTTTCATATCCATTTGTTTGTTTGATAAAAACAACCTGTCCATATGTATTTGAATAATAAGAGCGGCTCACCACTCCTTTTGCGACAGCATACACCTGTTTACCAACAGGTGCTGCTATATCAATTCCAAAGTGTTTGGCGTGACGTGAACCAAATATATCAGTTAAGACTCCTTCAACCGGCCACTCCCACTGCTTCTCTTCTGCTTTTACCATTTGCCCGCCCAAAAATAAAAGACCTATACACAATCCCATTACTAATACAACCAATATTCTTCTTAACACGTCAATCATGAAGAAAGAACCTCCTATGTAGATCATTGCACACAAAACATACTATATGCCAATTCTTTCTCTTTTAGACTTGTTTATAGAAAAAATAAAGAGATGTGATTCTCCACTGAATCACATCTCTTTGTTATTCTTATTATTTCAGCCGAACAAACTGTTATTTAGCATATGTTTACTTTGGCAGTTTGATGAAGAAAGTTGTTCCTTCATTTAATTCACTTTCAACCGCAATGATCCCTTGATGTGCCTCCACGATATTTTTGGCGATTGCAAGCCCAAGACCAGTTCCTGACTTCCCTCTCGTTCTGGCTTTATCCGCTTTATAAAATCGTTCAAATACAAATGGAAGATCTTCTTTCGGAATGCCTGCTCCTGTATCTTGAACAGAAAGATGGATTTCGGATTGACTTTTATCAAGATGCAGCTTTACTTCTCCGTAGTCATCCGTATGACGAATAGCATTATCAATTAAGTTTGTCAGCACTTGTTCCATACGGTCTGAATCAATCATCGCTTCAAATTCATCTTCTACTTTTCCATTAAGAGACAGTTTAATATGTTTTTCTTTAGCTAACCCTTGAAACTTACGCAAAACACGTTCTGTAAATTCAACCATTGCTACAGATTCTAAGTGAAGCTGCACATGTCCCGCTTCCATTCGCGCCAAATCTAAAAGTTCATTTACAAGCCGGCCCATACGGAGTGATTCATCATAAATCACCTGTGCAATTTCTTTCTTTTCTTCATCCGTACTTGCAATATCGTCAATAATAGCTTCACTATAACCTTGAAGCATAGAAATAGGTGTACGCAATTCATGAGACACGTTTGCAATAAAATCTTTTCTCGATTTATCAAGTTTACGCTCTTCAGACATATCCCGTAGTACGGCTACAGCACCGCGAATTTTCGTTTGATTATAGAGCGGTGACATTAAAATGACCCACGTTTTCCCTTGGATTTTCAATTCTGCACTTCGCTCCGTTTCAGTCTCTACTACCGTTTGAAACAAATGGACAACGTTTGCTGGAAGCTCAGGCACCTGCTGATTGTTGACATCCTGCTCGTAATACCAAGTCTGAAGAAAATGCTCCGCTGGGGGATTGGTAATTAAAATCGACCCGTCTCTACTAAACGTAATAACACCGTCTGCCATACTGCTTAAAATACTTGAAAGCTGCTCTTTTTCCTGATTAAGCGCATTGAGGTTAAACTTTAACTGCCTGCCCATTTGATTAAAAGCAATCGCTAACTCTCCAATTTCATCGTGAGTTAAAATAGGTACTTTTGTATCAAAGTTGCCTTTTGTTACTTCAAATGCCGCCTGCCTCATTTTTCTAAGAGGCGCTGTAATTCGAGTGGATAAGAAAAAAGCAAAGATAGTAGTTAAAATAATAGCAATACCTGCAGCCAATAAAATGAACTTAGTCGTATATTGAGCGGGTTCTTCAATTTCAGAAAGAGATTGATACAAATAAACGCCGCCTGTCGGTTTGTTATCTTTCATTAAAGGTACACCGACAACAAACATTAAAGGTTCATCACTCGTGTCTTTCTTTGTGGTCATGTACATTTTTTCCCGTATTACTTTACCTTTTTCAACCACTTGATTTAGCTGATCGTTTTGTTTAACAATGGCCGAAATAGCTTTCTTATTTTCTTTATCAGGATGTGTGGAATGCCAATAAAAATCTTTGTCTTGAACAATAACTACACTTGCTTGGTCTGCAAGTTCACGAGCAATGGATAGTCCTAGTTTTTCATCGTCCGTTTCCTGCACAATGGTAGAGATTTTAGCAGCCGTTTTAGTTAAACGGTTTTCTGCATCTACAACATGATAATTTTCAAAAAACTGAAGCAATAAAATAGTCAAAATAAATAAAACAAGCGTGACGAGCAATAGGATAGTAAACCATAGTTTACCAACTACACTTCTCCAAAACATCAGTTATTTTCAACCTCAAATTTATACCCTACTCCCCATACGGTTACAATCATTTTCGCCGCTTGGGACGATACACGATTTAACTTTTCACGCAAACGCTTGACGTGCGTATCTACCGTACGAAGATCTCCAAAGAAATCATAATGCCATACTTCACGCAGCAGCTGCTCTCTGTCATATACTTTATCTGGCGTTTTTGCAAGATAGCATAATAATTCATATTCTTTTGGAGTTAAGTTAACTTCTTTTCCGTCTGCTGTAACGCGATGTGCATCATTATCAATCGTTAAGTGATCAAAGACAATAAGATTTTTCACGCTCGTTTCTGGTTGAATAAACGTTGCTTGAGAAGAACGTCGAAGCAGTGCTTTTACGCGAAGAACCACTTCTCTTGGGCTAAACGGCTTAACGATATAATCATCTGTGCCTACTTCAAACCCTTGGACTCTGTTTACTTCTTCCCCTTTAGCTGTAAGCATGATAATAGGAGTTGCTTTTTTCTCCCGAATTTGTTTACAAACCTCAATACCATCTATGCCGGGCATCATTAAATCTAATACAATCAAATCATAATCTATGTGTAACGCTTTTTCGATTGCTTCATGCCCATCGGCTGCTTCTTCAATGATGTATCCTTCTTTTTCTAAGTACATTTTTAACAATCGTCTAATGCGATCTTCATCGTCTACTAGCAGTAACCTTTGTTCGTTTTGCATGTATTTTCAACCTCCTAGTCTTAGTGTACAAAAAAAAACCGGCGAGTTCTACTTATGATACCCAAACAATGTGACAATTCGTGAACACCTTTACGAAAAACAGCTTTTTTTACCAAAAAGAGGCTGAGACGCAACGAAATCCATGCAATCTACAGCTGAATAAATAAAATAAAGAAGCTAGTAGGGATCGCTTGTTCCACGGCTATAAGCACCTACATACACGAAACTTGCGTTCACCATCTCAATGAAAAAATCCGAACGAATGAGATTCTCCATCAAGAATCTCATTCGTTCGGATCTTCCTTCAACTAAAATATCTTTGTTTCAGCCTCTATTCTATTTTTAAAGGTTACGCATATGAATGTAAACCTGCAATAATTAGGTTCACAGCCACTAAGTTGAACATAATGATGGCAAATCCGCCAACTGCAAGCCAAGCTGATTTTTCACCGTGCCACCCTTTAGACAGCCGAAGATGAAGAAAAGCAGCGTAAAATAAAAATGTGATCAGCGCCCACACCTCTTTAGGGTCCCACCCCCAAAAGCGCGTCCAGGCCATCTGAGCCCAAATCATAGCAAAAATAAGTGCTCCTAGTGTAAAAATAGGAAACCCAATTGCCACTGCTCTGTAGCTTACTTCATCAAGCAAGTCGCTGTTTACCTGCTTCACAAGCGGCTGCAGCGCGGCTCCAATTCGCTTCCGTAAAATGAAACGAATCAGCCAATATAAGACAAAGCCGCCGCCTAACGACCAAATAACCGTATTTAATTTTTTAGCATTGATAATAGCGGGCATATCAATAAGCGGCTGTATATCGTTCCCGGCTGTCCACTCACTTTGATGCGGCCCCACTAGCGGAACCATATGATATACGACTTGCTCTTGTTCTCCACTTTTATTAATCCAATTAAATGATGACTCGTAGTGAGCCGCATTAAAAGCCAGCGTCACCGCTACAAACCCAAGCGTACTAATAAGCGTATACAGGATGAATTCCAGCCAAAATGCTTTTTTATTTCGCTTGGATTGGTCAATCGTTTTGATTAAATAAATCAATCCTGCAACAAAGCTAATGGAAAGCACGGCTTCACCCGTAGCTGCGGTTGTAACGTGAATATGCAGCCAATTCGTTTGAAGAGCCGGTATCAGCGGCGTAATTTCAGTTGGAAACATGCTTGCATAAGCAATGATCAAAAGAGCCACCGGCAATGCAAACAATCCAAGCATGCTAAGACGATAAATAAAGTAAATAACAATAAATGCGCCAACAAGCATCATGCCAAAAAACGTCGTAAATTCAAATAAATTACTAACAGGAGCGTGGCCTGATGCAATCCACCTTGTAATAAAGTAGCCAATCTGTGCAATAAAGCCGATGATGGTAACCGCAATTCCAAACGTTGCCCACTTTGTTTTCTTTTGAGCTGCTCGCTTATCTCGAATAGCTCCTCCGAAAAAAAAGGTTGCAACTAAATAAGCAATAAACGCCACATACAGTAAATTACTACTTATACTCGCGTAATCCATGCTTTTTCCTCCTATTTTGTTTCTTTATCATTTTGGTCCTTCAGCTGTGTAAGGGATGTTGATTCTAATAAACCATTTAGTTCTTTTTTTAGCCCATACCAGTTTTTATTTGTATGTGCGGCCAACCATATCTCATTATTGACTTTTTGAATCCACATGCGGCGATGATTCCAATACATCCCTTGAACCACACCAATCATAAAGATGGCTCCGCCAATTCCTAAAAACCAAAGCGTATAGTCTCTGCGAACGGTTAATCCCGTTACATTTTTCGTTTCCACACCAGCAAAGGTCATTTTATAATCGTTATTTCCTAGCGGCTCCAAGTTCTCTCTAATTCCAACAAAAGCAACTTCCCCTTTTTTATGCTGAGGGGTAATCATTTTAAATACAAAAGCGGGATTGTTAGGTACTCTGGTCTTTGTATTTGGATTTCCTTCATCATCAAAGAAAAAGTCTGGAAAGTAACTCATGAGCTTGACTTTATATCCGTTTTTTAGATCATATGTTTCTTTTGGATTATGTAAATCTACTGTAAGTGAACCAACGTTTCTATTTTCATTTTTATCTGTTAAATGGAAAGACATAGAGCTAAACTCATTTAACTTGAAGTCCACTTGGTACATGGCATATCCTTCAAACTTAAGCGGCTGATTCACACGAATCTCTGAATCTTTTATTTTTTTTAATTTTGGATCTGCTCCCGGTATAAGCTTTCCTTCGCGCTTATACAAACTAACATCCGCTTCATATTTTTTGGCTACTTTATTATTCCCTGCACGATCAATTGCTTCTTGAAACACGGCGCTTTCGCTATCTTTATCATACGTTTCAACAGTAAAACGATGGTTTTTCAAAAAATATTCTCCGTTCGTCCCAGGAATAACTTTTGTTTCACCTTCACGGATCCAAAGAACTTCATCTATATACATACCTGGTACAAACCTAAGCATAGCACCTAGTAAAAAGATAATGAGACCGATATGATTAACGTATGGACCCCATCTTGAGAAGCGTCCTTTTTCAGCCAGCAGATTGCCGTTTTCTTCACGAATAGAGTATCTTCTTTTTTTAAGCATACTTTTTACATGTTCATAATCTTGATCGGTCCACGATGATGAAGTGCTATATAAACGCTGTCTTTTTAAGAAGTTTGGATGTTTTGTTACACTCTGCTTTTTTAGAGCTCGGTACAAAGGCACTACTCGATCTAAACTGCAAATGACTAACGACATTCCTAAAGCAGCAATTAAAAGCAAGTACCACCACGATTCGTAGAGATGATGAAAACCTAACTTATAATAAAGCTCTCCTGTCCATCCATATTCCTTTTGGTAATACTCATCTGCTGTCACATTAGGAGGTATGTAAGCTTCTTGAGGATAAATGGTTCCGACTGCAGACGCAACAAGCGTCACAATAATGATCCAAATACCTACTTTTACAGAAGAGAAAAAGTTCCATATTTTATCGATAACTGTTTTATTGTACGTTTGCGATCGCCTTGCGCTTCCTTCATAACGCATATCTACTAATTTATCAGTTGTTTCTTCTGCAATCGGCTTACCACAGGCTTCACACAAAATCGTACCATGCGGGTTAACGTGTCCACATTCACATTTTACGTGTTTCATTGTCAACACTCCCTATGGTTTAATTTCTTCCATATATTCTTTTATTTTAGATTCTTCCAATCCCCCAATAAAACTGTCTACAATCTTTCCGTTTTTATCAATTAAAAATGTAGTCGGCAGAGGATCTATTCCGTATGCACCCAATACTTGTGAATCTTTATCCATCAAAATCGGAAAAGATAGCTCATACTGTTTAGCAAATTGCTCTACTGCTATATTCGTTTCTGCAACGTTAACAGCTAGAATTTCGACACCTTGCTTTTTATATGATGCATACTGCTTTTCCATAGCCGGCATCTCTTGTTTACAGGGCTTGCACCATGTTCCCCAAAAATTCAAAAAAACTCCTTTGCCTTTGTAATCTGATAGCTGATGAGTTTCTCCATTAACATCTCTTAATATAAAGTCAGGTGCCTTATCTCCTACTGATACCTTTTGTTTATCAGCAAAAAATTGAGCATAAAGGGTATATCCAACCGCGCACAGCAAAACTGCCAATATAACTGTTCGAATAATCAAGCGCTTTTTTTTCATGGCACGAACTCCTTTTAACCGCTTTCAATACACTTTTTTCTACCATTATATCATTTTTGTGGTAGTGGCTTTCCAATAATATTTCGACGTTTCTGTGAAGTCTTCCTCTCATTCTACAAGTTCGACATTTTTTCAAAAAACCTTGCTTGTTTTTCTAATTCACGACATTTTTCATAAAAAAAACAGGTAAGTGAAAATTACTTACCTGTTTGAGACATTGAATATAATTGTTTGACTTCATGCGCTGTAAGCTCACGAGCTTCTCCTGCATTTAATCCGCGTAAATCTAAAGGTCCGTAGCGTTCACGTTTTAATTTTAAGACAGAATGCCCAATTGCATCGAACATGCGACGTACTTGACGATTTTTCCCTTCATGAATCGTCAATTCCACAATCGCCGTCTGCTTGCTTTTATCAATAGAAAGAACTTTTGCACGAGCTGGTGCTGTTTTTCCGTCCTCTAGCATCACACCGCGCTGCAGCTGTCTGATTTTTTCACGACTTGGAATTCCTTTAATTTTAGCCACATACACTTTGTCCACTTCAAATTTAGGGTGCATTAGCTGATTAGCAAATTCACCGTCGTTTGTTAAAAGAAGTAAACCCGACGTATCATAGTCTAGACGTCCAATTGGATAAATTCTTTCTTCTACATGTGGAAAGAAGTCAACGACTGTTTTTCTTCCCTTGTCGTCGTTAGCAGCTGAAATTACGCCTCTTGGTTTGTATAACATAAAATAAACGGGCGCTTCGCTTTCTACAGGCACTTCGTCTACTTCAATTTTATCGTTAGGACCTACTTTCGTGCCCAATTCTCTTACAACTTTTCCATTTACTTTCACTCGGCCTTGGCCGATTAATTCTTCAGCTTTACGTCTTGATGCTACACCTGCGTGAGCAATCACTTTTTGTAATCGTTCCATTAACACTTCACCTCTTGTAACATCTTACTTGTTTACGAAGTAATACACAAGTGTATTTGCCACTCAGAGGTAGAATTTTCGATTTCTTACCGGCCAAACACAAGGATTACAATGACAACTGAGGCAATAATTCCTACCAAATCTGCCAGTAAACCAACCTTCAGCGCATCTCCCATTTTTTTAATGCCAACCGCTCCGAAATAAACCGTTAAAATATAAAATGTGGTATCTGTACTTCCCTGCATGGTCGATGCCAAACGACCGATAAAAGAATCAGGTCCGTATGTAGAAATTAGATCCGTCGTGATACCAAGAGCAGCCGTTCCAGATATCGGTTTGATAAGAGCTAAAGGTACAATTTCAGCCGGAACGCCGACTGCTTGCAGCATAGGTTTTAAAACAGATAAGAAAAAATCAAGCGCTCCTGAAGCTCGAAAAATAGAGATGCTCACTAACATGCCGACTAAGTAAGGAATGATGGAAAAAGCAATTTGTAATCCATCTTTCCCTCCCTCTACAAACTTTTCATACGTAGGAATTTTTTTATAGGTTCCATAAAGTAAAATGCATCCTACAATAAGAGGAATAAACATCAATGATACTTGATTAAGCATAGTCATTTTCGTTTTCCTCCTTTTCGTGTACGTCGATAATAAAAGAAGCGATCAATGATGATAGCTCCTATCGTAGCTACAACAGTTGCTAAAAGCGTGGTACCGACAATTTCAGTAGGATTAGCCGAGTTATACGTAATCCGAATGGCAATAACTGTGGTTGGTATAAGTGTTAAACTGGTTGTGTTAAGTGCTAAAAGTGTGATCATAGAACGGCTTGCTTCGTCTCTATCGCCGTTTAGCTTTTTAAGCTGCTCCATCGCTTTAATGCCAAGAGGAGTTGCCGCATTCCCGAGCCCAAACATATTCGCCATCATATTGGACAATATGTACCCTAAGGCCGGATGATCTTTTGGAACATCAGGGAAAAGTCTTGTAATGATGGGTCGAAACAGTTTCGCTAACTTGTCGAGAAGCCCTGCACTTTGAGCAATATTCATCATCCCTAACCAAAAGACAAGGACGCTGATTAACCCAATGCTGATGGTCACTGCTTCGCCTGCTCCTTGAAAAATTGCTTTGTTTACATCACCGATTTTTCCATTTATAATCGCAAAAACAATTCCGATAATGGTCAGCAGCATCCAAATAATATTAACCATCTGTTTTGGCTCCAGACTGAATAAACATTAATCGCTTCACTTTATCAAAAAAACCTTTTTGCTGCTCGGACTGCTTTTCGAAATAAATTGGAACACTGTCAATCGTCTCTCCACTTCTATAAATATCGAGCTTTCCTACCACATTTGGAACTTCCCCTGTTTCTTTCCACTGCTTTTTAGGCTGAATTAACGTTGTTTTTACTTCTACAGAGCTTTGTTCTTTCTTTGTGAGCGGATAGACGACATTTCGTTTAATATACAACTGATCTTTATAGAAAGAATCCTTTATATCTACCAATTCTCCTTTTGCAGCTAAACTGGTCATATCATATTTATCAAATGCATTTTCATACATGGAAATGTGATCGTTCCAATCATCTGGAGCATTAATCGTTACGGCAATTAAGTCCATTCCATCTTTTGTAGCAGTTGTCACAAGCGTTCGTTTTGCTAATTTTGTATACCCTGTTTTTCCGCCAGTACAGTATGCATATAGTGTTGTCAGCAGTTTATTTTTGTTTTTCCACACTCGATCCCATTTCTCTTCAGGATGCTTCATTCGATAGACTTTTGTTCCTGAAATCTCTTTAAAAATTTTATTATTCATTGCATAGCGCATGAGCAGAGCCATATCGTGCGCAGTTGAGCGATGATTTTCATGATCGTCTAATCCATGCGGATTTTGAAATGTTGTGTTTGTCATGCCAATTTCTTCTGCTTTTTTATTCATCAAATAAACAAATCCATCTTCGCTTCCTCCAACGGCTTCTGCGATAGCTACAGCAGCATCATTACCTGAACGAAGCATCAAGCCATATACTAAATCTTTTAATTTTATTTTTTCACCTTCAACTAAATACACAGAAGAACCTTCAACACCAACTGCGCTGTGGCTCACGGTAACTGTTTTATTTATTTTGCCAGATTCAATCGCCAGTATTGCTGTCATAATTTTTGTAATGCTAGCAATTCGGCTAACTTGATCTGCATTTTTAGCATATAACACTCTCCCTGATTTCTGTTCCATCAAAATAGCACTATGAGCACTTACGCTCCCCGCTGCAGATGATATGGAAGGCCAACCGCTGAGACATAGCAATACAATAAATAGATAGATGATACTTTTTTTGCTTCTTTTCATGTCATCCCCGTCCCTCTACCTGTTTGTACAAGTTTATGCTCGTCTTTTTTGGTTATGAATGAAAAGATTTGTCCATACAAAAAAGAACATAGAAAAAACTCTATGTTCTTTTACATTTTCACTTCATTTCTTGAAACGATTGAAAAAACAAATCTGCTTCTTGATCGGTTCCTTCTTGTAATAAATCTTCTGGAAGCGGCGGCAGCTCTTCGATACTTTTAAGGCCAAAATAGCCTAAAAATTCTTTTGTCGTTCCGTATAAGATGGCCCGCCCTGCGCCTTCCGCTCGTCCCACTTCCTTTAATAAAACTTTTCCAATTAAAGTTTGAAGAGGTCTTTCCGTTTTCACTCCGCGAATCTCTTCGATTTCAGCTCTTGTAATTGGCTGCTTATACGCTACAATAGCTAACGTTTCAAGCGCTGCTTGTGATAATGATTGATTAGCGGGAGCTTCTACGAGCTTCTCAATATATGGTGCATAGTCTTTTTTTGTGACAAGCTGATAGGACCCTCCTATTTCAACAAGTGTAACTCCTCTGAACTTACACTCTTGCTCTAAGCTCTCCAAAGCACCTTGAATGTCTTCATGAGGCTTTTCTATAATCTCAGCTAACCGGCTAATGGATAGACCTTCATCACCAGAAACGAAAAGTAAGCTCTCAATAATAGCCTGTAGATTTTTCGTTGTCATTCCTCTTCATTCCTTTCTCGATACGATACATAAAGCTCATCTAGATTGTGCTGCTGTTCCACAACGATTTCATTTTCTTTCATTAATTCCAGCACAGCTAAAAACGTTACAACAATATGATCACGCTCTTGATAAGGAAACAGCTGATAAAAACTTTTTTTCCCTTTAAACACTTTTAATTCATTCACAATTTCACTCATGCGCTTGTCAATTGGAATGTCTTGCCTTGCTATTTTCGTCTGCATAGGCTTTTTATTTTGCTTTCGTTTCATCAACTTTTGAAAAGCACTTAGCATATCATACAGTGATATATCCAATCCTTCATCCTGAAGCTGCGTACGTTCTTCTGCATTTATTTGCACATTACTTGGAGGTTTTGTATACACATGACTTTGGTCTTCTTCCAGCTTTTGAAGCTCTACAGCCGCTTCTTTAAACTTTCGATATTCAATTAAGCGCTGCATCAATTCTTCACGCGGATCTTCTTCATCGACCATTTCAATTTCATCCATATCTTCTTCATACGTAGGCAGAAGCATTTTACTTTTAATTTGAAGCAAAGTTGCTGCCATGACTAGATATTCACTGGCAACGTCTAGCTGAAGCTCATTCATTGTATGTATAAACATCATATATTGCTCAGTAATTGTCGCTACTGGGATATCGTAAATATCAATTTCAAATCGGTTAATCAAATGCAGAAGAAGATCTAAAGGTCCTTCAAACGCATCTACTTTTACACTATACTCCACTTTTATCTCACCAACACTTTTCAATTGCTTATCATTTCTGCTGCTTTATATAACGTTACTATCATTAGTATAGAGGATTATAGACACATGTCCAATACAAATTAACGTAAAAATAGGTCATTTGCCCATACAAAAAGTTTAAACATACATATGATGTCAAGGTAATAAGATTTTGAAATGGCTGAAGGAGGAACTCGCATGGGTGAAAAATCTTGTGGATACGGTAGCGGTTTCGCTTTAATTGTTGTACTGTTTATTTTATTAATTATTGTTGGTTGTTCTTGCTTACGCTTCTAACCACACATATTGAATAAAAACAAACGTGTTCGCCATACCTTGAGCACGTTTGTCTCTTTAAAGGCACCGCGCTGATGAATAGCTAATTTTTGTGATACACTACATATAGAGCCTTACCAGGAGGGAACAAGATTGTATTCACAAGCCTATATTGATTATTTAGTTCATTTTCATGGCGACCGGGATTACTTTGAATGTCATGAACTGCTAGAAGAACACTGGAAAAAAGACCAAAGAGGACACCGCAATATTATTTGGGTTGGCCTTATTCAAATTGCTGTTTCACTCTATCATCATCGACGCCAAAATTTCGCTGGAGCCAAAAGAACGATGCAAAAGACGCTGGCAATTTTAACGAAGGAAGAAGAAAATATTGCACAGCTTGGACTTAATTATCCTTCACTGCTTAAACTTCTTCGCAAACAATTAGCTTTAATCGATACCTATCAGCCATATAAAAGTATTAACTTGCCCATTGAAGATCCAGCATTATTACGAGCTTGCAAACAAAGAAGCACTGATAAACAGCTTGTCTGGTTATCAGCTTCTAATCTGCAAAATGATGCGATTGTTCATCGTCACAGCACGCGAGATCGGTCAGATGTGATTGCGGAAAGGCAAGCGAACTTATTGGCAAAACAAAACAACAGGTAGCTTCTAGCTACCTGTTGTTTTATGATGACTAAGATGTGAAAGAAGCTTTCACACCTTACCTAATCATGCTTTTTTTATTCATCCGCCTGACACTTTTCATAAAACGGAGCGATAATTTCACTCGGCTTAATTTGTGCAGTCGTATACATTTCTTTAAGAGCTTTAATCATTTTTTTGCCAATGCCCTGTTGGCGGTGTGAAGGGTTTACACTGACGTGTTGAACCTCAATCAAACTTTTATCGAGCATGGAAATGCCAACAATCCCAATAATATCTTCTTCTTGCTTCCAAAGATACAGCTGCCAATGTTCGTTTTGCTCATATTCTTTCATCGTTTGTTGAAGTTTTTTTAAATCTTTTTCCGTAGGTACAAACGATAGAAGACCCATGGCAATTTTTTCATAGTTTCGTTTATAGCGAATAAGCATACGATTCTCCCTCGTCCTCAAACTTTCCTACAAATTAATGCGCTGCGTTTTTTACTGCTTTTATCATACAAAATTTATAAGTAAATAGCAATATTACACAAAAGCTTGTCCTATGTCATGCGTGTATGAGAAACCTAATCTATTACGCTTTTTGAGCTGTTGCGCGAAGAAAAAACGCCGTAACCCCCTGTAAAAGGTTGTTATGACGTTTTATTAGCTAATATCCATTTATAGCAGTATGCTCTTATTCTTCCCAGACTTTTACTTCTTTCATTACGTCGCCATTTTTCATTTTTAACACTGTATCAAGTCCTTCTGTTACTTTTCCAAATACAGTGTGAACACCGTTCAAATGAGGCTGTGGCTCATGAACAAGAAAGAACTGACTGCCGCCTGTGTCTTTACCAGCATGTGCCATTGATAGAGAACCCGCTTCGTGTTTGTGAGGGTTTCCTTCTGTTTCACATTTAATTGAGTAGCCAGGGCCGCCAGCACCTGTACCAGTTGGGTCTCCTCCTTGAGAAACAAATCCAGGGATAACGCGGTGGAACGTTACGCCATTGTAGAATCCTTCATTAGCTAACTTTTCAAAGTTTTCTACTGTTCCTGGTGCTTCGTTCGGAAATAAATCGATTAGAATTTTTTCGCCATTTTCCATTAGAATACTTGCTTTTTTCATATAAATGACCTCCAATATATGTATTAGTACCGCTATAGGCTCTGTTTTCCCTATCAAAGCGGCAAAACGTAAAAATTGTAAGTGCCACCTAGAGTAGAACACTTACATTTATAAACTCACTCTATTCTACTACAAACAAGCTCATGAATTCAATGAATGCACTTTTTCACTTTCTTCTCGTAGGGCTCTAAATAAAAAATAGTAGTTGTGAGATGAAACTTTTTATAGTATCATCCGTCTAATACAGTGATGGAGATACATAGATTTCATTTCATATAGAAATCTACGCCTCTAGACTGATTTATGGGAAAATGATGAATTGACTCTGTTACTTCAGACCTGCCCGTATTATAATAGGGCAAGTATGGGATTAAAGGAGGAAAAAGGTTTGAAATTAACGATAAAAGCAATGATGGTGACATTAGGTCTTCTTCTATTCCTAACCGCACCCTTAAAAAGTTTTGCAGATGCTGCTCCGGGCGATGTTATTATTACATTAGGTCAGGACTTAACCAGCTCTCAGAAGCAACAGGTATTAAATGACCTTGATGCGCCAAGCAATGCTCAAACAGTAACCGTGACAAACCAAGAAGAGCATGAATATTTAGGTGACTTTATTCCAAAGGCTACTATTGGATCTCGTGCTATTTCATCTTCTAGTATTACCCTTGGTTCAAAAGATTCAGGTTTAAGCGTATCAACTCAAAATATTAATGGTATTACAGACGACATGTATATTAATGCTTTGATGACCGCCGGCGTTAAAGATGCAAAAATCCAGATTACCGCTCCATTTGAAGTATCTGGTACAGCTGCTTTAACAGGTATTATGAAAGCATATGAAGTTCAAACAGATCAAAAAATCCCAGAAGAAGTAAAAAAAGCAGCCAATGAAGAGATGGTCCAGACATCTGAGCTTGGTGAAAAAATCGGTAAAGAAAAAGCAGCGCAGTTTATGGCAACGATTAAAGAAGAAATTGCCAAAGAAAATCCTCAAACAAAGGACGATTTACGCACGTTAATTCAGCGAGTGGCTGATGATTTAGGTATTAAATTAACAGATTCAGAGCTTAATACACTTGTTGATTTTTTCAATCGTTTAAAAGATATGAACATCGATTGGAATCAAGTAAAAGACCAACTTTCTGCGACAAAGGAAAAAGTAACAACATTTCTTCAGTCAGAAGAAGGCCAATCATTTCTTGATAAATTAAAGCAATTCTTTGTTGATATTATTAATGCTATTAAATCGTTATTCTCATAAAAAAAAGAGCCTCTTGAACAAGAGGCTCTTTTTTTTACGTTAATCACTCGTTACTTTTTTACCGTCACCTTGTATTTCACGTCATTTTTTACAATATCTTCATACGTTTCGCGTTTTACGACTAGCTGTGCTTCTCCATCTTCCACGAACACGACAGCTGGCTTTGGCAAACGGTTATAGTGACTTGCCATAGAATAACCGTATGCGCCTGTACAAAACATCGCTAATAAATCATCTGGGTTTGCTTTTGGAAGGTGTACATCCCACATCAGCATATCCCCCGATTCGCAGCACTTACCCGCAATAGATACAAGCTCATCACTCTCATCATTCATTCGATTGGCAATGACCGCTTCATATTTCGCTTGATACAGCGCAGGACGGATATTGTCGTTCATTCCTCCGTCAATGGCTACATATTCACGTACATTAGGTACATGCTTACGAGAACCAATTGAATACAGAGTCGTTCCAGCATCTCCTACAAGAGAGCGGCCGGGCTCAATCCAAATTTCAGGGATTTCTACCTCTAACTGTTTAGACTGCTTTTTGACCTCTTCTATAATAACTTCCACATACTGCGAAACAGGAATAGGCTGATCTTCTTCCGTATAACGAATGCCAAAGCCGCCGCCTAAATTTAATACTTGCGGAACAAATTCTATACGTTGTTTCCACTCTTTCATTTTTGCAAAAAGCTTTTGAGTCGCCATAATAAATCCGGTTGTTTCAAAAATTTGAGATCCTATATGACAGTGAATACCTAAAAGTTCTAGCCCCTTGCTATTTTGCACAAGACGCACAGCTTCGTCTGCTTGACCGTTTTGAAGATCAAACCCAAACTTCGAGTCTTCCTGCCCTGTCAAGATATAATCATGTGTATGAGCTTCAATTCCGGGTGTTAATCTGAGAAGAACAGGCATCTTTTTTGGATACTGTTCCGTTATTTCCTGAAGCAATGCAATTTCATAAAAATTATCAACTACAATGCATCCTACATCTTCTTTGATGGCCATTTCTAGTTCTGCTCGGCTTTTATTGTTTCCATGAAAATGAATCCGTTCTTTCGGAAAGTCAGCTGCTAAAGCCGTATACAGTTCTCCTCCCGAAACAACGTCTAACGAAAGACCTTCTTCATGAACGACTTGGAGCATGGCAATTGTAGAAAAAGCTTTGCTTGCATAAGCGACCTGTGCTTTTACCCCATGCTTTTCAAATGTTTCTTTAAATCCTCTAGCACGCTGCCGAATTAAAGCCACGTCATATACGTAAAGGGGTGTCCCAAAATTTGATGCTAATTCAAGCGTATCAACTCCACCAATTTCAAGATGGCCCTGTTTATTTATGCGACTTGTTCCGTGTAAAAACATGTTTAGACCCCGTTCCTGTGTATAGTGTAAAAAAGACAGTTAACGGCAATTCGCTGCTAACTGTCTAAATATTTATTATTTTCCATATTTAAAACAAATCTATCACATCTTCATACAGGTTTCAACCACCTATTTTGTTTAAGGTTTTGCAGGCTGGCGGTCTTTATCCTGCGGATGCACAATACTAGGTCGCGGATTTGCTCCAGGAACCGGTGTACGAATAATAATCTGCCATAAAGCCTGCGGGTTGAATGGAAGAAACGGCCACAAATAAGGCGTATTCAATGATTTTAATCGCGCCATATAGAGAATGATACACGTTGTTGCAATAAGAAACCCTGGAGTATGAAAGGCCGCCACAAAAATTAACAGAAACAATCGCAGCATTTTATTTGCTACTGCTAACTCATAGCTTGGCGTTGAAAAAGAACCAATGGACGCAATAGCTACATAAAGAATAACTTCCGGAACAAACAATCCTACATCAATGGCAATCTGTCCAATGAGTGCTGCAGCAATTAAACCCATAGCAGTAGCAAGCGGTGTCGGCGTATGAATGGCGGCCATCCTCAGGAACTCAACCCCTAGATCGGCTAAGAAAATCTGGATAACTGTCGGAATATTTGTTGCTTCGTTTGGCCCAATAAATTGCAATTTTGCCGGCAGCAGATCTGGCTCAAGTACAAATAACAGCCATAGCGGTAATAAGAAAAGAGACGCAAGAATTCCTAAAAACCG
Organism: Priestia sp. 10L35; assembly: GCF_056395685.1. Lineage (NCBI taxonomy): Bacteria > Bacillati > Bacillota > Bacilli > Caryophanales > Bacillaceae > Priestia > Priestia sp. 10L35. Next base: position 503,137 of record NZ_JBFTKA010000001.1, on the reverse strand, counting down.
TATCCAGCGTATAAAGGTACCTACAGAAGGAGACTGCCTGTATTCTTCTGCATGCTGCACGTGATGAAACAGCGTAGTTGGTGTAATAATAACGCTTGGTGATGTATCGGTAATAATAATGACATGCCCCTCTAGTACATGAGCTGCTGCTGTGTCCGGACGTTCTGTATAGCGTACCATTGGAAAAGGATTAATTCCTTGTTTGACTAAAAACTCTTCAATGGATTTGTCAGCCATAGGCAAACCATCTACATCGATAGCTTCCAGTTCATCTTTTATCAGTTTAACCAGTCCTGGATCAGCTACCCCCTTTATGTACCCAATCGCTACGTCCAGTTTCGAACGTTCGCCTACCTTCATAATTTCAAAACGAAATCTTCCGTCACGGATTCGTCTTCTCGTTAACGCTGTATTGATAATGATGTTTTCAGTGTATCCATCTCTTGCTCCGCGAATCACTTTCTCTGTATCCGCTTCTTCAGGCGATCTGCCGGGATACGTACGCACATCGACTTCAAAGCCAACTTCTTCACCGTCAATTAAAACGAATAACAGTCCTGATAAAACAGAAACCATTCCATCATCCAGCGTTTTTAAAGGCTTTACTTGCTGATGAATAAGACGGTTTTCAACAATATCCTTTAGCTTCGCTCGTTCAACTTCATTATCATTAATTTGAACGAGCACTTTTGTAATTTCAATAATAAATGAACTATCGCACAGTCCTGTTACATAGTAAACATGAACTTCTCGATCCAGAATAAGTAGTTTACGCACGCCCACATCAAAGCTTGTATTCATACTAGCGTTTTCTTTGAACCACTGATCGTTTTTTTGCACTTTTGAAAAAATAGCTGTTTTCTGCTCTGCTGGCTTACCCAAACGAACCGCTCCTTTCTAAAATAAGTCGTGCCGCTTTTTCTGTAATAGGACATCCCAGTTTAACATCATCCATCCTAGCCATTTTGCCGATATCCCCAATTCCTACAACTAAGGGAATATCGAGCTGATCCAAGCAGTAAACTGTATCTCCATTAATTCGTCCGACTTCTAACTCTTGAATTCCGCTTTTATCCACGCCGTAATGCGATATTTCTCCAAAACGATCGATGGTTACATCCACTCTTGTCCATTCGCTTTGATGAGTACGTGATGCCACGGCAATCACTCCAAGAACTTCTACTTGAGGATGCTTTGCTACGTGTAGCAAAGCGATCTCTCCCGGTCCTTCCTCTAAGAAACCGCTATCGTCGAACATCACAAAGACGGGATCATATGGTGCTTGAAGGATTAGCTCTACCGTTTGACTGCCTGTTAACGTAGTAGGGTTTCCATATGACCTCGAAATGCATCTGCCACCAACCGATTTAGCTACATGCTCAATTGCTTTGCGAGCATATTCATCGCCATCCGTTACAATAATGATCCTTCTTTTTTTCATAATCTTTTATCCTTTCGGTTTAAAGATTAACGCGATAATAAAAGCAAATAAAATAGCTGCTGAAATTCCAGCCGAGGTAAGTTCAAAAATCCCAATCCCAATCCCGATAAATCCATGGTCATCCGCTTGCTTCATCGCTCCGTGCAGCAAAGAATGACCAAAGCTTGTAATTGGAACCGTCGCTCCGGCGCCAGCAAATTCAATTAACTTATCATAAAGACCAAATCCATCTAAAATCGCTCCTGCAACTACAAACGAACTCATAACATGCGCTGGAGTAAGCTTAGCAAAATCAAGCAGCAGCTGCCCAATAACGCAAATGATTCCTCCTACAGCAAAAGCTATTACATACTCCATTGATCATCCCCCTCCCCAATATGTTCTAAGACGACGCCATGAGCAATTGTTGGAATTGACTCTTTTTGCTGAATCATCGTTGGACTTAAAAGAGCTCCTGTTGCCACCATAAACACTTTCTTTAAGTTTCCTGATTTTAATTCATTTAAAATATGCCCATACGTGACAATAGCCGAGCAGCCGCAGCCGCTTCCTCCTGCAAATACATTTTGATCAGGGCGATATACCATTAATCCGCAATCATTATGATTGGTTGATATATCGTAGCCTTCGTCCTTGAGCAGCTGTTTTAAGATTGGACTTCCTACACCAGATAAATCTCCTGTTAAAATAAGATCATACTCGCTTGGAGCAACGTTTAAGTCTTCCAAATGTCTTTGAATGGTATCTGCAGCAGCTGGTGCCATAGCAGAACCCATGTCGTTTGCATTTTTAATCCCGTAATCCATTACCCGACCAATCGTTGCAGACGTGAGACGGACAATACCTTTTTCTTTCGAGACCAGCGCTGCCCCTGCTCCCGTAATGGTTGCCGTTGCTGTATCTGGTTTTTGTCCTCCGTACTCGGTAGGATTTCGAAATTGGCGCTCAGCCGTTGCGTTATGACTGCTCGCTGATGCAATAACACGATTAGCAAACCCTGCATCTACAAGAGCTGCTCCCGTTGCGAGCGTTTCCATTGATGTGGAGCAAGCGCCAAACATGCATAGAAATGGAATTTGGTTATGTCGGGCTACAAAATTAGCCGTTACGTTTTGATTTAATAAATCTCCAGCCAAAAACAAATCAACGTCTTCATATGATAAATTTACTTTTTGCAAACAGGAATCAATAGATTCCGTCATCAGCCTTCTTTCAGCTAACTCCCAGTTGTCTTCTTCACAGTGCAAATCTTTATGTGTAATATCAAATGTTTCTCCTAACGGTCCATCTGCTTCTTTTGGTCCTACTGCTGTTCCTGTAGCATTAATGTAAATAGGATTTTCATAAACCCACGTTTGCTTTCCAGTTTTTCTCATAATCCCCCTCTTTTCATAGCAAATAAGTTTTAAAAAGGTATCGAATGATTCCTACAATATAAGCGGAAACCGTTCCAAATACGATTACGTTTCCAGCTAGCTTGAACATATTCGTCGCAACCCCGAGAACAATCCCTTCACTTCGATGTTCGAGCGCTGCACTCGTCATGGAATTGGCAAAACCCGTAACAGGGACGGCTGAACCTGCACCTGCGAATTGACCAATACGATCATATATCCCAAACCCAGTTAAGAGCGCAGATATTAAAATAAGGGTTGCAACGGTAGGATTACCTGCATTTTTTTCATTAAAGTCAAAAAATGCAATATAGAAATTTTGAATTACCTGTCCTAATGTACAAATGATTCCCCCTACCAAAAAGGCTTTTAGGCAATTTGCCACATATGAAGGTTTAGGCTGAAATGGTTTAATGCTTTCTTGATAGTTATCTTTTAATTTTTGATTATTTGCCATGTTACATACATCCTTTTCTTATTGATTAACAAAATAAATCCAATGAAATAATGATCCGCATACTTTGCCTAGTACAATGGCCATTAACAATAAAATAAGCTTGCCTTCCATTCCTATCCGTTTCGTTAACGTCGGCAATACATTAAGCACTTCTGTTAACGCTGCTGCCAGCATCCCAATAAAAATACCGCTCGTTAGACCTATGATCATAATAAGCACCGCAGGAAACTGCCACGTGTATTGATGAAGACTGCACCACCCGCCTGTAACAGCACCACCCACCACTCCCCATTCATATGCTTGAATATATTTCATGGTTTTGGTCAGCTGCATCAAACGCGGAATAATGCCCAGCACCGTTAAAAATGCTACAAACCCAGCACCTGCAGCCAGTCCTCCCGCAAGTCCAATTACAATGGTCATCACAATGTTAATGATCATCAATTTTTTTCATACTTTCTTTATTCTCGTGCATAATGACGTATTGATCTAAGTCTTGCTGGTAATTAAACATTTCGACTTCGAGAGGACTAGGCTCTTCATTAATTCGTTTTCTAAAGACATGGTTAAAAAACAGAATCATTCCCAGGCCTAAACCGATAGAGTAAGGCACTTGAATCAGCAAAGGCTGCTTATCTCTCAGACCGGTCAGCATATAGAACAATTTTTGATGTACTTGTCTCATACTCACATCTTCGTGAAAGTTCATAATTGCTAAAGCAGCTCCGATGAAGAGAAGAAACCAAACAGCTAGAAAAAACAAAAAGGAATATTGTTTCTTTTTATACACGACCTCTACAATCGTTTGAGCGGGTCCAATCGTCTGAATGTCTAAATGCGGATACTGAGAGGCAACTTTTTGAATTACCTTCATTAAATCAACAATGATAATATTTCGATCACTCATACTGACTTGATATACAACTAGCTTTTCAATTTGCTTTTGAACAGAATCTCCTGCTATAACCATTGCTAATTGTCCAATATTTACAGCCTGATCAGGTTTTACTTGAATACGATGCCTCATTTTAAGATAAAGAACGTTTTCCATTCATATCACACCTTACGATTCATTATCTCCCTGTACGTGTAGTATGGATTTTCTTAAATTTTCTAATTCACGTTTCTGAACAGACCATTAATTACCAAATGAAAAAAGCAATCCGTTTCACTATTCTTGTTTGAATAGCAAAACGGATTGCTTCTTAAGTATTACGTATCATTCATATGCAGCTTCATTTGTTTTAAGATTTTCTTCTCAAGCCTCGATACCTGAACTTGAGAAATTCCCAGCCTTGCGGCCACTTCGGACTGAGTTTGATCTTTGTAATACCTCAAATAGACAATGAGCTTTTCACGCTCATCAAGTTCTTCAATTGCTTCTTTTAAGGCAATTTTATCAAACCACTTCGCTTCCGTATGATCAGCAATTTGGTCAAGAAGGGTAATTGGATCTCCATCATTTTCATAGACGGTCTCGTGAATAGATGAAGGAGCACGATTAGCTTCTTGAGCTAGCACTACTTCTTCAGGAGTGAGATCCAAATGTTCTGCAACCTCAGCGACTGTAGGGACGCGTCCAAGTAATTTGGAAAGCTCGTCTTTTGCCTTACGTATTTTATTGCTCATTTCTTTCAGAGAACGACTAACCTTTACCGTGCCATCATCACGAATAAATCGCTGAATTTCACCAATAATCATTGGAACAGCATATGTTGAAAATTTAACATCATACGATAAGTCAAATTTATCAACGGACTTTAATAGCCCTATGCATCCAATTTGAAATAAATCATCGGGCTCATAACCACGGTTAATAAAACGTTGAACAACCGACCAAACGAGCCGCATATTTTTTTGGACGATTGTATCTCGTGCAATTTGATCACCTTGCTGACTGCGCTTGATGAGGTCTTTAACTTCATGATCCTTTAAATACGGTTCGTTTTTATTTTTTTTGACCTCCACATCCATTGGCAAGTCTCCTTAATTACATAGCGCTTTACTATTTGTTAAGTGCTTTTTTAAATATAAGGTCGTACCTTCTAATACAGTAGACTCCACTCGAATTTCGTCCATAAAGTTTTCCATTATGGTGAAACCCATTCCAGAACGTTCTAGATCTGGTTTCGTTGTGTATAAAGGCTGCTTGGCTTCATCCACGTTATCGATACCAATTCCTTCATCACGAATCATCAGCTCGACTACACCGTCTTCATGAAGCGTCACAGAAATATATACCACACCATCCGGATTGCTTTCGTAGCCGTGAATAATAGCATTTGTTACTGCTTCAGATACGACTGTTTTAATTTCTGTTAACTCATCCATTGTTGGATCTAACTGCGTAATAAATGATGCTACCGTGACGCGAGCAAACGATTCATTTTGACTAAGCGCGGAAAATTGGAGGTTCATTTGATTTTTCATTATGCCACCCCCAATTTTTGAAGCGCGTTTTCTTCATTAGGTTCAAAACGAATAATTTTAAATAAGCCTGACATATTAAACAAACGTTCTATGGCAGGAGAAATAGCGCATACAACCATTTCCCCGCCGTTATTATGAACCTGTTTGTATCTCCCTAAAATAACCCCCAAGCCAGAGCTGTCCATAAAGGTTAAATGCTGTAAATTTAAAATCAAATGGCTGATAGATTCCTTCTCTATCGCTTCGGTGATTTTGCTTCTTAGCTCTTCTGCCGTATGATGATCTAATTCTCCTGTTAATCGAACCAACAAGACATCTTGTTTGAATTCCAATTCAATCGAAAGACTCACTATACAAACCTCCTCGGAAATCTTATAGTCAGTCTTTCGCTGCCGACAGAATAGAATCCTTCTCACCGACAAAACTAGTTCTATTTCGTCACATTTAGCTGTTTAAGATGTTTGAGAGAAAATAGAGAATGTACGTTTGAATATCTTCCACCAAGAAGCAGCATCGATATCTTCTTTTGCAAGAAGCGGTGAAGAACTAACTACTTTGTTATCCTTCTTAATGGTCAACGTTCCAATTTTGTCGCCTTTTTGAATAGGCGCATTTAGCTTCTCGTTCATTTTCACTTCTGTTTTAACGTCTTTGGCTGCATTTCCTTTTTTCAATAAAACAGAAATAGGCTCGGACGTAACAGCTGTTACCTGATCTTCGCTCCCCTTGTTTACATCTATCTTGGTAATAACGTCTCCTTTTTTGTATAAAGGCTTCGTTGTATATTGACTGAATGCGTAGTCTAACATTTTGGTTACTTGATTATTGCGATCTTTTGGCGTGCTTGCACCGAATACAACCGCTAACACTCGCATATTTCCCTTTTTAGCGGTAGCTGTTAGGCAATACTTAGCTTGACCTGTAAATCCGGTTTTGAGTCCATCAACGCCGGGATAAAACTTTACTAAGCGATTTGTATTTACTAACCAAAACTTCTTATCTGTATCCGTGCGCAAATAAGCTTCGTATTTACTTGTATAGTTAATAATTTTTTCATACTTTAGCAGCTCTCTGCCCATCATGGCCATATCATGAGCTGTACTATAGTGATTTTCTACAGGCAGGCCTGTCGGATTTTGAAATTTTGTATGAGTCAAACCAAGCTCTTTGGCTTTTTGGTTCATCTTTGCTACAAATTTTTCTTCTGATCCAGCTAAATATTCAGCCATTGCCATAGAAGCATCGTTACCGGAACCTATCGCAATCCCTTTTAGCAAATCATTTACCGTCATTTCTTCTCCGGGCTCTAAAAAGATTTGTGAGCCTCCCATTGAAGCGGCATATTCACTTGCCCGCACTTTATCTTTTAAGGTAATTTTCCCTTTATCCAAAGCCTCCATAATTAAAATCATTGTCATAATTTTAGTCATACTGGCAGGGGGAAGTTCTTGATTACTATTTTTTTCGTATAGAATTTTTCCTGTATCCCGTTCAATTAAAATAGCTGACCTAGCACTGTCAGCAAGCTCGGAATTCTTTTTTTCTGCGGCTAAAACAGGTTGCGTCATAAGTGGAAATAAAAATATGACAACGAGTAACTTTACAATAGTTCGCTTCATCTCCACAAACCTCCATTCTTTATACAACCTATTTTTTCCAAGGTATAATCGATTTATACTAAGGGAAATAAAAAAAGCATCGAGAAATTCTCGATGCTTAAAGTCATATTTTCTTCTTATTTTTGATAAGCTGGAAGCTGCTTTACTACTTCTTTTACAAGCGATAAAAACTGCTGTTTTACTTTTTCAGTCGTTTCAATTACTTCTTCATGATTTAACGGCTGATCTAAAATACCAGCTGCCATATTAGAAATACAAGAAATACCTAGCACTTTCATACCTGCATGGCGTGCCACAATAACTTCTGGCACTGTAGACATACCGACCGCGTCTCCCCCGATAATGCGAAGCATACGCACTTCAGCAGGCGTTTCATATGTTGGACCTGTATTTCCTACATATACACCTTCTTGTAAGGCGATATTTAAATCAGCTCCTACCTTCTTCGCTAATTGACGAAGATCCTTGCAGTAAGCAGTTGACATATCCGGGAACCTTACTCCGAAATCAGAGTCATTAGGTCCAATCAAAGGATTGGTTCCAAAATTATTAATATGATCAGAAATAATCATTAAGTCTCCTGGATTAAAGGATTCGTTTACTCCGCCCGCTGCATTCGTTACAATCAACGTTTCTACACCGATTTCTTTCATTACGCGCACTGGAAATGTTACTTTATCAAGAGCGTACCCTTCATAAAAGTGAAAACGTCCTTGCATAGCTACAACCGGTACGTCATAAATAGTACCTATTACTAATTGACCTGCATGACCTTCAACTGTTGAAACCGGGAACTCAGGAATGTCGTTATACGGAATTTTTACCGCGCCTTCAATTTCGTCAGCTAATACCCCTAGTCCAGAGCCTAAAATAAGCCCAATTGTTGGTGTAACAGCTGATTGATTTTTAATATATGCTGCTGCTTTTTCAATATATTCTTTTTTCATACTCCATTCCCCCTGCTTAATTCAACTCTTTTAAAAAACTTTTTCCATGCTTAGGCATTGCTACGCCAAAATTTTCTGCTACCGTTGCGCCAATATCCGCAAACGTTTGACGAATAGAAAGTTCTTTTCCTTCTTGCATGCCTTTATTGTACACAAGAAGCGGCACGTATTCACGCGTATGGTCTGTCCCATGATGAACAGGGTCATTTCCATGATCCGCTGTAATAATCAATAAATCATCTTCTTTTAATAAATCAAATACTTCTTCTAAGCGTGCATCATATTCTTCAAGTGCTTGCCCATATCCTTGTGGATCGCGGCGATGACCATAGAGAGCATCAAAATCAACTAAATTTAAGAAGCTTAAGCCTGTGAAGTCCATGTTTAATGTATCAACTAGCTTATCCATGCCGTCCATATTCGATTTGGTACGAAGAGATTTTGTTACCCCTTCTCCGTCGTAAATATCAGAAATTTTACCGATAGCAATAACATCGATGTCATTGTCTTTTAATTCATTCATTACTGTACGTCCAAAAGGCTTTAATGCATAGTCATGACGATTGGATGTACGTGTAAAGTTACCTGGTTCACCTAAAAACGGGCGAGCGATAACACGTCCAATCATATATGGATCATCAAGCGTTAATTCACGAGCAATCTCACAAATTTTGTACAATTCATCAATTGGAACAATTTCTTCATGAGCAGCAATTTGCAAAACAGAATCTGCTGATGTATAGACGATTAAGTCACCTGTTTCCATATGCTGTTTTCCTAGCTCATCCAAAATTTCTGTACCAGACGCTGGTTTGTTCCCAATGATTTTTCGACCTGTTTTTTCTTCTAATTGTGAAATCAGTTCTTCTGGAAATCCATCTGGAAATACATTAAAAGGCGTATCAATATTGAGACCCATAATTTCCCAATGACCTGTCATTGTATCTTTTCCTGCAGAACCTTCCTGCATTTTTGTATAGTAAGCCAACGGTTTTTCGGCTTTATCGATTCCTTTAATTTCACGGATATTGCTTAGGCCAAGCTTAGCCATATTAGGCATACGAAGACCGTTGCAGTGCTCTGCAATATGACCAAACGTATCCGCACCTTTATCATTGTATTTTTCAGCATCCGGTGATTCACCGATACCCACTGAATCCATGACAATTAAAAATACGCGTTTATATGTATGCGCCATTTTATTCCCTCCAAATATCAATTTATTTATTCTCTATAAAATTCCCGTTTGGAAATAATTTAACCATCTTCTCTTATTGGTCAGAAGTCTGACCTCTCTATTAGTATAGACGCTTTTTATTTTTTTGTACACATAAATGAAAGTGTTTTCAATCAAAAAAACCAATGTCTATGAACTCATTGGACATTGGAATCTTCCTACGCTCGCGGATGAAACTGATTGTATACATCTTTTAAACGTGCTTTTGTAACATGTGTATAAATTTGAGTGGTCGAAATATCCGCATGCCCCAGCATTTCTTGAACGGCTCTCAAGTCCGCGCCGTTCTCTAACAAATGAGTAGCAAACGAATGCCGTAACGTATGTGGAGTTAATTCTTTTTCAATTTTTGCTTCAGAAGCTAACTTTTTTAATATTTTCCAAAACCCCTGCCTTGTTAAACGCCTTCCGTGATGATTAACAAAGAGTGCTTTGTCCTGTTCCTTTTGCTTTGTTAAAACACTCCGACTATGCTGTAAATACTCTTCGATAGCCTCCGTTGCCAACCTTCCGATGGGGACAATTCTTTCTTTATTTCCTTTTCCGATACAACGAATAAATCCCATCGTCAAATGTGCATCATCAATATTTAAGTTAACGAGTTCAGACACACGAATTCCAGTAGCATAAAGCAACTCAAGCATCGCTTTGTCTCGTATGCCAAAAGGCGTCGAAGTATCAAACACATTTAACAGCGCCTCTACTTCTTCTGCATTTAGCACTTTTGGCAGCTTGCGCTCAAGCTGCGGGGTATCAATATGAACAGATGGATCTGTATCCGCTGCTTTTTCTCTTAGTAAGAATTGATGAAAAGATCTAGTTGAAGCCACATGTCTCGCAATCGTTTTAGATGACTTTTGCTGATCACTTAAATATTTCAGAAAATTAACGATGTGGAGTCTTGTTACTTCATTAAATGATTTGAGCTGCTCTACATGCTCTAAATATTGAGCATACTTTTTTAAATCTCGTTCATACGAATCAATTGTATTTTTCGCTAGTCCCCGCTCTACTACTAAATAATGAATAAAATCTTGAATTTGATCATTCAATAGCCTCTACTCCCCGTTTTGATAAAACATAAATAAACGCTCTAACCACGTCTGATCTTTGTTCACACTTGCTTGCATGACCTTAACTGCTGAACCCGACGGCTCATCATAACGTTTATAATTTTGATACTCTTGAGATACCCATATCATTCCAAAATAAAACAAAAGAGTAAACCCGGTAAATAAGATAAATACTTTACATGTATTATATACCATTTCAGCCCATGATTTCATGAAACAATTCCTCCAATTTTTGATTCTATTAGAAGATATGCCAATTGGGACAGGTTTTATACATGTTTCTTGCCTTTATACACTGAGTTCTCTCCTGCTCATTTCCTTTCTTTCTATAAAACCATGTAGCTTATAAACTCGTTATTTTTTTATTTATGTACAACAAAAAACCTTCTCCATTAGGGAAAAGGCTTTTACTGCTTGTCTTCTTTATCCTGACAGCGATGGCAAATGCCATGAAATGTCAAGCGGTGATCTTTAATTTTAAAATTCCATTGCTTTTCCACAATTTCTTCAACGTCTTCAAGCAAATCTTCTTGAATTTCGTCCACAGATCCACATTCCATACACACAAGGTGATGATGAAAGTGTGCGGCTCCTTCTTGTCTTAAATCGTAGCGAGAAACGCCATCGCCAAAGTTTATTTTATCAACAATTTTAAGTTCAGTTAACAATTCTAACGTACGATAAACAGTTGCCAATCCAATTTCCGGAGACTTTTCCTTGACGAGGAGATATACATCTTCGGCACTTAAATGATCCTCTTCATGTTCAAGAAGTACTCTTACAGTCGCCTCACGTTGAGGTGTCAATTTATAGCTAGCTGAGTGCAACTGCTGCTTAATTCGCTCAATTCGACTTTCCATAATTATTCCCTCCCTCGCCATTCACTAATCCATTATATCAGATGTGTCGAGGGTGTCAAAATAAAGTTATTATTAATAAGAAAAAAGAATTCTTTTTACTTAATACTTATTCTTATTTATTTAATAGAGCCATTACACTTTTCATTAAAGTAGGTGATACGTAAGCTTCAATTGTAGCTGCACAGGCAACCAAACATATCATAGCAATCATGGTTCCGCTGTAGCGTAAAAATGAGGCGGAAATAGGCTCCGCTGCTTTTTTAAAAAACTGCTGCCGCACAAGCTTCAAAGAAAAGGCAACTGAAGCTGCAGACAAGATCAGAAATGCCGGTATGAGAAAGATATTTTGCGGCATAACAGATACAAAAGATAGCGCAAACCCAGAGAGTCCCATTTGATTGACTAAAAAGCCTACGGTAAAACCAATCACCATTCCTTTTAAAAACAGCAAAATTAACACTACAGGCAAACCAATAATGGCGATTCCTAATATCCAAATGAGCCCCAAGTATTTAACATTATGAAAAAAACTTTGCTGAAACATTTCAACGCTGCTTGCTACTTCTCCGCTCTTTACCTGTCCGAAAAACCGGTTTAAATAGAAGTACAGGTCTTCTTTTTGATCAAGCGTTAAACTATTTACAACAATAGCCCCAAAAATGATTCCCATTAAAAACAGCACGGTCACAAACAAATAAATAGAACTGTTTTCTTGAAAATGTCTTGCATACGATAATGGCAATTGTTTTTTTCTCATCGTCTTCCTCCTATTAATCGCTTAATAGAGTGTATGATAGAGTACAAAAACTATGCCAAGAATCTTTTGAATCTATCAAATAAAAAAGAGGATGAAACATAATGAAATCTACATTCACCATCACCTTAAAAAAATCCGAACGAATTTGATTCCCTATCAAGAATCTCTATTCATCGTTCGGATGTTCCTTTAACTAAAATATGGTTGTCACACATTTTTTTTAGTTAGAGATACACGCATGCCTGTTTTTTCTCACACCAAATGACGTTTCAATGTAAACCTCTAATTGCTAGATTGCCGTTCGTATGTAAAAAAAAACTCTCTTACTCTCCTAACCCGCTTTTTAACTGTAAGTACTGCACAGCATAGGCTGTTTTTGCATCATAAATTTCCTTGTTTTGAATAAGAGTAAGGGCCTCATCTACCGTAACTTCCATCACTTCAACAAATTCATCTTCGTCTAATTCCGCTTTGGTGGTCATCACTTTTAAATCTTCCGCTAAATAAAGGTGCACCAACTCATCCGCAAAACCTGGTGATGTATAAAAAGAAATAATATGGCTAAGCGAATCTGTCGTATAGCCCGTTTCTTCTTCTAACTCACGTTTTGCCGTCACAATCGGCTCTTCTCCTTTTTCTAGCTTGCCGGCTGGAATTTCGACTAAAATACGATCCATCGGCCTGCGATACTGTTTGACCATAACCATTTTGTGGTCGCTTGTTAACGCAATGACAGCTACAGCTCCAGGGTGCTTAACTACTTCTCTTGTACTCGTTTTTCCGTTTGGAAGCTCTACTTCTTCTAAGTACAAATCAATCACTCTGCCTCCAAATAGCTTTTCAGAAGACAGCATTTTTTCTGTTAAATGATCCATTTTCTACACCTCGTTCTATTTTTTTGACTCTTACATATATTCTATCATACGAACCTTGGGAGGTAGAAAAAATGAAAGTTTATGTTCACGAGAAGCAAATCATTTTGGTCGGTAAAGCATGGGAAATCAAGCAAAAGTTAAAAGAATACGGCGAACAATTTCAGTATGTAGATGAATGGACGAACGCTATCTCTCAAAATTTTAATTCTTACAAACAAGCAGACTGCAGACACTAATTGTGCTGCAGTTTTCTAATCTTCTTATTTGAGTTTCCCTCTATCATAGCGCTACAATAGATAGAAACAAGTAAAAAATAAGGAGTGACATATATGGAAAAAAGACGCTTAGGTACTTCAGACTTGCTTGTCAGTACATTAGGTTTAGGATGCATGTCTCTTGGAACGGAACAAAAACACGCTGTCAATATGATTGATGAAGCTCTCGAATATGGCATTAATTATTTCGATACAGCAGATTTATATGATTTTGGCTTAAACGAGGAGTTTGTGGGACAAGCCCTAAAAAAACGCAGAAATGATATTATTTTAGCCACAAAAGTGGGGAATCGCTGGAATGATGCAAAAGACAGCTGGACATGGGATCCGTCTAAAGCTTACATAAAAGAAGAAGTAAAAGAAAGCCTGCGCCGTCTTCAAACAGATCACATCGATTTATATCAACTGCACGGAGGAACCATTGAAGACAATATTGAGGAAACGATTGAAGCATTTGAAGAATTAAAACAAGAAGGCGTCATTCGCTACTATGGCATTTCATCTATCCGTCCAAATGTGATTCGAGAGTATGTGCAAAATTCTTCTATTGTTAGCGTCATGATGCAATACAGCTTGTTAGACAGACGCCCTGAAGAAAGTGCACTTCCTCTTTTACATGACAACGGCATTAGCGTTGTAGCGAGAGGTCCAGTAGCCAAAGGGCTGCTAACCGAAAAAGGAGAGCAAAAACTTGCTGCATTCGAGGGCAAGGGCTACTTAGATTATAGCGGTACGGAATTAGCAAAAACGATAGAAGAATTGCGTCACGTACGACCAACTCACTCTCTAAACTCAACGGCACTTCAATACTGTTTAGCTAATCCTACGGTAGCCTCGGTTGTAGCAGGAGCAAGCTCTTCTTCACAGCTTCGTGAAAACGTCAAAGCTGTCGAGGCTTCCCCGCTTCAGCCTACTGAAATTAGCAAGCTGCAATCAATCTTTAAAGCAAATCAATACGAAGCTCACCGTTAAAAAATAAAAGCGCCTTTACCGGCGCTTTTATTTTTTAAATTCAGACCAGTTCAAATCACTTTCATTTAACAGTTCTTCAAACGACTTATTTTTTTCTTTTTCTTTTCGAATTCGAGCAGCTTCTTTACGCTCTGTTTCTTTCTGCTCTTCTTCTTTTAAAGAAAGCGCCTGTTTTTTAGCTTGAAGCTGTTTTAATAAGCTATCATTTAGCTGATCTTTGATACTGAGCTGATCATTTTGTTTTTGTGCTGATTGTTTTTGCTTTTTTTTAGCCATCACAATTCCCCCGCTACTTTAATTGAGAGATATTGTATCATATTCTTGCTTTTGTTACCAAAAATCAAAATGCATCTAGTTTTACATGTTCATCAATAATTAAAGTTGGCTCTGTAGATTGTTGAATATCTTCTATCGTATAGCCTTTCGCTACTTCAACAAGCTTTAGACCTTCTGCCGTAATATCAATGACCGCTCGATCTGTAATAATGCGATCCACTACCTCTTTTCCTGTCAGAGGGAGGCTGCACTCATTTAAGATTTTAGGCTCATCTTTTCTCGTCACGTGTTCCATAATAACAATGATGCGCTGTGCTCCGTGAACTAAATCCATTGCACCGCCCATTCCTTTAATCATTTTTCCAGGAATCATCCAGTTTGCCAAGTCACCAGTTTTTGAGACTTCCATTCCTCCTAAAATCGCAATATTAATGTGCCCTCCGCGGATCATTCCAAACGATTCAGCACTATCGAAATAAGAAGCGCCTGTTGTCGCCGTGACGGTTTCTTTACCTGCATTAATTAAATCAGGATCTACTTCTCCTTCTTTCGGATATGGTCCAATGCCTAACAGACCGTTTTCGGACTGAAGCACCACCGTTTTATTATCTGAGATATGATTAGCCACAAGCGTTGGAATACCAATTCCAAGGTTTACATAAAATCCGTCCAAAATTTCTTTTTCAGCACGTTTTGCAATTCGCTCTCTCACGTTCACGCCGTTTTCAATCATGAAAAATCTCTCCCCTTTTGTTATTTTTGAACGGTTAAACGCTCAATACGTTTTTCTTGTTCACCAATAATTAACGATTGAACATATACACTAGGTGTGTGAATAATATTTGGATCAAGTGAGCCTGTTGGATGAAGTTCCTCCACTTCTGCTATCGTCATTTTTCCTGCTGCTGCAATCATTGGGCTGAAATTGCGCGCTGTCTTGTTATACACTAAGTTACCCATATGATCGGCTTTCCAAGCTCTAACCAAACTAAAATCAGCTTTTAACGCCTCTTCTAGTAAATATTCTTTTCCTTCAAACACGCGAACTTCTTTTCCTTCAGCAATGGGTGTTCCCACTCCCGCTGGTGTATAAAATGCAGGTATGCCCGCTCCGCCGGCGCGAATCTTTTCAGCTAGCGTGCCTTGAGGTAGCAATTCTACTTCAATTTCTCCTGACAATACTTGCCTTTCAAACTCTTTATTTTCTCCCACGTAAGAACCAATCATCTTTTTAATTTGTTTGTTTTTCAGAAGCAGTCCAAGTCCCCAGTCGTCTACGCCGCAGTTATTTGAAATTACGGTTAAATCTTTTACCCCTGTTTCAACTAACGCTAAAATCAAATTCTCCGGAATTCCACATAAACCAAAACCACCGACCATAATCGTAGCACCGTCGTGAATATCTTTTACCGCTTCTTTAAACGACGTATGTACTTGTTTCATACATAACCACCCCTTCGTTATTTTTGAAAACGCTTTCTAATCTATTATAAAAGATTTTTATTTCTTTTTAAATATATATATAACTGAAAATTATAATTTAATCATTTTTTTGTCAAAAAAGTTATATTACTAGACAAATTAAAGGAAAAACAAAAACGCCACGAGTTCCAAAGCTGTATGTTTGGAATCTGTGGCGTTGTGATATAGCTTTAATGTTTGTTAAAACTATATCAAATTAAGGACGTTCAACGATTGTTGCAACGCCTTGGCCTCCGCCAATACATAACGTTGCTAACCCAAGTTTTGCGTCGCGTTTTTGCATTTCATGAATAAGTGAAACTAGGACACGTGCACCACTTGCACCAATAGGATGTCCAAGCGCAATTGCTCCACCGTTTACATTTAAAATATCATGATTAAATTGAAGTTCACGATCCACAGCGATTGACTGTGCAGCGAATGCTTCGTTTGCTTCTACTAATTGAACATCTTCTAATGAAACAGCAGCTTTTTCCAGCGCCTTTTTCACTGCGCTTACAGGACCGATTCCCATAATGCTTGGGTCTACTCCGGCAGTTGCATTACCTTTAATTGACACTAATGGTGTTAGGCCTAACTCGTCTGCTTTTTTACGGCTCATTACCACTACTGCCGCTGCACCGTCATTGATACCAGATGCATTACCAGCTGTTACAGAACCGTCTTTTTTGAAGGCTGGACGTAGTTTCCCTAAGCTTTCAGCCGTTGTGCCTGCACGTGGGAACTCATCTTGTTCAAAAATAGTTACTTGACCTTTTCTTCCAGGCACTTCTACTGGCACGATTTCATCTTTGAAACGACCAGATTGAATAGCTGCCTCTGCTTTTTGCTGACTTGAAGCTGCAAACGCATCTTGTTCGTCACGAGTAATTTCATATTTATCACACAGATTTTCAGCTGTAACGCCCATATGGTAGTCGTTAAATGCACACCATAATCCATCTTGAATCATGCTGTCAACTACTTTTTGATCGCCCATTTTAAACCCGTTGCGTGCATTTTTTAATAAGTATGGTGCTTGGCTCATGTTTTCCATTCCACCAGCAACAATCACATCAGCATCCCCAGCAAGAATCGCTTGTGTAGCGAGATGTACTGCTTTTAGTCCTGATCCGCATACTTTATTGATGGTTAATGCTGAAACAGTTTCAGGTAAACCTGCTGCTAAAGTTGCTTGTCGTGCTGGATTTTGTCCTAAACCTGCTTGTAGGACATTTCCCATAATAACTTCATCTACTTCGTTTGCTGATACCCCTACTTTGTTTAAAGCTTCTTTAATTACAGTACCACCTAAAGTTGTTGCGGATACATTTTGTAAGCTTCCCCCAAAGCTGCCGATTGCTGTACGTACAGCGCTTACAATGACTACTTCTGTTTGACCCATGTCGAAAACCTCTCCTTACTGTTTGATTACTGTGATTAACTGTCACCTGTATTAATTTCGACATCGCTTGCGAAATTCCTCTTTTTTTGTAAAAATTTATAATTTTTATTGAATTTTAATTTTTTAGAATTAAAATAAATATTAGTAAGCGTTTACAATGTAGGAGGAGAGCGGTTTATGGGATTTCCTGAAAAAGTAACAATTATAGAAGTTGGTCCACGAGATGGCCTTCAAAATGAAAAGAATTTTGTTCCAACTGAAAAAAAAATTAATTTTATCAAAAAATTAAAAGAAGCTGGACTATCCGAAATCGAAATTACATCCTTTGTTTCTCCAAAATGGGTTCCTCAAATGAAAGATGCTTCTACTGTTGCAGATACATTTCAGCCTGATACATGCCGAAACATTGTGCTTGTACCGAACCAAAAAGGCTTGGAAAAAGCACTGCAAGCTAATTGCCGCTCCGTTGCGCTGTTTATTGGCGTAAGCAATACCTTTAATCAAAAAAATATTAACAAAAACACCAAAGAAGCTGTACAAACGCTGCTTCCTCTCATTCAGCAGCTCAAGCAGCAAGAATGTTTTATTCGAACTTGCATTTCCACCGCCTTTTATTGCCCGTATGAAGGAAAAATACACGAACGCGACGTGCTGGCCCTTTGCGAAAGCTTTGTGGAAGCTGGAGTGAATGAGCTAAGCGTTGCTGATACAATTGGTATGGCAAACCCTAAAGATGTATTTTCACTTTTCTCGAAATTAAAACAAAACTTTCCCCACACGCTACTTGCTGCGCACTTTCACGATACGAGAGGATTAGCCATTGCAAATATCTATGCAGCTCTGCAAGCCGGTATTAACAGGTTCGATTCATCCGCTGGGGGGTTAGGTGGATGTCCATTCGCTAAGGGAGCAACGGGAAACGTAGCTACGGAAGATCTCGTCTTTATGCTTCATGAAATGGGTATTTCCACTTCTATTAATGAAGAAAAGCTGCTCGAAGCGGTCGCCTTTATCGCTCCTCACATTTCAAGACCGATTGAAAGCAAGCAATACTCTTTATTTGCACAGCGTTAAAAATTAGGTTTTTATGAGAGCGATGCTATAATAAATAATAGCTATATTAACAAAAGGAGCCGCTAATCATGAAAAAATGGCTATTATTAATAGGAAGTGTTTTTGGAGCATTTGCCGCTCTTGGCATCTTTTTTACAAATCAAATGATGTACATCCGTAAAAAGACCGACAAAGTTATTATTGACCGCGATACGGAAGATGGCTTTTATGATGAGAAAGTCTATAGCACTCTTCCTAAAGAAGCATTTGTGCTTCCTTCTTCTTTAGGCTATAACATAGCTGGGACCGTTATTAAACAACACGAACACAACCGATTTATGATTCTTTCGCACGGAGTTACAGTTCATTCACTGAACTCTATGAAATATGCTCGGCTTTTTCTAAAGCTTGGATGGAACGTCGTTCTTTATGATCATCGCCGACACGGCAAGTCTGAAGGGAAAACAACGAGCTACGGCTATTATGAAAAACTGGACCTTCAATCCGTTGTTCATTGGGTAAAAGAACAATTCGGTTCAACTATTTCCCTTGGGATTCACGGGGAGTCTATGGGAGCTGCGACCACTCTTTTGTATGCTGGAATGGAAGACGGAGCTGATTTTTATATTGTCGACTGCCCTTTTTCTGACTTGGAAGAACTTCTTGCCTATCGCTTAAAACAAGATTTCCACCTGCCCAAACAGCTTGTCATGCCAGCAGCTAATATTATTTTAAAATGGCGAGAAGGTTACTCATTTAAAGACGTATCACCTATTTCAGTCGTAGATCAAATCAAACATCCTGTTCTGTTTATCCATAGTAAAGAAGATGACTATATTCTTCCTAAAATGACGGAGCAGCTGCATGCCAAAAAAATGGGAGCAAAACGGATGTATTTAGCACCTGTAGGCACTCATGCCCGCTCGTATGCTGATAATCCAGAGGAATATGAACAAGTTATTGAATCATTTTTAGAAAAAATACAAAAAGAAGCGCTTTAAAGCGCTTCTTTTGTTTTATCGATAAATGACATGCGCGGATTTAAAATTTGAGAAGGACATTTTAGCATAAACGCATAGGCACTTTCATTGTAGTCAATCGTCATATTATCATCTAAAAATACTTGCTTTGTTTTTTCGACAAGAACAGGAACAAAATTCGTCTCAATGGTTACATCATCGCTCTCTTTTTCATCAACAATCCATAGCGTCGTTACACCGCTCACAACACAGCCGCATCCATCCGTATCGTATTTTAATTTTAAATATAGTGAAGAATCTTTCCCGTACTTTTCTTGTACTTTTGCTATCGCTTTATCAGTAAAGGTAATATTCATTTTCCTTTAACTCCTTTTAAACTAATTGTATAAACAAACGAAAATTGCTTATATAATGAGTATAATACACATCTCGCTTTCATTAAACTCTGGCGCTTCATATAGATGTGTACAAAAAGGAGGTTTTTTTATGTCAAAAGTACAAATTAAAGTAATGGATAACGGCTCTTTCCGTGTCACTGGAGACGTTGAATTAATTGATGCAGACGGCAACAAATTTGAAACAAAGCCGACATTTTCACTATGCCGATGTGGCCAGTCGCAAAAGATGCCCTTTTGCGACGGAAATCATAAAGGAAAATTTGACTCTTGTGTGCGCGCTGCAAAAATTTTAGACGAGCAGTAGATTCATAGAAATACAGCCTTACTGAACGAAACCATTAACGAAAAACATTGATAACCTGTGGTTAAAGCACAGGTTATTTTCTATTAAACGCATCCCCTGCCAATTTTTCTACGAGCCCCGGGGCAAGCTGATACATCTTCGAGCCTATATTCATCCACTTAGGCAAGTTGACTTCTCGTTTTGGTTTCCCAATAATATTGACCGTTTTTTCAGCTACGTATTGAGGGGTTAACATAAACTTTTCTACACTTTTTTCATAGTTTCCTGATTGGTCTGCTATTGAAAAGAAGTTGGTTTGAATAGGACCTGGATTCACTGCCGTTACATAGATATCTGTTTTCGCTAATTCCATTCGCAGGCTGTTGGTAAACCCTAGCACGGCATGTTTAGAAGCTGAATAGCCACTGGATTTAGGCGTCGCAAGTTTGCCTGCTTGAGAAGCAATGTTAATAATATGTCCTTTGTTTTCTTTTAGCATATAAGCTAAAATTTCTTGTGTACATGCAATTAATCCAATAACATTGACTTGAAACATTGAGGCAATTGTCTTAATCGATGCTTCTTTCACTTCTTCAAATACACCAAAGCCTGCATTATTAATCAGGACATCAACACGCTTAATTTCACTCATCATTTTCTGAACGACTCTTTTGACTTCCTCTACGTTCGCTACGTCAGCTTTGTATATGTAAGAGGTAATCCCATATTTTTGACTAATTTGCTCGGCTACTCGGTGCAGCTTTTCTTCTGTACGTGCAAGTAAAACGGGGACGCCCCCTCTTTTGGCCACTTCATAAGCTAAATGCTCTCCAAGACCTCCCGAAGCGCCTGTAATCACGACATGTTGGTTCTTTAACGAGGATTTCAAATATAACACACCTTTTTTATAAGTTAAGAGCACACAGAATAAATAAGCGTACTTTCTTTTTCATGTGTACTGATTTTATTTGCATCTTCTAAAAAATCGAGCTGACCAATTGTTTCAGAAAGAGTTAGCCCTAGTTCTTTTTCATAAATAGTAGGAAATAGCTGTTTGCAAATATCAAATGCTGTTTGAGGACGTTCTTTTATCATGCTAAGCACTTTATCCGCTCGGTCGCTCTGCTTTTGTAACCGCTCTTGTACAAGTTCGCGAACATGTAACACTTCATCTCCATGACCTGTATAGATACAGTTTATCTCTAAATCAAGCAGACGTCTTAATGAATGATTATATTGAAGAAGCGTTTTAGGTCGCTCGCCGCTTGGTTTCATAGGAGGTTCAATGAGCGGATTAGATGAAATATGCTTTAACAGTAAATCTCCTCCAATCATAACCGCTGTTCTTTCATTGTATAATGCAATATGGCTTTGAGCATGACCTGGTACTTCAAGTACTTTCCAACTCTCTAGGCCCGGAATGTAATCTCCTTCCTGCACAGAAGTTGTAAGAGAACGATGACATGAATACTTCATTGATGCTTTTAAACGTTTTAAATAAGGGCGAAACCTTTCATCTACGCCGGCTTTCATAAAGTGGTCTTCAAAAAACGCATCGTACCACTCAAAAAAATCTGGATTTTGGGAGATCCAAGGCTGATTTTTCGCATGACCGACTATGGCGATATCTTTATCAAAAAAATCAAGCATTCCTACGTGATCAGGATGGTGATGAGTTAGGACAACTTGCTTAATATCATCTGGTTTTAATCCTATTTCATTAAGCTTTTCTTTAAATACAGACCACGCCGCCTCCGTTTTAATACCAGCATCAATTAGCGTAACGGTCTGACCTTTTATAACAAAAACATTCACATCTCCTACCGCAAAAGGAGTAGGCAGCACAATTTTATATAATTGCTCATTCATCTGTATTTTTGCTCCTTTACCATCGCATTTTCTTTTAAGTTTACACGATTTTTCCTATTATTTATACAATTGCATTCGTTTTCTGAAAATTACATTGACATCCTTCTCTTTTTCATTGCATAATGACAGAAATATAGTGAAGTTTTATTCATATCTTTAGATAACTATGCATTTTATAAAGAAGAGATACACAAACACAAACCTTTAACAGATACTGAAATCTCAGTATCTGTTTTCATTGGATAGCAAATGACTGGAGGAACTTTTAATGAAAACGGATTTAAACATCGCCTTTATTGGAGCTGGATCAATGGCTGAAGCTATGATCTCAGGGCTGCTGTCAGATAAAAAGCTTCGCCCCAATCAAATCACCGTAACAAATCATAGCAACGATAAAAGACTTCACGAACTTCGAAACGCATATGAAATTAACATTACGCGTAATCATGCCTTGTTAATCGAAAAAAGCGATATCGTCGTGCTTGCTATTAAACCAAAAGACGTAGCGGAAAGCATCGATACGATTAAGTCTTATATTCGTCCGCACCACCTCGTTCTCTCTGTTTTAGCAGGTGTATCGACTGCCACAATTGTAAACTTGTTTGACCAAGAAGTAGCGGTTGTAAGAGCTATGCCAAATACATCGGCCTCTATTGGATTATCGGCTACAGCCATTGCACCCGGCAAGTTTGCTACAGCAGAGCATATGAACGTTACTACTGCTTTATTTGAAACGATTGGTACGGTTACAACTGTAGAGGAAGAGCAGCTTCACGCTGTAACAGGACTATCTGGAAGCGGCCCAGCGTATGTCTACTATCTAGTAGAAGCAATGGAAAAAGCAGCTGAAAAACAAGGCTTGGATACGTCAGTGTCAAATGAACTAATTCTTCAAACTCTTATCGGTGCTGCAGAAATGCTGAAACAGTCACCTAAAACGCCAGCCGTACTTCGAAAAGAAGTGATGAGTCCGGGCGGCACAACGGAAGCAGGAATCGAACAGCTTATTTCTCATAACTTCCAAGAAGCCATGATGCAGTGTATTGAACAAGCTACAATTCGCTCCAAATATTTAGGAGATACGATTGACGAAAAAATCTCGAGTAAACGTTCGTAAAGGTTCACCTCTTTCTAAAAAAAGAAAGAGGTTTTTTTATGATTAAAAATGGATAAGCAGATTATGTGAAAGAAAATTCAATGCGGTGATATAATAAATTTTGTTTAGAGTATCGAAATAATTGGAGGTTAAACCGAATGACAACAAAACTATTTTCACCTTATACAGTGAAAGATGTAACATTAAAAAACCGAATTGTAATGTCACCAATGTGTATGTATTCATGCGAAAAGGAAGACGGCGTAATAACCGACTTTCATATGGTTCACTACACAACTCGTGCGGTTGGACAAGTAGGTCTCATTATGGTTGAAGCCTCAGCTGTCGTGCCACAGGGTCGTATTTCAGCTCAAGACTTGGGAATTTGGAATGATGAACAAAAAGATGGATTAACGAAACTTGTGACACAGCTAAAAGAAAACGGTGCAAAAACAGCTATTCAACTTGCACACGCAGGACGTAAAGCAACTGTTGAAGGCGATATTTATGCTCCTTCCG
The DNA here is from genome assembly GCF_056395685.1 of Priestia sp. 10L35. NCBI lineage: Bacteria > Bacillati > Bacillota > Bacilli > Caryophanales > Bacillaceae > Priestia > Priestia sp. 10L35. Next base: position 479,460 of record NZ_JBFTKA010000001.1, on the reverse strand, counting down.
CTATTGCTTTTGATGATAAAAGTAAAAAACCTGTGGAAATGACCACAGAACAAATTCATGAAACGATTTCTACCTTTAAAGAAAGCGCTCGACGCTCAAAAGAAGCTGGATTTGATATTATCGAACTTCACGCTGCACACGGTTATTTAGTACATCAATTTCTATCGCCGCTAAGCAATAAACGCAGCGACGAATATGGCGGCAGCGCAGAAAATCGCTATCGTTTCTTAAAGGAAATTATTGAAGCTGTGAAAACAGAGTGGGACGGCCCTTTATTTGTCCGTGTTTCTGCTTCTGACTATACAGAAGGCGGATTAACAGTCGATGATCACGTTGCATTTGCAAAATGGATGAAAGAACAAGGCGTCAACTTAATCGATGTTAGTTCCGGTGCTCTTGTACACGCTCCAATCAACGTATACCCTGGCTATCAAGTGCCGTTTGCAGATAAAATTAAGCAGCAGGCAAATATTGATACAGGCGCAGTTGGATTAATTACAACAGGACGACAAGCAGAAGAGATTCTGCAAAGCGAACGCGCTGATTTAATTTTTGTTGCGCGCGAACTTCTGCGCGATCCGTACTTCCCGCGCACGGCGGCAAAAGAACTAAATGAAACAATTTCAGCACCCGTTCAGTACGAACGCGGATGGTAAAAAAAAAAGACGAGGATATCCTCGTCTTTTTTTATGAAATCGTAAACCGTTTCAAATCTTCTGCTATGTCGGTATTTGGAAAAATTTCTTTTGCTCCTTCTGCTAGCCGGCTGACTGCGTCTCCTTGGTAACGCGAACTAATATGAGATAAAATAAGACGCTCGGCCGATGCTGTTTTAGCGATTTCAGCGGCTTCTTTTGCAGTAGAATGAAAATAGTTGTAAGCAAGCTCCTCGTCTCCCGCTGAAAAAGTAGCTTCATGGACTAAAACATTTGCATGCATAGCAAGCTGAACACTTTGCATGCACTTTCTTGTATCTCCTAAAACCGTGATGACCTTCCCTTTTTTAGGCTCTCCTACAAATTCTTGACCATTGATTATACGCCCATCTTTTAATACTACTTCTTTCCCTTCCTTTAACTGCTGATAATGAGGCCCCGGGGGAATATTCATCTCTTTTAAACGCTGAACGTCCAGTGATCCTGGCAAATCTTTTTCGACAACTCGATATCCATAAGATAAAATGCCATGTTCAAGTTTGCCAAACTCCACTGAAAAAGTTTCATCTTCAAAAATCGTTCCACTTTCACTTTCCTCTTCTATTTCAACAATCTCTAGAGGATATTGCAGATGAGTTTGACTTACAGCCAGCGTGACTTCAATAAATTCTTTAATTCCTTTTGGCCCGTATACAGTAAGCAGCGATTCTCCGCCTTGAAACGAACGGCTTCCAAGGAGTCCAGGCAATCCGTAAATATGATCACCGTGAAGGTGCGTAATAAAAATTTTCTCAATTCGCCTCGGTTTAACGGTTGTATGTAAAATTTGATGCTGAGTTGCTTCTCCACAATCAAAAAGCCACACCGCCCCTCTTTCTTGCAAAAGTTCGAGCGCAAGAGATGAAACATTCCGCTGTTTCGCCGGTACTCCTGCACCCGTTCCTAAAAATAACAATTCCATTTTCTACTTCCTCCTTCACACGCACAAAAAGCCTGTAAGTATATTATACAGGCTTTTTGCAAACTTACCTATTTGATGCTGTCAAGCGCATACGTAATAGTAGCTAATAACAGCTCAATATCACTTTCCTCAATGTTGAGAGGCGGCGAGAGGGTGAGAACATTATTATAGCCGGCCACCGTTGCTCCATTTTTTCCAATAATGACTCCTTTGCTTTTGCATTTAGCAATCACTTCGTTTACAAGATTAACGTCTAACGGTGCCTTCGTTTGTTTATCAGCTACAAGTTCAATTCCAATTAAAAGCCCTTTACCTCTTACGTCTCCAACGTATGGGTGGCTATCGATAAGCGGCTTTAGCTCACTTAATACGTAAGCTCCAAGCTGTTTAGAACGGTCAAAAAGATTTTCTCTCTCCATAATTTCTAAATTCTTTAATGCCAGTGCACACGCAGCTGGACTTCCTCCAAATGTATTAACATGGCGAAAATACTCGTACTGATCGCTATCTTTGAACGCTTCATAAATTTCTTTTTTAACAGCAGTTGCAGAGAGCGGAAGATATGCGCTTGTAATTCCTTTTGCCATGGTAATGATATCTGGTTTTGCATCGTAATTCATAAAACCAAAGGCTTCTCCTGTACGTCCAAAGCCGCAAATAACTTCATCTGCAATTAAAAGTGCACCGTGTTTTTCACACGTTTCTTTTACGCCTTTCATATAATTTTGAGGCGGTAAAAGAATTCCTCCTCCTGTAATAATTGGCTCCATAATAACAGCGGCAATCGTTTCACTTAGCTCCCACGTCATAACATTGTCAATATCTTTTACAGATTGAAGCTGTTCTTTCGGTGCATCGTAGTCATCTTGCCCTCGGTACGAATCAGGCGGGGCAACGTGAATAAAGCCAGGGGCAAGCGGTTCATATTTATATTTACGCTGAGCTTGGCCCGTTGCTGCTAGTGCGCCCATTGAATTCCCATGATACCCTCGGTAACGCGAAATAAATTTGTAGCGAGAATGCTCTCCTTTTTGCTGATGGTACTGACGCACAATTTTAAAAGCCGTTTCATTTGCTTCAGATCCGCTGTTTGAAAAGAAGATAACATAGTCATCACCTAGCATTTCATTTAGCTTCTCTGCCAGTTTGATAGCAGGTACGTGAGATTGAGTGAGGGGAAAATAAGCCAGTTCTTTTAGCTGCTCATAGGCTGCGAGCGCTAACTCATCCCGTCCATACCCGGTATTTACACACCAAAGCCCTGCCATTGCATCTAAATAGCGATTTCCTTGCTCATCTGTAATCCAAGCACCTTTTGCTTTTGTAGCTACCATCGTTGCATCCGGACTGTATGGTTTCATTCCATGCCATACATACTGCTCATCTTTTGCACGCAGATCTTTTTCATTTTGACTGACCTGTACCATCTTATCCACTCCCAAATCGCTAGCGCGGTATTTTTTTCTGTATGAAAAGACTTCGACAAAATGCCGAAGCCACTTGCTATATTCATCTATATGTTAAAAGTCAAAGCGTGATGTAACCATCTTTTTACGTGTAAAGAAGTTCAAACCGTCTTTGCCGTTGACATGCAAATCTCCGTAAAAAGAGTCTTTCCAACCGGAGAATGGGAAGAAGGCCATTGTAGCAGGTACTCCTACGTTAATACCGAGCATACCAGCATCTGCTTCTTCTCTAAATTGACGCACCGCTTTTGCATCTTTGGTATAAATCGTTGCTCCATTTCCAAAACGGGATTTTTCCATATAGCGAAGCGCTTCATCTAATGTGTCAGCACGAAGCAAGCTTAGTACAGGTGCAAAAATCTCTTCTTTAGCAATGGTCATATCAGGAGTTACGCGGTCAAAAATTGTTGCTCCTAAGAAATTGCCTTCCGTATGTTCATCCATTTCTTTACGTCCGTCACGAATGAGTTCCGCTCCTTCTTTCATGCCAAGTTCAATATAATCCAGCACCTTATCACGGTGCTCTTTTCGAATCACAGGCGTTAGAAGCACTTCATCATCAAAGCCGCTTCCCATAATTAATTCATCTGCTTTTTGCTTTAATTTTGCGACGAATTCATCGCCTTTTTCACCAACCACGACCACTGCGCTGCACGCCATGCATCGCTGGCCGGCACTTCCATAAGCGGAGCTGATAATATGTGATACCGCTTTATCCATATCGCAGTCTGGCATCACAACATGATGATTTTTAGCTCCAGATAAAGCCTGAACTCGTTTCCCTTGAGATGCAGCTTGTTCATAAACATATTTTGCTACCGGCTGCGATCCGACGAATGAAATCGCTTTAACTTTTTCATGCTCTATTAATCCGTTCACAACGTCGTGTGCCCCGTGCACAATATTTAATAATCCATCCGGTGCTCCTGCTTCTGTAAAAAGTTCAGCAAGTCGCGTTGCTAAAAGCGGCGTTCGCTCAGACGGTTTTAATACAAACGCATTTCCACATACAATGGCAAGAGGGAACATCCAAAGCGGTACCATCATCGGAAAGTTAAAAGGTGTGATGCCGCCAACGACACCCAGTGGAAAACGGAACATCTCAGAATCAATTTCTTCCGCTATGTTATTTAATGATTCCCCCATTAATAAAGTAGGAGCACCCGCGGCAAACTCCACGCATTCAATACCGCGCTGTACTTCACCGTAAGCTTCTTTAAAAGCCTTGCCGTTTTCTTGTACCACTAATTTAGCTAACTCTTCATGATGCTTAACTAGTAAATGCTGAAACGCAAACATTAATCTTGCTCGTTTTGGAGCAGGAACGTTACGCCATGTTTCAAATGTTTTTTGAGCTGTTTCCACCGCATTGGCTACGTCTTCTTTTGTAGAAAGCGGTACTTTTGCAATGACTTCGCCCGTCGATGGATTAATTACCTCTCCAAATTTTCCCCCTGCCGTATCAACCCATTTTCCGCCCACGTAATTTTTTAAAACTTGCGTATCATTATTCACAACTGACATATCGCTTGGCCTCCTCAAAAAATAAGAAATGACAAATCTACCTTTATTATTGAATAAATAAATGGTGGTTGCATTAGACAAAATGTGAAACAACTCTAGATTCTCGTTTCACATTTTGCGCAGTGAACTAGGAGAAAGCATGAACTAAAATGAACATATAGTAAAATCATCCTCAACATAAAAAAACAGCTGTTTCCAGCTGCTTACTTATCCGTTTATAAATTCCGCGCGCGACTTTTTCATCATAAACAAATATTCATATGCCATAATCATAAACTCAATTGCCAGTCGTTTTTCCGGCTCCATAAAGTCTTCACCCAGCAGCTTTTCTAGTTTTTCGATACGGTGATACAGCGTTTGCCGGACAATGTATAAACGCTTAGCCGTCTCTTGTTTAGATCCGTTGCATGCTAAATAAATTTTTAATGTTTCCATGAGTTTTGCATTATACGTTTCATCATATGTAATAACGGGCTGCAGATATTCAAACACCACTTCCTGTAGGTCTTCATGCTGATGTAAAAGCGAAATAATCCGGTACATATGCAAATCATCATAAAAATGAATAATGGTTTGTTTTTGCAGCATTTCTTGAATCGAAATCGTTTCTTTAGCCGTTTCATAGCTTTTATGCATGCAGTCAAGCTGTTCACAGTATTGGCCAATTCCGATAAAGCTAATGGCGTTCCTCTTTGAATTTTCATCCGATTCATATTGATTCATCCAGCGATGAAGGCTGTTTTCTAGTCTCTCTCTCCACGTGCTAACCATTCGTTTGTTCAAAAGAATAAATAATACTTCCCGATTTCGCTCGGAGACTAATAAGTGAAAGCCTTCTTGTTCAAAAATGCTTCGCAAGATCAGCTTAAAATATGTTCGATCAAACTTCTCCCGCTTTTGCCACTTACAGCAAACAACGACACCTCCGCGGATAGGCGAATCTGAACACACTTCGTGCATAGAGTCTTTTATTTGTTCAAGAGTTAACTCTCCGTTCATCCATTTCGTCATCCATTCGGTTTCATCTACTCTTTTTTTCTCTTCAACATACAGGTCCTTCAAAAAATGCTGAGCAAGTGCAGTCGCCGTTCGGTCAACGGTGAGCACTTCAAGTTCTGTTAACGCTTCATTTATAGAAGCAACATATAGCTGAGCATAATCTTGTCCTAATAAATGAATAGGCTGCTCAGTAAAATGCGGACTTTCATTTTCCCTGCTTATATAATGAAGTAGAAGCTGCTGTTTGAGCAAGTCCATCTCAGGAGCAAAGGTAAACAATTCATTTGAAACTTTAAGGCCGACAAGAAGCCCCGTAGATTCATATAAACACTGTAAGATGAGGGCCGGATCATTAACTGTTAACAGCAGCTGATTTAGCCTATGAGAATACTGTTCTAAATCGGAAATCATTTGATAGTGCTGATTAATTAAAAGCGAGTGAACATCTTGCGTAATTTCAACGAACGGAACTTCCTCGTGAAATAAAATAATCGGAAAATCACATTCGTTCGCTTTATCAATTACAATTTGCGGAATCTTAGAAGTATAAGTGCCAAGTTCAATACACAGTCCTGATGCCTTGCAAGAAATTAATTGCTGAAGAAATGATAAACAAGATTGAGAATCTTCTCCCCAGCCTACCCCTGTTGATAAAATGAGCTCGTTTCCTTTTAGCAGCTCATTAATGCGCGTCACTTCCATCACGTGCACCCACTTAACAGAATTAGTAAGCCCTTTCTCTCCAGCTATTACTTCACAGTTTACAAAATGTTTCCTTGTTAAAATCTCTGTTACTGTTAAATATGATTTCAAGTCAACACCGCCCCTAGCGAATTTCACATCATGTCTCCTGGATCATTAACGCGTATTTCGCATATGTGTAGAACAAAAGCTATATCTTCTTACATTATATTAAATATTTAGAAGAAATAAAATATTTAATGAAAGAAACGAAAAAAGCTGTAACGATAATGGATCGTTACAGCTTCTGAGCTGTTTGCTGTAATTTATTAAAAAAACCTTGGCGTTTAACCGCTTGTTCTTTAATTCGATGAATTTCTTTTTTATAAAAACGCAAATCTTGTAGTGACACTGCATTTAACATTTCCATTTTTAATTTATCAATGATTTTTGTTTCTTCCTGTGTCATACACTGCATAGCTTGATCCATCCGTGTCACACCCTTTTCGTATTTAATAGATTTAGTTTGAAAACGTTCTACTATAATATTTACTACAATTTACTAGATAACTAAACCTTTTCTCTTTCGATGTAAACGAAATGTAACAACTGTAATACAGTCAATGGATAATATCTAGTTATTTTGTTTCACATCCAAAACGAAAAAAACACAAAAACGGATCACTTTTGTCAGACAATATAGTAAAAAACTTATAGGGATTAGTAAACAAATAAAGAGATTGAAACATAATTAAAATTCCAATCAACAGCTAGAAGCACCTACGTACATGAAACCTACGTTCACCCTAGCAATAAAAAAATCCGAACGATTCATCGTTCGGATCTTCCTTCAGCTAAAATAATTTTGTCCCGGCCTCCGTTTTTATACTTGTTGAATCAGTACGGATGAAAAATATTTTCTAGCATCCGCCGTCAATATATGAAGGGTTTCTTGTTCGGTTTGGTTATTTTCGATGCGTTCAAACGTCACAAATGCCCCGCTTAGATTCTCCATTACGGCTGTTATTTTAAATCCTTTTTGCAGCAAAAAATCAATCTTTTCTCGCTCTGCCATATATTCATGGTAACTTGACATTTCCCTGCCCCCGATCTATTTCTTCATCTGTTTTTATAACATTAATTTTTCAGCTTCGTTAGCCGTGTTTAACTCATTAAACTTTGCTCGTTTTGTAAATTGTCCGTAGCCTTTTTGACCGACAAACTGCTTATCTTTTACGACAAATTCCCCGCGGCAAAGTACTGAAACCGGCTCACCCGTGACTTTCATTCCCTCAAATGCGCTATAATCGACTGCCATATGATGTGTGTTTGCTGAAATCGTACGTTCAACAGAAGGGTCAAATATAAGCAGATCCGCGTCTGCGCCAACCGCTATTGTTCCTTTTTTCGGGTACAGTCCGAACAGCTTAGCAATTTTTGTTGATGTTATATCTACAAACTGATTGATATTAATTCGTTTCTTCACTACTCCTTCTGAAAATAAAATACTCATGCGATCCTCGATAATAGGGCCTCCGTTTGGAATTTTCGTAAAATCTCCTTTTCCCAGATCTTTTTGACCGTTAAAATCAAACGAACACTGATCTGATCCAATCGTTTGCAAGTCGCCATTACGCAGAGCATTCCACAAAACATCTTGGTTCCATTTTTCACGTAAAGGCGGCGACCATACGTACTTTGCTCCTTCAAAATTCGGTTTTTCTAAATAGGTTTGGTCAAGCGTCAAATATTGCGGACACGTTTCGCCCCAGATATTTACGCCTTTTTCCCTTGCTTCAGCAATCTTTTTAACCGCTTCAGCGCACGAAACGTGAACAACATAGAGCTGTGAGTCAGCCAGCTCCGTTAGCACCGCGGCTCTTCCCGTAGCTTCTCCTTCTATTTCTGGAGGACGAGTCAGTGCATGATAGATAGGATCAGTTTGTCCTTGTTCTAGTGCTTGTGCCGTTAAATACTCAATAACATCTCCATTTTCAGCATGTACCATCACAAGCGCCCCTAGTTTTTTAGCTTGCACTAGCGTTTGATAAAGGGTAGCATCGTCTGCTTGAAAAACATTTTTATAGGCCATGAACACTTTAAAAGAAGTAATTCCCTCTTTTTCAATAATCGTAGGAAGCTCATTTAATACATCTTCCGTGATTTCTCCAATCATTAGATGAAAGCTATAATCGATAGCCGCTTTTCCTGTCGATTTTTCATGCCATGTGCCGATCGCTTTTTGCAGCGGTTCGCCTTTATTGGTTAAGCAAAAATCAATAACAGTTGTCGTGCCTCCAAAAGCTGCTGCTCTTGTACCTGTTTCAAAGTCATCTTTTGTAACTGTGCCTCCAAACGGCATATCTAAATGAGTATGAGGATCGATGCCTCCTGGAAATATATAGTTACCCTTTGCATCAATCACTTCACAGCCCTGCTCTTCAAATGCCGAGCCAATTGCCGAAATAACTCCATTTTTAATTAAAATATCGGCTTTATACGTATCTGTTGCTGTGACTACCACACCATTTTTAACGATTTTCTTCATTTCTTCATCCCCTTTGTATTTATACGTCTAATCGCTGTGCAGCCGTCGCTTGTAAAGCAGCTTGGCGTTCATTCCACGTCATTGGAGGCTGTTCATTCGGTAATTCAACCATGGATATAGCCCCGTCCACCGGACATACAATCGAACATAAATTACAGCCTACACAATCTTCTTCTCTTACTTTTAAATAAGATTTCCCTGAAGGGTCTTTCAGCATATCAATACATTGATGAGAAGTATCTTCACAAGAAATATGACATTTATTGCAGTTAATACACGTCTCCGGATCGATGCGAGCCACTACTTTATAATTGAGATCTAAGTTGCCCCAGTCGGAATATTTTGAAACGGCTTTCCCTACAATGTCACTTACTTTTTCAATTCCTCTTTCATCCAAATAATAATTGAGACCTTGAATCATATCCTCTACAATGCGGAACCCGTGATGCATAGCCGCTGTACATACTTGCACACCTGTAGCACCCATGAGCATAAATTCGACGGCTTCCTGCCAGTTCGAAACGCCTCCCATACCTGATATTGGAACGTTAATAAACGGACTTCTTGCACATTCAGCAACCATGTTTAATGCAATCGGCTTAACAGCCGGGCCGCAATAACCTCCGTGAGCGCCTTTTCCTGCTACGTGTGGAATCGTATTCCATGAATGAATGTCTACTCCTGCTAAACTATTAATAGTGTTAATCATGCTCACAGCGTCAGCACCGCCTCGAACCGCTGCTTCTGCTGTAACGGTGATATCTGTGATATTTGGGGTTAATTTAACAATGACCGGCGTTTGGGCAACTTCTTTAGCCCAATACGTTTGTTTTTCAACCAAATCAGGGACTTGCCCAGAGGCAGCACCCATCCCTCGTTCTGCCATTCCATGCGGACACCCAAAGTTCAGCTCTAATCCATCCACTCCTACGTCTTCTACTTTTTTGACAATTTCATGCCATTTTTCTTGCTGAGGCTCTACCATAAGAGAGGCAATAATTGCGTGGTTAGGAAACTTCTTTTTCGTTTCATAGATTTCCTTCAAATTAACTTCAAGAGGACGATCGGTGATTAACTCAATATTATTAAAGCCGGCTACGCGCTGACCGTTGAAGCCAACGGCAGCAAATCGTGAGGAAACATTTAAAATCGGATCACCAAGCGTTTTCCAAACTGCGCCTCCCCATCCTGCTTCAAATGCACGCTGCACTTGATAACCTGAATTGGTTGGCGGTGCGGATGCCAGCCAAAACGGATTTGGTGATTGAATACCTGCTAAATTTGTTGTTAAATCTGCCATAGATTTCTCCTCCTCCTGATTTTAAGCTGTTTCCATTGTTTCTTTTGTTAACTGCATATGAATATTTAACGCCGTTTGTTTTCCTTGCTGAGCAGCGGTCACAACCATTGCTTCTCCTTGCCCTTTACCAAAAATAACGTCTCCACAAGCAAATACTTTTGGATTGGATGTTTGAAACGTCTCTTGATTAATTATGACAACTCCGTCTTCATGATGCAGCTGAAATTGTTGAATCAAAGACAGATACCGTTCTTGACCAATTGCTTTAACAACAGCATCGACTGGAATGGTAAACGTTGAACCTTCAACAGGAACAGGCTTTCTTCGGCCGTCTGCATCTGGATCTGTTAACGTCATTTTTACACATTCAATCCCGCTCACCTTACCATTTTCATCTCCAATAATTCGTATAGGAGCCGTTAACCAGCGGAATTCAACACCATCTTGTTTCGCAAATTCAAATTCAAAATCATAAGCCGTCATTTCTTCTCGTGTACGACGGTATAAAATTTGAACATTTTCAGCCCCCAAGCGCACGGAACACGTAGCACCATCAATCGCAGTATTTCCCGCACCAATGACGGCAACACGCTTACCCACAAATTCTGTTGATAACGCTTCTGACTTCGTTTTTTTCACAAAATCAATCGCATCATACACACCGTCTAGCTCTTCACCTTCAACATATAGAGAAGGCACCTTGCTCATACCAATAGCTAATACAACCGCGTCATACGACTGCAGCAATTCGCTTGGAAGAATATCTTCTCCAATTCTTACGTTTGTTTTAATTTTTACATCTAAATTTTTCACTTGTTCAACTTCCCAGAATGAAATCGCTTGAGGAAGACGAAACGACACGATTCCATATGTATTTAACCCTCCTGCTTGTTTTTCCGCTTCAAAAATGGTTACGTCATACCCAAATCGGGCCAGTTCTCTTGCTGCAGAGAGACCAGCCGGACCTCCCCCAACAATTGCTACCTTTTTGCCATTTGCTTTTCCTTTCTCAAACAGCACCTGTTCATTTTGAATAGCCCAATCTGTTGCGTAGCGCTGCAAATCTCCAATCATAATTGGTTTGGTTGAGTGGTTAAGCACACACGCTCCTTCACATAGTTCATCGGTTGGACAAACTCTCGAACAGCTTGCTCCTACGGGATTAGAAGACATAATCGTTTCGGCAGACCCCTTTAAATTGCCCGATGCAATTTTTTTAATAAACGTCGGGATGTCAATTCCTGTAGGGCATGCCTGAATACAGGGTGCATCATAACAGTACAAACATCGATTAGATTCTTCGACCGCTTCTCTATTTGACAACCCTTTTTCTACTTCATTAAAGTTTTGAATGATGGACTGCAAACTTTCCTGTGACTGCATTGCATCAACCTCCCAAGGATATCTGTTGATAAAACTCAAATTGAAAGCGCTTACATATTTTTTATATACGTTATTCTCAACTTCTACTTTGGTAAAATGTATTACTAACTTTATTGTACAAAACGACCGTCTTTTCTTCATTATACATTATGTTAAAAAATTCAGACTATTTACTATTCACTATGTAAAAAGCCTTGCTTTTATATAAAAGCAAGGCTGCAACTATTATTTTGCTACTTCTTTAATAATCGACACTACTAGTTCAGATGTCTTCACCAGTTCTTCTACCGGAATTTTTTCATTTGTTGTATGAATGTCTTCATAACCAACTGCTAAATTTACTGTTGGGATATCAAAGCCTGCGATTACATTTGCATCGCTTCCGCCTCCGCTTTGAAGCAGGCGTGAAGGACGATCGATATTAGCCACGGCTTTTTTAGCAACTTCGACAACATGATCTCCATCACCAAATTTGAAGCCTGGATACATCACTTTAATATCAACTTCTGCACGTCCGCCCATTTCTTGTGCAGCTGTTTCAAACGCTTCTTTCATTTTCGCTACTTGTGCTTCCATTTTTTCTGGAATTAATGAACGAGCTTCTGCTAAAATATAGACGCGGTCACACACGATATTCGTTTGCGTTCCACCTTCAAAACGTCCAATGTTCGCTGTAGTCTCTTCATCAATACGTCCAAGCGGCATTTTAGAAATGGCTCTTGAAGCAATCGTAATAGCAGAAACGCCTCGTTCAGGAGCTACACCTGCATGAGCTGTTTTTCCATAAATTGTTGCATTTACTTTTGCTTGTGTCGGCGCAGCAACGATAATGTCTCCCACTTTGCCATCGCTATCTAAAGCATAGCCGAATTTTGCCGTTACGAGGTTAGAATCAAGAGCTTTAGCGCCCACTAAGCCAGATTCTTCTCCTACTGTAATAATAAATTCAATTTTTCCGTGCGCGATGTTTTCTTCTTTTAATACGGTGATGGCTTCTAGCATTGCTGCTAAGCCTGCTTTATCATCCGCTCCAAGAATTGTCGTGCCGTCACTTTTAATATAGCCATCTTCAATAGATGGTTTAATACCGTTTCCAGGTACGACTGTATCCATATGAGAAGTAAAGTAGATTGTGTCTACGCCTTCTTTTGTAGCTGGCAATGTGCAGATTAAGTTGTTGGCTCCGTGGCCCGTTTTTTCTTTGGCATCATCTTCTACTACTTCGACGCCTAATGCGGTAAATTTTTCTTTTAGTACAACAGCAATTTTTTCTTCATGCTTTGTTTCTGAGTCTACTTGTACTAATTCAATAAATAAATCAACGATTCGTTGTTCATTAATCATAATATGTAATCCCTCCAAAAATAACCTACAATGGTATGTTACCATGTTTCTTTGCTGGACGCTCTTCCTTTTTATTGTGCAACATTTCAAGCGCTTGTATTAATTTTATTCGCGTTTCCCGAGGATCAATAACATCATCCACCATTCCAGCGCTTGCCGCTACGTAAGGATTAGCAAATTTCTCGCGATACTGTTCAATTTTTTCATGTCTTGTTTCATCTGGGTTTTCGCTGCCTCGAATGTCGTTTGCAAAGATAATATTTGCAGCACCTTGAGGACCCATAACAGCGATTTCGGCATTGGGCCACGAATACACAAGGTCCGCTCCAATCGATTTACTATTTAAAGCTACGTATGCACCGCCGTACGCCTTTCGCAAAATCACCGTGATTTTCGGAACGGTAGCTTCGGAGTATGCATATAAAATTTTAGCACCATGACGTATAATTCCGCCATGTTCCTGCTTGATACCTGGGAAAAAACCTGTAACATCTTCAAATGTAATAAGTGGGATATTAAATGAATCGCAAAATCGAATAAACCTTGCTGCTTTATCTGAGGAGTTAATATCTAAACTGCCTGCCATTACTTTAGGCTGGTTACACACAAGTCCGACAACTTTTCCATCTATGCGGGCAAAACCAATGACAATATTTCTTGCAAAGTCTTTTTGCACTTCAAAAAATGAGTGCTCGTCCACTACTTGGTGAATGACTTGACGCACATCGTAAGGGCGCACGGCATCAAACGGGACAACGTCTAATAAATCCGGACGATAATGATCAGACTCTGCCTTTGAGGCTAAAGGAGGCTGCTCTTGGCTAGACTGAGGAAGATAGCTTAAGAGCGTTCGTACTTGTTCTAGCACCTCTTGTTCTGTTGCGCCTCTAAAATGGGCATTACCGCTAATTTCGTTATGAACAGCTGCTCCTCCAAGATTTTCAGAGGAAATGCTTTCTCCCGTTACCGTTTCAATTACTTTTGGTCCTGTAATGAACATTTGACTTGTTTCTTCTACCATAAAAACAAAGTCCGTAATCGCCGGTGAGTAAACGGCCCCGCCTGCACAAGGACCCATAATAACAGATATTTGAGGCATGACACCCGAATAAATGGCATTTCGATAAAAAATATGACCGTATCCATCGAGAGACATGACGCCCTCTTGAATACGAGCCCCGCCTGAATCATTTAACCCAATAAACGGTACGCCTGTTTTAGCCGCTAAGTCCATTACGTGCGCAATTTTTTTAGCATGCATTTCACCTAACGCGCCTCCAAATACTGTAAAATCTTGTGAAAACAAATAGACTGAGCGACCGTTTACCTTGCCGTAACCTGTTACTACCCCGTCTCCTGGTCCTACTTGATTATTCATACTGAAATCTGCACACCGATGTTCAATAAACGGATTTAATTCGACAAATGTATGTTCATCCAAAAGAATTTCAATTCGTTCGCGTGCCGTTAGTTTTCCTTTATGGTGCTGTTTTTCAATTTTTTCGTCTCCACCGCCTAACTCGATCTTTCGGCGCTTATCGTACAATTCATTTAATTTATCATAAATGTCAACCATGTTTCTTCTCCTCCTCTAGTGTTTTTTCACAGAGCTCATAAAGAACACCGTTTGCTGACTTTGGATGCAAAAAAGCAATGGATGCTTCCCCTGCGCCTTTGCGCGGAACATCGTCAATCATTTGCACACCCTTTTCCTTTAACTCGTTAATCCGTTCTTCAATCGTGCGCACACCTAAAGCAACATGATGAAGACCTTCACCTCTCTTTTTGATAAACGCACCGACCGCACTGTCTTCAAAGAGCGGCTCTAATAATTCAATTTTTACGTTGCCGCACTGAATAAAAGCAACTTTTACGCCTTGTTCTTCTACTTCTTCTACTTTTAATAGAGACAGTCCTAATACCTTTTCATAAAACGGGAGGCTGCCTTCAATTGATTTTACAGCTATTCCTATGTGATCAATTCCTTTTATCACTTTCTCACCTCTTTTAAAAAAGCGTTTTCATTTACACATATTCTTGAAAACAAAAGAAATCTCCTGCTCGCGTATCTACAGAAAGTTGCTTGTCTAAGCAGCGGAAGACATGTAAAATAGGAAAAAAACGTGTAGGAGGACTTTGGTTGTATGTCTAATAAGAAAATCCAAAAAACCATTGTGTTTTTAATGCTTCTTGTCATGTTAATATCTACGCTTTTAGCGGGACTTGCCATGTGGTTTTAATCGAGACTGATGACTAAAAACATAGATGCGCTGCTGCTTCTTTGTGCAATGCAAACATATAAAAAAGACTGGTGACTAGTCACCAGTCTTTTGCTGTATATTCACAATGCCTTTTTGAGCGGCTAACTCTTCAAAAGATTGATCTGTAGATACAATCCATACTTTTGTACCTAACGGGACTTGATCATATAAATGGCTTACTTCACGATTTTCTACGCGAATACAGCCATTCGATACATATTTACCGATGGAATCCGGCTGATTTGTACCATGAATGCCATAAATACGTCCGTCAGTCTCTCTTGCATCAAACCCAATCCACCTTACACCTAGAGGATTTTGAGGAGCGCCTCCTTCAATATTACTTCTCCGATAATAAGGATTAACAGCTTTTACTGTTACCGTGAACTCCCCTTCGGGCGTCAGATTAACTGTTTTCCCCGTTGCTACTTTAATAATTTGTTTAATTTCTTTATTTTGAATATAAGCAAGCTCATTGCTTTGTTTATTAATAATAATATAAGGATCATTTGGCAACGGAGTTTCTCCTAATGGCCAAACCGGAGATAGTAGTAAAAGGATAAAAGCAAACACATGCACGTAATCCACCACCTTACGTTAGTCCTAAATAAAAGACAAGAGAGATATCTCTTGTCTTGTTTAGTGTTCGTAAGCAAGATAAACAACATGCATACTGTTTAACTTATTTTTAAGGTTTGTTTAATAACCAAATATTGTTCAATTTCTTTGACTACGTGCAGTAAATCGGCACGCGCTTCAAACTCTTCCCGCGTTTTGGGAAGCGGCATCTCTGCAAACGCTTCTCGTAAATGCTGAAGTTTGGCTAAAAATAATTTTGCTGTATTACCGGGGTGGATGGATAGACTTAATTCTTCAATGAAATCGGCAATCATGTAGCGCTGTTCTACGACCAAATCAATAGCGGTAATGAGAGGAAGCGTTCGCTCAATAATTTCAAGCTGTTTTTCACGAATTTTAAAATAGCGGTAATAATAGTTTTCCCCACGCACAAAATGATTTTCTACATCACGAAACGCAAGGCTTTTTGCTTTTTCTAAAATTTTTACCGTATCTGCAATTTCCTTACCGTCCCAACTGCTGTCATTGGTTCTGAGATACAGGGCAATTTCTTTTAACATCGACCGGAAATTCTCTTCAATTTCTTGCTGATACGTGCGAAGCTCTTGATCTAAACTTGGCATGTATAAATTCACAAGCAGGGCAACACCTATCCCAATTACAATTAAGCCAAGTTCATTAAAGACGATTCCCCATGTCATATTGCCTTTGGAGTAAATATGAAGCAAAATAACGGAGCTTGTAACAATGCCTGCATTAACTTTGAATATAACCGTAACCGGGATAAACAAAAGCAGCATTAGTCCTATAACAAGTGGATGATAAGCAATCCCTTCAAAGAATATAAACGAAAACAGAATGGATAAAGAACAAGCAATAAAACGATCGCTTGCACTTCGCAACGATTTTTTCTTTGAATTTTGAATGCACAAAATGGTGATAATTCCAGCTGATACAAAAAACTCGAGGTGAAAGAACTGAGCTATAATAATAGCCAGTGATGTACCGACGGCTGTTTTAATTGTCCGGTACCCAATTTTAAATTTCATTTTCTAGACTCCTACATGTTGGTTTCTTTTTAGTGTGATAAAATACTCTATTCTTTATTAACACGAATAGAAAAATAACACAACCTTAAATCTTGCTTTACCGTATAAATTCCAATAAAAAAAGTGCAGAAAAGATCGTACTCTTCCTGCACTTTTTTATTATAAAATCTTTTCTAAGAAATCTTTAGCACGCTTGCTTTTAGGCGCTGAGAAAAATTCAGCCGGAGGCGCATCTTCAACAAGAACACCGCCGTCTAAAAACAGCACACGATCCGCTACTTCTCGTGCAAATCCCATTTCATGCGTTACAATGACCATCGTCATTCCTGTTTCTGTTAGCGACTTCATTACATCTAGTACTTCTTTTACCATCTCTGGATCCAATGCTGATGTTGGTTCGTCAAACAGCATCACTTTCGGCTCCATTGCCAGTGCTCTGGCAATAGCTACACGCTGCTTTTGACCACCCGATAAGCGACTTGGAAACTCGTTGGCTTTTTGAGAAAGTCCCACTTTTTGGAGTAATTCTTTGCCTTTAGCAACAGCCGTTTCTCTTGACACGCCTTTTACCGTCATCGGAGCATACGTCAAATTTTCAAGCACTGTCATATGTGGAAACAAGTGAAAATGCTGAAATACCATTCCTACGTTTTCACGCACACGCATAATGTTTGTTTTTTTATCTGTAATCACTTGACCGTTAATTGAAACGACTCCGCTCGTCGGTTCTTCAAGCAGGTTCATACAGCGTAAAAAAGTAGATTTACCAGAACCAGAAGGGCCAATAACAGCCACGACTTCTTTTTCTTTAATCGTAGTTGAAATACCTTTTAAAACTTCATTTTTACCAAATGATTTGTGTAGATTTTCAACATTAATCACCTTTTCTCATTCTCCTCTCGACTGCTTTACCAAGGAGCGTTAAGCCCATTACCATTACATAATAAATCAACCCTGCAAAAATTAACGGTTCAAGGTAGGCGAATTTTTCTCCACCTACAATGTAAGCACGTCGCATAATGTCGAGTGCTCCGATAACTGTAACGATAGCTGATTCCTTTGTTAATGTAATGAACTCATTCATTAAAGCAGGTAAAATATTTTTAAGTGCCTGTGGCAAAATAATTTGTCCCATCATGCGGCGATAAGGAATTCCTAACGCTAATGCCGCTTCACGCTGTCCTTTATCAACAGCTAAAATACCAGCGCGAATAATTTCAGATATATATGCTGCAGAGTTTAGCCCGAACGCAGCAACGGCCGCTGGAAACGGGGCAATATCAAACCCGAGCAGCTGAGGTAATCCAAAGTATATTAATAATAATTGCAGTACTAGCGGTGTTCCGCGAAACACGGACGTATATGCATCCGCAAACCATTGAAGAGGTTTATTGCGGCTGATTTTACATAAAGATAAAATAACTCCCAGCACAAACCCTAAAATTGCTGAAGCTAGGACTATCTGTATCGTTACCCCTATCCCTTTTAAAATATAAGGCATAGAAGGCACGATTTGCGAAAAATCCAAATTCATGCCTAGTTCCATTCCTCTCTAACTATCATTCTTATTTTTGGTTGTCAAACCACTTAACGATTAATTTATCTAATTCACCGTTTTCTTTCATTTTCTTTAATTCACGGTTAAAGTCATTCGTTAGCTTGCTGTCTTTAGGAAATGCGATTGCTGATCCTTTACTTGAATCTGGACGCCCTGTATCAGACATTTGCAAGCTTTTGTCTTTATTCACATATCCTTTAGCTACTGTATCTTCAATAATCGCTGCATCGATACGATTTGATTTCATTTCTTGAATTAGTTCTGGAATACGGTCACGCGTTGTTACATTTACTCCGTCAACTTCTTTTGCAATTTCTTTTGCTTCGTCTGCTTGAATAGAAGAAGTTTGTACACCGACTGTTTTTCCTTTTAGTTCTTCTGCATTTTTAATTGGCGCATCTTTCTTCGATACAATCATGTTTTTTGCTTCATAATATACGTCTGAGAAGTCCACGTTCTTTTTACGCTTTTCAGTTGGCGTCATACCAGCTAAAACTAAATCGACTTTATTAGATTGTAAAGCTGGAATTAATCCGCCAAATTCCATATCCTTCACCTGTACGTCATAGCCTAACTTTTTACCGATTGTTTTTGCTAAATCTACGTCAAATCCGATTGCTTCACTATCACCTTTTGCCGTATCAATATATTCAAATGGTGGGTAATCTGCTGATGTTCCCATTACTAGTACTTTTTTATCTTTGTCGTCGCTGCTTGCTCCGCCATTAGACGTTCCTTCTCCTGCTCCGCATGCAGCTAAAACGCCTGCTGTTAAAAGACCAATTGCCGTTACCGATAACCACTTCTTCAATTTCATCTTCGTTCCCCCTAGTTTATTCCTTACATTATTTTTTAAAAATTAATAATATTATGAAATAAGTTTTTTGCTATTGCAAGTAAATGTCGAAATTTAAATATATATTCATATAAATGTATTTTAACACAACATTATAAATATGCAATATCTTTTTTAAATATAAGTTTCACTATTTGAAAATACCTTTTCTCAACATTTTCCACTCGTTAGAAAGCCTGCATACAGATAGGTAAAAAAACGCATAAAAAAAGAAGCCGTTCAAAACGGCTTCTCTCTTACACTTCTTCACAGTGCTGTTCGAATGCTTCTTGCAGCTTCATCACAACTGACATTGGCTCATGGCCTTCAATTTCGTGACGCTCTACCATTGTGATAATTTTTCCGTCTTTTAATAAGGCGAAAGATGGAGATGAAGGCGGATAACCTTCAAAGTATTCGCGTGCACGTGCAGTTGCTTCTTTATCTTGCCCAGCAAATACTGTAACCAAGTTTGTTGGACGTTTATCATAATGTACAGCGTGCGCTGCAGCAGGTCTTGCAATACCTCCTGCACAACCACAGACTGAATTCACCATTACAAGCGTTGTACCAGGCTTTTTAAACGTTTCATCTACCGCTTCAGCCGTCGTTAATTCTGTATAACCAGCAGCTGTAATTTCTTTACGGGCTTGACGAACAACGTCGTTCATAAACAAGTTAAAATCGATATTCATTTTCATACCTCCCTTTTGCTATCTATTCTTTATCATAGCAAACGAAAACTAAAAAGGCGATTGCTTTGACTCATTTTTTCTTGGTAATCAAGATTAAACAAGAAAAGAAATGGTGATACTATTTTCACAGCTAGAAAACCATACTCTTAACTCCCTAGTGTAGAAGGATCCGCATAAAATGCAGGATCCTTTTTTATATTTCCTTCATCGCCTGCTGGTAGGTTTTAATTAAGTGTTCGAGAGCTTCAGCCATTGTGACATCTCCCGTCATCATTTGTTTTTCAACATCCCCTAACGTTTGCTTAACTAAAGGATGTTCATAAAATGATTCTTGTAAATATTCATTAACACTTGCTTGTAACCATGCCTTCATTTGCTTTTGTCTTACTGTATAAAACAGATCATTTTTATTCATCCATTCCTTATAGTTACAAATTATTTTCCACAAGTCTTGAAATGATGCTTCTTCATAAGCAGAAGTTGTGATGACCTGTGGGTTCCACCCTTCAGAATGACCGTGAAGGAAACCGATGACGCTTTCGTATTCTTTTGCAGTCACTTCTGCTTTTAGCCGGTTATCCCCGTCTGCTTTATTTACACAAATCAAATTAACCCATTCAAGCAGCCCTTTTTTAATTCCTTGCAAATCATCTCCTGCTCCGGTTAAAGCAAGCAGAACAAAGAAGTCTACCATCTCTTTTACAATCATTTCACCTTGGCCAACGCCCATCGTTTCGACAAATATGATGTTATACCCAGCCGCTTCACAAAGAAAAATGGCTTCTCTCGTTTTAAGATGAACACCTCCAAGCGTTCCTTGAGAAGGTGAAGGACGGACAAAAGCGTTCTCTTGTTTGGTAAGAAGCTCCATTCTCGTTTTATCTCCTAAAATACTTCCTCCAGACAAGGTACTGCTTGGATCGACTGCCAAAACTGCAACGGAATGGCCATTTTTGCATAGGTACGACCCAAATTTGTCAATCAGCGTACTTTTTCCTGCTCCGGGTACGCCTGTAAAACCGATGCGCACTGAATGCCCCGTATGAGGATAGATTTCTTTAATCAGCTGTTGTGCTATTACTTTATGCTTGGGCGCTTTACTTTCAATTAAAGTAATAGCTTGAGCTAACGCTGTTCTTTTTCCTTCAAGCAGCCCTTGTTTATAATCTTGTACCGTTTTTAATTTCACCAATTGTCTTCACCAACTATTCTTCTAACCGTTTCTTTATTTCATATAAAACGGAAACGGCCGCTTTTGGGATTACTGTTCCAGGTCCAAAGATTGCAGAAGCCCCGTGTTCTAAAAGAAATGAGTAGTCTTGTTTAGGAATAACGCCTCCGACAATAACAACGATATCGTCGCGCTCTAATTTCTTTAACTCATCAACAAGCTGCGGCAGTAACGTTTTATGCCCGGCTGCCAAAGAACTTATGCCAATCACATGTACGTCGTTTTCTACAGCTTGCCTTGCTGTTTCTTGAGGCGTTTGAAATAAAGGACCGATATCAACATCAAATCCAAGATCAGCAAAGGCTGTTGAAATGACTTTCGATCCTCTGTCATGCCCGTCTTGCCCCATTTTTGCGACTAAAATTCTTGGGCGTCTTCCTTCTTCCTCTAAAAATTCAGCCGTGAGCTTTCGAACTTCTTCGATTTGATCTCGATGTACAAACTCCGCACTGTATATCCCGCTGACTGACTTAGAAGTAGCCTGATGTCTTCCAGCCACTTTCTCAATAGCTTCTGAAATTTCACCTAGTGTAGCTCTAGCTCTCGCAGCTTCAACCGCAAAAGCAAGGAGATTCCCTTCACCTGTTTTGGCACAATTGGTCAGTCGATTAAGCGCTTCGATTACCGCTTGTTCGTTACGTTCACTGCGTATTTTCTTTAACTTTTCCAGCTGCTTCATTCGAACTGCTGTGTTATCAATATCAAGAATATCAAGCGGTTCTTCTTGCTCCGGCTGAAACTGATTCACACCTACAATAATTTCTGCCTGCGAGTCTATTCTTGCTTGTCTGCGCGCAGCGGCTTCTTCTATCTTCATTTTAGGTACGCCTGCTTCTATTGCTTTTGTCATTCCGCCGAGCTGCTCTATTTCTTCAAGGTGCTTCCACGCTTTTATCATTAATTCATTCGTTAATGATTCCACATAATAAGAGCCTCCCCAAGGATCAATAACGGAACAAATCTCCGTTTCATTTTGTAAATAAAGCTGCGTATTTCGGGCAATTCTAGCTGAAAAATCAGTTGGAAGAGCAATCGCTTCATCCAGTGCGTTTGTATGAAGCGACTGCGTATGTCCTGATACTGCAGCCAGAGCTTCGACGCATGTTCTAATAACATTATTAAATGGATCCTGCTCCGTTAAGCTCCATCCGGACGTTTGAGAATGCGTTCTAAGAGCTAGAGATTTAGGGTTATCCGGCTCAAACTGCTTCATTAATTTTGCCCACAGCAGCCTCCCTGCTCTCATTTTCGCTACTTCCATAAAATAGTTCATTCCAATTGCCCAGAAAAAGGATAGCCTCGGAGCAAATGCGTCAATTGTAATTCCCGCTTTCAAGCCGGTTCGTACATATTCAAGTCCATCTGCAAGCGTATAAGCAAGCTCTAAGTCTGCTGGAGCACCTGCTTCTTGCATATGATAGCCTGATATACTGATACTGTTAAATTTCGGCATGTACTCCGCTGTATATTTAAAAATATCCGCAATGATTCGCATTGACATCTCAGGAGGATAAATATACGTATTGCGCACCATATATTCTTTTAAAATATCATTTTGAATCGTTCCAGCCAGCTTTTCTTTTTTTACGCCTTGTTCTTCAGCTGTTACGATGTAGAAAGCTAAAATAGGAAGCACCGCCCCGTTCATTGTCATCGACACGGACATTTGATCAAGCGGAATCCCTTCAAACAGCTGCTTCATATCTATCATTGAATCAATTGCCACACCTGCTTTCCCTACATCTCCAACAACTCTTGGATGATCAGAGTCGTAGCCGCGGTGGGTAGCAAGATCAAAAGCAACAGACAGCCCTTTCTGTCCAGCAGCTAGGTTTCGGCGGTAAAAGGCATTGCTTTCCTCCGCCGTTGAGTATCCTGCATACTGCCTAATAGTCCAAGGCCGATTCACATACATCGTTGCATACGGTCCTCTCACAAACGGTGGGACACCAGGTGCAAAGTGAATAAAATCGAGGCTATCTCTGTCTTTTTTTGTATATACTGATTTTAATTCAATTTGTTCATTTGTTTGAAAAGCAGTGAATGAACTTTGAGTCACGTCATCTTCCCTTTGCTGCTTTGAAAATGATAATGGAATATTAGAAAAAGAAGGCTTTTTATACATGAACTTCTACCTCCAAAGCACATAATAACTTCTTAACGCATTGAATAACATTCGTCTTAGGATGTATGACGCTCATTACACCTTTTTGCTGCCACTGCGTTTTGCGTGATACATGTTCTTCCCCTACTACGTACACATAAACGGAATCTTCCTCAAAATACGTCATCGCTTTTGTTAAGAGCTTTTCCACAAGTTCATCACTTCCACAGATCACATATGCTTCGTGCTTTTGTTCATTCATCCAATCTGCTATCTCGACATAGGAATCTATGTTTTTAATTGTTTCACACGCAAAGCCTGCACTTTCAAATAAAGACCGGGCAATCTCAGCTTTTTTACGGCTGTTAGGATCGGTGAGCTCCATAATGCCAATGCTCATTCCCTTTGTATAAACCCGTATTTTTTCAAACTTCTCTGCTGCTCTCCACTTAGTGAGCGGCACAACACTGTCAGGCTGTGTCTGCTTCGCCATTTGTTTTAGCATCCACCCTGCTGTTACCCCTTTAGATGCTAGCTTTGTATAATCCTCTAGGGAAAGATTTGATGAAAATTCCGAAGTGTTCTGATCACTGTATTTATCCATTTTTATTTCTTCTTTTCTAAACGGCGTGCTTTTTATCCCTTGAGATACATCCTGTTGCTTAGGAGCATAGTGTGTGACTCCGATCAAGCGCTCAATTCGGCACTCTATATTCTCTTGTCTTTTTACTTTCATTTGTTCAACTTCATCTTGAATTCGCCCTTGTTTTAAAGCTTCTTCCATTCCGCCGTGGTCTTCAATGTTTCCAAATAACTCCCAAGCTTTTGTCATTAATTCATGTGTGTAGGCTTCAACGTACCAAGAGCCTCCGGCAGGATCCATTACTTTTGATATATGTGTTTCGTGCTGCAAAATTAAGTGAGTGTTACGGGCAAGGCGATGAGCGAACTGAGAAGATGAAGATGTGACGGAATCATATGGCTCAATATGCAGACTATCCGCTCCTCCTACAATAGAAGCAAATGCTTGAACCGTGCTCCTTAATGCATTTGTATACATGTCTTCTTTAGACTGTGTAAGATGTGACGTTTCTGTATGGATAAACGGCACTGAAACGGCCGTGTCATCAAAAGCACGAACCACATTTGCCCAAAGCATGCGAAAAGCACGAAGTTTGGATATTTCCATAAATAAATGTGAGCTAACTGAAAAAGAAAAGGTCATGTGAGGTAAAACTTGATGTAAGGACAAACCGCGTTTTATGCATTCATCAATATACTGCACCCCTGTAGCAAGCATATAAGCTAGTTCTTGAACAGCGTTTGCACCGCTGTTATGGTAAGGAATGCTTGATACAATGATCGTTTTGAGCTCTGGAACATTACTGTGAGCCAAACGCGTTGCGTAAGCTAAATGATCGTATAAATCTCGAGTAGAAAGTGGAACTCTTCCATATTCAGCAAGGGTGCCGAGCGGATCCATTCCAACCGTTCCTTTTAGCTGTCTCATATTAAAGTTATGATCAGCACAGTATGCTTTTAGAAACGAAAGAAGCGGAACGGAAGTACATCCCGTATTTAAAAATAAAGGCACCGCTTCAAGAGCTACATGCTGAAACAAATGAGCAACATCCTCTAAAGTAGAAATTGTAGCGCCTGATGCTACTTCAGCTTCAGTTGCTTCATCAACGTCTTTCCCTTGCCTCATTGCTTCACTGCACGTAAAAGCGGCCGTATTTTGTCCATTTCTCAAACTGTGTAAAAGAAGTTTATTGCTTTCTTTAATAGAAGATAAGTCGATTTTTTGGGTGATTTCCCATTCCCCTAGTATGTATGATTCTTTACCGGCTCCTCTTAAACAATCTATTCCCGCCGGACTCTGCTGTAAGTAGTCTAAATGTGCCGTATCACTTTCGAAATAAAGCGGTTTCAAAAAGATGTTTTCCAACGTTTCTTTTGAAGAGGTCGCGGTATTTTTGCTAACTTCCTGTGCCCAATCTTCTTTAGGTGTACGTGTAAATTCATGAAATGATAATGTATTTGTTTTCATTTCCATGCCCCTTTACAGTTAATAGCTGCCTGCTAAACCGAGATGATTACACTTTGAAGTTTGATGATTCTTCTTTTATTTTAATACATCTTTTACAAATTGTTCAATCATTGCTTCAAAATAAAAAGGGACCGGGACATAATTAACCTACGTTTACCATCACCATAAAAAAATCCGAACGAGTTGGATTCTCTTTCAAGAATCTCAATTCATCGTTCGGATCTTCCTTCAGCTAAAATATTTTTGTGTCAGCCTCTGTTTTAATAGACGGACGTATTCTCTTTAGAAGTAGATTCTAAAATCTCTTTAACTCTTGCCAAGAATCTGCCGCACACCAAGCCGTCTAACACGCGGTGATCAAGTGATAAACATAAGTTAACCATATCTCGAACAGCAATCATGTTATCAATAATAACCGGACGTTTTACAATAGATTCTACTTGTAAAATAGCCGCTTGCGGGTAATTAATAATCCCCATTGATTGAACGGAACCAAATGATCCAGTGTTGTTAACAGTAAACGTTCCGCCCTGCATGTCTTCAGACTTCAATGAACCCGTACGAACTTTTTGCGCGAGCTCTGTAATTTCACGCGCAATGCCTTTGATTGTCTTTTCATCGGCTTGTTTAATAACCGGCACAAATAAAGCATCGTCTGTTGCAACAGCAATCGATACATTAATGTCCTTTTTCTGAACAATACGGTCTCCTGCCCACATTGAATTCATTTGAGGGAATTCTTTTAAAGCTTGAGCCACTGCTTTTACGAAGAACGCAAAATACGTTAAGTTAAAACCTTCTTTTTGTTTGAAGTCCGTCTTTAATGCATCACGATAAGAAACTAAGTTCGTTACATCAACTTCAACCATTGTCCATGCATGCGGAATTTCGTGCTTGCTGCGAAGCATATTTGCTGCAATAGCTTTACGCACGCCTGTAACAGGGATTTCTTGATCTCCTGCTGCAGACACAACCGGCGCGGGCTGCTGCGTTTTTGGAGCAGCTGCCGCTACAGGTGCTTCTGGCTGAACTGTTGATGCAGGTGTTTCTTTCACTTCAGCAGCTCCGCCTTTTTCAATAACAGCTAAAATATCTTTTCTCGTAATGCGGCCGCCCGCCCCTGTTCCTGTCACGGTATCTAAATTAATATTATGCTCTTGTGACAGACGCATAACAGCTGGAGAGTATCGACTTTTATTGGATTGACTGTCCGCTGTTTTTGACGCTGATTCTTCTACAGTCTTATCAGACGTTTTCTGTTCTTTTTGAGGTACAGTTCCTTCTACTTCAATTAAACAAATCACTTCTCCTACAGGCAAAGTATCATCTTCAGCTACAATTAACTCTTTAATTGTTCCACTAAAAGAAGAAGGCACTTCAGCATTTACTTTATCCGTCATGACTTCAGCTAACGGGTCGTACTTATTTACGTGATCTCCAACAGAAACGAGCCATTTGCTAATTGTACCTTCTGTTACACTTTCACCGAGCTGCGGCATCGTAATTTTTTCAATAGCCAATTGATACAACTCCTTTTAAAATTGAGCTAATTCTCTCATTGCTTTTTCTACTTTATCTGGATTGACCATAAAATATTTTTCCATTGTTGGTGCATACGGCATAGCTGGAACATCAGGGCCAGCAAGGCGCTTAATTGGCGCATCTAAATCGAATAAGCAGTGTTCAGCAATAATAGCTGCTACTTCGCTCATGATGCTGCCTTCTTTGTTGTCTTCCGTTAAAAGCAGTACTTTACCTGTTTTAGATGCTGCTTCAATAATAGCTTCTTTATCAAGCGGATAGACCGTTCTTAAATCTAAGATGTGTGCTGAAATACCGTCTGCTTCCAGTTTTTCAGCAGCTTGAAGAGCAAAGTGTACACAAAGACCATATGTAATAACCGTGATGTCGTCTCCTTCTCTCTTTACATCTGCTTTGCCAATCGGAAGTACATAATCATCTTCAGGGACTTCTCCTTTAATCAAACGATACGCACGCTTATGCTCAAAGAAAAGAACTGGATCATCATCACGAATAGCTGCTTTTAATAATCCCTTTACGTCATAAGGCGTAGAAGGCATCACAATCTTTAACCCTGGCGTATTGGCAAATAGTGCTTCAACAGATTGAGAATGATAAAGAGCACCGTGAACTCCGCCGCCGTAAGGAGCTCGAATTGTAATTGGACAACTCCAATCATTATTAGAACGATAGCGAATTTTCGCTGCTTCTGACACAATTTGATTGACTGCGGGCATAATAAAATCAGCAAATTGCATTTCAGCAATCGGACGCATGCCGTACATTGCCGCTCCGATTCCTACCCCTGCAATAGCAGACTCTGCAAGAGGCGTGTCAATGACTCTTTCTTCCCCGAACTGTTCGTATAGTCCGTTGGTTGCTTTAAATACGCCGCCTTTTTTCCCTACGTCTTCTCCTAATACAAACACGCGGGAATCTCTTTCCATTTCTTCACGAATGGCCATTGTTACTGCATCAATATATGAAATAACCGGCATATGTTCTCCTCCTTACTCACCGTACACGTATTTTAAAGCCGATTCCGCTTCTGCATAAGGAGCGTTTTCAGCATAATCTGTTGCATCATTAACGATGTTCATAATATCATCAAGCATTTGTTTTTCTCGTTCATCGGTTAACACGTTAACCTCTTTTAAATAAGTCGCAAAGTACGCAAGCGGATCGCTCTTTTTAGCTTCAGACAATTCTTCTGCTCCGCGATATGCACGATCATCGTCATCACTTGAATGGGCAGTCAAACGCTCTGAAACAGTTTCAATAAGAGTAGGTCCTTCTCCTCTGGATGCACGATCTCTTGCTTCTTTTACCACTCGGTATACTTCAAGGACATCGTTTCCATCAATTGTGTAGCCTGGCATACCATATCCAATTGCACGATCAGATACTTTTGCGCATCCTAGCTGCTTTTCAACCGGAACAGAAATCGCATACTTGTTATTTTCACACATAAAGATAACAGGAAGCTTATGAACACCTGCAAAGTTCGCGCCTTCATGGAAATCTCCTTGGTTAGAAGATCCTTCTCCAAACGTCACAAACGTTACTAAGTCTTTTTTCTCCAGTCGTCCTGCTAAAGCGATTCCTACTGCATGAGGCACCTGTGTTGTAACTGGAGAAGATCCTGTTACAATTCGCTTTTCCTTATGGCCAAAGTGACCTGGCATTTGACGACCTCCTGAGTTTGGATCTTCTGCTTTAGCAAACCCAGAAAGCATTAAATCGCGCGCAGTCATTCCAAATGCTAGCACAACACCCAGATCGCGGTAATAAGGTAATATGTAATCATTCTCTCTATTTAAGGCAAAAGCTGCGCCAACTTGAGCGGCTTCCTGACCTTGACATGAAATAACAAAAGGCACCTTCCCTGCACGATTTAATAGCCACATACGCTCATCAATTTTTCGTGCAAGCAGCATAGTGCGGTACATTTCAAGTACTTGTTCATCAGTTAATCCTAATGATTCATGACGGTTTTTTGTCATGTTTAAACCTCCTTTAATCATCAAAAATGAATCGCTTTTCCATCTACAGCTAATGAAGCTTCTCCCATCGCTTCTGAAAGGCTAGGGTGAGGATGAATGGTATGAGCAATTTCCCATGGTGTAGCATCCAATACCTTTGCAAGACCTGCTTCAGAGATCATATCCGTCACGTGAGGTCCAATCATATGCACACCAAGGACATCATTTGTGTCGGCATCAGCAATAATTTTAACAAACCCCTCTGCCTCTCCATATACAAGAGCTTTTCCAACGGCCTTAAACGGAAACTTTCCAACCTTCAGCTGAAACCCTTGCTGTTTTGCTTCTTGTTCTGTTAATCCTACACTCGCTGCCTCCGGGCTGCTGTATACGCATTTAGAGATTGTTGTATAATCAATCTTCAAAGGCTTTTCACCATGTAAATGCTCCACAGCTACAATTCCTTCGTGAGAAGCTACATGTGCAAGCTGCAGTCCGCCAATCACATCTCCAATTGCGTAGATATGAGATTCTTTCGTTTGATAAAAATCATTTGTGGCAATCACACCGTTTTCTACTACAATATCGGTATTCTCGAGACCAATTCCTTCGACATTCGCTTGACGCCCTACAGATACAAGCAGCTTTTCTGCTTCATATTCTTGCATATCGTCTCCTACTTGAGCGGAAATTTTCACCTGACCATCAATAGACAGTGTATCAGCCATTACTTTAGCAGAAGTAATAATGTTAACTCCTTTTGCTTTTAAAAGCTTCGTCATTTCACGGGAGATATCTTGATCTTCTGTTGGTAAAATTCGATCGCTGTATTCCACAACCGTTACATCAACATCAAAATCTGTGAGCATTGACGCCCATTCAATTCCAATGACACCGCCTCCCACAATAATAATAGAAGCAGGAAGTGTTTCCATCTTTAATGCTTCATCTGAAGTAATTACTTTCTCTCCGTCAATCGTTAGACCAGGTAATGTTCTAGGACGAGACCCGGTTGCGACAATTACATTCTTTGGAATAAGCATTTCGTTTTCTTCACCGCTTTTTAATTCGACAGAGATAGTTCCTGGCATAGGAGAAAAAATAGAAGGTCCTAAAATACGTCCAATTCCTTCATATACGTCAATTTTACCTTTTTTCATTAGCTGTTTAACACCATTATGTAACTGTGAAACAATTTCTGACTTTCGTTCTTGTACACGTGCATAGTTCAATAGCACATTGGACGTTTCTACGCCAAATTCACTGCTTTTCTTAGCCGTTTGGTAGACTTCTGCACTTCTTAGTAAAGCTTTGCTTGGGATACACCCTGCGTGCAGGCATGTGCCGCCTAACTTATTTTTTTCTACAACCGCTACCGATAGACCTAACTGAGAGGCACGAATAGCTGCTACGTACCCTCCGGTTCCACCGCCGAGAATGACCAAATCATATTCTTTTGCCACACTGCTTCACACCTTTCTGCAAACGCTATTAAGCGCCTTTATATTCCTTCACTTCTTCTTCACCTGTAAGCACTCGGAGAGCCCCTTCAGCTAGCGCTTGAAGCTCATTTTCTCCAGGATAAACAATGACATCTGCAATCCACTTTACATGATTAATAATCAGCTCAACAAACGCTTTTGAATAAGCAATGCCTCCCGTTAAAATAATGGCATCTACTTTTCCATGCAATACCGTACTGGCAGCTCCAATTTCCTTCGAAATTTGATAAGCCATTGCTTCGTAGATAAGCTTAGCTTTTTCGTTTCCATTTTTCACTAGCGCTTCGACTTTCTGCACGTCAGATGTGCCCAAATAACCGACAAGCCCGCCTTTCCCTACAAGCATTTTCATAATCTCCTCGCGGTAATACTGACCTGAAAAGCAAAGACGAACTAATTCACCAACCGGTACACCGCCAGCGCGCTCTGGACTAAAAGGACCGTCACCGTGCAGGCCATTGTTCACATCAATTACTTTTCCGCGTTGGTGAACTCCGACTGTAATGCCTCCACCCATATGGGTAACAATAACGTTCATTTGTTCATATGTGCTATTCATTTCTTTAGCCACTTTTCGAGCAACCGATTTTTGATTCAGCGCGTGAAAGATGCTTTTCCTTTCCATAAAAGGAGTTCCTGAGATACGAGCGATGTCACTTAGCTCATCTACCACCACTGGATCAACAATGTACGCTGGTATATTTAATCCAGATGCAATCTCAAAAGCTAAAATCCCGCCTAAATTTGAAGCATGATGGCCGGCATAACCGTCTTTTAAATCTTTGAGCATGGCTTGATTTACTTCGTATGTGCCGCCTTCAATCGGGCGTAAAAGCCCTCCTCTTCCACATACTGCACTTAATTTAGATAAATTAATCCCTTCTTCATCAAGTGCCTCTAAAATCGAGTTTTTACGGAACTCATACTGTGCATATATCGTCTCAAACTGATTCATTTGCTGTGAATCGTAGCGGATTGTTCGATCAAAAATTGGTTTATCGTTGTGAAATACGCCAATTTTTGTGGACGTTGAACCCGGATTTATTATCAGCATTCGATATTCGTGCATATCCAACACATGTCCTCCTACCTTATCATTCTCATAAACGAAGGCTAGGTCGAAAGGATTTCATTTATTCCTTTTGCCTAGCCTTCAGCTCAAACATTAGCGCGTATGACGTCTACTTAAAATATGCTGTCCATTTTGTAAAAATTGACTGCGTGAACGACGCAGCTTTTCAATTCTTTCTTCAGCTAAGCGATCTGCTGCTAGATAGGTTGGAATGCCATCTCGCTTTGAGATTTCAACTACCTTTTCAATATTATCATAAATACCTTCAACTTTTTTCAGGGCACGCTCACGGTTATATCCGACTAGCTCATCAGCTACGTTAATAACGCCTCCTGCGTTAATAACATAGTCGGGTGCATATACAATGCCTAATTCATGAATTAAATCACCATGACGCGTTTCTTTCAATTGATTATTAGCTGCCCCTGCAATAACTTTTGCTTTTATTTGAGGGATCGTTTCATCGTTAATCGTTGCTCCGAGTGCACAAGGAGCATAGATATCACATTCTACACCATAAATATCATTCGGGTCTACTGCTTGCGCACCAAATTCTTCTACCGCACGCTGAACAGCTTCTTTATTAATATCCGTTACAATAAGTTTTGCTCCTTCTTCGTGAAGGTGGCGGCATAAATTATACGCTACGTTTCCTACACCTTGGACAGCTACTACTTTTCCTTCAAGCATATCTGTTCCAAATGCTTCTTTTACTGCTGCTTTAATTCCTCGGTATACGCCGTAGGCTGTGACTGGTGATGGATTGCCTGATGAACCAAAAGCAGGAGATACACCCGTTACATAATCCGTTTCCTCATATACAATATCCATATCCTCTACCGTTGTGCCCACATCTTCTGCTGTGATATATCGACCATTTAACCCTTGAATAAAGCGACCAAATGCACGGAACATTGCTTCATTTTTATCTTTGCGAGGATCTCCGATAATAACCGTTTTCCCTCCTCCTAAATTCAAGCCTGCTGCTGCATTTTTATAAGTCATTCCGCGTGATAGACGAAGCGCATCTTCAATTGCAGCCTCTTCTGATTCATATGTCCACATTCTTGTACCGCCTAGAGCTGGTCCAATTGTTGTATCGTGAATGGCAATAATGGCTTTTAAGCCTGAATCTTTATCTTGGCAAAATAATAACTGCTCGTAATCGTATGTTTCCATATAATCAAAAATTTTCATTGTTAGTGCCTCCTAAGAATTCTGTTGAGCGACGCTGATAGCAAGCGCCAGTGAGTATAATTTACTTTCTGATGAATCTGCTCTGGATGTTAAGACGACCGGAGCTTTTGCTCCTGCTAGAATAGCTCCAACTTTTGCTTTAGCAAAATAAATAAGGGATTTATATAAGACGTTCCCTGTTTCAATTGCTGGAACGAGTAATATATCTGCTTGACCGGCAACTTCACTTTGAATGCCTTTTTGCTTGGCTGCTTCTATGTTAATGGCATTGTCGAGTGCTAAAGGTCCATCAATCACGCAGCCTTTAATTTGTCCTCTGCGGTTCATCTGTGTAAGAAGGGCAGCCTCTACTGTTGCAGGCATCAAAGAGTTCACAACTTCAACCGCTGCAATAGGAGCTACCTTTGGCATCTCGATCCCAATCGAGTGGGCAACGTTCACCGCATTTTGAATGATTTGAACTTTCTCTTCCAGAGACGGCGTAATATTCATAGCCGCATCTGTTACAAGAATCGGACGGTCATAGTGGGGAACGTCAAATACAGCTACATGTGATAAAACATTTCCCGTACGCAAACCATGCTCTTTATTTAACACAGCTTTTAAGATAAGCGATGTGGATAAATTCCCTTTCATTACGATATGAGCTTGACCTTGCTGAACTGAACGCACAGCCAATTGAGCCGCTTCTAAAACGGACTCCGTATGTACGACCGTCACAGCCTTATGAGTGAGTAAGGATGGGCGGTACTGCCTGAATAATTCATTAATTGTCGTTTCGTTGCCAAACAAAATAAATTCAGAAACTTCCCTTGACACAGCTTCATACACTGCCTCAATTGTTTCTAAGTCTTCAGCTGCTGCAACAGCAACAGTCAAAGAAGACTGCTTAGTAACCCGAGATAAGATGGTAGCAAGAGTCATGGAATATTCGACCTCTCCTTTTTCATTCTTTCTTTTGCTCCGTTTTAAAGAGCATACTGCGCGTTTATGCAGTCACCTAAAATACATGCAAGATTTGTGCCATCCACTGCATATATTACATAATATAGCTGCTTATATCCGTTCTTACGCACAAAAAAATTTTTTTATTGATTCTAACACCAAATAGAAAAAAAGAATACCTCTCTATTTATATGCAATAAATTGCACACCATGCATTTTATTGCATGCTGTTATTTGCAAGATTGTATTTTTCCAACTTATAATACAAAGAACGCAGGGAAATATTGAGCTGTTTTGCTGTTTTCGTTCGGTTATACTCGTTTGCAAGCAGCACTTTTTGAATAAGTTCCGCTTCGTAATTTTCCATCATGTGCGCCAAAGTCTTCCCTTCGAACATTACCTCTTCATTCACCTGATTTTTTTCTTTTTTGCCCTTGCCTTCAAGCGAAGGGAGATGAACAGAATCAATCATTGTTTCTGTATAGTGCATATAAATAATCGCTCTGCCTAATATGTTTTCAAGCTCTCTGACGTTTCCTGGCCAGTCGTATGATCTTAATGACTGTAAAGCCCGCTCTGTTACTCCTTCAACATGCCGGCCGTAATCTTGATTAATTTTTGTAATTAAGTGTGTAACAAGCGCACCAATATCCTCTTTTCTCTTCCGAAGAGGAGGTATGTGAATCGGAATTTTGTTTAGCCGATAATACAAGTCCTGTCTGATGCTTCCATCAGCCATTCCTTTTTCTAAATTCACATTCGTAGCTGCAATAACGCGAACATTCACCGGAATAGGAGTCGTTCCTCCAACGCGAATAAGCTCTTTTTCTTGAAGCACCCGAAGCAGCTTAGCCTGCATATGAGCTGAGAGCTCCCCGATTTCATCTAAAAAGATGCTACCGTTATTGGCTTCTTCAAAAACGCCGCGTTTCCCCCCTCTTTTTGCCCCGGAAAAAGCTCCTTCTTCGTACCCAAAAAGTTCACTTTCAAGCAAGGACTCAGAAAGCGCAGCACAGTTAATCCGGACAAATTTGTTAAACTTTCGGCTGCTCGCATTATGAATCGCATGTGCAAACAGCTCTTTACCCGTCCCAGATTCACCTCTAAGCAAAACAGTAGCTGGTGTTTTAGCAGCAAGTCTAGCCTGCTCAATTGCTAACTGAAACTCTTCAGATTGACCAATGATATCAGCAAATGAATATTTCGCTTCAAGCGTTCTGATAATTTGACGCGCTCTTTTGAGTTCATTTGTAAGCTCTTGAATTTCAGACATATCATGAATAACACCAACGCTGCCTTTTAATTTTCCATCAACAATAACGGGGGCAACATTGACAACCACGTCTCTTTTACTCGGACCGAGCCTCATTCTTACACCTCGGACAGGACGCCTTGTTTGCAGTACCTTCATGTGCATACTGTCTCCTTCAGAGATATCGGCAGTCGCGGGCTGACCAATAATATCCGTCTTTTTTAAACCCGTAATTCTTGTATAAGCAGGATTAATTAAAATTCCTCTTCCTTCTTCATCGACAACCGAAATAGCTTCTTCAGAAGATTGAATAATAGCTTGAAGCATAGTTTGTACTTCTTTTAAGTTCGTAACTTCTTCTGCCAATCCGACAACGTCCGTAATATCTTTAAAAATCGAAAAGGCCCCAAACAGCTCTCCATTCTCGTCGAGTATTGGTATTCTAGTCGTAATTACCTTCCGTCCGCTATCTAACACAAATTCACTATTTTGATCAATCGTTTTTGTATGAAGAACATCAACAAGTTTACTATTTGGAATGACTTCATGAAGATGCTTACCAATTACATCTCTGTGTGAAAAGTTCGTCAAACGCTCAGCACTTTGATTAAATAGCGTAATATATCCATTCCTATCAATCACTACCATCGCATCATGAGCTGCGTTAAAAATAAGATCATATTTATACGATTCTTGCTTTAACCTCTGAATTAACTCTTCTTTTTCCTCCATCAGATTTGCCATAATTTCAGCAACCAATCCCGGCACTACCAGTGCATCAGCGGGTTTGCTTCTTTGCAATTGTTGAAAGACACCTTGTTTACCTGTTGTTTCAACAATGACATCGAGCTGCTTTGTCATATAAGGCTCCCAATTCATTCCGGTTGAAATATCTTGTTCTTGCGCATGCAAAACAGCCGGTGCGTTAGCTCGTACGTCTACTACACCAATCACTTTCATAAATTCTGTTTCCAACAAGATTTTCAGAATAGCTAATCCGCCTTTTCCTCCTCCAACGATCAACACATTTTGCATATTTTTTCACCTTTTCTACTTAATATGTACATATCCCGTGCAAAATATTGCATATACCTATCATATAAAAAAAGAAACGCTCTTGACAATTTATTTAGTTCTTTTATGATTCAAGTATAACGGTTTCACAATGTAAACGCATTCATTTTAAAAAAGAGAAGCGAAAGGAGCAGTTATGGTTCGAATTATCGCACTGCTAATCTTACTTATTCCCGGTATACTCGCTGGCTATGGCATTAAACTTATGAGAGATATGATTTTTGGCATCCTGCAATCCCCGTTCCCTTCTTTATTTTTGCAATTTTCAGTCGGCCTTCTATTATTTTTAATCGGCCTTGGATTTGTTGCTGGCTTTATTCTGCACAGAGACCGCAAGCGAAACAAAGTTCAAAACAGATTTCAAAAAGATAAAAAAACATCGCATTAATGCGATGTTTTTTTACGAAAAGCGTCCTCCAAATTGCTTCACCATTTTTTCTGGATAATCGGTAATAACGGATTCACATCCATATTTTCGAAGCTGCTCAGCTACTTTTACATCATTTACTGTGTAAGGTCGCACTGGAATTTGACAATCTTTTGAAGCCGCTACATTTACTTCATTAACGGTACGCTGATTAGGGTGAAGAGCTTTTGCGCCAAGATGCTGCGCATATACCCAAGGCTCATACATCGGATAAGAATATAAAATAGCTGTTTCAATCTTAGAATCCAGAGAACCAATTCGGGCTAAGCTGTTATGATTAAAAGATGAAATCATCGTTCGATCCTTCATCTTGTATAAATAAATTAAATCCAAGACTTTCATTTCCAAGTATGGATAGTCAAATATATTGTTTTTCAACTCAATATTTACGCTAATTCCTTCACTTGAAGCCCACTCCATTACTTCATTTAACGTGGGGATTTTACATACTCCATACTTTTTTTTGAACTTATAGCTCGCATCTAATTTTTTTAAATCTTGATACGTAAAATCTTTTACATACCCTTTTCCATTCGTCGTTCGATCTACTTTTTCATCATGAATTACAGCAAGTTCTCCATCCTTTGTCATATGCACATCAAGTTCAATTCCGTGTGCTCCAACTCTCGCTGCTTCTTTGAAGGAAATCATCGTATTTTCAGGAAACGTTCCAGCTGCGCCGCGATGACCTATTACAAACATACTTGCTCAACTCCTCTATTATCACTTATTATTAACTTTAGCATTACTTAATAGTGAAAGCACGAATTTACTGTTTATACTTTTTTTACTTTCATTACTTTATATGCAAAAGGAGGTTGTTGTGTATGAGACCACTGCAAATTTCACCGGATACAGCCGTAAAATTAGCGGAACAATTAAATATCCCCCTCGAGCAATTAATGCATATGCCTCAGCATATTTTGCTGCAGAAACTTGCTGAATTAAATGCGAGCGAAGATAAAAAAGGATCTGAATAACAGATCCTTTTTTCTTTTAAATTTTCATTTCCAAAAATAGTATTACCTTCTCATTTCATTCCCCATAACATATATTAGAATATTTAATAATATAAATGTATTTTTAAAAATGCTTTTAAATAAGTAATTTAATACTTTTTTGTGTATATTTAATTATTTTTTGATTTTTCCATATAATTTCATTGACGAAATTATTGTTTTTCTACTAAAATAAAAAGACATTATATTTATTCCAGTACTTATATTCTGATTTTTTGATTAATTCAAACAAAAGAATTAAATAGTATGAGAAAAATTTAGGGGGACTTCATTATGCAAGCAGCTGTACAACACGAAAATCAGCAGCCAAATGGGTCTAGGAAAAAACACCCTCCTGGACTGTACTTATTATTCGCTACTGAGGCATGGGAAAGATTTAGTTATTATGGAATGAGAGCCATTCTGGTTCTTTATTTAACTGCTACCGCTGCTCAAGGTGGACTAGGGGTAGATAAAGCAACTGCACTGAGCTTATATGGAACATTCACTAGTGCTGTTTACATTACGCCGATGATTGGCGGATATTTAACAGACCGCTTCCTCGGAAGAAGGCTAGCCATCACTATCGGTGGTGTGATTATGGCACTCGGGAATTTTTCCATCTTCATTCATCAAAGTGTAGCCGCTTTGTATATCGGACTTGCTTTATTAATTATCGGAAACGGATTTTTCAAACCAAATATCTCCACATTGGTCGGAGATCTCTATGAAGAAAATGATCCTCGCCGTGACGGTGCTTTTACCATTTTTTATATGGGTATTAACTTTGGTGCATTTTTCGCACCGTTAGTTGTTGGATTAATGAGTTACAAATACGGATTTTTAACAGCAGCTATCGGAATGGTTGTTGGACAAATTTTATTTAACCTACTGGCTAATCGCTACTTAGGTGATATTGGGAAAGAGCCTACAGGAAAAGTTCACGCAGCGGCATCTCAAACATCAACTGCTCCGCTGTCAGCACGAGAAAAGAAAAGAACGGTTGCTATCGTTATTCTAGCCTTCGTTGTTATTGCTTTCTGGACAGCTTTTGAACAGGCCGGAAGTTCTTTAACGCTATATGCTCAAGATCAAATTAATCGTCAAATAGGTAGTTTCACGGTTCCAACAGAGTGGTTCCAATCATTGAATCCGCTGTTTATCATGATTTTAGCACCAATTATGTCACTAGTTTGGTACAAGCTCGGAAATTCAAAACGCGGTGATTTCAAAACGCCAACAAAAATGGGTATGGGACTTGTGACAGTGGGATTAGGATTCTTAATTTTAATTCCAGCCGTTATGTATACTGGTAATGACCCAGCTTTAAAAGTAAATATCCTGTTCATGATTTTCACTTACTTCCTACACACGCTAGCTGAGCTTATGATTTCGCCAGTAGGGCTGTCTATGGTAAGTAGACTGGCTCCATTAAAGCTTGCTTCTCTTTTAATGGGCGTATGGATGGCAAGCTCTGCTGTCGCTAATAAGCTAGCGGGTGTTCTTGCATCTTATACACAGTCTTTAGGTTATTTCGATATCTTCAGCTTAATCGGAGCTGTAACAATTGTACTTGGAATTATTGTTCTGTTCCTTTCAAAACCGATTGCTAAATTAATGGATTAAAAAAAGCAGCCTTTTCTGAAGGCTGCTTTTTTATAATTTACTTATCTATATCCCATTTAAAATATGGACATGAATTTTTCAATACATCTTCTAAATCCTCTTTCAAACACAAAACCCTCATAACAATTAAATAAATTATTTCAATAAAATACTCCACTATGGATATGAAGAAAAACAAGATGCACGTTCCATTAACCTCAATATTTTCACCTCTTAAAACAAAATAAAAAGACCAATGAATGAGTAAAATTCATCGGCCCTGCAGTAAAAAGTTTATTGGTTTTTAGTTTACTATCTAGTGTAAATTCCAAAGATTTATCGGCATGTACTCTGTATTACAAAAGGTATCAGCTCACTCAAAACCTCGTAATTCCAGCAGTCCTATCCCTTTCAACTCGCTTTATGTTCAAGGCGTAATTTATCCGCAACCATGGCGATAAATTCACTGTTTGTCGGCTTCGCTTTTGACATGCTGACAGTATACCCGAATAATGAAGAAATGGAATCAATGTTTCCTCGGCTCCATGCTACTTCAATGGCATGACGAATGGCGCGCTCAACGCGGCTTGCTGTTGTATTATATTTTTTTGCAATATCAGGATACAGTACTTTTGTAATCGACCCAAGCAGCTCAATATCCTTATATACCATTGAAATGGCTTCTCTCAAATACAAATAGCCTTTGATATGAGCAGGTACACCAATTTCGTGAATGATGCTCGTAATGCTTGCATCTAAATTTGCTGGTTTGCTGTCGCGATGTGAACGCATGGAAGAAGATGAACGTTGCATAAATGAAGATGTTTGTCCGCTAACTTGACGAATATGATTCACTAAGTTTTCCATATCAAACGGCTTTAGAATAAAATAAGCAGCTCCTAAATCAACCGCTTTTTTCGTTACGTCTTCTTGCCCAAATGCTGTTAGCATAATGACATTTGGATAATTTTCTTTTTTCATTTCTTTTAACTGACCTAAAACTGCTAATCCATCTAGATGCGGCATAATAATGTCTAATACAAGAACATCCGGATCTTTATCTTTTAAAATGGATAAACACTCTTGTCCATTGTAAGCTACTCCGATTACTTCCATGTCTTCTTGCTCTGAAATATAATCTTCAAGCAAACCAATTAGTTCCCGATTATCATCAACCAAGCATACTTTAATTTTTTTCAATGCAGCTTCCTCCTCAGTCCTTTATGTTATACGTCGTTTCCTACGTGTCTCTATTCTTTATTCTAAAGGACAAATTCGACAATGCAACATTATTTCCTTTATTTTTTTAGAAAAAAGTCTTTTAAATGGAATTTATTCGATTTTCTCTTATTTTCTTTGTTTTTCGACGTTTTTCTCTTACATTTACGACAATAATTTTTATCAAAAAAAGCGAACTAATGACAACATTAGCTCGCTTTTTTTCGATTATTTTTATAAATATCGATTCCTGCTTCGTTAAGCATCCATTCAATATGGACACCGTAACCCGAGGTAGGATCATTTACAAAAACATGGGTAACCGCTCCAACGACTTTACCGTTTTGAATAATCGGGCTCCCGCTCATTCCTTGAACAATTCCACCTGTTTTCTTTAGCAATTTAGGATCTGTAATTTTAATAACCATTCCTTTAGTAGCCGGAAACTTTTGAGGTATAGTACTCATAATTTCAATATCAAATTCTTCTACTTGATCATCATCTACTACCGTTAGAATTTTAGCCGGTCCTTCTTTTACTTGATGAGATAGGGCAATTGGCATTGCTTTATCCATTATTCCATTTTCCATCGTTGAAGACAATTTTCCAAAAATACCAAAAGGACTATTTCGTGTAATATTTCCAATGATTTGTCTATCTTCAGAAAACCTTGCTAGCTTTTCGCCCGGAACGCCGTTAGAACCTTTTTCAATTGATGTAACGGTCGAACGGACAATTTGTCCATCTTCTACTACGATTGGCTTTTTTGTATCCATATCCGAAATAACATGACCTAAAGCGCCGTATTTTTTAGATTTTGGATCATAAAAAGTCATTGTGCCAATTCCTGCAGCTGAATCACGGATATATAAACCGATTCTGTAAGCATAATCTTGCTTATCTTTTAACGGATATAGCTTAGTGTCAAACTGCTTTTTTTCTCTTAAAATATGCAGATTTAATGGTTCACCCGTTTTTCCTGCCTGCTGAATAAACGGTGTAATATCACTCATT
This sequence comes from Priestia sp. 10L35, assembly GCF_056395685.1. Lineage (NCBI taxonomy): Bacteria > Bacillati > Bacillota > Bacilli > Caryophanales > Bacillaceae > Priestia > Priestia sp. 10L35. Next base: position 438,429 of record NZ_JBFTKA010000001.1, on the reverse strand, counting down.
TTTTCAATGGTTTTACCATTAATCTTCGTAATCATATCTCCAACTTGAATACCCGCAATTTCGCCAGGAGATCTTTTACCTTTTGCTGTATCTACTTGATGATAGCCTACAACAAGAACACCTTTTGAATTTAATTTCACACCGATTGATTGTCCACCTGGAATGACTTTAAAATCAGATAATACCTGCACGTCTACACGCTTTACAGGAATACCGGCCAAATGAAGCATCAACTCTTCCTTGCCTACTTGTTTGCCTGCTACGGTCAGCTTCGCCTTGTTACTTGTTACATCGTAAACAGGTGATGAAGCTTCTACGCTAAGCGGTAATGTCGTATTAATTTTTTCTTTTTGCTGTTCAAATAAGACGATTTGTTTTGGAATGTATATATATTGTTGCACAACTGGAATAAATCCTACAAAAATGAACGAAACAAGGAGAATCGCACCAATTATATGTCTGTATCGATTTTGCATGTTTTCACTCTCCTCGCTTCCTCGCCTAAATGGCTACACATTTAATTTAGCCTTCTTAGAGCGCATTTATAACAGAAGTTCAGAGAAAAATGAAAAGAAGTGCAAGGAAACATTTTCAGTTCCTCCATTTTGTATAAAAAAACACCTTTAACACATACTGTTACGTGTTAAAAGGTGTTTTTTTAAATGGTGTGCTTCATCTTATCCGCTAAATCTAAAAGCTCTTTGGCATGTTCCTTCGTTAAGCTTGTAATTTCAGCTCCTGCAATCATTCGACCAATTTCTTTTACTTTTTCATCAACAGTTAACGGAAGAACAGACGTCGTTGTACGATCACCTTTTATCTCTTTAGCAATAAAGAGATGAGTATCTGCCATCGCTGCTACCTGAGGCAGATGAGATATACAGAGAACTTGTGAATCAACAGAAATAGCATGTATTTTTTCACCGATCGATTGAGCTACTCTTCCACTTACGCCTGTATCAACTTCGTCAAAGATAATGGACGTCACGCCTTGATGCTTAGAGAAGATGCTTTTTAACGCCAGCATAATTCTTGACAGTTCTCCTCCTGATGCTACTTTTGCAAGAGGCTTTAAAGGTTCACCAGGATTGGTAGAAATATAAAATTCTACGTTGTCAATACCGTCTTTGGTGAATTTTATTCTTTCTCCATTTACTTCAACGTCATTTTTACCTGCATTTACAACAGAGAATTTAATTTGAAATACGGTCTTAGCCATATACAGTTCTTGAAGCTCATGATGGATGCTGTCCGTTAACTCCTGAGCAAGTTTTTTTCGAATAGCTGAAACGTTATTAGCTTCTACTAATAAATCCTGTGCTACACTGTTTAACTCTTCTTTGATCTTGCTCACATGCGTATCTCGATTTTCAATACGATCAATTTCATCTTCAATTTGCGCTGCATATTCTAGAATTTCATCTACACTTTGACCGTATTTACGCTTTAAGTGATTAATTTCATTTAAACGCGCTTCAATAAAGTCTAAGCGTTTGGGATCAAATTCTAATAAATCAAGCTGCTGACGAATTTTATAAGATGCGTCTTCTAGCTGATAGAAGCTCGATGAAATGATCTCAGAAATTTCGGCATAGTTTTTTTCCAGTGACGAAATATCCTCCGTATGATTCATTGCTACACCGACCCAATCTAAACCTTGGTGTTCACCGTGCAGGGCATTGTACGCATCGTTTAGCGACGTATAGATCTTTTCAAAGTTAGAAATCTTCAAACGCTCTTCATTTAGTTCCTCGTCTTCGTTCAGCTGCAAATTTGCCGCTTTGATTTCATCTAATTGAAATTGAATAAGATCGAGGCGATGTGCCATCTGCTGTTCATTTTCAGTTAATTGATCAAGCTGCTTTTTTAGCGATGTATACCTAGAAAATACCTCTCGATACTCCGTCAAAGCCTCTTCTACTTTTTCTCCTCCATATTGATCAAGAAGAGTTAAGTGACGATCTTGATTCATTAAATCTTGGTGCTCGTGCTGTCCATGTATATCAATTAACGTCTGTCCAACTTCACGTAGGATAGCTAACGTTACGAGCTTACCGTTGATGCGGCAAATACTTTTCCCATTTGTAGTGATATCTCGGCGAAGCACAATCATTCCATCTTCCACTTCCAAACCGACTTGTTTGGCTTTTTCGTGACTCGGATGCTGTTCTTCATCAAATAAGAAAAGTCCTTCAATTTCGGCTCTGTCTGTTCCGTGGCGTACAAACTCCGAAGAGCCTCTTCCACCTACTAACAATGAAATGGCATCAATAATAATCGATTTCCCCGCTCCTGTTTCGCCTGTTAATACCGTTAAGCCTTTTTCAAATGAAACAGAAAGTTCATCAATAATCGCAAAGTTTTTAATGGATAATTCAGCTAACAACCTGCTTCACTCACCTTTATAACATTTCTAAGAATCGGTCTGATATAATTTGCGTATCTTCAGGAGTACGGCAAATAATCAAACATGTATCGTCTCCACAAATTGTTCCTAATATTTCATCCCAATCCAAATGATCAATTAATGCGCCAATCGCATTTGCATTTCCCGGTAATGTTTTCATCACCAACATATGCCCCGCTGAATCAATTTTTACAAATGCGTCCATAAGAGAGCGCTTTAACTTTTGTAAGGGATTAAAACGCTGATCTGCAGGCAAGCTGTATTTGTATCGACCGTCCATCAAAGGCACTTTGACTAAGTGCAGTTCTTTAATATCACGAGAGATTGTTGCCTGTGTTACATTAAAACCTTGGTTTTTTAAAATATCTACCAATTCATCCTGTGTTTCAATATCATTATTCGTGATAATATCACGAATTTTAATATGTCTTTGCCCTTTATTCATGTTGGCACCTCACATTAATATGTAATCTTCTTTTTGTTTTGTTGTTTATAAGTCTTTCACTAATTAAGTATCATAATGTGTTCAACTTGATTATGCACCTTTTGTATAAAGAGTCATAATCAAATCGCCAATGCTAAGTCTTTGCTTAACATTGGCCATTATTACTTTTTCTCTTTTAACGTCTTATGTGCTTCTTCGACTACTTCGCTCACAGTAAGCGGAGCTTGATTTTCACCAAGTTCACGCTCGCCTTTCCAGCGCAGGTGGAGAAGAAATTCGATATTTCCATCTCCTCCCGTTATCGGTGAATACGACATGTTATATACATCGTATCCTTGACGAAGGGAGAAATCCACCATGCCTTGAAGAACTTCTTCATGCACTTTTGAATCACGCACGATTCCTTTTTTCCCAACTTGCTCTCTTCCAGCCTCAAACTGTGGCTTAACGAGCGCAACAACATCGCTGTGTGGAACAAGAAGTGTTTTTAACACAGGAAGAATGAGTCTTAAGGAAATAAATGATACATCAATAGAAGCGAATTCAGGCAAGCCTCTTGATAAATCAGCTGGCGTCACATAACGGAAATTGGTTCGTTCCATTACTTCTACTCGTTCATCTTGACGAAGCTTCCAAGCTAGCTGATTATAGCCTACGTCTAGCGCATAGGACATCTTCGCTCCATTTTGAAGCGCACAATCGGTAAAGCCTCCAGTAGAAGAACCAATATCAATCATGATTTTATCCGCTACATGGACATTAAATTCTTTAATCGCTTTTTCAAGCTTAAAGCCGCCTCTGCTGACGTAAGGCATCACTGCACCTTTAATTGTCAGCGGCGTATCGCGTTCAATTTTCTCTCCCGGCTTATCCAAACGGACTTCATTCGCATAAACGAGTCCTGCCATCACTGTACGCTTTGCTTTTTCTCTTGTTTCAATCAAACCTCGTTCTACTAATAATACATCTACTCGTTCTTTTTTTGTCACTTAACTTCAAGCCTCTTTTGTGTTGGTGTTACGAGTTTTTTAACTCGATTTATAATCTCTTCTTTGGTTAAGCCAATTTCTTCTAAAAGTTTTGTTACGCTGCCGTGCTCGATAAAGCGATCTGGAATCCCCATACGTTCAACGCGCGTATCATAATAGCCGTGCTCTGATGCAAACTCTAACACCGCGCTTCCAAAACCGCCTTGAAGTACGGCTTCTTCTACCGTAATTACAGGCTTACTAGTTTGGAAAATCTCATGAAGCATTTTTTCATCCAACGGTTTAATAAAACGAGCATTTACCACTTTGACGCTGATTCCTTGCTTCTCAAGTTCTGCTGCTGCATCCATCGCCATTGAAATCGTTGTACCAAACGTTAAAATGGTTGTATCTGAACCTTCTTTTAATACGTCCCATGTACCGATCGGAATGTTTTTCAATTCTGAATCTAGTTCAACACCTAATCCGTTTCCTCTAGCATAGCGCATAGCAATCGGACCTTCTTCATAAGTCAAAGCAGTGTGAACCATGTGCTGGCCTTCATTCTCATCTTTTGGCATCATAATAACAAGGTTAGGCAAATGACGTAAGAATGCAATATCAAACACGCCTTGATGCGTTTCACCATCAGCACCTACTAGCCCAGCGCGATCAATCCCAATAAATACATTTAGCTTCTGACGGCAAATATCATGAACCACTTGATCGTATGCACGCTGTAAAAACGTAGAATAAATAGCTAAAAAGGGCTTCATATTTTGAGTTGCAAGACCTGCTGCCATTGTTGTTGCATGCTGCTCTGCAATCCCAACATCAAACATGCGATGCGGAAACTCTTTTTGAAATGCTTCGAGTTTTGAACCCACAGGCATTGCTGGTGTTACGGCTACAATGCGATCATCTTCCCTAGCCATCTTCAATACCGTATCACTTACTAGTTTACTCCAAGCAATCGGAACATTTTTGTCTTTAATAAAGTCACCGGATTCAATTTTGTAAGGGCCTGTACCATGCCATGCTCCGCTTTTATCGCTTTCCGCCGGCAAGTAGCCTTTCCCTTTTTTCGTAATAACGTGAATCAGCACGGGACCTTTTGTTTTCTTTGCATATTGTAACGTTTCCAATAAATCATCATAGCTATGGCCATCAACTGGGCCTAAATACGTAAAGCCAAGGTCTTCAAAGAACATGCCTGACACGACCATATACTTTAGACCATCTTTTACACGTTCTGCCGTTGCCGCAAGCTTACCGCCTACTGCAGGCACTTTTTTCAGCAAGACTTCAAGCTCATCTTTTACCCAGTTGTATTTGCCTGCCGTGCGCAAACGTCCTAGAATACTGTGTACAGCTCCCACGTTAGGAGCGATAGACATTTCATTGTCATTTAAAATAACGGTCATATCCGTTTGCTCGTGCCCGATGTGGTTAAGCGCTTCAAGAGCCATACCACCTGTTAAAGCTCCGTCACCAATGATGGGAACAATATGAGCTTTTGTTTTTTGCAAATCTCTTGCAGCAGCCATTCCCATTGCGGCTGAAAGAGATGTAGAACTATGTCCCGTTTCCCATACATCATGTTCACTTTCGTCACGCTTTGGAAAACCGCATAATCCTTTATATTGACGGATTGTATCAAACTCTCCCGCTCGTCCTGTTAAAATTTTATGGACATACGACTGATGCCCCACGTCCCATAAAAATTTATCTTTTGGGCTGTCAAATACTTTATGGAGTGCAAGCGTTAACTCAACAACCCCCAAATTCGGCCCTATATGACCGCCAGTTGCAGAAAGCTTTGTAATTAAAAAACGACGAATCTCTTCACTTAGTTCTTCTAATTGTGTTACTGACATTTTCTTTAAAAACTCAGGATTTTTTATCGTTGTAAGATCCAAGGTGGATCACTCACTTTCGTACTTGTTATAAAGTTACCTTAATACATTGTCTATTGTTTTATACGTATAGTCAATTTTTAGTATTTCCTTATTACTTACAATACCTTTGATATTCTATCAGTAAACCAGCGATATTCAAAGGAAAACAGTGAAAAAATAGCCGCTAACACAAATGTGATAACGGCCACCAAGATATTGTATATGTCTTTCAAACCTATGCACTACGCTTTTATACAGTAGTAAAATCATTATAGCATAGCCCCTATTGGGACTCAATCTTATTTTACTGTATCACTCAAAAAACCTGACAGAGATCGTCATTAACTATCACGTTTTGCTATATATAAACAAATTTCTTCTAGTAATCCGTGCTTAATTTGAGCTTGACGTAACGAGAGAAGTGCTTGTTCAACATGATACTGTAACTTTTCTTTGGCCGCTTCCATACCTAATAAAGAAGGATATGTCGTTTTTTCATTTTCTGTATCACTGCCAATTGGCTTTCCTAATTTTTCTTCAGACCCTTCCACATCCAAGATATCATCTTGAATTTGAAACGCTAACCCTACATGCTTACTGAATTCTTCTAATAATTCTTGCTGTAAAGGCGTAGCTTTTGCAAGAATAGCTCCTGCTTTTACACAAAACCCTAGCAGCTTCCCCGTTTTGTGAAGGTGAATATATTCAAGCTCATCTAGCGTGAGCTGCTTTTTTTCGCCTTCCATATCCGCAACCTGTCCGCTGATCATACCTTCTGTTCCGCTTGCTTTTACCAGTTCTGTAATGAGCTGAAGCTTCATATGTGATGTAATCTCAGGATGTGCCGCTTCAGAAATGAGCTGAAAGCTATTTGTTAAAAGAGCATCTCCAGCTAATATAGCGGTTGCTTCGCCGTACACCTTGTGATTCGTTGGTTTACCTCTTCTTAAGTCGTCATCATCCATGCTAGGTAAATCATCGTGAATGAGAGAATATGTATGAATCATTTCCACTGCACATGCTGTTTCTAATCCCATGCTCTCGTCTTTTCCAAACGCATGTAGCGTGGCAAACAACAGCACTGGGCGAAGTCGCTTTCCTCCTGCCGTAAGCGAGTAAAGCATGGATTCCTTTAAGTTAACCGGAGCATGTAATGCTTTTACCACTTCAGGCAAGCGTGTTTCTACTCGATCTTTTGTAAAAGAAATATACTCTTTTAAATTCATTTCATTCACCATCACTCTTCCTCCTGCACCGAGAATGGCTCAAGCGTTCCGTCTTCACGTAAAATAGTTTCCATTTGCTTTTCAATATGCTGAAGACGATCGTGACAGAATTTTGAAAGAGTCATTCCTTCTTGGAATTGTTGAATTGCTTCTTCTAAAGGCACGTCGCCTTCTTCTAGCTTGTTTACGATGGTTTCTAACTGCTCCATCGCCTCTTCAAACGTATACTCTTTATTTGTCGCCATTTTTCATCGCTCCTCTATTTTCGAAACTTCACACTGCAACTGTCCATCGGTCAAACGAACGCTTACCATATCGCCTTTGGATACTTGTTTGGTTGATTTAATTAACTCTTTTTCTTTATCGTATACTAAGCTGTAGCCTCTTTCCATTGTTTTTAATGGACTAAGCGTATGTAATTTTGACGTTGCCGTTGCAAATAAAAGCTGTTTTTGCTTTAGCAGCTGCTGCATCTCTTTTGTCAGCATTTTCGTCAGCTGCTGTTGACGCTCCGCTGCTTTCATTAACTGATGCTCGGGGTGATTGCGCAACAAAGCGGCTGTTAGCTGCTCGTAGTTCGTCCGTTTATCTTCAATGTACCTTCTGCCTTCACGATAAAAACGCTCCATCAACTGATCTAACTGCTGCTCTTTTTGCTCGACCAACTTTTGAGGATAACGAAAAGCATATGATTTCTGGGATCGTTCAAGCCTGCGGCTACTAGACTGAAGCATTTCTTTCATCGAACGAAGAAGACGGATATTTCGCTGAGTCAATCTTTCTGTAATTTCACTGATATGAGGCACAGCCAATTCCGCAGCACCCGTTGGAGTAGGAGCGCGAAGATCTGCTACAAAATCTGCAATTGTAAAATCGGTTTCATGTCCAACCGCTGAAATAACAGGAATAGTAGAAGTGAAAATTGCACGAGCAACGCTTTCTTCGTTAAAAGCCCAAAGCTCTTCAATTGACCCACCACCGCGGCCAACAATCAATACGTCTGCTTCTTTACGACGGTTTGCTTCTTCAATTGCCTTAATGATAGACGGTGCCGCATTCACTCCTTGAACAAGAGCGGGCATAACAATAATGTTCGCGTTATATCTGCGCTTTAATGTCGTAATAATATCACGTACGGCTGCTCCAGTTGGAGATGTAATAACACCTATTGTTGTTGGATACTTCGGCAGTTTTCGTTTCCTAGCAGGATCAAATAAGCCTTCTTTTTCCAGCTTTTTTTTCAGCTGTTCGTAGGCCAAGTATAAGTTTCCAACGCCATCAGGCTGCATTTCTTTTACGTACATTTGATAATTTCCGCTTGGTTCATAAACCGAAATTTCAGCTCGAATGAGTACATTCATTCCTTCTTCAGGCTGAAAATTAAGCTGCCGGTTATGCCCAGCAAACATAACGGCTGCGATACGAGCATTTTGATCTTTCAAGGTGAAATACATATGTCCCCGACTATGACGTTTAAAGTTAGAAATTTCTCCTTTAATCCATACATCTTGCATGTGAGGGTCTACATCAAACTTGCGCTTAATGTATCGTGTAAGAGCCGTAACGGTTAGATAACGCACTTCACTCATCGTTTTGCCTCCTTTGCAGTCACCCTCTCCCCTTTGTATAAAGGAGAGAAGCATTTTGGTCACTTGATTTGGCAAGATGAACCTTTATTTAGATAAAGTTGTTAACACTTTAGACAATACGCCATTGATAAACTTGCTTGATTGATCATCGCCAAACGTTTTCGCTAATTCAATCGCTTCATTTAACGTAACGCTCGTAGGAATTTCTTCTTCATACTTCATTTCGTATACGGCAATACGTAGGATAACGCGGTCTACAGTAGCTACACGATCTAACGTCCATTTTTCTAAATGATTGCGTAAAAGTTCATCAATTTCTTGCTGATGTTCAACCACACCTAGCACGAGACTTTCTAAAAATTGATCAGACTTTTCATTTTGTACAACATTTCCGATTGCCTCCATTGGCTCGGTCTGCCCTAAATCATGCTGAAATAGTGCTTGTAATGCTTTTTGGCGTGCTGTATGTCTTTTCATTATTTTTGCTCCTTTATTTATCTTCTTCAACTAGTATACCTAGATAATAGCATAGTTTATGATACGATACTTCATTGTTCTTAGACGAAGTTTGTAGAACACGAAAAAGACCGTCTTTATGACGAGACAGTCTTTTTCACTTTACCATAGCTTGTGTTGAAAAGGAACAAGTAATCATACGTTATTCCATTTTAGCAACAGCCGTTAGGTCAACGTTTGTTTTATTCAACTTCTTCAATATCAGTTTTTTGCGTATCAAACTGAATCCCTACGATATGAATGTTTACTTCATCGAGATCAATAGCTGTCATATTTTTAAGGGCTTGACGAATGTTATCTTGTACTTGTTGCGCTACGTTTGGAATAGACACTCCAAACTTCATCATACAAAATACGTCTACTTTTATCCCGTTTTCTGTTAAGTCCACTTTTACACCTTTACCGTGGTTTTTCTTTCCTAGTTTCTCCACAACGCCAGCTGCAAAATTTCCTCTCATTGCAGAAACGCCTTCTACTTCAGAAGCAGCAATACCCGCAATGACTTCAATAACCTCAGGAGCAATTTCTACTTTGCCAAGAGAATTTGGGTGTTCTTCCATTTCTAATACATGATTTTCATTCATGTACAGCACCTCCTATAGTTTATATTATACTAAGAATTCATTACGTCATATAGCTCAAGAAACTTCGTGTTGAATTCACCGCTAACAAATTTTTCATGATTTAATAGTTTTTGGTGAAAAGGAATAGTGGTTGCAACGCCGTCGATAACAAATTCATCTAACGCCCGCTTCATTCGTTCAATAGCTTCCTCACGAGTTGGCGCATGAACAATCAATTTAGCCACCATTGAATCATAGTAAGGCGGGATTGCATAGCCCGGGTATGCAGCAGAGTCTACGCGCACTCCGTAGCCACCTGGCGGCAAGTACATTTGAATCGTACCTGGTGATGGCATAAAGTTTTTCTCTGGGTTTTCCGCGTTGATTCGGCACTCAATTGCCCATCCGTTAAATGTCACTTCTTCTTGCGTAAACGGTAAAGTTTCACCATTTGCCACTTTGATTTGTTCTTTAATTAAGTCAACTCCTGTCACCATCTCTGTAACAGGGTGTTCTACTTGGATACGCGTATTCATTTCCATGAAGTAAAATTTGTTTTCACGGTAATCATAAATGAATTCCACTGTTCCGGCTCCTGTGTAATTAACGGCTTGAGCAGCTTTAACAGCAGCGTCGCCCATTAATTCACGTGTTTTTTCGTCTAACGCTGGAGAAGGCGTTTCTTCAATTAACTTTTGAAGACGGCGTTGAATCGAGCAATCACGCTCTCCTAAATGTACAGTATTCCCATGAGAATCAGCCAACACTTGGATCTCAACGTGACGGAAATCCTCAATGAACTTTTCAATGTACACACCAGGGTTACCGAAAGCTGTAGCAGCTTCTTGCTGTGTAATTGTAATACCTTTAATAAGCTCTTGTTCATTTTTCGCAACGCGGATTCCTTTTCCTCCGCCTCCTGCCGTTGCTTTAATAATAACAGGATAGCCAATATCATTAGCGATTGACATACCGTCTTCCACTGACTCTACAATTCCAGTTGAACCAGGAACAATTGGAACACCCGCTTCACGCATCGTTTCTCTCGCTACGTCTTTTGTTCCCATTTTGTTAATGGCTTCAGGACTTGGTCCTACAAATGTAACGTTACACTCTCTGCATAGCTCTGCAAAATCAGCGTTTTCAGCTAAAAAGCCGTATCCAGGGTGAATAGCGTCACAGCCCGTTAGCATCGCAACACTCATAATGTTTGTAAAGTTTAAATAGCTGTCTTTAGATGACGTTGGTCCAATACAATACGCTTCGTCTGCTAATTGTACATGCAAAGAATCGCGATCAGCTTGAGAATGAACAGCTACTGATTCTACACCTAACTCTTTACACGCTCGAATAATTCGAACCGCAATTTCTCCTCGATTCGCAATTAATAGCTTTTTAATCATATTTACCGCTCCTTATTCAGGCTTTACTAAGAAAAGAGGTTGACCGTATTCTACAAGTTGTCCACTTTCAACTAATACGTCAACGATTTCACCTTTAACTTCTGCTTCGATTTCATTAAATAATTTCATTGCTTCTACGATACATACAACCGAATCTTTTTGTACTTTATCTCCAGGAGTCACGTATACATCTGATTCTGGCGATGATGACGCATAGAAAGTCCCTACCATCGGAGATGTAATTTTATGTAAGCTTTCATCAACCGCTGGGGCCGCTTGTTCTTCTTTTGGTTGAGCAGACTGTGCTGCTGGGGCTGGCGCTGGAGCCGCTGCTGCCTGCGGTGCAGGTACTGCCGCTTGTTCAGGTGCCGAAACCACTACTTGCTGTGCTTGTTTGGAAACAATTGCGTCTTTTTTCTTCATCTTGATTTTGGAGCCTTCGTGCTCATAGGTGAACTCCTCGATTGATGATTGATCAACTAGTTTAATGATCTCACGGATCTCTTGAATTTTTAACATATTGAACACTCCTACCTCATGAAAATAGAATTCTCTACAATGTTAATAATACGACAGATGGCTACAGCCATTCAATTCGTTTGGCAAACATTAAAAAGAAGTTCCACTTACTCTATAATAACTTTTTAGCGTTATCGTTTTATAAATGGAAACATAGCTTTACAGATGACAACACTTATGAAAACGTTTGTCACCTAGTACTAATATAAGATTATGAAACCTATTATAACCGAAGTAAAAAAAGAAAGCCATGTTAAAATTTTTACCGTCTCGCTTAGATTTTAGTCATTTCATAAAAAAAGAAGTGTAAACAACCCCAATTTACGGCTGTTTCACACTTCTTTTATTCCCTTTATTTAGTTGGTTGAAACTCTACCGCTACTTCTTTTGGACCCATTTCTTTTTTGACTAGCTGAATGATTTGATTTGCTTTTGTTTTTGAGTGTTTTTCTGTCTTAACCGTAATTTGTACTTGCTTTCCGTCTGCTCTTACTAGCGCGTCACTGTATCCTTTTGCTTTAATTAATGTTTCCAGCGTGGCTTCTTTTTCCCCAAGCTTTGATAATTCATCAATTTTATCCATCGCCTTGCTTACTTCCGCAGGCGTCACATTTTTTGATGCAGCTACTTCTTGATACTCTTCTTTTAATTGACTTCTTTCATCATTTAATTCCAAACGAAGAGCCGTAAATAGCTCGTCGCTATCTGTGCTTGATACAACCGCTGATTCTTTTGCATTTTTAGCCGTTTCCTTCTTTACATTTCCTGCTGAACCTTCAGTTTTTGAATCTTCTTTTGTTCCTGATTTCTCATCTGTCTGTTGTTTTGTATCTTCTGCAGGAGCCTTGTCATCAGCCTGCTTTTCGCTCTGTTTTTCATTGTCTACTAGCGCAACATTACTCTGAGGATTTTCTGGCGTTGTCATATAATACACCGATAACACAACAACTAAACTTAACATTGTTAATAACCAAACCGTTTGCTTTTTTAATAACATATTCATTTCCCCCTCATCCTTTTTTCGCTAATACTGCTACTCTATGACTTGGTATATCGAGCGCTCTTGTCACGGCTTCAATAATAGATTTCTTTACCTCGATATTATCAGCTCCTTTAGCGACAACTAACACGCCTCTTACTTTTGGCTTTTCGGTTTTAACTACAACAGGCTTTTCTTGTTCTCCACTTCTTACAATGACCAGCTGTTCGTCTGTTGAGGAATCTTCAACTTTACGAGTCCCTCCTTCACGGTCTGTTTCGTTGGTCGTTTGCGATTTTGTGACGCTGTTTTTTTCATATATTTTGGATTCTGTTGCATCTAGGTTCACAATTACTTTTACCTTACTTACGCCTCTAACTTGATCCAAAATATCTTTCAATTCTTCCTCATACCGCTCTTCATAGCCTGTCATTGTTGTTGTCTTTTTAGAGCTAAAAGCGGGAACATCCTGTGATACCGGTGGTGCGCTGGTTTCTTTGCTTGCACTCTTTAGTAATCCGCCTGAATTCATAGATGTTGTGAGTGAGTTGCTAAATACCATAAAGATAACGCCTGCAGCTAGTAAAATGCCTATATACATTAACTTTGAAGGTTTCTTCGTAGTTGATGACTGTTTAAGTGAAAAGAACCGCTGAAAAAATGATGGGTCACCTTTTTCTGGCTTTTGACTCATTTCGTGTCTCCCTCCTCCATATTCACAACAACTTGGCCTTGTTTTACATCCCATTTTGCTGCTAAATAGTTGGATAATTTCTTGGATTCTGTTGGTTTGTTTGTTTCGATCGGTGTGGAGGTATCAATAGAAATAACTTTCACAGCTGAAACAACCTCGGAATCATCCGATGCTTTTTTACTTACGGCAACTGAAATGGATTTAATATTATCAGCGGTAGGTTCGTCGTTCGGCTTTTTTGTTTCAATGTGAATTCGATCAATTGCTACACCATACTGATCCATCAACTCCTCTTTTACATCTGCCTCCATTTGGACAGCCATTTGTTCTAAAATATATGCACGTTGTGAAGCTTGTATTTCTTTTTTCTGATTTTCTATTGAATTTTCTACCTGCTGATCGGATCGAATAGATGATAAGCTAAGTGATTTCAGCATTTGATTAACATCCACTTTGAAAATTTGAAAAACGGGTGTAATAATAATCAGCATTAAAAGAAGTCCAACCACCAGCTTTGTATATTTTTGAAAACTAGAATTGGGCAATAGTAAATTAATAATGGTAGCTAATAAGATAAAAAGAACGATATTAGTAATCCACGTCGTTAAGGCCTGCAATTTCTTCACCTCACCATCATTGTGACGTTGCTCGCTGTAATGATGACCGTTAAACATAAGAAAAACATAAGCGAGACAACCGCAAGCGCCGCAAAAATATAGATGACGCTTTTACTGATAATGCTCAAGCAGGAAATAACCGGTCCTCCTCCAATGGGTTGAAGAAGAGCTGCTGCTAGCTTATAGATAAAAGCAAGCGTTAACACTTTAATAGCCGGAAACGCGACGATTAACAGTAAGACTGCTACTCCAGCAATCCCTACTGAATTCTTTAATAAAAGCGAGGCACTGATGACTGTATCAGCCGCATCTGTGAACACACGCCCTACAACAGGTATAAAGTTCCCTGTGACAAACTTTGCCGTTCGAATTGTAATACCGTCGGCAACAGCTGAGGTAGCCCCTTGAACGGACAGCACTCCTAAAAAAACAGTTAGGAATATTCCGAGCACGCCAATGCTTATATTTCTCAACAGCTGAGCAAGCTGTGTAACCTTATGTTCATCTGAAATCGTACTCACAATGCTAAGCAGTGCTGAAAGAAAAAGCAGCGGCATCACTACGTATTGAATAAGCAAACCGCTTGTGTTCATTAAAAACAAAATCATCGGATGAAAAAAGGCTGCCGATACAACTCCTCCTGATGATGCCATTAAGGCAAGCAGCAGCGGCACCAGAGCTAAAATGAATTTGGTCATGGTCTCAATCGCTCCCGTTGCATAAGAGATAGCAATTTGAAAACTATTAAGAGCAATGATGATCAAAACCATATATACAAGCGCATACGCTACTTTACTTACGGTTTGCTGATTAAACGCACTTTGGAGTGTTTGTAAAAACACGCTAAAAACCGTTAGCATAATGAGTGTACCGAGGAGTTTTCCATTCGCTAATACTTCATGAAATAAAAACTTTACAAGACCTCCTAGCCATTCTTTAAGAGAGAACTCTTTTTCTCCTTTTAAAAAATCGACTAAACTTCCCTTCTGACTCTCCGGTAAAAAGCCGCCGTATTGGGTAATAATATCGTCCCAAAACTGTTTGACTTCATCAATACCGAGCTTATCAATTTGTTCATTGACAAGTTCTTGCTGCTTCGGGGGTTCGGAAGCTTGTACATTTTCTGGAAAGAAAAAAAAGAGGAACAAAAGAAGAGCGAGTATATTCACTTTAAACGTCCACCGCTTCATTTCGTCACCTCATATTAAGTAAAATTAATTGGGCAGCATTGAAATAATCGTTTCAATAATGACCGTTAAAATAGGAATTGCCATGGAGAGAATCAGCACTTTTCCACCTAATTCAATTTTAGAAGCAATGGCACCTTGCCCTGCATCTTTCGTAATTTGAGCACCAAATTCGGCGATATAGGCGATACCAATAATTTTCAAAATGGTTTCCACATAAATCATGTTAACGTGGGCATTAATCGACAGCCGCTCGACCATCTTAATAATTTCGTAGATTTGATCAATTAAAAAAAGAAAGATCACGGATCCCACGAATACAACAAGTAAAAAAGCAATAGGTGATTTATGTTCTTTTAAAATAAGAGCCAAAAACGTAGCTACTAACCCTAAGCCCACAATTTGAAGCATTTCAATGGCAACTCACCCCTCTACCCTTGAAATAAAAAAACCGATTTGATTTTTTGAAATAAGTCCTCTACAATCGAAGCAACCATAAATAAAATATAAATAAAACCGATGAGGGTAACCCAGTTCGCGTAATCTTTTTTTCCCATCTGTTCGAGTACGGTGACTAAAAAAGCTACGACGATACCAATCCCAGCAATCTGAAAAATGGTGTTCATATCAATTCCCACATTCAATCCTCCTCTATCGCTACATCAATAGAATGACCAGTAGCAATCCAGATAGAAAGCCTAAACTTTTAACCATTTTTTCATAGCGATTCTGCTTATCAACTGCATCTTGTTCTTCGCGTTCAAGATGATTCAGCGTCAGTAAGATATGCTTTTGCTGCGAATAACGATCATGCTGACCAAGCGTTTCACCAAATTGTTTTAAGATTTCTAGTTCTCCCGTTTTAAGTGCGGTTTGTTTCCAAAATTGGTCCAACGTCTTTTCCCAAGCTTCCTTGACACTTTCAGTACCTTCTTTTAATTTCATTGAAAACTCATTAAATAAAGAAGCCAAAGGATTAGGAAGCTGTAGAGATAACAAATGAGCAACTTCTTGAAGAGGCCGATTGCTGTACATAATTTCTGCTTCTAACGACCTCAGAGCCGTTTTTAATTGCCTGAGCTGCCTAGGTCTTGCACTAAGCTGCTTTGCAAACTCAAATCCTGTGTAAGTGGAAGCAAATAAGATAAAGATGGCACCAAACAGTTTCATACACCATCACCCTTTACTATTTTCAATAAGCGACTTTTCAGCGGACGTTTTCATGAAATTATAGTGCTCATCGTAGATAGCCTGAAGTGTTCCAGGACCTCGGCTGTTCGATAGCACAACATACCTTTTGAATACATGAAGTTTCATTAAAGCTTGCAAAGTGGGACGCTTCATTAAATCGTCAATGTCATAGCCATGAACAGTCATAATGACACGAACGCCAGCATTAACCGCTTCAAGTACGGCCTTACAATCTTCTTCACTTCCCACTTCATCCACGATCAGCACATCGGGGCTCATGGAGCGAATCATCATCATCATGCCTTCAGCTTTCGGACAGCTATCTAATAAATCCATTCTAGATCCGAATGTATGCTGAGGAACCCCTTTAACAGCCCCAGCAATTTCTGATCGTTCATCTACAATTCCCACTTTAAACGGAGGAATCTTAGAGCGCTCTATGCCAGTACTTATTACTCTAGCTAAATCGCGAATCATGGTTGTTTTTCCTGTTTGAGGAGGTCCTATAATGACCGTACTTTGCCAATAGCGATTGTATAAAAAAGGAATAAGCTGATTCGAAATACCAATCTTTTGTTTAGCAATCCGGATATTAAAGGATGATACATCTCGAATCACACGAACCTGTCCATTTTCCGTTACAACTTTTCCCGCTAGCCCAACCCGGTGCCCGCCTTCAATGGTGACATATCCTTTTTTCAATTCTTCTTCAATCATATAAATCGAAAACTGGCTTAATTTATTTAAGATAAATAAAGCATCTTCTGCACTTGGAAGATACGATTCGAAATATGGCTGATTGTTGATTGTAAATTCGACAGGTCTTCCTATGCGCACTCGAATTTCTTCTAGTACATGAGAATGGTTTGTGACATAAAATTCAACAGTCTTTTTTAAATTAGGCGGAAAGATTGCAAGTATTTCGTTTAACATATTCATCCCCTCATATTTGAACTCACTTCAATGTATTATAAGCTTGACCATTTTATGCCTACCTTTTATTTAAAAACACCGATTAAAATGAAGAGCACTCCTACTACAATCATGATTAATTTCCCAAAAGATAATTGATCGGCTACGGACACTAAACCTATGGTAAAAGAACTCACCATTACAATCGGACCAACAAGCGCTAACATTCCATTAATCATTAACGCCTTTTTCACATCATTGTTTGTGACAATTAAAATAGCGGCAATAAACTCAATAAATGAAGAAATAAATCGAAGGCACGCCATCGTTAATACCGTACCGTTTAAATGATCCAACCACTGCTTCATAAGCCCCTCCTATACCTCTGCGTTGTTTAGTACAACCTATGCAAAATAAGGAAGAGTTAGCACAAAAAAACATACAAAAAAGGCAGAGAATGATTCTCTGCCTTTTTTGTATGTTTGCAGCTTGCTTACACGATCCAATTACGCGCGTGATACGTAGCTGCTGTCTGTTGTGTTGATAATTAATACGTCGCCTTCGTTTACGAAGAACGGAACGTTTACTGTTAAGCCAGTTTCTACAGTTGCCGGTTTTGTACCGCCAGAAGCTGTGTCACCTTTAATACCAGGTTCAGTTTCTGTTACTTTAAGCTCAACTGTGTTTGGAAGTTCAACACCTAATGTCTCACCTTGGTACATCATAATTGCTACTTCCATATTCTCTTTTAAGAATTTTAGCTCATATTCAATTGCACTTGCCGGAAGCTCTAATTGCTCATAAGACTGGTTGTCCATGAATACGTGCTGATCGCCGCTTGCATATAGATATTGCATTTTACGGTTATCAATTTGGGCTTTCCCTACTTTTTCACCTGCACGGAACGTTTTTTCTTGCACAGCTCCTGTACGAAGGTTACGTAGTTTTGAGCGAACGAATGCAGCGCCTTTACCAGGCTTTACGTGTTGGAAATCCATTACACGCCAAATACCTCCGTCTACTTCTACTGTCAAACCTGTACGAAAATCATTTACTGAAATCATGAAGAAATCCTCCTACATTTTATAAAATAATGAACTCTTTTGATGAGTGCGATAATGCCTCATTACCTTCTGCTGTGACGATCGTATCATCTTCAATACGAACGCCCCCTAAGTCTGGTATGTAAATACCTGGTTCAACGGTTACAATCATACCTGGCTGCAGTACATCTGTAGATTTCACAGAAAGTGATGGGCCTTCATGTACTTCTAACCCTACGCCGTGACCGGTCGAATGTCCAAAATACTGGCCGTATCCGTGTTCTGTAATATAATCACGCGTTAGCGCATCTGCTTCTTTACCCGTCATACCTGCTTTGATGCCGCTCATTCCGTTAACCTGCGCTTGCAGTACGACATTATAAATTTCTTTTAGCTTATCACTTACTTCACCGACGGCAAATGTTCGTGTGATATCTGAACAGTAACCATTATAGTATGCGCCAAAATCAAGCGTTACAAGTTCGCCTTTTTCAATGACTTTGTCAGAAGCAACACCATGGGGTAAAGCCCCGCGATGCCCTGAAGCAACAATTGTATCAAAAGATGAAGATGTTGCGCCTTGTTTTCTCATAAAGAACTCCAGTTCATTAGATACTTGAAGCTCTGTTAAACCAGGACGAACAAAGGTTAAAATATGTTCATATGCTGCATCTGCTATTTTTGCAGCTTCCTTTAATATCTTAATCTCTGAGTCACTCTTTATCAAGCGTAAGTTTTCGATTGCGTGCGAGATTGGAACAAGTTCCGCGCCGATATGCTTATCAAATAATTGATGCTGTCCATATGTAACATAATTCTGTTCAAAACCAAGCTTTTTAATTCCAAATTGTTTCACTACATTCGCTACTTCTTCTACAATAGGACCCTTGTGCTGAACGATATCAAAACCTTCTGTTTGACTAGTTGCTTGTTCAACATAACGAAAATCTGTTACAAATGCCGCTTTGTCTTCAGAAATAATAACGACACCAGCAGATCCTGTGAAATTGGTCATATAGCGCCTGTTATATTCACTTGTAATTACAACACCGTCCACATTCAACTTTGAAAACTGTTCGCGTAGTTTTTCGATTTTCATTTTATTTCCCCCTTAATTGTAAAAGTGCCTGCAGGGCAAGTTCATATCCATATAAACCTAACCCGACAATTTGACCATGTGTAACAGGTGCCGTCACCGAATGGTGGCGAAACTCTTCACGCTTATGTACGTTCGAAATATGCACTTCAATAACAGGAACAGATATACTAGCAATCGCATCTCGAATGGCATAACTGTAGTGAGTAAAAGCACCAGGATTGATCATAATCCCATCAAATTTCTCATCCGCTTCATGAATCCAGTCGATAATTACACCTTCGTGATTAGACTGTACGCACTCAACTTCTATCCCATGGTCTCTGCCTGCTCGCTGAAGTTTCTCTTCAAGATTTTGAAGATTATCTGTCCCATATACCTCTGGTTCGCGTACGCCTAAACGATTTAAATTAGGACCGTTTATTACTAAAATCTTATTCATCTTAATTCAACACTCTCCCCTACTACGAACCCTTTATGCAGCTCACTCATGTGAATTTGCACTTTATTTTTCTTTTTAAATCATTATATAGAATATATTAGCATACGTTGGAACATTCACACTACTTATTCGCCGTTTGAAAATCTGTAGATTCATCTTTTGTTTGAAGCTCTGCAGCTTCAAAAGAAATGGAATATCCGATGAATACACCATATAAAATATAAATACAGAGGGATGAAATAATCGTGTTAGCTGGAAGCTCTCCAATTGTTTTTAAGTTGGGAAAGAGCGGATTCAAAACAACGAATACAATTGCCCACCATAATAAGCCGTAAGCAAAACCTATCCAAATTGTTTTAAACTTCTTTAATAGGACGTAGTATAACAACCCGACAACAATAGATAATACCCCTATAAGAAAAATACTGACGATAACACCTATTCCTTTATCCTTCCAATCACCTAATGCCCATGGATCTAAAAGCATATTTGGATTGATAACACTAAAGCTGAACAGATAATTTAAATAGCCAATAAAGCTCCAGAAAATCCCTCCAAAAAAGGAAATAAAGATGGCTTTAAATAAAAAAGACATTTCCTGTTTATGCGTAGGGTGGTTATCCTGTTTTTTTTCATGCTGTTCTTTAGGTTCTGACATATTAATCACCTCTTGATGTAGTATGAACTTTTTTCTCATTTCCTACTGACTCATTTCTAAGTTTTTACGTTTATTACTCTTCCTATACGCAAGAAGGGAGCCTGATATCAAAGAGACATTGTTAAACTACTTCGTACAGAGTTTCATAAACAAATTTTATAAGTGAAAGGAAAAAAATTCATAACAAGGGTGTGGAGATGAAAAATATTGGCTAAACTAGATAACATGCATCCGCCTAGAGGTTTATTTGATTTTGCTGTAGAATATAAAATACTAAGAAGTCTAGTCTAGTTAAGTTAGGTTGGTGCCTGAAATGTCTAAATTGCAAAAACCTGCGTATGGTGGTCAAGCCGTTATAGAAGGCGTCATGTTCGGTGGCAAACGTATGATGGTGACGGCTATTCGTCGCAAAGATCAATCTATTGATTATTTTCATTCAAAAAGAAAATCAAATTCCGTACTCACTGCTTTAAAAAAAATTCCTTTTTTACGAGGAATTGCTGCTATTGTTGAAGCCAGTGCAAACGGTACGCAGCACTTGAACTTTTCCTCTGAACGCTATGACGTGAATCCAGAAGATGATGCTCAAGTAGCAGAAGAACAACAAAAAGAGAAAAAAGAATCAAAACTATCTTTAATATTTGGCGTTGCAACTATTGGTGTAATATCCTTTCTTTTCGGGAAAGTACTATTTACATTGATTCCTGTGTTTTTAGCACAATTGACACGTCCTGTTTTCACTTCAAGTGTAGCTCAGGTTTTTATTGAAGGAGTATTTAAACTATTATTGCTCCTTGGCTATATTTATGTGATTTCACAAACGCCACTTATTAAACGGGTGTTTCAATATCATGGAGCAGAACACAAGGTCATTAATGCATATGAAAACAATGCTGAACTTACGGTAGAAGCCGTGCAAGCACAATCTCGACTTCATTATCGCTGCGGAAGTAGCTTTATCCTCTTTACCGTAGTTGTAGGAATGTTTGTCTACCTACTCGTTCCAACGGATCCTCTTTGGTTACGAATTGTGGATCGCCTTGCATTAATCCCAGTTGTCCTTGGTTTATCATTTGAAGTGTTACAGTTAACCAATAAAGTTCGTCATGTCCCTCTTCTTCGCTTTTTAGGTTATCCCGGTTTATGGCTTCAGCTTTTAACAACCAAAGAACCAAAAGATGATCAAGTTGAAGTTGCGATTGCTTCATTTAAAGAACTTTTACGCGTTGAAAATGAACTTTCTTCTACCACTGACGAACAAGTTGTCTAATCCACACCGTTTTGCTTTCTTTTTTTACTATTTTAGGAGGTGAACAAAATGAGACGTCCATTCGTGAAACCACTTGTATATGGTCTAATCGGGTTAGGAGTCATTGGCTTTGCATTTACGTTGATTACAGATCCAGCTGTTTTATTACGTCAAGCAGGTTATATTTTTCTGTTTATCATTTTGTTTTACTTAGTTTATCGGTTTATTCTCCGCCCTTCTCAGACAAAAGGTCAAGATAGAGGCTATGTGCGCGCAGTAAAACAATCAAAACTGCGTCAAAAAGAAAAAGAGCGAGGAAGCAACAAAGTTGATATGCATACGTACCGAAGCTCAAATAAGCGCCCGGTATCCAAATCAACGAAACCGCTAAAGAAAAAGAAAAACAACTCACACTTGACCGTCATCGAAGGTAAAAAAGGAAAAAAGAAAAATAGAGCATTCTTTTAAAAAAACAAGGAGAAAAACCTCCTTGTTTTTTTAATAGCACCATTTTTTTAAAAATGCCCTTGTACGCTTTTTGCCAAACGCAATCAGCTCTTCCTTCCGTTCTTCTGTGAGGGTAAATTCTGTCGCAAAAACTTGATTAACAGGTAAAAAGATAATATTTTTTTCGTGACGTTTTGAAATATGTCTTGCATCGTGCGCATCTTTCATCGTCTCAAAAAGCGCACTGAATAAACCAACGGCATTCTTAATTTTATTCCGTTCCCTTTCTTCGTCCTTCGGGCTCAGCTTCACCCCAATTACCGGTCGTTTCTTAAGACTTTTATCATCATCAAACAGAAAAATTGGAAAGTTGCTTAACACGCCCCCGTCGACTATTAAACTGCTTGGGGTAGATTTTAATTTAACCGGCTCAAAAAAATATGGAATGCTGCAGCTCATTCGAACGGCTCTTGCTACAGAAAAGCGATTCGGGTCGATTTGATATTTAGGCAAATCATCTGGAAGAACAAGCATTGTACTGTTGGTCAAATCTGAAGCAATAATACGCAGCGACTGGTCAGGCAAATCAGCAAATGTACGAATTCCTCTGCTCCGCAATTTTTCAGCAATCCACTTTTCAAGCCTTTCTCCTTTATATAATCCCATTTTCCAATATAAAAACAGCCACTTTGTCAAGCTTGATGGTAAAAAAGACATTCTTTGATCTAAAAAAGACGATAACTCAATTTCATTCATCATTTCAACAATTTCTTCACTTGTATAACCGGCTGCTACAAATGCACAAATAATGGAACCCGCACTCGTTCCGGCTAACCGCCGAAAGATCAAGCCTTTTTCTTCTAGAGCTTGTAACGCGCCAATCAGTGCAAGCCCTTTAATACCGCCACCTGAAAACACTCCGTCGACGTACACAGCCTCTCCTCCAAACTACCCACTCTACATTTGTAGTCGACTCAGCAACAAGTTATGATAAAAAGAAAAAAAGCAGTGACGCTATTGGCCGCTGCTTTTTTCTTATAATTTTTGCTCTTCTTCATTTCGTTTTTGTACATTGCGAAGATCTTGAATACGGTTATGATTTTCTTCAAAGTATTGAACCAAATCTCCAATTCGATCAATGGAATTCCAGCTTAAATGATGTTCAATTCCTTCTACGTCATCATAAATATTTTTCTCATCTACGCCAATGATGCGCAGCAGCTGCTCTAAAAGCTCGTGGCGATAAACAAGACGTTTTCCAATCTTCTGCCCCTTAGCTGTTAAAACAAGGCCTCGATATTTTTCATAAATTAAGTACTCATCTTTGTCTAGCTTTTGAACCATCTTCGTTACAGATGAGGGGTGAACCGCCAATGCATCAGCAATATCAGACACTCGAGCGTATCCTTTATCTTCAATTAGCATATATATTTGTTCAATATAATCTTCCATACTCGGTGTAGGCATGAAATCTCCCCCAATTAATATTATGTATTGCTAATAATAAGTCATAAATGTCTGTTTCTTATAGTGATATCGTGTTCATGTTTGATAATCTATGTGAAAAAAACGTGTAAATAAAGCGATGTCATAAGATAAAACTGGATAAAAGACATTCAATTAAAATCATACTACAATGCTTATTCAAATACAAGAACCGTTCGATTTCGCTTCTTATTTATGCCCCATTTTTATACATAATAAAAGCTGACTCGTTTGAGTCAGCTTTTACTAGTCAATCATATTCAAAATTAAAGGCCGCATTTTAGCTGTGCACCACAGTTTGTACATGTGTTGCATCCGCCCATTTCTTCTACCGTTCCTTGACGGCAAACCGGACACGTATTACCTACTTCAGAACCGATTGTTACATCAGTTGAACGAATTTCATTAATTGTATCAACTAACACAACGTGCGGTTTCGTTTCTTCTTTTGGCGCTTCAATTTCTTCATCAAACGTATTTTCTTCTGCTTTTAGCGTTAAGACTTGTGCATCACGGCTGCCGTCTACGTACACCGTACCGCCTTTTGCTCCGCCTTTATACAGACGCTCGTACACTTTTTGAACTTGCTCTACCGTGTAACCGCGAGGAGCGTTTACTGTTTTACTAATTGAACTGTCAATCCAGCGCTGAATCACACATTGCACATCCGCGTGAGCTTGTGGTGCAAGTTCCATAGCTGAAATGAACCATTCAGGAAGGTTGTTTGGATCTGCTTCTGGATGCTGATCTAAATACTCTTGAACGATATCAGCTTTTACTTCAATAAATTTACCTAAACGGCCGCTTCGGAAGTATGAGAATGAGAAATAAGGTTCAAGACCCGTTGATACTCCAACCATTGTTCCAGTACTGCCTGTTGGCGCTACTGTTAATAAATGAGAGTTTCGGATACCGTTCTCTTTAATGTTTTCACGAATATCTTCAGGCATTTTTTTCATGAAGCCTGTATTTGTGAATGCTTCACGTAAAGAAGCCGTTTCAGCATCTGTTTCGCCCACTAAGAACGGGAAGCTTCCTTTTTCTTTTCCAAGCTCTACAGACGCGCGGTAAGCCGTCGTTGCAATTGTTTCAAACACTTTATCTACTAACTCATTGCCTTTGTCAGAGCCGTACTCTGTTTCACAATAAATAAGAAGATCGTGAAGACCCATTACACCAAGGCCAACGCGGCGTTCGCCAAGCGCTTGCTTTTGGTTTTCTTCTAAGAAATAAGGAGTTGCATCAATAACGTTATCTTGCATTCTAACGCCTGTTTCAACCGTTTGACGTAACTTTTCAAAGTTAACAGTTTTCGTTTCTTTATCTGCCATTTGCGCTAGGTTAACAGCAGCTAAGTTGCAGACAGAGAATGGTGCAAGTGGTTGTTCACCACATGGATTTGTTGCAACAACGTGCTGACCATATGCTTGAGCATTTGTCATGTCATTAGCATTGTCAAAGAAGAAAATGCCTGGTTCAGCTGAGTACGTTGCACAAATATTAATTAAGTTCCATAGCTCTTTTGCACGGATAGTACGATACGTACGAACTTTGTTTCCTTGTTTTGCCCATTCGCGCACGTCGCCTACTTCGTGCCAGTTTTCATTGTAGTTAGCCATTTCTTCTTTTGAATAGCTTTCTACGTCTGGGAAGCGAAGTTCGTATTCTCCGTCGTTTTCAACAGCATCCATAAAATCTTTTGTTAAGCATACAGAAATGTTTGCTCCTGTTAAAAACTCTGAGTTATGAACGCTGTACGTTCCGCCTGTTTGCAGCTTTTCTTCTGCATCTTTGATGATTTTTTCACTGAACCCACCAAGACCAGGAATTTGTTTATAGTTAATGATTCCTTGGTACATCGCTTCTTCAGACTCTGTTAGCGGCGTGAACTTCAATTTATCTTGCGCATGTTTTTTAATCATTTCGTCATTTGTGTTTTCAATTAAGAAACGTAAAATGCGAGGGTTTTGCATTTTAGAAATAATAAATTCTACAATGTCAGGATGCCAGTCGGCAAGCATGATCATTTGGGCCCCACGACGTGACCCACCTTGCTCAACAAGATGCGTCAGTTTAGCAATATCATCTAACCATGAAACCGAACCAGATGATTTACCGTTTACACCGCGAGCCAGCGTGTTGCGCGGACGAAGAGTTGAACCATTCGTTCCAACACCGCCTCCACGGCTCATGATTTCCATTACTTGTTTGCGGTGTTCTGAAATACCTTCACGTGAATCTTTTACATAAGGCATTACATAACAGTTGAAGTACGTTACGTCCGTATCAGCACCTGCACCGTAAAGAACGCGGCCAGCTGGTACAAAGTTTAGCTGAACAAGCTCTTGATAGAACTTTTCAAACCACTCTTTGCGCTTTTCTTCTGTTTTTTCCACAGAAGCTAAGCCTGTTGCATTACGTTTTGCAATTTGCTCGTAGAAGACTTCTAGAGGTTTTTCAATGACATCTAAAGAACGAGTGATTAATCCGTTTTCTGCTTCTTCAGGCGATAAAGCTCCTCTAAACTCATCTTCTACCTTGACAACAGCGGTTTTTTGCTCAAAATTAATGCTTTCCACATAGCCAAGTCCTCGTGCTGGAAATTTTGGATCTTCCTTTACAGTTAGAACAACAAAATCTCCTTCTGATAACGTTAATTTTTCCGTATCTTTAAACGCATAACGGTCTAACATTACCAATCTTGAAACACCTTTATGAGTCAACTTCATATCCGGTGTAATCGGATGTACTTGCGGAAAGCGTTCAATATCTGAATTGAGCTTTTCAACATTCATATTCACTTTTTGATTTAACAAAACAGTCATTCTCACAACTCCTTACCTATCGAACATCTATAAATTTATTAACTCTATTTCCTTTTAAAGGAAATAGAGTTTTTCAATCAACTATCAATAACTTACCACACGGCTTGGACGAATTCAATATATAGTATTTGACAC
This sequence comes from Priestia sp. 10L35, assembly GCF_056395685.1. Classification (NCBI taxonomy): domain Bacteria; kingdom Bacillati; phylum Bacillota; class Bacilli; order Caryophanales; family Bacillaceae; genus Priestia; species Priestia sp. 10L35. The sequence goes on along the minus strand of NZ_JBFTKA010000001.1, from coordinate 411,935 downwards.
TTCTCCAAACATCTACATATAGAAGGGTGTCAAGTGAAATATTTTTTTTTTCGTAAAAAAAGTGTTTGACTTTTCTTCCCTATGTATTCTATTAGCCAAGCATTGTTTCTAAAAATCCCACTAAAAAGTGCAACTTATAAGAAGTTGCACTTTTATCTATTTCCCATGGGCATCCGTTTAGCGCTTAAAGTTCCATTCATCCGATCCGTACTTTGTGCGCGCTAGTTCTTCTACATATGCTTCCTCTTCTTCAGACAGTGTATACGGTTCTAAATCGATATCAAGAGCAGAAGCAAATCCTTTATAAAACGCTTCTTTTGCTTCTTCAATAGAGATTTTGCGGCCCGCAATTGCATTAATGGCTACCGCTTTAGAACGAAATGCGCGCTGCATTCTTTCTTTCACGCGATCATTTGGATAATTAAACACGCTGAATAATTTATCTTCATCAATCTCTAACAGAATAGAGCCGTGCTGTAGAATAACTCCTTTTTGTCTAGTTTGGGCACTTCCAGCAATCTTGCGGCCCTCTACAACTAGTTCATACCAAGAAGGAGCATCAAAGCACACGGACGAACGAGGGTTTTTTAAGCTATTTTTTTCTTCTTCTGAACGAGGAATAGCAAAATAAGCCTCGAGCCCTAACGAACGAAATCCTTCCAGTAAACCTTCAGAGATTACGCGATATGCCTCTGTAACTGTCTTGGGCATGTTAGGATACTCTTCAGATACAATTACGCTGTAAGTAAGCTCTTCATCGTGAAGCACGCCCCTGCCGCCCGTTGGACGTCTTACAAAGCCTAGCCCTAATTCTTTTACTTTATCAAAGTTAATTTCTTTTTCAGCTTTTTGAAAATAACCGATTGACAGCGTTGGAGGGTTCCATCCGTAAAAACGAATCGTAGGTGGAATTTCTCCTTTACTATGCCATTCTAATAACGCTTCATCTAACGCCATATTGTAATAAGGCGAACGGTTGTTGGAATCAATAAATCTCCACTTTGCTTTCATCTACCTCATCCTCAGCTATATGTAATATAAAAAATAAATCCGTTTTTTAGTCTACCAAAAGATTGAGCTAAGGAAAAGCAAAGAGCAACATAAAACTGTGAATTCAAATGTGGTAGTTTTTTCATTTTCGGGAAGAAATCCGCTAGATTCAAGGCAAAATCGCTTTACTTCTAATTTCATTCACTTATATAATAAGAGTATGGATTTTGTCGAAGAAAGGAAGAATCAGCATGTCAGCAATTACAGCAGTACTCATTTTACTTGGAGTAATCATCATATACTCTGTCGTTATGTTCTTTGTCCAACGTCGCATTATGAAAACGTTAACTGAAGAAGAATTCCGCAGCGGCTACCGCAAGGCACAGCTAGTTGATATTCGTGAACCGAATGAATTCGAAAACGGACATATTTTAGGCGCACGAAATATTCCTCTTTCACAGTTCCGTATGCGCATTAAAGAATTTCGTCCAGATCAACCTGTCTACATCTATTGTCAAAGCGGAATGCGCACAGGACGCGCAGCACAAATGCTTCGTCGCCACGGTGTTCAAGAAATCTATGATTTAAAAGGCGGCTTCAAAATGTGGAACGGTAAAGTAAAAAAGAAAAAATAATGGTATGTATATAAAAAAACCTCGCCTTTGGGCGAGGTTTTTTGTTAGACGTTTTGAACAGCCTGTTCTTTCTGATAGCGAAGAACTGGCTTTCTGGCTGCCAGCGTTTCATCAAGGCGTTTCACAACCGTTGTATGCGGAGCTTCCTGTACGACTTCAGGCGTTTCTTCTGCTTCTTTTGCAATTTGAATCATCGCATCGATAAACGCATCTAGCGTTTCTTTCGACTCCGTTTCCGTTGGTTCGATCATCATGCACTCTTCTACGATAAGCGGGAAGTAGATAGTCGGTGGATGATAGCCAAAATCAAGCAGTCGTTTCGCAATATCCAATGTGCGCACGCCAAGCTTTTTCTGACGTTTTCCAGATAAAACAAATTCGTGCTTACAGTGACGGTCAAACGGCAGCTCATAGTGTTCTGCTAAACGACGCATCATATAGTTGGCATTTAGCACAGCGTTTTCCGTCACCGCTTTTAAGCCGTCTGGACCCATTGAACGAATATACGTATAAGCGCGAACGTTGATACCGAAGTTGCCGTAAAACGGCTTTACACGTCCAATTGACTTAGGACGGTTATAGTCAAAGTGATAGCCTTCTTCTGTTTTCACAAGCACTGGTTTAGGCAAATACGGAATTAAATCTGCTTTTACCCCTACCGGACCAGAGCCAGGACCGCCTCCTCCATGAGGGCCTGTAAACGTTTTATGAAGGTTTAAATGAACAACGTCAAACCCCATATCTCCAGGACGGGCTTTACTTAATACTGCGTTTAAATTTGCACCATCATAATAAAGCTTTCCACCTGCTGCGTGAACAATTTCAGCCATTTCTAAAATATCTTCTTCAAATAATCCCAGCGTATTTGGGTTTGTTAACATTAAAGCGGCTGTATCTTCTCCTACTACGCGGCGTAAATCCTCTAAGTCCACTAAACCATGTTCGTTTGATTTTACCGTTACCGTTTCAAATCCCGCAACTGTTGCCGAAGCCGGGTTCGTTCCGTGAGCTGAGTCTGGAACAATGACTTTTGTTCGCTGCGTCTCACCATTTGCTTCATGATAGGCACGAATCATCATAAGCCCGGTCCACTCGCCGTGAGCACCTGCTGCTGGCTGAAGTGTTACTTCATCCATTCCTGTAATTTCTGTTAAATGCTCTTGTAAATCATATAAAAGTTCGAGAGCACCTTGAACCGTTTGCTCATCTTGAAGCGGATGAATATGCGCAAACCCAGCAATGCGTGCTGCTTGTTCATTCACTTTTGGATTATATTTCATCGTACATGAACCAAGCGGATAAAACCCTGAGTCTACCCCGTGATTTCGTTTTGAAAGCGCGGTGTAATGACGCATAATATCGAGTTCTGATACTTCAGGAAGCTCAGGAGCTTTGGTACGCACATACGCTTTCCCAAGCAGTTCTTCAGCATTTACTTGCGGCACATCTAACTCTGGCAATGAATAGCCGATTCGCCCTTCTTTACTGCTTTCAAAAATAAGTGATTGATTTTGATTAAGCATGAAGATCCCCCAATTCATTTACAAGTTGGTCAATTTCCTCTTTTGTACGGAGCTCTGTAAAAGCAAGCAGCATGTGATTTTCAAGCGCTTGGTTATCACGGCTAAGATCATAACCGCCAATTATTTTTGATGCTAATAAATGATTGTTTGCTTCTGTTACCGAAACCGGAAGCTTCACGACTAATTCGTTAAAAAACGGTCCTTCAAATGCTACATTTACCCCTTTTGCCTTTAACGCTTCATATGCATAATGCGTTTTTGATAAGTTTTGCAGCGCCATTTCTTTTACACCTTGCTTGCCTAAAGCTGTCATTGCAACTGATGCTGCTAAAGCATTTAACGCTTGATTTGAACAAATGTTAGACGTCGCTTTATCGCGGCGTATATGCTGTTCACGCGCTTGAAGGGTTAAAACAAACCCTCGCTTACCGTTTTCATCGACCGTTTGCCCTACTAATCGTCCTGGGATTTTTCGCATAAGCTTAGACGTAGTTGCAAAGTATCCGCAGTGCGGGCCTCCAAATTGACTTGGAATACCAAATGGCTGTGCATCTCCAATGACAATATCAGCTCCGAATTCTCCAGGAGGCGTAAGTAAACCTAATGATAAAGGATTGCTTGAAACCACAAACATGCATTTTTCTTGATGGGTAATTTCTTCAATTTCTTTTAACGGCTCGATTTGTCCGTAGAAATTTGGATACTGGACAATAACAGCTGCCACGTCACTCCCCATCTCTTTTTCTAATGCAATCATATCTGTTACGCCGTCTGCTGAAGGGATTTCTACCACTTCAATGTATTGACCCTTCGCATACGTTTTTAACACATCTTTTGACTCAGGGTGAACAGCCGCAGAGACAAGTACTTTTTTCTTTTTTGTTTGACCCGCACTGAGCATAGCGGCTTCTGCTAAAGCAGTTCCTCCGTCATACATAGAAGAATTAGCCACGTCCATCCCCGTTAACTCACAAATCATTGTTTGAAATTCAAAGATGGCCTGAAGTTCTCCTTGAGAAATTTCCGGTTGATACGGAGTATAGGCCGTATAAAATTCCGAACGAGAAATAACATGATCAACAATAACCGGCATGTAATGATCGTAAACTCCTGCTCCTAAAAAAGAAGCATAGTCTTTTAAATGAGCATTTTTAGCAGCCATACTATTTAATTCTTTTAACAGCTGAGGCTCTGAAGCCGCTTTTTTAATATTGTATTCTCCTTGAAAACGAACGCGCTGCGGAATATCTGAAAATAAATCATCAACAGATGAAACACCAATTGCTGCTAACATTTGCTGCTGATCTTGTTCTGTCATTGGTAAATAGCGATGTAACATGTTAAATTCCTCCCCAAAGCTTACTTTGAACGTTTATAAAAAGGTGTTGAAACCACTTTTGCTTTTAAGCGCTTTTTCCGAACCTGCACTTCCACTTCTTGACCAAGCTCTGTATACTCTGCTGACAATAGTGCTAGACCGATGTTTTTCTTTAATGTCGGTGACTGTGTACCTGTTGTCACAAATCCAATTTGTTCTTCATCTGCAAGTACTTCGTAACCGTGTCTTGGTATACCTTTATCAATCATTTCAATTCCTACCAGCTTACGAGGTGCCCCGCTTTCACGCTGTTCTTTTAACACTTCTTTTCCAATAAAGCTGTCTTTGTTCGTCTTTACTGCAAATCCAATTCGAGCTTCAATGGGCGTAATATCTTTTGAAAGCTCTTGGCCATATAAAGCCAAAGTAGCTTCAAAACGAAGCGTATCGCGAGCTCCTAATCCGCAAGGCAGCACACCTTCATCACTGCCTGCTTCTAAAATAGCCGTCCACAAGTGAGCTGCGTCAGCTGAAGAACAATAAATTTCAAAGCCATCTTCCCCGGTGTACCCAGTACGTGAAACGAGAGCTTTTACATTCGCTACTTCTACATCATCAGCAAATGTAAATGGCTTTAACAAAGCTAAATTTTCGTTCGTTAACGTTTGTAAAACTTTTTCTGCTACAGGACCTTGCAAAGCTAGCTGCGCAGTTTCATCAGACTGATTAACGAGCGTTACATCTCCTTGTTTGTGAGACACCAGCCACTCATAGTCTTTTTGAATATTAGCAGCGTTTACGACTAGCAAATACTCTTGATCTGCTTTTTTATAAATCAGCAAATCATCTACCGTGCCTCCGTCTTCATAACACATAGCCGTATACTGCGCTTTTCCATCTACGAGGGTAGAAACGTCATTTGTCATCGTGTGCTGAAGAAAAACTAAGCTATCAGCTCCTGTTACAAGAATTTCTCCCATATGAGAGACATCAAAAAGGCCTGCCTTTGTACGTACAGCTTCATGCTCTTCTTTAATAGAAGAAAATTGAACGGGAAGAGCCCATCCTCCAAAATCAATTGTTTTGGCACCATATTTTTGATAGGTATCATAAAGCGGCGTTTTGTGTAATTCTGTTGTCATATTTATGTCCTCCTCTTTTTCACGTGAAACTTTTCATAACGGGGAGTTTTCAAATAGTGTGGGGATCACTATTTATCCAAACAAAAAAGGACAGAAAACCCCTACTGTATTTAGTAGGAAGTCTCTGTCCTTTTCACCTGAAAGTTTACCTATAAATGAATAGGTTTGCCTCGTGGGTGGTCTATAAACGCATAGACGCTCTCCAGAGCTGCGTCAAACAAGAGTCTTTTTGCCTGAGAGATTCACAATTTTATTGCTTGCTCCTTCGGCGCTACATTCAAGTAGTCTCTCCCCGTGTCGTCATTCGCTTCTATAAAGTTGGTAAAGTTGGGCATACTACTGAAAGATGTATCTATCTTTATTCACACAATCATTTGTAAAGTGCTAATCTATTTTCTTTTTCAAATTTTCTAAATATATTTTTATCCTACCTGATTCTTATCATTTGTTCAATAAAAATTTTTCACAAAGGAGCATTTTTATCATGAAAGTGAAATTAAACATCGATGAAACATGGGAAGCAGCCTTCTCAACTAAATTGGAGCAAGACGGCCCTTGGTCTGCATGGGATTTGTATAAACTTGCCTATGAAATAGAAGACCAAACGCTTATCTCAGAATTTGAAGGACTACAAAGCCCAAAACATCTAGCCGATTTAACGCCGCTTCCTCATCAGCTCGAAGTAGCCAAACAAGTAGTTGAAACAATGAATGGGAAAGCCATTTTAGCAGATGAAGTAGGACTGGGCAAAACGATTGAAGCAGGGTTAATTTTGAAGGAATATATGATTCGCGGACTTGTTAAAAAAGTTCTCATTTTAGTTCCAGCTTCCCTTGTTTCACAGTGGGCTATGGAATTGAACCAAAAATTTTATATTCCCGCAGTCCCTCAAAGAAAATCATATGTGTGGGATCAGTGTGACATCGTTGTGTCTTCAATTGATACAGCAAAACGTTCTCCTCATCGAGAAATTGTGCTAGAACAAGACTACGACCTCATCATCATTGATGAAGCTCATAAACTTAAAAACAACAAAACAAAAAACTATGAATTTGTGCAAAGTCTAAAAAAGAAATTTTGTCTGTTGCTAACCGCAACACCGATTCAAAATCGAATTGAAGAAATTTTTAACTTAGTCTCTCTTTTAAAGCCTGGTCATCTCGGCAATAAAGACTATTTCGAAGAATTATTTTCCGCTAAAAAACGCTCTTTGCAAAACGATGAACACTTAAAAGAGCTTGTTAACAAAGTTATGATTCGAAATCGCCGCCACGATACGGGTATCGAATGGACGAAGCGAATTGTTCAAACCATTCCTGTTGAATTCTCGCCGAAAGAACGGGAGCTATACGATGCGATTACATCTTTTAAAGGAAACGGACTCCACCCTTCAAGCGCTTTTTCAATTTTAACCCTGCAGCGAGAGGCCTGCAGCAGCCGTGAAGCGGTGTATATGACATTAAAAAACATGCTGGAACGTCAGGAAGATCCAAACAGCGCATTAACGGAACATATGATTACTCCGTTAATGGAACTACTTCAGCAAGTTCCGCAAAATGCAAAAGCAGAAAAAGTGCTAGAACTCGTTCAGAAAATTGATGATAAAGTCATTATTTTTACTGAGTACAGAGCAACTCAACTGTATTTACAGTGGTATTTAAAACAGCATGGAATTACCTCTGTACCTTTTAGAGGCGGATTTAAGCGAGGTAAAAAAGACTGGATGAAGCAGCTTTTTGAAAGCCACGCGCAAGTATTTATTGCCACTGAAGCAGGTGGAGAAGGAATCAATCTTCAGTTTTGTCATCATATCATTAACTATGATCTGCCGTGGAATCCAATGCGTCTAGAACAGCGAATTGGAAGGGTCCATCGTTTAGGTCAAAAACATGATGTTCACATTTACAATTTAGCCATTCAACATACGGTCGAAGAACATATTTTAAAATTGTTATACGAAAAAATAAACCTTTTTGAACGAGTTGTTGGAGAGCTAGATGATATTTTAACAAAGCTTGATTTAAAAAATATCGAAGAGCATATTCAGGATATTTTATTTCATTCACGGAGTGAAGGAGAAATAAAAATCAAAATGGAGAACTTGACGTCTATTATTCAATACGAAGACAGCGAGGAGGATCAGCATGCAGCAAACTGATATTCACCAATTTTTAAAGCGTTATTTTCTAGCTAATAATTGTTCTATTGTCACAGAAACATCTTCTTACCTGACGGTTCAATTAACGATTGAACTCGATAAAGAATTGATGAATCGCCCATTTTATTGGCACTATATTGAAAAGACGGGAGGAGAAGCAACTCCTGCTTCGCTCACTTTCATTACAGACCCAGCATTTGAAGACGATTCCGTTCAAGGAGAACGAATTCATTTCGGTTCACCTAGGCTGCACCAAATTTTCGCTTCTACTCAAAAACTAGGCGGGTTTATTCACTTGTATGAACAAGTTGCCTCAGCTCAGCCAACAAATCAGCCTTTACACCCTTGGCTTGCATTAAATATTAAAGTCTCATACAAATGCGATCGTAAAAAAGATGAGCTCTTGTCGCTTGGCATTAATTTAATCAATGGACAGATTATTGAATCATTTCATGAATTAATCATTAATCAAAATTTGTCATCTAAAATCTCAGACTATTGCTTTACTCTCTCACCTTTTATTAAACCTAAAAGTGCCATCGCACGACTCACATCATATGTGACTGACTATGTTAAAGCTCAGCCAACTGAATGGGCTGAAAAAGCGCAGGAGAGATGGTATGAAGACTTAGCGCTTCTTGATCATTTTTACGAAACAGCAGAAGAGCTGCCAGAAATATATATGACCGAAAAAACAGCGCTTCAAGAACTGTACGAGCCGACTATCTTGTTTAAGTTTATAAACGGTGGCTTATTTTACATATCGCCTGAAACGATGTCTCGTCAATTTAACAAAACACAAGCCGGTTAAAAAAAAGATGAGCATATAATATGCTCATCTTTCTTTTTTCTTTCGATACCACAGCATAAACGACAGCGGAATCATTCCAAACCATCTGTTTGCAAAAGGTGCTCGCTCTTCTTTTTTTTGAATTTTTTTCGTTTTCCTCTCTTCTTTTGGCTGATCCATATATTGTACAAATTGCTGAGTCATATATTTTACATAATCATTCGTTTTCATATAATCAACTCCTCAGCACTATTATATCCGGAGAGAAAGAGACTTAATCCGTCCACTTCACAATGTGCTGATCCTTTTTTTGAATATATGCCGTTTCCGTCAATGCTCTTCCTTGCAATGTTTGACATTTTATTTTTAGGATAATCATCTGTTCATCTTCACTTACTACTTCGTATGAAACCGTACCAGTTTCTAATACTAAAGATGCAAATGGAGATTTATTATGTTCTTTTATTTCTTTTTTTACATGTACAACCGCGTTTTCTAAAAGATGCTGCAGGCGATTTTTCTGCTCTACTTCTTGATAAAATGAACTTTTCGTCACAAAATAAGTGGTTTGCTGAGCTACTAACAGAAGAAAAAGCGCACAAAATGCCAAAACAACGGGGAGAATAAATCCTTGCTCATTATGTTTCATGAGCAAGCATCAAAAACGTCGTAATGGTTTCTTCTCTAACTTTGTTAACACCGTCTGTTGAACGAATTAACAGCCTTTCTTTTTGCTGTTCATACATAATATTCTTAATGTGCTGCAGCACAACTTCATGACCGCTTTCATCCACTCGTCTTCTTATCTTGTCTTCATAGCGTTCATAAGTGATGATCTGATTATTTTCCATTTTCAACGTAAGCGTAGTCGCATGAATTCCTACTTCTTTTGCTTCTCGATATTCCATAGCAAGTTGATTTACAAAGATTTCCCACTCCATTTCATTCATACTAAAGTCCGGATTATATGTTTGCTTCGCTAGCGGAATGATAATGGGGAAAAATGAAACAATGATCAAAAAAAGAGTAAAACTGACTAACATCTCTACAAGCGTAAAACCTTTTTCCCTTTTCACTTCAACATCACATCACACTTCTTTTTCATTTTCTCAGCGGAATCTGTCCATTCTACACAAAGCTTTTGAGCACTTTCTCCGTCCCACTTCAGATAAAACGCAACGTTTTCTTTTACGATTTTTTCTCGCCGTTTATATCCTGCTTCATATTTATATTTCAATAGCTCTTCGTGCAAGATAGCATCGGCTTGATACGAAACATATTGCTTCTTTTCTGCTTCCTTCATCTGAACATACAAAGGAATAATTGTACCGGTTAGGAGTAAAAGCATACTAAATGAAACAAGCATTTCTAACAAAGTGTAGCCCTGCTGACCCTTACATCTTGTCCACATAAAAACGCCCTCTGCCTATTTGAAAAATAACTTTATATTTAAATTTTTGATTGCTGATAAAAATGGTCTTCGCTTGAGAAATATTGCCGTTTTTGTTGTATTGTATCGTGGAATTTCCGCTTCCAAACGTGATATGAATGGTGGAGTCATAGGCGCGCTTATAAAGAACGGCACGAGAATCAGAAACAATATATTCTGTTCCCTTCGGTGCGAAGTTAATTTTAATTGGAGATTCTCGGTTCATGGCTGTCTGCTGCACATAAAACGTGTCGCTTTGCAGCTGTCGCAAAAATAATGTGATTTTGTAATATTCCACAAGCGGACGAATAGCTACAATAATGGAAAACATCATCACTTGCACAATAAATAAAACCATCAGCATCTCAATGAGGGTAAATCCTTTTTGCTTAAGAAGAACCACTAGCTGTAACCTTTCCGGTACCGTCAATTTGAATGGCTTGACCATTTGGACACACGGTGCCTTCTTTTAAGTAGCCTCCTGCTTCAAGCTCTTCTAGACTTGGTTTTTCGCCATTTTCAAGTTCGTATACTTGTACCTCAGCCTCTACGGTTTTGACAAGAGCTGAGCAGCCTTTGTTGTTAATAACCGTATTATGCTTTAATACATTTGGAATCATAATGAGCAAAAGCACGGTAATAACGAGCATAACAATGAGCATTTCAATAAGGGTAAATCCTTTATCACCTTTTAGAATCATATTCTTTCCCCTTTCTACAAGCTCGACATCACTTCTAACATCGGAAGCATAACGGACATATACATAAGCAGAATGACAATTCCGATGAATAAGAATGTAAGCGGCTGTACATATTTTAAAATACGAAAAATAAACTGTTCCATTCTTTCCATCATAAATAGACTGTAATCATACAGTTCTTGAGAAAGCTCACCGTTCTGCTGGCCATGCACAATAACGTGTGCCAAGTCTTTTTCATAATGAGATTTACCTGAAACGATATGATCTAATCGCATTCCTGAGGAAAGTTGATCTGTAAAAGCAAAAGCTTCCACTTGAAAAAACGGATGATGCTCTTGCTTTTGAAAAAGAGCAAAGCATTCATAAATAGATAAACCACCATTTAGTAAATTGCTCATATGAACAGAAAAAAAGTACGAGTTAAATAGCCGTGTGAACGTTCGGATAACGGGAACTCTCATAAAGAGCTGCATTTGAACTACTGGAGGCAATTTTTTAATGTACATCACATAAAACAAATACAGGATGATTGGCATACTGATGACTGCAGGCAATACAAAAGGAAAGAACGACATCGCCTGCATAAATAAGAGGATAAACGAAGACTGCTTGTTTCCAAAGGATAAGTACAGAGCTTCAAACTGTGGAAGTAAAACCGTACTTAAAACAAATAAAATGGAAAGAATAAACAGCAGTAGCAATACGGGATATTGAACAAGCTTTTGAAATTTTTTACGATGCCTTACTTTTTCTTCAATCATTGAGCTGCTTTCTTTTAAAGCAAATTGAAGGTTTCCATGCTGTTCCGCAAAATATAAATAGCTTAAAATATCACGGTGAAACTGAAGTTTAACAAAAGCATCGTGCAAAGATTCTCCTCGTTTTAACTGCTCAAGACATTTTTCAATATCCGTTTTTTCTTTGTTAGATACTTGAAACGTCAAAAACGAAAGAGCTTGAGAAAGAGTATAGCCTTTTTCCAAGAGCTTAGAGACCTGCTTAAGAATTTTCGCTTGCTGAGCAAGAGACCACCTTTTTTGTCTATTTGTCTTTATCCCCATCCGTCTAGCGAATGCGGATATAAATAGCCTAGCGCGATTCCTTTTAGAATCACATCTCGGAGCGTCTTATAATCATAATCCGCATTTTCTCCTTTCACTTCTCTCATCACTGCGCTAAGCTCCTTTCCATAAAGCAATTCGTATATGCTGGACTGACGATGCTTCCTCATTTTTTTACAAGCGGGGTGGCATTTTCCGGAACACAGCGGACAGCGAATTTCTACAAGGCGCTGTGCAGCTACTGCTACAAGAGTCTGTTCCATTTCTTGAAAGCTAACGCCAAACTCAAGCAGCCTGTACAAAGATCCTTTTGTATCTTTAGTATGCATCGTTGTCAAAACCAAGTGTCCGGTAAGCGCTGCTCTCACAGCAATTTTGGCAGTCTCACTATCTCTTATTTCTCCCACCATGATAATGTCTGGGTCATGGCGCAATATAGCTTTTAAACCAGTCGTGTACGTAATTCCCGCCCGTTCATTTACCTGTACTTGAAGCACAGTTTCACTCGGTTTTTCAATAGGATCTTCTAGTGTAATAACATTTCGATTAAAAAGGTGCTTTACTTCGTGTAAAAGAGTATATAGAGTAGTGGTTTTACCTGATCCTGTAGGACCGGTAAAAATAATTAATCCATGAGAGAATTTCAAGAGAGAAATAAGCTTTTTAGTATGTTCAGGAAAAAGAGATAAATGTTTGAGAGATGTAGATTGTTGATGAGGCAAAAGCCGAATAACAAGACTTTCATCATGAGAAGTAGGAAGAGTTGATAAACGCAAATTTACTTGATAGTGATCAATGGAAGTGGTCAATGCACCATTTTGAGGTTTTCTGCGCTCACCAATATCCATTCCCCCTAAAAATTTAAAATGCGAAATGAGCCGTTCAGACATTTCCTTTGAAATAACCCTCTTTAAAATAAGCTCCTGGTCAATTCGCAGCTGAATCAAAGCATCTTTCTTTCGGGGCACAATATGCACATCAGAACTTCGGCACTCATATGCATCTCGTATAACGTAAGTAGCAAACTGTTCAATTTCGGTCAAACGATCATCACTCCTTTATTTGTAATCAAGATGATTGGTAAAACATCTAGAAACAGTAATTTCGACCTTTTTCGAGATTTTCCTCCTTCTTTTTTCATTTTTTATAATTTTTTTAGTATACGCTTCTTTTCTTCCCTTCAGTCCTTGTACACGATGTACAACTTCTGTACAGCTCTAAACGACTACATAAAAAAAGACAACGTGATGTAAAACTCTACGCTGTCGTTTTATTCATTATTTACTGAATTGAGCTTCTTCATCATGTACGCTTACACAACTAGAGAAGCAAGACTTGTTTTTTTCTTGACTAAATTTTTAAGAGCAGATTCGTTATAGCCTACTACAAGCTTTTTACCATCTGTTAAAATTGGTCGGCGAAGCAAACGAGGATGTTCAATTAATAGATTGACCACTTCTGATAGCGTCATGCTATCCACATCAACATTTAACTTTTTATATTCTTGACTTCTTTTAGCAAGAAGTTCATCCATCCCTTCTGTTGTCATAGAAAGAAGTTCAAGCATTTCTTTATGAGTAGGTGTTTCTCTAAATAAATGACGCTCTTTAAAATTTACATCTTCCTTCACTAGCCACTTTTTCGTTTTACGACAAGATGTACAGCTCGGGTACGTATAAAATTTAATTTCTTCCATATGAAACCCTCCCGTTTTTTTAGTTATAGATTGTTTATATACATTGTACACGTTTTGTATAACTTTTGTATAGTATTTTGCACATGTTTTGTATAACTTTTTTTCTTCTGTCGTATTTCAAGGAAAAGATAGCGTTTTCAGGAAAGAAAGGATGTATTATAATGGAAAAGTATCGATATAGTTTCATAAGTGCTTTCTAGTGCTTACACAGCGATGACATTCATCATGACACTAACTAAGTTTGATAAAGGAGGAAATGGACGTGGAACGAATGTACCGTGTAATGGGGTTCTGGACAGCAATTTTCACTGTAATGTTTTACCTCGGTCACATGCATAAGACTTCTTTACTCTTTTTAGCTCAAACAGGCTTTTTTGTAATTCTTAGTTATTTAAAGCTGTCTGAAAGAATGTACATTTACGTTTTCGGAGCATATTTGACCGTCTTTTTTGTGGGGTTCACGTACTGGTCAACTTTTATGATGACACCAGGACAGTAAAGAGAAAAGCGATGGGCTTCCATCGCTTTTTGTATTCTTAAAAACCATTTAGGAAAGGATTTTGATCCATTTCGTGCCCCACAGTTGTTTCAGGTCCGTGACCGCTTAGTACAAGCGTATCTTCTGGAAGGGACAGCAATTTCAATTCGATGCTTTCTAACAGCTGAGCTTGATTGCCTCCAGGTAAATCTGTGCGTCCAATGCCGCCTGCAAAAAGCGCGTCACCAGATACTACAAAGTTACCCGGTTTAAAATAATATGAAACGCTGCCAGGAGAATGGCCAGGCGTTTCGTACACCTCAAATTGGAATGAGCCAATTGTTAAATTGCCTTCGATTGAAATAATATCAGTTGCATCTGGAGCCGTAATTTCTCCTAAATCAAAAAATTTCGAACCGTTTAAATCACTATTATGAAGCCATTCTTTTTCATTTTTATGTACATAAAGCGGGATAGAGTAGTGATTCATCACTTCATCTACTCCTCCAATGTGATCAAAATGAGAGTGTGTCAGCAAAATAGCCAACGGTTTATACGTTTGTTTTTCTAGAAATTCAACGAGCTGTTTCCCCTGAGCTCCCGGGTCAAAAACTAAACACTCTTTTTTTTCGTTAGCAACGACATAACAATTCGTTTGAATAGGTCCTAGCGGTATACGATGATAGTTCATAATGTATCCTCCTTGTAAAATTTATTTCCGTTATATGCATTATCATACACACATCATCTTATAAATGAAAGTAAGGACCTTTCTAAGCTAATAAGGCGAAAGAAAGATTGGTTTTCATCTCGACAAACGGTTAGAAAAGTTTTACAATTAAAGGGATAAGCTAATGATAGCGCTTTAATTTTAAGTTGCCTAAAGGAGGTTTCTTCGAGTGGGTCTTATGATTATTTTTGCACTAACAACATTGCTAGGCGTATTTGCAGCTATTTCATCTTTTAGAAATAAAAACATATTAGGCATTGGTTTTTCGGTACTAACATTCGGTGTGTTCGGATGGTTTACCGTGATGACCATTATACATCACGGTTATCCGGCGGTACATCATTAAAAAAGCCACGCAAAGCATATGCTTTGCGTGGCTTTTCAAATAGATAGATATTCCATTGCCGCAACTAAAATAGCTTTAGTCGGATTATATACGCGCGACATTTGAGATAGAGGCAGCGGATTAATTCCTTTCCCCAGTTCTAAAGTGAACCCTAGCTTTTTCTTTTCTAAAATAAACCAATCCTTAAATCCAGCGTGACTATCAATCGTTTTGACTGCTTTATAACCGCTTACCCTTTCAAAATAACTGGCTATTTCCTCCGCTTCCTTCGGCTCTTCATTCATATACCCCCAGTAAAATTCTTCTCCTTGGGTATGTAAAGCGATCACACAATCAAAATCATGACGCTCAACGAGTTTTACCATTGCCTGCGCTTCAGGTTCAGACAGAGATTCATAGCCTGGAAAGTCCCGATAATGCGGAGCTTTAGGTTCTTTGCGCTTTTTTTCAATTTCCCAATAAGCCGGAAACTGATTGTTTAAGTCTACCCCTCGGATATTTGCTTTCCAGCTTTGAAAATCAGGAAAATCTCTTCCTATTTTAGAAAGAAAAGACGCATAAGGTTCACTTACAGCAGGACCTTTTAAGACCAAATCTACTCCGTCTGGATTAACAATCGGAACCGCAGAAAGCGTAATTTGATTAAAAAGAGCTCTTGCTTCCTGCCCGTTCAACGCCTTGTCGTAATGAAGAGCAGCTAAATAATCTTCAACAAACTGTAGAAGAACATTTGTCGTAATCCATTCATTGGCATGAAAAGACGCATTAATATGAACCTTTCTTTCTCCGTTTCCAATTAAAATATGAGGAATCGGCTTTCCAAGCACGCTGCACCCTATCCATTCAAGAGAACCATAGGGGTAGTACGTCAAAAGTGTTTGGATATCTTGTATTGTTCGCATGTAATCGTAGGGCTTTTGGATATCTACAATTTGCATAATCTTCACTCCTTTACACTATGTATATGTAAAGATTGAAAAGATGCATGATAAAAAAGCGCTTTGACTAAATGTCAAAGCGCTTTTTTATCTCAGTTAGATTCTTGCTTATTATTCAAAATAAGATTTAACTAACCAAGCTCCTCCAATAATTCCCGCATCGTTTCCTAAAGTAGCGATTGCTAGTTCAGCACCTTGCGCTACGCGAGGAAATGCAAAACGTTTGAAATAATCTCTTACCGGTGCAAGTAATACCTCGCCTGCACGAGACACACCGCCGCCTAGAACGATCTTCTCAGGGTTTAATGCATTAGCAGAGTTTGCTAGTGCCAGACCTAAATGAAAAGCAACTTTATCTACAACATGCATAGCTAACTCGTCTTTTGAACGAGCTGCATCAAATACATCTTTAGATGTAACTTGTCCATTTTGTTCTAACACCGTGCGAAGCTCACTTGGTTTGTCCGTTTCCGTTAATTCTTCCATTGTTAAACGTACAATTCCAGTTGCTGAAGCAATGGTTTCTAAACAGCCGGTTTTGCCGCAGTTACACGGTGCCCCGCCTTCAGGAATAGAAGTAATGTGCCCGATCTCACCAGCGGCTCCATTTACGCCTTGTACAATTTCACCGTTTGCAATGACGCCACCGCCAACGCCTGTGCCAAGCGTAACGCAAAGTAAATCTTTTGCTCCGTCTCCAGCACCCTTCCACATTTCTCCAATCGCTGCAATGTTTGCATCATTGTCTACTACAACAGGAAGAGAAGTTTCTACTTCCAAGATATCTTTGATAGGGAATTTTTCCCAACCTAAATTTACAGCTACTTCAATCGAACCGTTTGCAAAGTTAACAGGCCCCGGTGCACCAATACCAATTCCTACTAACCTTGATTTTACTTCTCCAAGATCGTTTAACTTTTTATCAATTGCTTTTGCAATATCCGTTGGAATTTTACGGCCTTGCTCGCTCACATCCGTATTAATTTCCCACTTGTGAATGATTTCTCCATAATGATTAATAAAGGCCATTTTTATTGTTGTACCGCCTAAATCAACTCCAACTAACCATTTGTCATCCATGTTCATTCATCCTTTTTCTCTTTTTGTTGTTTTAACTCTCGACGAAGCAAAAGAATTGCCATTTGGTAATCACGTACATCAATCAAGTTAGACTGATATAACTCTTTTACTTCCGCTTCCATCAGCTCTAAATCAGCAATACGATCGCCCACGTATATAAAAATGCCGAAGGACTTTAATAATTGTTGTACATCATATAACGTATTCATTCTGTCACCTTTATCCTATTTTCTAGGTGATATGATTCATTTATTTTGAGATAACTCAACAGTCATTCAGTCATAAACAGCGGCCGTATTTAACGCCCACTGCTAGGTCTACATATTAATATTCTAGTAAACGTTCTCACAATAGTAAAGTATAAAATATTAAATTCGTCATTCAACAATTTTAATTTCCTATCTCTTGCTTCAGCTTTTCGTATTTTTCATTTTGCGGTTCAAGCGCAATTGCTTTATCGATATTTTGTGTGGCCGCTGGAATATCATTCAGTTTCATATTCACCAGAGCTAAATTGTAATACGCCTCATGAAAAGTTGGATCATACTTTACAGCCTGATTCAATTGCTGTTTAGCTTCTTTATAATTTTCAAGATAAAATTCTGCGTTAGCACTGACGAAATACACGTTACTATTTCCTGTTCCTTTTTCAACAAAAAGCTTAATGGCATCTTTTGCTTCTTCATACTGCTTCTGCTGAAGATACGTAGCCGCTACGCTAAGTGCATAGGGCTCATCTTGATAAACAGAACGCTCATGATATCCATAAAAAAGCAGACTTCCTACTAATAAAAGCGTGCAAATGAAAGCCGGAATCTGAATATACAGCTTTTTTTGTTTCGGTAAACTGACGATGCTCGCAGCTAAAAATCCGCCAACCAAACCGCCAATATGCCCTGCATTATCGACGTTCGGCGCAACAAATCCAAAAATCAAGTTAATCACAATGATGACAATGAAACTCGATCCCATTGTTCGAAAAAAGAAGCGTGGATTTGTTCTTGCTAAAAACAGTAAAGCTCCAAAGCAACCGAAAATGGCCCCTGAGGCTCCTGCGGAAATGGACGTATTCCATATAAAACTTCCTAGAGATCCTGCAAACCCGGCAAATATATAAATAAAGACAAAACGCCCGCTGCCATATATCCTCTCTACAAGCGTTCCTAAATAATACAGGGCTACACTATTCATAAGCAAATGCAGAAGTCCTATATGCAAAATTATAGGTGTAAAAAAACGCCACCATTCGCCTTCCATAATTAAGGGGTTGTATTTAGCTCCGTATTGAATCAGAGTGAGCGTATTTTGTGTACTGCTCTTCCACTCCAGAAATAGAAACATTAAGATTTGCAGCGCTAAAAATATATATGTAAAAATAGGCTTCCCGTATCCAGCTATTTGCTGTTCTTCGCTTTGCTTTTTCTGTACAAAAAGCACAATTTTATGTTTCCACTGCTCTATTTGCTGTTCTTCTTCTTCGGAGGAGAAATTGTCTGCGCTTTCTAATGTAAGACCCAGCCGTTCGAATAGAGGTTCATAAGCGCTTGCTTTCTCTGCCGTTAATTGTTCAACATAACTATTCACTTTAGAGGGACTTGGCGCACTTTCTAAGGACTGCTCTGTATAAAAAGGATCAAAATCAGCAAAGTAAATCGTGTTAAGAGTAAGCGTTGATTTACCTCTTTGCTTTCGCACATTCTCAGCTCTTTGTAATGCATACAATACATCTTTTTGCTGCTCAACGGCTGATTTAAAATTCCGGCGGACTATGCGGACAATTGACTTATCTTTGCGATGCGAAGATTGAAACCATAGCTCTGAAGCATCAGCTTTCATCGAAATCAACTCATATGAAGAATGGCCAAGCAATTGCTGTGCCAGCTGCCAATAATAAAAATCTTGCCTAGACAAATAGTCACCTCCTCATACTCTCTATATGTAAAGATGGCAGAAAGCCAGGAAAAAAGCAACGATTTTCCCTTTTTCTTTTTCTACAAAAAAACACCTTACAGGTCTGTAAGGTGTTTTTTTATGTATCTTTCGCTCTTAGCGGAAGACCTGCTTCATTAAACGATCCCGAACAAACGGCAAATTAAAAAATGAACGAACAGCTAGACTACGGATAAATGAATTTCCAAACAGCGAATTTAAAACACGGTATCTCATTTGATAGCCCAGCGTTCCAACAACTAAAAGCGTAAGTACTAATACAATATGTTTCATTTTCAAGCCTCCTTACGTTTACTTTGCTCCTATGACGAACATTTTATGCTCTTATATAGGTAAAAGCAGGATAAGGATTCCGCCTGTAAAAGCAGCAAGCAAAATAGCGGCAAGATTTACAACATCATTGTTAAAGAAAGTTATTCCTTTCTCTTTTATCGTTGGCTTACGGCAATGATCTTTCCGTTCCGTTTCAATACCGCAGCTTTGACAGCGAAAGCGAACTTGCACACTTGCTCCAAGAAGAGTGTCTATAGCGTTTCCAATAAAACCAAAGCACCCGACTAGCAATATACTACTTAGCGATACGGATGGAAAAGCAAAATAACAAGCGGCAGCAATAAGAAAAGCTCCGGCTGCTCCGGCTGCTGTACCTAAAAGTGAAACGGCTCCTGAGGTACCCGCTTCTACTCTCTTTAACGTCCAAAGGTAAAACGGCGGCTTCTTACTAAGAGACCCTATTTCAGATGCCCACGTATCCGCATTAGCAGCTGAGATACTGATCATAAACATCCACATGTAAACAGGAAAAGCTGTTGCAGCATATAACAAACCGCAAGCAGCAGCTACACCTCCATTAGCAAGGACTTGAATATAATCTCGCCTGTCGTGCTTCTCTAGCTTTTCTTCTAATGCACGTTTTTTTTCTTTTTTGTACTTACTACACAACGTAGAAGTGCTAAAAAATAAGAGTAAGAGTAAAAAACCTTGAAGCGAAAAACCGATATAAACGCTCGCTCCTACGATAAAAGACATGCAGGCTCCCGATACTGTCAGTGCTTTTGCTATGTAGCCTGCTCCTGCCATGAGTAATATTACAATTATCATGACAGCATCAAACAGATTCACAGCAAATAAGCTCCTTCTCTGTCAAAATATATTCCACGGGAATATCATGAGATTCATATGGAACCTCTGAAACGACTTGACAATCAAACGCAAGGCTTAGCTTCTGTCCGCTATAATCTGTTAGATAACGATCGTAATAGCCGCCTCCATAGCCGATACGATATCCATTTTTACTATATACCACGCCAGGCACAAGGAGTAAATCAATTGAAGATTTTGAAACGGGAACAGTTTCTTCAACAATTGGCTCCGCTAACCCGTAGTATACTGTTTCAAGCTGTGAAAAATTCGTAATCTCGTAGAAAACCATTTGAGATGTTGTGGGGTTGCATTTTGGAACAGCTACTTTCTTCCCATCTTTCCAAGCACGTTCAATGATGGCTTTCGTATTAACTTCTTTATTTCTTGAAACCGTAGCTGCAATGACTCTAGCTTCTTTCCATAAACAAGTTTCATACAGTGCATTTGCTATGCTTGTTGAATGTGCCTCGTGCTGCTCTTCAGAAATTAAATTAAGAACCCGCTTCATCTCTTTGCGCAGATGAGATTTCATTCTAATTCCCCCTATAAAAAAAACAGCAGGATTGTACTCCTACTGCTTACTTTGTTTCACGATGAAGTGTAACTTTTTTAAGTCTTGGGCTGTATTTTTTTAACTCAAGACGATCTGGGTTATTACGCTTGTTTTTAGTTGTAATGTAATTACGGTCACCAGTTTCAGTGCAAGCTAATGTAACGTTTACGCGCATCTATTTTCCCTCCAAACATTATAAACATAAATCAGACTTTAATATAATATCATTTTTCGAAAGGAAATGCCAGTCTGTTTTTTTGAAGAAAGTCATTTAATTTCATTTCTTCACTTTTTCTTTCCTCTTAGATCCCTGAGCTCCTTCTCTGCTACGCCTTACATATAGATGAAGTTTCTTGAAATAAGCGGAACTCTTTTTATGAGAGGCGTACTTCCTTTCTTTTAAATAAAAGCCATTATTTACACTCTTTGATACTCTTGTATTTTTTCTACAAAATATGCCGACAGCTTCTTGGCAGTCTGAGTGTTTAACGCCTCTGAATAAATATTTAATACAGGCAAGTGACCATCGGGCAAAATAAGCGTCCATTCATGGGGATCATGGTAAATCTTTAAGCCATCAATGACATACACTTGTTTACCGATTGCTTCTTCTAATAGTTTCTTCATCACTTGTTCTTGAATTTCTAGCGGACATGAAATATACCGCCAGTTCATATAAGCGTGGGGGACATATTGAATCATTTCAGAAATTTTCCGCTGTTGCACCATAATTAATTCGATCAGCTGACATAAAGCGTACATGGCATCTAACTGAAATTGAACGGGCCCCAAAAGACTAAGTAAATCACGTTTTTTTGCTTTTGTCCTCATAAATGATTGATTGAGAGATTGAGCAAATGTTTCTAGTGTGGATGAATAGTGTATAGGAATAGGAACGAATGCTACTTTTTTTGTCATGTATACGCTATAAATATAAAGCGACATAATTTCTGAGTCATTTACGCTGCAGCCTTTTTCATCATATAGAGCAAATGTTTCTCCATCTTCTTTAATCTGAATACAAAAAGACAGCTTATTTCGTTTAATTATTCGTTTGATTTCTTCTGTTTTCTCCCATTTGTTTAAAAATAAAACACGGACACGAAGACGCTTACATAATAGTTCGATAACTTCCTGTATAAACGGCGAACAAATCACGCCAATCCGCGTACTGTCTTCCAATAAAACATGCTGATTAATTGATTTTACTAAAGCATCACAATATTCTTCCCTGATATTTCCTATGCTTGTTTCTCTAAGTGAAACAGAAGTTGTTATGTTTGCTTGTTTAGCTTGAAGGTACATCCGCTCAATCTTTTTTTCAATAAGCTGATTAACTAATTGCCCTTTCTTGTCATATATTTCTAAAAAGAGGCCGCTGTTTTTGCTATCCACACCAATATAAATACCAATGCTCGCTTGTGAAGTCATCATGTAATATCGAAATACCGGAAGAGCTTCTTTTTTAATATCATACACAGCTGAATGATTACTCCGTAAAAAAGAAAAGCATTCTTTGCGAAGTTGAATGGCTTCTCCTTCATCATCGCTTGCTAGACAGAACGACCCTTGGTGTTTGCATACAAGCAATAACGCATTGTACAGTCTTGCTCGATCAACAGATGAATGTACATACAGGCGACCGTTTTTGAAGATAGAAACATCTGGTTTTACAGAAAGTTGAGGTAGTACTTGATTTTCAGCTACTGTATCTTGGACATACGTAGTCATTGCTTGAACATTTACATAGGGACCTATCGTAGCGTTGTATAAAAACGATTCTGCCCCCACCGTTACGTTTTGGAGCAAAATTGTTTTATCGATTGCAGCATGTGCTTCTATGATACTATTGGTTCCGATAATCGTGTAAGGACCAATTGAAGCACCTTTTCTAATCACCACATTTTCTCCTACGTAAACCGGATCGTAAATAGTCACCCCTTCTTCTATAAGCGCGTCATCTGAGACAATACTTTCCTGTCTATTGCCAAACCACTTCCTCCACAAATCATAGTGTGCTTGACGATAATGGTGGATTTGCCCAATATCAATCCAATAATCTTCCGTTACAAAACTGCACACAGTATGATTATATTCCAAAAGAAGCGGGATAATGTCAAAGCTAAAATCTGTAGGACCATAAGAATTCACGTAATCAAGAACGGATTTTTTGATCACATACACTCCCGTATTAATCAATCGGCTATTGGCCTGTTCGTAGGTCGGTTTCTCTACAAATCCCGTGACTCGATGCCCTTCATCTATCGTCACCACTCCATAACCCCGCACGTCGTTTACTTCTTTTGTAACAATGGTCATTTCGCTTTTTTGTTCATAATGAAAATGAATAACGTCTTGAAGATTAATTTCTGTTAAGGCATCTCCACTAATAATAATACAGTCTTCCTCAATAAAGGCCTCTGCTCGCTTAATTCCGCCCGCTGTTCCAAGAGGCTCTTTTTCGATAAAATAAGTAAGCGTCACTCCCCACTGAGAGCCATCCCCGAAGTATTCAATAGTTTGTTCATGCCTATACTGCAGCGTAATCCCAATCTCTGTAATTCCATGTTTCTTAAGCAGTTCAATGCTATATTCCATCACAGGTTTATCGTAAAGCGGCAGCATAGGCTTTGGAATCGTATAGGTCAAGGGCTGCAGTCTTGTTCCTTTACCGCCAGCAAGTATAATGGCTTTCAATTTTTTGCCTCCCTTCTTTTTTTATCCTGGCAAATCTGATGTTGAAACAGCTTACTTGTATCAATAGCGATTTTTTCCCAGCTAAACATAGTTGTTGCTTTTCTATACCCATTTTCGCTGATTTTTGCAGCCGTTTTTTCATTTTTTAACAAAAATTCAATACAGTTGATTAATTCGAGCGTATCTCCTCGGGCAAACGTCAGGCCCGTGTCGAAATGTGAAACAATATCGCTTAGACCTCCTGTATCGGCAACGATAGTTGGCTTCTTGGCTACCATCCCCTCTAAAGCCACAATTCCAAAAGGTTCATATAAACTTGGAAAAACAACCATTTTGCAAGCTTGAAGAAGCTGATTTCGTTCGTTATCGGTAATGTATCCAATAAAATACACGTATTTTTCTAGTTGCTTTTCACTTACTTGTGTTCGAAACTCATGAAGTAAAGGCCCTTTTCCTGCTACAACGAATTGAACATCTATTTGTTTTTTCTTAAATAGTTCCGCTGCTTCAATAAATAGCTGAAAGCCTTTTTCATATACAATTCGTCCAATTGAAAAAATAATAGGGGCCTTTCTAAAATTATATTTCTTTTGTAAACTTTCTTTTAACCGCTCATTTACTGCGTCGACTACCAGCTGCTTGTCAATTCCATTTGGAAATATAGCAATTTTATCTTGCTCTACTTGAAATAAAGTGATTAATTCCTTCTTCATATAGTCGCTGCAGACAATGATTGAGCTTGATTGTCGAATCAGCTCCTCTTCTTGCAAGTGAATTTTTTGCTGCATGTCATTATGAATACCATTATTGCGCCCATGTTCTGTCGCATGAATGGTCGTAATTAGCGGTCTATCCGTTTTATCTGCTAAACATTTTGCAGCGGAGGCAACAAGCCAGTCATGAGCATGAATAACGTCAAAAGACAGCTTGTAGCCTAACTGCAGTCCTCTAAGAGCCATAGCCACGTTCAAACTGTTTACCCATGTCAAAAAATCCGGGTGATGAGGCTGCAGGCTTTTAACTCGGTAAACGTGAACACCGTATAAACGCTCATATTCCGGCAGCCCCTCTACATAAGTTGTTAATACACTAACGTGATGGCCCTCCTTTGCTAACGCTCTGGATAAATCAAATACATGTCGTGCAAGTCCTCCGATAACTAGAGGAGGGAATTCCCATGCAAGCATTAAAATGGAGAGACCGCCTTTATATTGATTTACTGATAAAGCCGCCGGCTCTATCTCTTTTGCAGGGGATAAAAAAGAACTTCCTGAAAGAAAACTGTTTTCGCTATCCATCCTTGGGTTCTCTTCGTGACAAAGAAAATCAAATAGTTTTACTTGCCTTTCGTATTCACCTTTGACTTTTTCAAAATTATAAAGCCAATCGCTGCTACTTAAAAGGAGCCACTGTCGGTAGATAGCATTCACCACGCTAGGATGTTTAGAATCGATAACATCTAGCATCGCCTCTGACTTCTGTACGGTTGAAATAAACAATTGATTGTTCTCACTGACAAATTCAGCGCTTTTTGTTGCACCGTAGAGTGCAAGAGTTTCGTTTTGATGAAATTCTATATCCCTCGCGTAATCTAAAGGATATTGAAATATACCGCTTGCTGCTTGCATTCGCTGAAAGCCAAGCGTGTCCTTAGCCTTCAAATCCAAAAAAACGCTCGCTTTATTGATTGTTCCTTCCTCAACTTGTTTTCCTTGCTTAGGATATGGAAACAAGATAATGCCAGCAGGCGACTTTTTTAGTTCATCTGTTGATGACTTCACAAAGGTATAGCATATTTCATGAGATTTTAGGAGCATATCTACTTGATGAGTATACTCTCCTTGCTGTATAAAAAAACCGACGGGCTTTTTTTCAAAAAACTGTTGAAAAACACGTATTGCTTCTGTAATTTGGAGATTTAATGTTTGTTCGGTTTTAAGGGTGGAAACGAACGCGTTCGTTACGGTAGTAGGAATACACTCCATCATGTCATGCTGAAAAAAATATTTGCAGGCTGAGAACAAGCTCCCGTTCCACTTTTTTAAAAAGGTGAGTGCGCTCTGATGCTGCCGGCTTGAAAACTGGTGTAAATATTGAGCGTAACGAGTATTAAACTCCTCGTTGTTTAATGCGTTCAAAAACACACAAGACATCACAGCTGTTGCACCTATCAATTTCTTAGACTCAATTTGATCTAAAAAAGGGATGCACTCGTTCGTTACTTGTTCAAACAGCAGATACTCACTCTCTGTTTGAAGTACATGTAGCAACGGACAATGCATATAAGTTAAAAGAATACAGTCATCACTATTCATATTGCTTCTTCACCTGCTCCAAGTCATTTGAATATAAGGAATATGTGCTAAATTCATTTTGAACACCCTGGTGAACTTTTACAGGTTCGTACATCCAGCCTAACGAAGTTACATTCACTTGTTCATATTTTTCTTTCATCAAATAAACTGGATTCGAACGAAGAAGGGAAAAAAAACTTCCTTCTTTATCTTGAATACCAATATCTATTACATACGTGCGCTCACTTTCCAAGCTGTTCATAAACATGAAGTCTTGCTTAGGAGTAAGACCCTTCATATAATAGCGGTTTGATTCATGGCCGTTAAAATGAAGACCTGTTATATCATACGTACACATAGCTAGATTCAATTCTTCCCACCGTGTCGAAAACATACTTTCTACCATCTCTCGAATATGCTCAGAAAACGACCAGTGAACATAAATACGAGATGAGTCAAGCTGAGTAGCTATACACACATTTAAGTTTTGAATAAGATTAGCAGCCACTGTTTTATCACTTCGTTTCTTAGAATGTTTTTTCTACATATAAATGCCGTATAAACTTATTAACATCTTACCATTCAGAAAAAGTTGCCACAATAAACGCAATTTGTCGATTTGTGTTAAAAATTCAGGTTAACATAGTAATTATAATTTACTAACAAAAAAACCTCTTCGCTTATTAGAAGAGGTTTTTCTACTATTCGTTTAAGTCGTAGCGTTTGCCTTTTACAAGGTAAAATACGCTTTCTGCTACGTTAGTGGTATGATCAGCCATACGCTCTAAATAGCGGGCTACAAATAAAAGCTGCGTAATTTGGTTCATAGCCTCCTGCTTTTCTTTAGCAAGACTTAAAAGTTCTTTGATTGTTATTCCGTAGAGCTCATCCACTTGATCGTCCATTTCCGCTACTTTTTTAGCCAGCACAAGATCTTCCTCGTGATAAGCTTTTAACGAAAGGCTCAACATTTCAATCGAAATATCGTGCATTTTCTTTACGTGTTCTAACGGCTTAATTAATTCTTCGTTTCCAATTCGTATAGCTGATTTTGCTACGTTAACCGCAAAATCTGCCATACGCTCAACATCCGAAGCAATTTTAATTGCCACAATGATACGTCTTAAATCGATAGCCACCGGCTGCTGCTTTGCGATCAGTAAGATAGCTAGGTCATTAATTTCTTCTTCTAAGTCATCCACGTATGAATCGCCGTCGATAATTTCTAGCGCCAGCTCAACGTTGCTTGTTTGCAGCGCTTCAATTGATTTTGATAGCGCCTCATGCGTTAAGCGCCCTATTTCTAATAATTTTTCACGTAATATCTTTAAATCACCATGAAACTTTTCGCGTACAACCACTCATCCCATCTCCTTGTATGTCTTAACCAAAACGACCTGTAATATAATCTTCTGTGCGTTTATCAGATGGCATTGAGAAGATTTTATCTGTTTCTGCGTACTCTACCACTTCTCCATTTAAGAAAAATGCTGTTTTATCTGAAATACGTGCCGCTTGCTGCATATTATGGGTAACAATAATAATGCTGAAGTCTTTCTTTAATTCTTGTACTAACTCTTCTACTTTTAATGTTGAAATTGGATCAAGCGCAGAAGTAGGCTCATCCATTAAAATAACGTCAGGTTCAATTGCCAAGCATCGCGCAATACAGATACGCTGCTGTTGTCCACCTGACAACCCATTTGCATTTTGATTCAAACGATCTTTAACTTCGTCCCAAATAGCTGCTCCTCGTAAACTTTTTTCAACAATTTCATCTAGTTTTTTCTTGTTGCGAACACCATGAATTCTTGGACCGTACGCAATATTATCATAAATAGATTTCGGGAACGGATTTGGCTTTTGGAAAACCATTCCTACTTGCGTGCGCAGCTCTTCCACGTGGTACGATTTATCAAAAATATTTTTCCCTCTATACTCAATCTCACCTGATGTACGGACAATTGGAGTCATTTCTACCATACGATTTAACGTTTTAATATATGTTGATTTTCCACAGCCTGATGGACCGATAATCGCGGTAACTTCGTTAGCATGAATGTCTAAATCAATATTTTTTAAGGCATGTGTGTTGCCATACCATAAATTCAAACCTTTTGTTTTATATACAATTTCTTTTGTTTGCGGAGTATCTACTTTTTCTTTGTTAGTCAATTCCATTGTTATTGCCATTGGATAATCCTCCTTCATCGTCTTTAACCGTTTTGAGCACAATAAAAGTCTCTCTATGTCTATTTAATATCTATTGTTTACTATCAGTGTAAATAAATACGAGAAGCCGAAACGCTTCCCCTTATTTTGATCATTTCTATTAACCCTTACACTTACAGAATAATAGCCGACTATTAATTGTGTTTTAACTCAATGTAAAGCTTTTGTAAACGAAGGTCTATCTGCGTGTTTTTTAGGTAAAAAACTAGTTCTTACGACCCTTAAATTCAATAAAAAACCATATATGTAAAGATTTCTAACAAAAAAGAAGAGGTAGAGACATAACTAAATTAATTCAATCTAAAGATGGGTGGATTGGATTAATAAGCCAGTATGAATTACTTCCGATACCGCTGTTGATTTTCGTTTCACGGGCGGCCGGTGAGTCTCCTCATCGCTTCGCTTTTCCTGCAGAAGTCTTCACCTTGCCCTCCAATCAACCGCTAAAAGCACCTACATACACGAAATCTATTTTCATCCTATAAATAAAAAATCCGAACAAAGTTGATTCTTAATCAACTTTGTTCGGATCTTACTTCAACTAATATGCTTTTGTCCCAGCCTCTTTAATTGGCGTCGTTTGCAATGACAGCCTGTTGGTTCTCTTCTTGATCTTTTACTTCTTGTTCACCTTTTTTCTTTAAATCAAAATACGTATCGAGCGCAGAACGAGCAAGCTCTTTTGTAATGGTATTTGGTGCACTTGGCACAAATGCCGATGGTACCACCACAGCTACTGCAATTTCAGGATTATTTGCCGGAGCAAAGGCCACAAAGTTTGAATTATTAACTTTAATAGGGTCCCCTCCGCTAGGGTTTTTCTCATAGGCTTGTGCCGTTCCTGATTTACCAGCAGGATTATAGTTCGCTGTATGGAAAGCTGCATACCCTGTACCGCCTTGTTCTTGCGTAACGCGCTTAAAGCCACTTTGAACATCTTTAATGTATTCTTCTTTCATCGTGATACGATTTAACACATCAGGCTCAAATGAATGCTGCGTACCGCCAATTTCATCGGTTTTAATCGTTGGTTTTCGGATTTCTTTTACTAGCTGCGGCTTAATGCGATACCCTCCATTAGCTATTGCAGAAGTATATTGAACAAGCTGCAGCGGCGTGTACGTATCATACTGACCAATGCCTAAATCAAGCGCCGTTCCTGGAACATCGCTTCCACCTTGGACACCTGTTGATTCGTTATCAAGGTCTATACCTGTTGATACGCCTAAGCCGAACTGACTGTAGTAAGAACGCAGTTCGCTGAATGTATCAGGTTTAATCGGTAAAGTCATGTTTTTATGATACTGTAACCCAGCCATAGCCATTACCGTTTTAAACATAAATACGTTGGATGAATATTTTAACGCAGATGAATACGTTAAGGGTCCTAACCCTTCAGCCTCAGCTGATTTTTTAACCGGTGTTCCTTTAATTTTTAACGGTTCATCAACGAACACTGTGTTTGGCTTAATAGCTCCTGAATCTAAGCCGGCTAAAACCGTTGCTCCTTTTACAACAGAGCCCATTGTATAAGATGTTGAAATATTCCCCAATGCAAAATCTTCTATTTTAGGCGCTCCAGTCTTCTTATCAATGGTGTATTTTTTACCTGCCATTGTTAAAATTTCTCCTGTGTGAGGATCCATCATAATAACAAAAGCACGGTCTAAAAATTGCGTTCCTTTCATTTGCTTTTTGGCTAAAAGCTGGTCCGTAATTTGTTTTTCTACCGCTTTTTGAAGCTCCATATCAATAGTTAAAACCAAATCACTGCCGCGTTCACCTTTAGACACTTGAATTGTATCAAGGAGATTTCCTTTTTTATCTGTTACATATTGGACTTTTTCTTTTTGACCGCTGAGCTGGGCTTCGTATTGCTTCTCTAAATAGCTCGTCCCAACTTGGTCATTTCGGCTATAGCCTCTTGACAAGTAATACTGTACTTTATCTTTAGGCAGTCCTTCGTTGGCAGATGATACATTTCCAAGCAAGGTACGAAGAGTACTGTTTTCTGGGTATGAGCGATCCCAATACGTTGTTGTATCAACACCTGGAAGTTCATCTAAGTGCTCACTTACAACGGCATACTCTTCATTTGTCACACCGCTCTTAACAATTTGCGGGGTGTTAGAGTAACCTGCCTCCATTTGGCGCTTAATAGCGAGAACTTCTAAATCACTCTTTAGACTTTCTAAATCTTTTTTAGAGATGCGGTCTAACTGACGTTGATACAGTTCGTCATCAGTCATTTCACCATCTTGAACTTTTTTGCGATCAGCTTGCGTAATTTTCTGTTCCGCTTCTTTAGGGTGAAGCATAATCCAATAATCCTTCATATCGCGTTCTGTAATTTTTACCACATTTTTAGCGTCTTTATTCTTTTTATTTTCCGGAATATCAATCACATTTGTGGTGTAAGGAACATCGATCATAGTGGCTAACTTTTTAGCGATACGCAGCCTTTCTTCAGCTGTATTTCCTTGAAAACGAGTATATGTAATCGTATTTAAAGAGGTATTATCTACAATTACGCGGTTATAACGATCATACATTTTCCCTCGAGGAACAGGCGTACTGACCGTAACGTCCTGTGTTTTTTCCACTTCTCGTTCGTAATTCTCACCGTATACAATTTGAACAAGTCCCAACCGCAAAATTAATACGGAAAATAGGGCAAATACGGTCAAGAAAAGTAAGTTCACACGAAAAGGCACGTGACTTTTTCTTCTTTTTTTCTTTTTCATACCAACACCTACACTTTATAAAACATATATACCATAACACCATAAAATCAGCCATTTAGCAAATAAATAGACACCTGGCAGGTGCCTATTTACACAACGTATTTATTTTAAAAGAAAAGCGAAGCATTTTCCATAGTGCAAATGAAGGAGCTGACAACACTCTAAGCTGGAGACTCTCCGTCTCCTTCATTTAATACCGGAGGAGTAACAGTCGTTTCTTTTTTGTGCAGAGGCTGTGAGATATGTCTCACACAAAAATAAATGATCGTATGCCCTGCTCCAACAATAGCTAATAAAATGGGAATACTTTTTGCTTCATCAAAAAACAGTACAGCTATTAAAAATAAAGATATGGAAACGACGCGCCCGATATTCAGAAATACTTCTCTGACAACAATGTATTCAATTCTTTTTGAAACAACGTCTTTTGCTCGTCCAATCACATCGTACGTTAGAGAAATGAATGGAACCAATAAAATAGGATAGGCAACGGCAATACAAACAGCATATATAATTAACTTTGGATACGATAAGTTAAAGATAAGCAAAAAGACTGCTCCATAGAGAAGGAGGCCCCCTGTGAAGATAAACCGAAGGCGATTTTTTTGCTTAATAAACCTTGAGGCAACATAGTATCCTACAAATGCAACCGCTGAATTCACCAGTCCATATGTTCCTAAAGCTAATTCACTTCCCGTCGTAATAAATACCATGACGGATACAACAAAAATGAACGTACCTTCACGCAACCCTTGAAAGAAATGAGCCTGCAATATTCGATTCCAGTCTTTATTGACTTTTCGTTCAGCCCATACTTCTTTAAATTTGTATACTCCTTCCGCTGCGCGTCTTGTAATAAAAAAACTAAGTACAACGGCACCGATAAACAATAGCAGCGATACACCAAACACAATTTTATACCCAAGTGATTCATACAAAGCGGAAATAACAAAGCCCGCTCCTAAAGGACCAATCATCCCTGCAAAAGAGTTTAAGATCCCTAAAAATCCGTTAAAAAAGTCTCTTGTATCAGGTTCTGTAATTTCAAAAGTTAGCACATTAAAAGCTAGCCAATAAAAGCCGTATCCTATACCCAGCAGTCCACCAAGCAATACTAAATACTCGGCTGCGTTAGCTCCACTGACTAATACAGCGATATAAAAAACAGCTAAAAAAGATACACCTAACCTTAAAACCACAACCCGGTCAATTCGTTTGGCCCATTTACCTGCTAAAATAAACGTAAGCGGCTGAAGCACCACTACCGCTAAATTATAAATAGCGAGATCCGAAAATTCGCCTGATTGTTTCCACAGATAAATGTTAACAAACGAATTGGAAATTGAAATAGCCAAGGCATAAAGACCGCCTATAATTAAAAGCAAAAGTAAATCTTTACTAACTTCTACATCTCCAACTACTTTTTTTAATAAAGGCATATCAAAAAACTCCTTTTCTCTTCTACACCTAGTGTGTGAAAAAGAAAAGGAGATATGTAAAAGAATTGGAAAACAAAAAAGCCAGTAAAGGTAATAATTACTTTACTGGCTCTTAAATACGTCTTTAGCTTATTTTGCAGCGTCGTAACGCTTAGCAACTTCGTCCCATTTTACAACATTAAAGAATGCTGAAATGTAATCTGGACGGCGGTTTTGGTAATTTAAGTAGTAAGCGTGCTCCCAAACGTCTAGACCAAGAATTGGCGTTTTGCCTTCCATTAATGGGCTATCTTGGTTTGGTGTGCTTGTTACTTCTAATTCGCCGTTGTTTACAACTAACCAAGCCCAGCCAGAACCGAAGCGAGTTTTAGCTGCATTTGCAAATTCTTCTTTGAATTGATCAAAGCTGCCGAATTTGCTAGCGATAGCGTCTGCTAATTCACCAGTTGGAGCACCGCCACCGTTAGGGCAAAGGATTGTCCAAAATAATGAGTGGTTCGCATGACCGCCACCGTTATTGCGTACTGCTGTACGGATATCTTCAGGAACAGCATCTAAGTTTGAAATTAACTCTTCAATACTTTTGCTTTCTAAATCCGCTTTGCCTTCAACAGCAGCGTTTAGATTTGTAACATATGTGTTGTGATGTTTTGTGTGGTGAATATTCATTGTTTCTTTGTCGATATGTGGTTCCAGTGCATCGTATGCATAAGGTAGTTCTGGTAATTTGTAAGCCATGAATAATTCCTCCTTCAAAATATGTAAGCATTTTGGCGCAAAAGCACCATATACGTTTAGATTAGCAAATTTACCCTACTGTTTCAAATAAAAAGTTCCTAATCCATGATTTATATTTACCTAATTCCCATTCGCTATTCTTTTAAACATAAAAAAAGCTTCTTTTTCTCAAAAGAAGCTTTGAATAGACAATAGTATGGCGGAGGAAGAGGGATTCGAACCCCCGCGGGCTTTAACACCCCTGTCGGTTTTCAAGACCGATCCCTTCAGCCGGACTTGGGTATTCCTCCAACCCTATAAATGGTGGACCCTGCAGGACTCGAACCTGCGACCGGACGGTTATGAGCCGTCTGCTCTAACCAGCTGAGCTAAGGGTCCACATGGCTCCACAGGTAGGACTCGAACCTACGACCGATCGGTTAACAGCCGATAGCTCTACCACTGAGCTACTGTGGAACAATATGAATTATGTATGCCACAAACGTAAATTGGAAAATAGCGGCGGAGGGGATCGAACCCCCGACCTCACGGGTATGAACCGTACGCTCTAGCCAGCTGAGCTACACCGCCATGGCTCCACAGGTAGGACTCGAACCTACGACCGATCGGTTAACAGCCGATAGCTCTACCACTGAGCTACTGTGGAACAATATAACATTTACTAGCGACATTAAAAATTTAACATGTTTCTAGCCTAAAGTCAATATATTATTTTAAAACAGCGTATAAAAAATAGGCAATCATCAGCAGTTGAATAAATCCTTTTGAAATAGCGCCACTAAAAAAGCCAATAACCGAACCTACTCCAATTTTTACTGCGTTGCTAATTGTGGTCCGATGAACAAGCAGTTCTCCTACAATCGCTCCGATAAACGGCCCTAAAATAATTCCAAATCCCGGAATGACAAACGGACCTACAAGCAGCCCAACTGTACTTCCCCAAACACCTGCTCTAGTGCCTCCGAATTTTTTCACACCAATAATATTAGCTATATAGTCTGCTAAAAAAAGTGCCACAACTAACAATCCTTGTATCACCCAAAATAACCAGCTATAGGAGCTGAAATCATAAAATAAACCGTATATAACAAATCCTAGAGCTACAAATAGCACGCTTGGGATGATGGGATAAACCAACCCAACAAACGATACAACAAAGCTAACGATAATTAATGCCCAACATAAAATAGCCACGTTCGCACCTATCCTTTTTAGTATTACTATTTATCATACAATAACTACACCTATAAAGAAAGACCTTGCTTAAGCAAGGTCTTTCTTTATTTTACCTGTGAATAGGTCTTTGCATAACGATCGCCCAGTACCGCTTCCGCAATATTAACCGCATGATCCCCGACCCGTTCTAAGTTGCTAATAATATCCACAAAAACAATAGCAGCAGATCCTGTACAAATGTTTTCATTTAGACGTAAAATGTGCTTCTTACGAAGTAGACGCTCCATCGCATCAATCTGTTCTTCTTTTTGAATGACTTGTACTGCTTTTTCTCTATCCACTTTTTCTAAAGAAGAGACAGCTTCTTTAACTGTTAGAATAGTCAATTCGAACATATCAGCTAAATCGTTATTAGCTTCTTTGGTCATCTTTACTTTGTTCGTAATTTGATAATCAACAAGCTCAATAATGTTCTCAAAATGATCGCCAATACGCTCAATATCTCGTGCTGTATCTAGAAGAACCGAATGTTCCTCACTTTCTGCTTCTGACATTGAAGAGCGGGATAACAGCACTAAATAATCAGTAATTTTTTTATCCAGATTATTAATCGCATTTTCAATTTGCATAGTAGCATCAGCATGTTGAGGCTGACGTGTTTTTAAATAGCCGTTTGCCTCTTCCAACCCAAGCGTCGCAAACTCTCCCATACGAATCAGCTCTGCCTTTGCCTGACCAAGAGCAATTGAAGAGGACTGCTCAATAAAAATCGGATCAAGATGCTTAGGCTTAAAGTCTATAACAGCATCTTCTCCAGGAATTAGTTTTGTCACAATTAAAGCAAGCAGACCGATCAACGGGAACTGGATAATTGTATTGGTTGTGTTAAAAATACCATGAGCAAACGCAATCGTCATTTCAGGATTCAAATCCATTGCTACTTTCAAATATTCCACAAAACGAGTAAATAGAGGCAAGATAATCAAAAAGATTGTTGTACCAATTAAGTTAAACATGACATGCGTTAAAGCAGCCCTTCTTGCAGCTACACTTGCCCCGATTGAAGCTAAAATGGCAGTAATAGTTGTGCCAATATTATCTCCAAACAGTACAGGCAGCGCTGCCTGTATATCAATAGCGCCCTGTCCAAAAAGTTCTTGTAGAATGCCAATAGTAGCGCTAGAACTTTGAACAATTACCGTAAATAAAGTGCCAATTACGACTCCTAAAATAGGATTATCGCTCATGCTTACAGTTAAATCTTGAAATTGTTGAAGGGACCTAAGCGGCTTCATTCCACTTCCCATAAGCTCTAAACCAAAGAAGAGCATGCCAAAACCAAAAGCGATCTGGCCAAAGTTTTGAACTGCCTTACTTTTAAAGAAAAAGAGTAAAATAGCTCCCACTGCGAGAATAGGAAGAGCGTAGCTCGAAATGTCAATTCCGATTATAAAAGCTGTAACTGTCGTACCGATATTTGCTCCCATAATAACGCCTATAGCTTGGCGCAAAGTCATAAAACCAGCACTTACTAAGCCTACCGTAATAACAGTAGTTCCTGAGCTGCTCTGAATAAGAACAGTAACTAGGATACCTGCTAGAACTCCCATAAACGGATTAGTAGTAAATCTGTCTAAAATATCACGTAATTTATCTCCTGCTGACTTTTGCAATCCATCTCCCATGAACTTAATTCCAAATAAAAAGATTCCCAGTCCGCCGATAAATTCAAAAATCATTTTTTGAACATCTAGTTCCAAATATCTCAGCTCCTTGATTTTTTTCTAACGACATAAATAAGTCCCTACTATTATTAATGAAGTTTGAAAGTACTGTAAACGGCTTTCCCTTAATGTTTACAATAACTTAACAGTATATTTACATTGTAATTGGAAACGATTTCTAGAACCTATTGTAAACCTTGAATTCTCGCTATAAAATAAGAGATAGTTAGAATTTTTAATATAAGGAGGCTTTACAATGAGCATGCTGAAAAAGATGGCATGGAGTTTTACTTCCTTCAAAAAAATAAGGTCGCTTCGCTTTGAGCATACGAATAAAACAATTGGCTTTGTGCTGTTTTTAACATTTATTTCTTTGCTGCCTACATTTTTCTTTATGACTTTGACGATTGTAAACGGCTATCATATCGCTACTACAGATCTTCCGAAATCTGTTTCTTCTTTTTCTATTTCAAACTCACAGCTTACGTCAAGTCAACCTTTCACAAAAAAAGTAAACGGTACCGCTTTTATCTTAAACCCCTCACAGTCTATTGAACGATTTCATTCCCCTGCTCATGCCATTGGTTTTTTAAAGGATGGAATTTACATCACGACTAATTCACAAACACAAACGTATTCATATGAGTTGCTAAACTGGCACCATAAAGATAAAAATGAACTGTTAAACTTGCTGCACGAACAAAAATTTTCTTTATACATACTTGTCCCTATCGCTATGCTTTTACTGTACGTATTAACATCTGGACTAAACTTCCTTTCTATTACCTGCCTTGCTTATCTTGGAAAGCTGATTGGACTCATTGCTAAAAAGCAGCTTCCTTTCAAGCAGCTATGGGCACTGAGTGCTTATAGTACGGTAGCCTTCACGCTGCTTTATACGCTTTTTGAAGCTTTTTCTTTGTCTCTAGCATTACATAGCTCTCTTTACTGGATAGGAACATTCTTCATTTACTTGTTGCTCGTCACAAGGGTTCCTATAAGAAAAAAGGTAAAACCTAATAAAGGTGCTGGGACAAACGTATTTTAGTTGAAGGAGAATCCAAACGAGGAATCTAGATTCTTGATAGAGAATCCACCTCTTTTGGATTTTTTTATTGATATGGTGAACGCAGGTTTCATGTATGCGGCTGCTTCTAGCTGGTGATTGGAGTGATTTAGTTAAGTCTCAGCCTCTTTATTTCGGTACAACTTTTCTTCTTCCCATTGCAGAAGAAAGAATTTTCAACTGATACAAAACCCACAAACCTCCTGCTGTGAGCAGAATAAAGCTGTAAACAAACATCAGCCTTTCAGTATGCATCCACACTTCAAAAACAACAGGTCCCAACGCTACTCCTAAAAATCTCACCGTTCCATAAATGGATACAATAAACCCTCTTTCTTCGTCTGAAGCCGCTGAAGTAATCATCATATTAATACACGGAAGAACAAATCCTAAGCCGCCAAAGGCGACTGTCAAACAAAACATCAGCACAGGAAGCGTATAAATAATCGTTAATACTCCAAACATCAGCAATAAAAAAATTATCCCTACTATCATTAATTTTTTCATGAGCTCTACATCTGTTTTGATGCGTTGACCGGTCCAATAAGAAACGAGCGTCATCGCACCAAGAGGAAATAAAAAAGCGGTTCCTTTAAAAAAACCGTCTATATGATACGTTTCCTCTATTAGAAAAGATAAATAATATAAAATGCCAAATAATAAAAACAACCCCAATCCCCCGACAAAGAATAAAGGAAAAAGCGATTTTCTTTTATCATAGACAATCCCAATGGCTCTCTTTAAATATTCTTGAACAGATACTGAATCCGAACCTGTTTTCCCTTCTCTCACATACATCACTATACCTACTAAAGCAGCACCTGCAGCTAAAGGATAGACAAAAAACGCGGCATACCATACGACGAGTGCTGCCGATGCTCCAATTATCGGTGCAACCACTTTTCCAACTCCGTTATACACTTCTAAAATCCCGAGGACTTTTGCTCTTTTTTCCCCTGCAAATACATCTCCAGTTAATGCCATTGCCAACGTTGTAGTACCTGCAGCTCCAATCCCTTGAATGACTCTGCCTGCTATCAACACAGCAAAGTTTCCAGAAGAGAATGAAGCACTACTAGCAGCAATGACACTACCTATTATCATCATGACGAGTGAATATATGATTAACTTTTTACGCCCATACCGGTCTGATAAAATCCCTACAGCAGGAATACACAATGCGGCTGGAATTGAAAATGCACTCAGTATCAAACTGGTTTGAACTCCGCTTAAGTGAAGTGACTTTTGAATGCTTGACAGCAGAGGAATGAGCATGGAATTTCCCAGCACCATGATTAAAGGCAATAAGCCTAATGAAACAATCATTAATTTTTCTTTCAATTTTCGTTCTCCAATCATATTTAAGTAAGACAAGCATAGGCTTTACACATAAGCAAAAGAATGAAGGAGGAGCATAATGAAAAAGCTATGTGCATTAGCCGCTTTCGCTTTTATCGGATATATTTGTCACTACGACATTAAATACGGGACCATTCCCACTGCTACTGAAGCAGTTCAAGTCAGCAAAGCGCAGCCTGCAGAAACAAAAGCCGCCAGCTCTTCTTCCACCTATACAAAAATAAAAATTAAGCCAGGCGATACAGTTTTGTCCGTCATTGAGGAGCTTACAAAAAAATCGATACCGGTTTCTATGAACCAAATGATTACAGACTTCAAAAAGTTAAATAACGGTACAGCGCCTGAGGATATTCAAATTGGAAAAACGTATAAGTTCCCTATTTACAAGTAATGACAGCATTCTTCTTGTCAAGATGGGATAGTCATTGTTAAAATAGCTAAGGTAGTACTTTCTACTAGTTATTTTGTTCATAAAGAGTTATTCTATTAATGAATTCAAATTCTTGATTTCATTTTGAAGGAGAGATTATCACGTGAGTGAAATTATACATCGTACAAAAACACGCCCGGTTAAAGTTGGAGATTTAACAATCGGAGGCAGCAACGAGTTAGTTATTCAAAGTATGACAACCACTAAGACACATGATGTTGAAGCAACGGTTGCAGAAATTAAACGTTTAGAAGAAGCAGGATGCCAAGTTGTTCGTGTTGCTTGTCCAGACGAGCGCGCAGCAGATGCAATCCCTGAAATTAAAAAACGCATTAACATTCCATTAGTCGTGGATATTCATTTTGACTACCGCTTAGCATTAAAAGCAATTGAAGGTGGAGCGGATAAAATCCGTATCAACCCTGGTAATATCGGTCGCCGTGAAAAAGTGGAAGCTGTTGTAAATGCTGCAAAAGCTAAAAATATTCCAATTCGTATTGGAGTTAACGCTGGTTCACTTGAAAAACGTATTTTAGACAAATACGGCTATCCGACAGCAGATGGCATGGTAGAAAGTGCACTTCATCACATTAAAATTTTAGAAGACCTTGATTTCCATGACATCATCGTTTCAATGAAAGCATCGGATGTTAACTTGGCAATTGAAGCTTATGAAAAAGCTGCTCAAGCATTTGACTACCCTCTTCACTTAGGAATTACAGAATCGGGTACATTATTTGCAGGAACTGTAAAAAGTGCAGCAGGTCTTGGCGCTATTTTATCTAAAGGAATCGGAAATACATTACGTATTTCTTTAAGTGCGGATCCTGTAGAAGAAGTAAAAGTTGCGCGCGAATTGCTAAAATCATTCGGTTTAGCTTCCAATGCCGCAACGCTTATTTCTTGCCCAACTTGCGGACGTATTGAAATTGATTTAATTAGCATTGCTAATGAAGTTGAAGAGTATATTTCAACTGTAAAAGCACCGATTAAAGTAGCGGTACTTGGCTGCGCTGTAAACGGTCCTGGTGAAGCTCGTGAAGCTGATATCGGGATTGCGGGAGCACGCGGTGAAGGTCTACTATTCCGCAAAGGCGAAATCGTACGCAAAGTTCCTGAAGAAACAATGGTTGAGGAACTAAAAAAAGAAATTGATAAAATTGCTGCTGAATATCACGCAAAGCAAGAAGCTGAAAAAGCTGCAGCTAAATCATAACTAAAAAAAGCGAGGCGCATATGCGCCTCGCTTTTTTTTATGAAAAGAACGGTAATATAAACGTACCGACAATAATCGATACAACTCCGATCCCTATTGCCCATGCTCCTAGCGTAAGTGCTCCTTTTCTGCGTGCGATAAACCCTAGAATAATCCCAGCGGCACCAAGAATAATTGGTAAAAAGAATAGTGAAAGAATCGAAAGCACGAGTGCGAAACGACCGTATCCCGTTCCTTCTCCTCGTCCAGCGACTTCATGATTGCGATTGCGATCAATATCTATAACTTCACGCTCTGCATGAGGCTCTCCTACTCGGTAAGGAACGCCCACTTCAGCTGCAGTTTCTTCCATGAAATCAGCTTCATATACATCTTTTCTACGCCTTTGTTCTTCATTCTCCATGCTTAATCCCTCGCTTTCGTAAATAAGGAGCATTTATAGTATCTGAATGCGAGGAAAAATTATAAGTGTTAATCTTATACAGCCGCTCACTCTCTTACAAGAAATAGGTACAAACGCAATCACCAGGCCGTGCAGTGATCATTACGTTTTGCCAAAGGCGTATAAAAAGTATTACTGTTTCTCTTTGGGCTTTATGTTACACTAGACAAGAATAATCAAGCACCTAAGTAGAATAAACGTATTAAAGGAGTGCACGTAGTTGACGAAAAAGTTTGGAATTGACATTGATGGAACTGTTACTTCTCCTGAAACTTTTGTTCCTCATTTAAATAAAGCCTTTAACTTAAATTTAACACTTGAAGACATTACAGAATATGATTTCAGCCCTTTTGTAAATGTATCACCTGCTGAACTCGGGAAATGGTTTAAAGCAAATGAACGCTCTATTTACGAAACCTCTCCACTTGCAGACGATGCAAAAGCTGTTTTGCAAAAATGGCATCAAAAGCACGAATTATTCTTTATTAGTGCAAGGCACGATAAGCTATTGGACGTCACGGAAGAATGGTTTCAAAAAAATGAACTATCGTTTCATCACATTGAGTTAGTCGGTTCTCATTTTAAAGTTGAGACAGCAAAACGATATGATGTTGATATCTTTTTTGAAGACAAACATGATAATG
Source organism: Priestia sp. 10L35 (assembly GCF_056395685.1). Taxonomy (NCBI): domain Bacteria; kingdom Bacillati; phylum Bacillota; class Bacilli; order Caryophanales; family Bacillaceae; genus Priestia; species Priestia sp. 10L35. The sequence continues at coordinate 371,073 of NZ_JBFTKA010000001.1, read as the reverse complement.
CTTGTGAAATCAGTGAAGAATGCAATATCCCCGTTATCTTATTTGATACTCCTTATAATCGCTTACCTGTTCCAAAAGGAGTGGTTCGCGTATACAATTGGCTAGAAGCAGATCAGTGGGTAGCCAGCTGGTTAAAAGAACAGCAAAAATAAAAAAGAGAGGTGCATAACGCCCTCTCTTTTTTATTGATTACATTCTATACATTGACCGTAAATTTCAAATTTATGGCCTGTAATATTGTACCCTCGCAAATCCTCGTCTACATACTCCATCGGACAAGCTTCAATTTCTTTTGTTTTTCCACAATCTAAACAAATGAAGTGGTGATGATGATGGGCGGTCGCACATTTAAATCGAAAGTGCTTTTCGCTCGAAAGCTCCGTCATTTCAAGTACACCTAACTCCACAAACAATGATAAATTACGGTAAATGGTATCAAAACTCAGACCAGGATAATCGGGCTTCATGTACTCTAATACATCTTTTGCCGTTAAGTACTTATTTGATTTTGAAAACAAGGCAAGCATTTCTTCACGCTTTCCTGTATGTTTATATCCTTGATCTTTTAACAAATGAATGGCTTCAGTTAAATTCATTTTTGTTTCCCCTTCCGTCCTTTATTAATCATAATAGATATGATTAAAATAACAACAGCAATGACAACAATTGTACCGCCTGGTGCTAAATCCAAGTAGTACGCTGAAAATAATCCGCCTAAAACAGATATTTCACCAAAAATCACCGAAAGCAGAATCGTTTGTTTAAAGCCTCTAGCTAAGCGAATGCTTGCTGCTACAGGAAGAGTCATAAGAGATGACACTAATAAGATACCGACGATACGCATCGATACAGCAATGACAAGAGCAACCATCACAATAAATAAAAAGTGCATCCACTTCGATTTAATCCCAGAAGCAGAAGCGTGCTCCTCGTCAAAAGATAAAATAAACAATTCTTTATATAAGAAAAAGACAATAGCTATAACAAATACGGCTATGACAACAACTGTCCAAAGATCCGAACGACTCACCGCACTTACGCTTCCAAACAAATAATTCATTAAATCATTATTAAAACCGTCCGCTAGCGAGATACAAATTGCACTAATACCAATTCCGCCCGATAAAATAATCGGAATGGCCAGCTCTTGGTAATGCTTGTAGACGCTTCGAAGTTTTTCAATAAAAAGAGCGCCTGTAACGGAAGATACCATCCCTAAATAGACGGGGTTCACTCCTTGCATAAACCCTATTTTCTGACTAAGAAGCAAGCTCGCAGAAATCCCCGCTAGCGTCACGTGACTTAACGCGTCTGCAATTAAAGAAAGACGTCTTACTACGATGAACGTGCCCAATAAAGGAGCTAAGACGCCAATAATCATACCGGTTAAAAATGCATTTCGTAAAAACTCAAATTGAAATAAACTGCTTATCATACGTGCTGCCCTCCATGATGATGATCATGGGTTAACACATGAACATTATGACCATAAAACATAGATACGTCATGTTCACAAAGCTGTTCGAATTCTTTGGCATTCCCATGAAAGTGTAGAAATTTATTTAAACAAGCAACGTGGGTTACTTTTTCTGAGACAGTGCCAATATCGTGAGTAACAAGCACAAGCGTAATGCCTTTTTCTTTATTTAACTTTTCAAGAAGCTCATAAAAAGTGTACACATTTTGTGCATCCACTCCGACTGTTGGCTCATCTAAAATTAACAGCTCGGGTTCGCTTACAAGCGCGCGCGCAATAAAAATTCGCTGCTGCTGGCCACCGGATAGTTCTCCTATGTTTCGATTTAAAAATTCGCTCATCCCCACTGCTTCTACCGCTTCTTTCACTTTTTGTTTATGAGAAGCATTCATAAAGCGAAACAAACCTAATTTTGAAGTAAGACCCGTGGAAACCACTTCAAAAACGGTAGCAGGAAAGCCGCTGTTGAAACTATTCGCTTTTTGCGATACATATCCAATTTTACTTCGTTCTTTAAACCTTCTCTGATCTTTTCCAAATAAACGAATTGCACCTTGAGATGGTTTTTGCAAACCAAGCAAACATTTGATTAGCGTTGATTTCCCAGAGCCATTTGGACCAACGAGACCCAAAAAAGCTCCTTTTGGAATTGAAAAACTTATATCTTCTAATACATTCACTCCATCATATTGAAATGATAAATGATCAATTTCAATGATATCAGGTGTATTCATATGCGCCTCACCATTCTTTTTTTATATTTCTCCATACAAAAGAGGGCACGGTTTCTATCGTATACTCCGTTACCCATTTACTTTCTCAGAATCATTACGATTTAGTCATTAATGTAGTATACAGGATTGTCTTTTATTTGTAAACTAAGCCGTTTCACTCCTTCGCTTTCTTGCCTCCGTAAGTTCATCCGGCTCGAAATGTTGTTTTATTACACAATATAGTCACATCTTTCTTTTTTATTCATAAACTGTATATGACGAGGAGGTAATCATATGAAAATTGTACAACAGATTGTCAATAAGAAAGTAAACAACATTACCCCGAAAGAGCTTTTAAAGTATAGCAAACAATACAACATCCCCATTACAGATCAGCAGGCACACACACTTGTATCCGTCATTAGACAGCAGCCCGTAAATATTTATAACCTTGAAGAGCGCCGAAATTTAATCAAACAAATTGCTCAAGTAACAGATCGTGAAACTGCCAGACGAGTGAACGAATTATTTCAGCAGTTGATGTAAAAGAAGAGGTCATGTCTACAGACATGACCTCTTTCAATCACATATAAAATTACATAAGCTTTTGTTTTAGCTCTGAATCAAAGCTTTGTGCACGAATCATATCAATTTCCAACTGATATGGTGCTTTTTTATTCTTCTTATCTTCTCCTACATAAGGAGTTTCTAGAATTTTAGGAACTTCTTTAAACGCTGGGTGATGAACAATATAATTCAGTGCACCAAATCCAATTTCACCAAACCCAATGTTTTCATGGCGGTCTTTTCGAGCACCGCGTACATTTTTACTATCATTGATGTGAAGCACTTTAATTCGCTGTATTCCTACGGTTTTGTCAAATTCATTTAATACACCGTCAAAGTCTTGAACGAGATCATAACCAGCGTCATGAACGTGACATGTGTCAAAACAAACAGAGAGCTTTTCATTGTGCGTCACGCCATCAATAATTTGGGCAATTTCTTCAAAGCTTCTTCCACACTCTGTTCCTTTTCCAGCCATTGTCTCAAGCGCAATTTGAACTTCTTGATCAGCTGTCAACACTTCGTTTAGACCTTTGATAATTTGCTGAATACCGGCATCTGCTCCAGCGCCCACGTGAGCTCCTGGGTGAAGAACAATTTGCTTTGCGCCAAGAGCATGGGTGCGCTGAATTTCAGACGTTAAGAAATCTACTCCAAGCTCAAATGTTTCGGGCTTTGTTGTATTTCCTAGATTAATGATATAGGGAGCATGTACAACAATATCTGTCATTCCATGCTCTTTCATATGCAAAAGACCAGCTTCAATATTAAGCTCTTCAATCTTTTTGCGACGAGTATTTTGTGGAGCGCCTGTATAGATCATAAACGTATTTGCTCCGTAAGAAGCTGCCTCTTCACTTGCTCCTAAAAGCATCTTTTTGCCGCTCATTGATACGTGAGAACCAATTTTCAACATTACTTTTTACACCTCTAACCTATTGCGATTAACGATTGTTGCGTCTTTCACTACGCTTTTTCTTTTGCACATACTTTGTAATTTCACGAGCACGTTTTTTCTTGTAGCCAGGCTTTACTTTCTTCGGCTTTTGAATAAAGCGATGTGCCTCTTCTCCCACTTCATCCGCTTTCTTCACACGCTTTTTACGGCGGTTACGGTCATCGATGGAAACCCATTCTTGCTTTTGAAGATCTTTGTTTACAAACTCGATTCCCATTTTCTCTAGCTTATTTACTGCATCTTCATCTTCCACATCGAAGATTGTAGCAGCAATTCCAGAATGACCGGCACGAGCTGTACGTCCTACGCGGTGAATGTAGAAATCTAGATCTGAAGGAAGCTCAAAGTTAATAACGTGTGAAATTCCTTCAATATCAATACCGCGAGCTGCTAAATCTGTCGCTACTACGTATTGAAATTCTAAATTATTAATTTGCTTCATCATTTTCTTACGGTCACGAGGAGATAAGTCTCCGTGAATTCTTCCTACTTTTAATCCTTTAGACAGTAGATCATCTGCTACTTCGTCCGCCATTTTCTTTGTATTTGTAAAGACGATAGCTAAATAAGGATTATACGAAATAAGCATATCATGCAGCAGCTTAAACTTGTTACGATGACGCAGTGGAACTAATACATGCTCTAATTTAGCTGCTGCTGCTTGCTTCGGCGAAACATGCGTAAATTTTGGATTTTCCATGTATTTTTTTAAGAATGGCTTTAATTTTTCAGGAATAGTTGCTGAAAAAACAAGCATCTGTAATTTTTCAGGCATATTGCTTGCCAAACGGTCCACATCTTCTAAAAATCCCATATCAAGCATTAAATCAGCTTCGTCTACTACTAACGCCTTTGTTGTATACACAACTAACGCTTTTTCATTTACTAAATCAAACAAACGAGCCGGTGTTCCTACAACAACTTGAGGCTGCTTCTTTAATTTGTCGATTGTACGCTGCTTATCTGTACCGCCGATAAAACATTTTGCTGAAATTTCTTCTCCTTCAGCACTGTGTTTTGTTAGCTTTAATACTTCTTGATAAATTTGAGAAGCAAGCTCACGAGTTGGAGCGGTGATTACAACTTGTACTTCTTCTTTTTTAGGGTCTACCTTTTCAAGTAAAGGCAATAAATAAGCGTGTGTTTTGCCGGTCCCTGTTTGCGACTGACCAATTACGCTTTCCCCTTTTAAAACGGAAGGAATTAAGCGCTCCTGAATCTCTGTAGGCTGATAAAAACCTAATTGTTTAATTGCTTCTATTAAAAATGGTTGAAACTCAAAACGTTCAAAGTTTGTTTTTTCCATAATAGTCTCCTTTTTTACATTCACGTTCATCTTTTAAGGCACAATATATGATTATAATCGATTTTTCCTTCTGTGACTACTTCTCATTCATATTACTAAAACTTATTACCTGTTTCAAAAACATTTTATCGCGAGTTGCATACGATAGTAAAAGAAAATCTACTTTACTAAAGGAGGTGCGTCCTTTGCTACAGCGAAGACCACCATTTCCACCCGGTATGCAAAGAAGAATGATGCCAGGAATGCCACCACAAAACGGCTTTGGGCAACAACCTGGTAACTTTGGCCAATTTAATCCATTACAGCAGTTTCGTAACTTTGCCCAGCAAACAAATGCTCAACAATCATTTTACCCGAATCAGCAAGGCCTGAACCGTGGAGGAGGTAACTTCTTAACTCGCCTATTCCGAAGAGGCGGAAATAGAAACATACCATTTCAACAAGCGGCTGCAGCTGCTCCTCGAGGTTCTTTGTTTTCTGGACTTTCAGGAGCCCAAGGTGCTGCAGGAGCGACTAACTCTTCTTCCCTGCTTGGAGGTTTGCAAGGATTAACGAACCCTGCTAACTTGAGCTCCATGATGGGGAATGTTCAGCGAGTACTAAAAGCAGCGGAAACGATGGGACCTATGATTCAACAATACGGACCTCTTGTCAAAAATGCTCCTTCTCTGTGGAAAATCTATCAGGCCTTGCGCTCAAGTGATGACACAGATGAAATACTCGAAGCAGAAGGAACAGAGGTTTCTGAAACTGATGAAAGCAAAGACAGTAAGGTTTTATCAGCAGGCGCAGAAAGCACGGATTCATCCGATGATGAGCTGGATTTCTTTGAAGAAGAAATTGAACATTCATCCAGAGATCGGGTGTCTAAACCAAAACTTTATATTTGATAAATCTGCTGATTCCTTAAGGAAATACCGTGAGCAAAAAAAGAATATCTTTGTATTCTTCCTTCCTCTTTTATATAATAGAAGCGAGTTGAATTGCTCGTCAGGATTATGATGAGGAGGAAATTGAAATGAAAGTTATTAAAATTGCACCGCGCGGCTATTGTTATGGTGTAGTAGACGCAATGGTCATTGCACGAAACGCCGCTTTAGATAAATCATTGCCTCGACCAATCTATATCTTAGGAATGATTGTTCATAATAAACACGTTACAGATGCGTTTGAAGAGGACGGCATTATCACACTGGACGGTGCTAATCGCCTAGAAATCTTAGACCAAATAAATGAAGGAACCGTTATTTTTACTGCGCACGGAGTATCTCCAGAAGTAAAAGAACGAGCAAAAGAAAAAGGCTTAACAACAATCGATGCTACATGTCCGGATGTTACAAAAACCCATGACCTTATTCGCCAAAAAGAAAAAGAAGGTTATGACGTTATTTATATCGGAAAACGAAATCATCCTGAGCCAGAAGGTGCACTTGGTATCGCGCCAGATATCGTTCATTTAATTGAAAAAGCAGAAGACGTAGCCCATTTAAATATTCAACGTGAGAAAATCATTGTAACAAATCAAACAACAATGAGTCAGTGGGACGTTGCAGAAGTAATGGAAAAGGTAAAAGAAAAATATCCGCACGCTGAAGTTCACAAGGAAATTTGTTTAGCTACACAAGTTCGCCAAGAAGCTGTAGCCGAGCAAGCAGGTGAAGCAGATGTTACAATTGTTGTAGGAGATCCTAAAAGTAACAATTCAAACCGTTTAGCTCAAGTATCAATGGAGATTGCCGGCACTGAGGCATATCGTATCGGTGACATCTCAGAGCTGCAGATTGAATGGTTGATGAATGCGAAAACCGTAGCTGTTACGGCAGGCGCATCTACCCCTACTCCAATCACAAAAGAGGTCATCAATTTTCTAGATCAGTTCGATCCAGAAGATGAAACAACGTGGACACGTGAAAAAAGCGTGCCTCTTTCAAAGATTTTACCAAAAGTTCGAACAAAAAAATCGTCTTAATAGACACAAAAGAAGGTGTTGACATTTTTCAACACCTTCTTTCTTTGTTACATAAACGTAAATGGGTTTGTGTCTACTTTTGAATCAAATACTTCACACTCAAAGTTTTTTGCATCAAAAAGACTGTTTAATAAACGCGTTACACCTTGTCTCATGACTTTTTCAACATGATGACCAGGATCTACAACGTTTAATCCCATTGCCATTGCATCATGCGCCACGTGGAAATACAAATCCCCTGTTACATAGGCATCTGCTCCGCTAAATTTTGCGTTTGTAATATATTTGTTTCCATCTCCGCCAAGAACAGCTACTTTTTTCACCGTGGCATCCATAGACCCTACTACTCTAACACCATCCACATCCAATGCTTGTTTAACATGAGCGGCAAACTGTTTTAACGTCATCTCTTCTTTTAACTTACCAATTCGTCCAAGTCCAAGCGTCTCGCCCGTTTGTTCCACTGGATAAATGTCATAGGCCACTTCTTCGTAAGGATGAGCACTGAGCATGGCGCGAATAATTTTATTTTGCTGAACCGCTTCAAAAATAGTTTCAACTTTTGTTTCATTGACACATTCTAACTCTTCTTTTGAGCCAATGTATGGATTGGCTTCTGAAGAAGGTTTAAACGTGCCTTCCCCTTCAGTTGAAAACGTACAGTCGCTGTAAAGACCCACATGTCCAGCTCCCGCATCACAAATAGCTGTGCGCACTGCTTCAGCATGATTTGAAGGAACAAATACAGCAAGCTTTTTCAGCTGAATAGACGTTGTTGGAACCAGCACTTTTGTCTCTTGTAGCCCCAATGCTTCGGCCAACAAGTCATTTACTCCGCCTTTAGCTATATCTAAGTTTGTATGAGCAGCATATACAGCAATATCATGTTTGATGCATTTCTCTAAAATACGCCCTTCAGGACGATCTGTAACCACTTGTTTTAGAGGTCTAAAAATAGGAGGATGATGAGCAATAATCAAATCCACTTGTTTTTCAATCGCTTCGTCTACGACCGTTTCAAGAACATCTAACGTTACCATTACTTTTTTTACAGGCTTGTTTAACGTTCCAATCTGTAAACCAATTTTATCTCCTTCAACCGCTAAATGCTTGGGAGAAAATGATTCAAATGCTTCAATTACTTGAAATCCGTTAGGGATTTTACTCATTTTAACGCCTCCTCAATTAATGAGATGTCTTGGGTAAGTTTTTGAAATTTTGCTTTGCTTTCCTCGGATTGAGCCTGCTCCATTTGGCTGACAATTTGTTTAAGATGATTCAGTTCATGCGTCCACTTTGTCATAAAAGCAGAAGAGCGCTTTTCTTTTAAAATAGGGCCCATTAACACACCGGCTTTCACTTCACCGTTATAAGGAGCTAAGGCGTTTCCAGGTTCAGCGACGATGACTTCATACATACGACCGTCTTCTTCGATGATTTTTTCATCAATGATTTCCCAGTTGTGTTCAATCAGCCAGCTGCGAATATGATGTGAACCAATATTCGGCTGAAGTACAAGCCTTTTTACTCCTTCTAACTTTGCTTTTCCTTCTTCTAAAATCATCGTAATAAGCGTTCCGCCCATTCCGCAGATTGTAATACAGTCTACTTCATTCGGTGATATTACTTCTAGGCCGTTTCCTTTTCGAACGTCAATAACGTCCGTTAAGCTTGTTTTTTTCACCTGCTGAATAGCAGATTGAAGAGGCCCTTCTGTAATTTCTCCTGCTACGGCACCGCTAATATATCCATTTAAATAAGCAAAACACGGCAAGTATGCATGATCTGAGCCAATGTCTGCTATCTTTGCTCCCAAAGGAATCGACTTTACTACTTCTTCAAGTCTTGTTGATAAGTTTAATTCATTCATTTTGTCACCTATTCTCTATGTGATTACTGTTCATTATTTTAACATAGATAGCTGCATGATTCCTATTTCTCTTCATGTTTTCCTTTTAGCTGAATGCTTATAAAAAATCACAAAAAAAAAGCCTGCTTTATAAATGAGCGGCTTTCCAGAAAATCATGTTTCTGAACTCTATTTAATTTCTGATACCCATTTAGCCATTTCCTTCGCTTTTTCCGGAGGAACCAGCCCAGGCGGCATGTTTCCTTTACCGTTTACAACAATATCTGCAATTTCGTCTTGAGAAACTTTTTTCCCAATTCCTTTTAACGAAGGACCTACTCCACCTTGATACTGATCACCGTGACAACCAATACAAGTTTTTTGATAAATTTCTTCTGGTTTAGCTGAAGCCTGCTGTTCCGCGCCACCGCCTTCTTTTTCAGCCGCGATTTCTTTTGCATTATTCAATCCGTTGAACGAAAGCGTTAACATTAAAGCAATCCCAATTACCGCAATTAATAAAAATGGTATTAGCGGATTTCGCTTCACTCACTATACCCCCTTTATGTATTCCCATCCCTAGAAATAACAAAATAGTATAAGCACTTTTATTTTACTTGAAAATGCTCATAAGTGAAAGGGTTTTATTTACATAATTAACTAATTTCTTATTGCGTATCTTAACAGCCAATTTGCCTTGCAATAACCGAGCGCTGAATTTCTGAAGTTCCTTCTCCAATTTCTAAAAGCTTGGCATCTCGTAAATACCGCTCCACGTGATACTCTTTCATGTAGCCATATCCTCCATGAATTTGAACAGCTTGACTGGCTACTTCCATACAAATTTCAGAAGCATACAGTTTACACATAGCAGCTTCTTTCGTAAATGGCTTTCCTTGGTCTTTTAACCACGCTGCTTTATACACCATATTTCTTGCTAACTCAATTTTCATCGCCATATCAGCTAATTTAAACTGAATCGCTTGAAACGATGAAATAGCTTTTCCAAATTGCTTTCTTTCCTGCGCATATGACAGTGCTTTTTCATAAGCCGCTTGAGCGATTCCAACGGCCATTGCGCCAATTCCAATTCTTCCCCCGTCAAGCGTCATTAGAAATTGTTTAAAGCCTTCTCCTCTTACACCGAGTAAATTCTCTTCAGGCACTTCAACATCCTCTAAAACGAGTTCAGTTGTATTTGAAGCATGTAGACCCATTTTTTCGTAATTGTCTATTACAGTAAAACCTCGAGCTTCTGTAGGCACGATAATAGCTGAAATTTCTTTTTTACCTTCTGTACGATTTGTAACAGCTGTTAAAGCTAAAAACTTTGCATAGCTAGCATTCGTAATATAGCATTTACTTCCATTAATCCTAAATGTTCCATCCTTCAACACTGCTTCTGTCTCTGTTCCCCCCGCGTCACTTCCTGCGTTCGGTTCGGTTAAACCAAACGCTCCAAAAGATTCCCCGGAGCATAAAGCAGGTAGGTACTGTTCTTTTTGCTCCTTTGTTCCGAATAAATAAATAGGTGCGCCCCCGAGCGAAACATGAGCTGAGTATGTAATTCCTGTAGAGCCACAAGCTTTACTTAATTCCTCTACGACGATAGCAAAACTAACCGTATCTGCTCCTCCGCCTCCATACTCTTCAGGAAAAGGAAGACCCATTATCCCAAGCTCACTTAACTTTTTAAAAACATCAAGCGGAAATTGCTTACTTCGATCGCGCTCTAATGCATTCGGTGCTACTTCCGCCTCTGAAAACTCTCTCAGCGTCCGTTGAATCATCTTTTGTTCATTGGTTAATTCAAAATTCATTTTTATTCCCCCTAAAAAAATGTATACGCTTACATTATTTAATTATAATTCATTTTTGTAAATTTTCTCAACTTTTAAAACGTTTTAATTTTTTCATGTTATAATAGAGAAGTACCAATCAAAGCAAGAATAAAATGATAGCGATTCCATTTTTCGGATGTTTAAAAGGAATTTGAACAGCTTATGCTCTGTAACAAAAGAATATAAAGGAGCATTTGCAAAACGAAGGACAATTCAGTAAAATATATAAAAGAAGAAAAGTTGGTAAAAAAATCAATATACTTCTTCAAAATGCGTTTTTATGAAATTTATTCCATAAAAAATAGATAGCCCCTTTCCTCTAGGAAAGAAGCTATCTCATAAGCGTTATTTACGCTTTTATCTATTCTAAGAAATCTTTTAAACGTTTGCTTCGGCTAGGGTGACGAAGCTTACGAAGCGCTTTAGCTTCAATTTGACGAATACGCTCACGCGTTACGCCAAATACTTTTCCTACTTCTTCAAGCGTACGCGTACGTCCATCGTCCAGACCAAAGCGGAGTCTAAGAACATTTTCTTCGCGATCTGTTAACGTATCAAGGACGTCTTCTAACTGCTCTTTTAATAATTCATATGCAGCATGTTCAGAAGGTGATGTTGCATCCTGGTCTTCAATAAAGTCACCTAAATGCGAATCATCTTCCTCACCAATTGGTGTTTCAAGGGAAACCGGTTCTTGAGCAATTTTTAAGATTTCACGAACTTTTTCTGGTGTTAAGTCCATATCTTCTGCAATTTCTTCAGGAGATGGTTCGCGACCTAAATCTTGTAAAAGCTGACGTTGAACACGAATTAGCTTGTTAATCGTTTCAACCATATGAACGGGAATACGAATCGTTCTTGCTTGGTCAGCAATTGCACGAGTAATAGCTTGACGAATCCACCATGTCGCATACGTACTGAATTTATAACCTTTACGATAATCAAATTTTTCTACCGCTTTAATAAGACCCATGTTTCCTTCTTGAATTAAATCAAGAAACAGCATACCGCGCCCAACATAGCGTTTAGCGATACTTACAACAAGACGTAAGTTTGCTTCAGCAAGACGACGTTTCGCTTCTTCATCCCCTTCTTCAATACGTTTTGCTAAATTGATTTCTTCCTCTGCCGACAATAGGTCAACGCGTCCGATTTCTTTTAAGTACATACGAACTGGATCATTAATTTTTACACCAGGAGGTACACTTAAATCATTTAAATCAAACTCTTCTTCTTTTGACAGTTCTTGAATATCGGGATCGGCATCGTCATCATTTGCTTCAGATTCACTCATTACTTCAACACCTTGTTCTCCAAGGTATTCATAATATTCATCCATTTGATCGGATTCAATTTCGAAGTTTGCCATACGCTCTGCAATTTCTTCGTATGTGAGCACACCACGTTTTTTTCCGATTTCGGTCAATTGATCTTTTACTTGTTCAATTGTTAAATCTGAATCAAGTTGTTTTGATTGAGCTGATTTTTCAGCCATCAGATCCCCTCCTTCCAAAATTTTAAGGAAAACCTTCTAAAAGTGGGACTAATACGCAATATCGTTTATTTTAACGTTTTTTTTAACTGTAAAATTTCCATTGCTATTGTCGCAGCTTTTAAATAATCTTTTTGACGCTCTGCTTCTTGCTTTTCTGCCTCTTTTTTTTCTATCGCTAACCTTTGTGGGTAAATCAATATCGTTTGGACATAATCATTCAAAGCTTGCTCCGACAATTCATCATTGATTGACATCATCGCCAATTCTGAAGCTAGACTAGACAACGAAGACTCGGGCAACCGTTCGATAAATCCGCTCGGATTAGGCTCGTGTCCTTCCTCGTAATAAGCATACAAATATAGAACAAGCGCACGATGTTCCTCAACATTGAACTGACCTTGAAGTCGGTCTTGAATTCTAAATGCTACATCCTTATCTTTCAACATATGAGCGATCAAAAAACGTTCTGCATTTTGATAAGCCGGTAATAAGCTTCTCTTTACGACTGGTTGTCTATTTATATTATTTCGATTTGGAGAATCATTATCCTTTTTCTTTTTTTCAGTTCGATACACTTGATACTGCTGTTCTTTAAGCGCATCTAATGAAATGGAAAACTCTTGTGCCAATTGGCGTAAATAATGATCTCGCTCTACAGCTTTCGTAAGGAGGCTTATTTCTTTCAAAACGTCTTCAATGTATTGCATACGTTCAGATTCATTTTGTAGATTTCGTTTTCGGCGGAGATACCTCATTTGAAATGCCATAAAGGTCAAGCTGCTATTAATAACATCATTTTGAAACTTCTCTGCCCCGTATTCTTTAATATAATCATCCGGATCATAACCATCCGGCATCACAGCAATCTTAACGGTACAACCTACATTTGTTAAGATTGCAGTTGCTTTGTGCGCTGCTTCAATTCCGGCAGAATCTGCATCATAGCAAATGATAACGGACTCTACATTTCGGCGAATAATCTTGGCTTGTTCTTCTGTTAAGGCAGTTCCCATTGTTGCGATTGCGTTCGGGCACCCCGCTTTAACAGCCGAAATAACATCTGCAAATCCTTCAAATAAAATAACCTGCTGATTTTTGCGTATATGTTTTTTAGCGCGGTGAAAGTTGTAGAGTGTGCGACTTTTGTTAAAAATAGAAGTTTCGGGACTATTTAAATATTTAGGCTGCCCTTTTATCTCTTTTAGCAGGCGCCCTGAAAATGCAATTGTTTTGCCTTGCAAGTCAGCAATAGGAAACATAATTCGATCACGAAAACGATCAAAGTACGTTTCATCTTGGTTGCGTTTAATGATTAAACCTGCATGTTCCATCTCTTGCGGATTAAACCCACGTTTTGTTAAGAACTTACTTACAAATTCCCACGAATCTAAAGCAAAACCTATCTCAAATTCATCGATAATTTCTCGTGAAAACCCTCGATTTATTAAATAATCATAAGCATCTTGGCCTTCTTTTGTATTTACCAATAAATGATGGTAAAATTTCTTTAAAAGCTCGTGTGCTTCAATCATTTTATTGCTAGGCTTTTGATTATCTTCTTCATGAGGATGTATCTCATGTTCGAAAGGAATATCTCCTTTTTCAGCAAGCTGCTGAGCTGCTTCCGTGAAGGACAGTCCTTCTAATTCCATTATGAATGAAAATGAATTCCCTCCTGCACCACATCCAAAGCAATGATAAATTTGTTTATCAGGCGATACTGAAAAAGACGGTGTGCTTTCCCCATGAAACGGACAGAGTCCAAAATAATTGCGCCCTTGTTTTTTTAGTTGTACATAATCGCTTATGACGTCGACAATATCTACTGAATGCCGAATACGGTCGATTACTTCATCAGGAATTCGATTTGCCATAGTAACAGCTCCGTATTTCATATAATATTCTTCACTAAGTGCTAAATTCCTGCAAGTTTCGACAACATTTTTTCAAAAGCTTGAATGAAATGCTGGCGATCTTCTTCACTAAATGCCTTTGGGCCTTTAGTATGACGGCCTGACCGTCGCTCTTTTGCAGAAACATAACGAAAGAAAAGCACCGTATTCATTTCGTCGTCATTATAGTACTTTCCACGAGGAGACAGTGCGTAAACCCCTCGACTTACTAACATGCTTGCTAAGCCAGTATCTTGAGTTACCACAATATCCTGCTTGACTGCGTGATTTAAAATATATAAATCTGCGGCTTCCTTTTCTGCATCCACATAGACCCATTTTCCTGGTGTAGGATTTGTTTGCATGTGAGCATAGGAAGCAACAAACACAAGATCGATGTCATATGTATGTGTAAGTTCAACGATTTCTGCTTTAACAGGGCATGCATCAGCATCGACAAAAACTTTACTTTTTCTTTTGCTATAACTCTGTATTCTACATCCCTCCAGAGATTCCTTCTAACAATTTGTTATTTCCTGTAGATGGCATTTGTCGAATACTTTTTTCGATTTTGACTTGACTTTTATATAAATAGTTTATTCGTTCTTAACAAAGTCTAAACCTAAAACTATTCTTTTTTATCACAATTTTTTATTATAATATAAACAACCTATATTTTCTATACCAAAGTCACTTGTTTTTAAAAGTTCTGTCATATTCATCTTTGGGATATTTTCTTAGGCTTACAGCACACAAACATAAGAAAGCAATCTCCTTTATGTCACGCACAGAGGAGATCTATCGTTTATTTCTTTTTGATGGTATTAAGAATGATACCAGCTGTTTCTTCTACGGCTCTGTTGGATACGTCCACCACTTCACAGCCAATCTTATCTACAATCCCTTGGAAAAATTCAAGTTCTTCTTTAATACGGCCAATATTAGCATAAATTGCTTTATCGTTTAGCCCAAGAGACTTTAAACGCTCTTTACGAATATCGTTTAACTTTTCAGGACTAATAGTAAGTCCTATACATTTCTCAGGTGATACGTGAAACAGCTCTTCTGGTGGATCTACCTCAGGTACAATCGGAACATTGGCTACTTTCAAACGCTTGTGTGCTAAAAATTGAGAAAGAGGTGTTTTAGATGTTCTTGATACACCGATTAATACAATATCCGCTCTAAGAATGCCTCTCGGGTCACGCCCATCATCATATTTCACTGCAAATTCAATTGCTTCTACTTTCTTAAAATAATCTTCGTCTAATTTTCTAGCCATTCCAGGCTCATAGCGAGGAGAAAGTTGATAAGAAGATTGAATTTTATCAATTAAAGGTCCAATAATATCAAATACCTCTACCCCGTTCTTGGACGCTTCTTGAATTAAAAATTCTCTCATTTCGGGCTTTACTAGCGTAAAGCCAATAATAGCGTTGTTCATCTTCGCTACTGAAACCACTTCTGAAAGTGTTGCGATGTCCTCTACGTAAGGTACTCTTTTAATTACAAAGTCCGTCATATTGAACTGACTTGATGCAGCCTTTACAACTAGTTCAGCTGTCTCACCTACAGAATCCGAAATGACATAAAGACATGGGTTGTTCATATTTTGTGCATCCCCTTTTTAATCCTTTTTCACTTATAATACTTCATCATTTGCTAATGCTACTAGTAATTTTGTAATATTTGTTTTGGTAATGCGTCCCACCACTTCAAAATTGCCGTCTCCCTCTTTAATAACGGGCATAGCATCAATCTGTTTTTCAATTAAGATCTTAGCAATATCAATTAACAAATCTTCGCGATAGCAATATGTAATGTTGGGCATTCTCGTCATGATAATATGAACAGGAATAGATGTGAGCTCTTGCTTTCCGATACTCGCGCGCAATAAATCTTTACGCGACAGTACTCCCACCAGCTGGGATTTCTCATCCACTACAAAAAGGGTCCCCACGTCTTCTAGAAACATTGTACAAATAGCATCATATACCGACACATTTTCGTTCACAACCACCGGGATAGACTGATATTCTTGCACCTGTATTTTTTTTATTTTATCTGTAAGAAGCTGTGCTCCTGTTTTACCTGTGTAAAAGTAACCTACGCGCGGTCGCGCTTCTAAATAACCAGCCATTGTTAAAATAGCCAAGTCCGGTCTTAGCGTTGCCCGCGTAAGGCTAAGCTGATCTGCAATATGCTCGCCTGTAATAGGGCCTTCGTCTTTGACAATTTGCAAAATTTGTTCTTGTCGTTTGTTCAGTTCGATTGTACTCACCACCTAATCATTAAATGTGACATACTATTTATAAAACATTATATACTTTTTAAGCAAAAGTAAAAGCTATAACTTATTAATTTTAGCATTTTATCTTTTTAGAATGCCGTTTATTTTACCACGGCTTCTCAAAAAAAGCAGGCATTACGCTTATAATAAGTGAAGCTACCTCTTCGCTCCACAGTAAAAAGGGTGTCCTCTACACACTACGAGGCACCCTAGCGACAGCAATTCCTTGCATATCACTGATTATCTTTTCTATTTCTCATCAGAGAGCGATTGTTTTAAAGACTCCATCTGATTCAAAAAACGCTTTGTTTTTAAAAACAATCCTGAATATTCTTCGTAATATTGATCAATTACAAACTTTAATTGTTTTTTTGTTTCAGGCTTAACAGAAATAGAACCTAACCGCTTTAAATCAATATAATAAAATAGCCTTAATAGTTTAACCGTCATCGGACTAATTTTCAAATGATAAGGATCTTTTTCTAAGCATCGATGACAAATAAACCCGCCTTCTCGAATGGAAAAATGAAATGTTCCTTCACCTTGGTGGCAGACTGCACATTCATTTAATGTAGGATGAAGACCTAGAACGTTTAACATTTTCATTTCATAAATAAAAGTTAAGATCTCTGCATCATACTCTTCGTTCATATAATGAATGGTTTGGTGCAGCAGCTCAAAAAGAAATGGATTTGGTTTATTGTTCTCAGTAGCTTTATCCGTTAATTCAAGAATATAAGAAGCATACGCTGTTGTGAAGATATCTTCGCGTATGCTTCTCATAGATGAGATAACTTCTCCTTGATGGAGAGTGCCCATTCCTGAACCTGCTTGTATAAAAAAGTATCCATACGTAAATAATTGTGTGACAGAAGCCAAGCGACTACTAGGCTTTTTTGCCCCTCTTGCCATGAGACCCACTTTTCCGAGTTCACGTGAATAAATGGTGACAATTTTATTTGATTCACCGTAATCATTCGTTCGAATGACAATTCCTTCACACTTTTTAAACAATCATCATCACCGCCATCTTACAGAAGGCTAAGACAAGGGAGAATTGAGACTTTCGCTGTTGTCCTCATATGTTTCGGGTCTTTCTTTCACTTCATTTTCAAGTTCCTTAAAAATGAGATAAGTATCAATGCTACCTGTTTGTGAAAAAATGTTCCAAGTAAAATTCAACATAGAACTCCCACCTTTCTAACCATAAAGATCAGATACATATTTCAATTCCTTATGTTTAGAATAGCCTTCCGACGTAAAATCATGTAACACAATTTTTTACAAATTACCTTCTTTTATGAAGGGATATAAATCAATGCAAACAAGAACTCAAATGATTAATATTCGTCTTCTCTAAATCCAAAGTCACGGAGATGCGACGCTCGGTTTCGCCAATCTTTTTGCACTTTTACCCATAGTTCTAAAAATACTTTTGAACCTAAAAGGGCTTCAATGTCTGCTCTTGCTTTTCTTCCTACCTCTTTTAACATCTTTCCTTGCTTTCCAATTACGATGCCTTTTTGTGAATCTCTTTCGACGATAATTGTAGCGCCCACGTAAACAGCACCATTATCTCGTCTTTGCATAGAATCCATCACAACGGCAATAGAATGAGGTATTTCTTCCCTCGTTGCATGCAGTACTTTTTCACGAATTAATTCCGTAATAATAAAGCGCTCTGGGTGATCAGTTACTTGATCTGCCGGATAATATTGCGGACCTTCCGGCAATCGCTGCTTAATTTGATCAAGCAAACGCTCCACGTTATTTCCTTGTAAAGCTGAAATTGGCACAATTTCAGCAAAAGGATATAAGTCTTTATAATTCGTGATAATTGAAAACAATTCGTCTGGATGAATTTCATCAATTTTATTAATCACAAGGAAAACAGGCGTTTTTGTGTCCTTTAAACGCTCGATAATAAATTCATCGCCTCGACCTAAGCCTTCTGTTGCGTTAATCATAAATAAAATTAAATCTACTTCTTTAAGCGTATTTTGCGCTACCTTCATCATAAAGTCGCCTAATTTATGCTTTGGTTTATGAATTCCTGGTGTATCAATAAACACAATCTGCGCCTGATCTTCCGTGTACACACCCTGAATTTTATTTCTAGTTGTTTGCGGTTTGTCACTCATAATCGCAATCTTTTGACCAATTACTCGGTTCAAAAAAGTTGATTTCCCTACGTTTGGTCTTCCAATAATTGAAACAAAACCTGACTTAAATTCATTATTACTCATGTAAATCCTCCGATGAAAATGCTCCTGGAAGTAATTCTTCCACAGTTAATTCTTGTATGTCATTTTTTAAATTGGTTAATATAACTTTCATTTCTTTTGGACAAAGCTCAGAGATTACTTGTCTGCATGCTCCACACGGAGAAACAGGACGATCAGTATCAGCTACTACAGCAAGTGCTGCATACTCTTTATCACCTTCTGAATAGGCTTTAAATAAAGCCGTACGCTCAGCGCAATTGCACATGCTATAAGCTGCATTTTCAATATTGCAGCCGCGATAAACCTTTCCATCTTTCGTCAATAAAGCTGCACCAACTTTAAATTTTGAATACGGTACATAAGCCATTTCACGAGCTTTTTTCGCCTCATCAATCAGTCCGGTCTTATCCATTTATCCGCTCTCCTTTTGCGCTTCTACATGTCTTTTAACTTGTCCTTTTTTATTATACCACGGGGGTGTAAAGAACCAAAAAGAATCCTTTTTAAAACAAATACTTTAAGAAAATAATTCCTCCTATAAGGACAGCAAAACACGCATAGACCAACACCGCGGCTGCGGCTGCATCTTTTGCGTGTTTTGCTAGTATGTGATATTCAGGAGAAACTAAATCGACAACTTTTTCAACCGCTGTATTCATTAACTCCAAGCTGAACATGCCTGCAATCAGAAGCAGCACAACCACCCATTCACCAGCTGTAATTGACAGCACGGCTCCTAAGAAAAGGACGATGAAAGAAGCTGCTACGTGAATTTGCATATTTCTCTGTGTTTTACAAACATAGAGAAACCCTTCTATTGCATAACCAAAGCTACTGACAACTTTAGCTATCCCCTTTTTATCGCGAGAGTCCATATTGTTCTAAAATATCTTTTTGACGTGTAAACATCTCTTTTTCATCTTCTGATGTTTCATGGTCATATCCAAGCAAGTGCAAGAAACCGTGAACCGTTAAGAATCCTAGCTCCCTCATAAACGAGTGATTGTATTCTTCTGCTTGCTCATGAGCTTTTGGAATCGAAATGACAATGTCCCCTAGGACTCTTGGCATCTCATCTCCGATAATTTGCATTTCATCTTCGCCCATTTCTTCTAGCGCAAACGATATTACATCCGTTGGCTGATTTTTATGGCGGTATTGATGATTGATTTCTTGAATTCGATCATTATCCACAAATGTAACGGATACTTCTGCATCCTCTTGCAGATTTTCATATATAGCAGCGGCTTCAAGCAGCTTTTCAAGCTCTTTTTGCTGTTCTTCACTTACTTCGTTTGTTTCATCAATAAAATCAATAACTAAACTCATACCTTCACCTTCTCTTTTTTTATCTCTGGATATTCGATTCGGGAATGAAAAATCCCATTTAAAGTTTCACATAGTGCTTGGCGAATTAACTCTAGCTCTTTGAGCGTTACGTTACACTCGCTAAGCTGCTCATCCTGCAAGCGATCTTTAATAATATTTCGCACCAAGTTCTCAATTTTTTCCGGAGTCGGATTGGACATTGACCTTACGGCTGCTTCTACACTATCAGCTATGCAAATAACCGCTGCTTCTTTCGACTGAGGCTTTGGTCCAGGATAGCGATATTCTTTTTCATCAATTTTTTCTTCTGTTTGTTCGAGTGCCTTATGATAGAAAAACTTAAGCAGAGTGGTTCCGTGATGCTGCTCTGCAATATCTACAATCTCTTTTGGAAACTTGTGATTCCGCAAAATGGTCGCTCCATCTGTAGCATGTGCGATTATAATATTTTTACTAGTCTTAGGACTTAGTTTATCATGCGGATTAGTAATATTCATTTGATTTTCAATAAAATACTGCGGTCGCTTCGTTTTACCAATATCGTGGTAATAAGCCCCGACTCTCGCTAATAAACCGTTAGCTCCTATCGTTTCGCACGCCGCTTCAGATAAGTTTGCCACCATTACGCTGTGATGGTATGTTCCAGGTGTTTCGGTTAAGATTTTGCGTAATAGCGGATGAGTAGGACTCGATAATTCAATCAGCTTCATCGTAGATAAAATGCCAAATCCACTTTCAAAAAACGGTAGCAAACCTATAGCTAAAACGGAAGCGATAACACCAGATGCAATTGACATCATGCTGTAATAGCCAAGCTCTACAGTGCCGATATGACCATTTTTAATAAAAATAATCGCAAAGCTGATAATTACGTTTACCATAGCCACAAATAGACCTGCCTGCAAAATCCGTGAACGTCTGTGCTGCCTGCTTAAAAATAAAATAGCAGCAATATTGCTAATTAAAAAGTAGATCCCAATGTTCATATTAAACGAGGTTGTTAATTCACCATTAAAAATAATGCTTCCACAAATAGCAAATACAATGCTTGATAAAATAGCAATGCGTTCATCCATTAAAATTCGAATCAGCAAACCTCCCACCGCAACAGGAGCTAAGAAACCAATTTCTGATAAATCAATTTGCTGAAACAAGCTTAAGATTTTCATGAGGCCAATCGTAATGGTTGCTACTAATACATACAACAGCAAGGGCTGATATGTCTTGGTGTGAAATTCACGCAAATAGTAAATGAGGCCCGCTATCATCATTACAATCAGCAAAGCTAACCCCGCAAAAGGCTGAATAGATCCTTTATTATTCAACAATCCCGCGAGCTGGAGCTGACGATATATATCAGGATTAATAAGCTGATTTTCTTCTACGATAATCTGGCCTTGTTTGATTCGGACAGGCTCCACTTTTTCCACAGCTGCTTGACGGTTTTCAGCTGTTTTTTGTGGATCATAAATCACGTTTGGAATGATAGCGAATTTAGCGATTGCATTCATTGAATCCTTTAGAGAATTGCTGACATTGGTGTAAACAAGCTGACTTTCTACTTGATCTTTTTTCTCTTCTACATCGCTAATCTTCACTTGATCTTTCATCACATGATGAACGGCCGTGACTACAGCATCTTTCGCAATCGATAAATCACTGTTAGAAGACTGAAGCAGCTGCTTAATGGTATCCTTTGGCAAGTTTTTTTGAATGTCTTCAGGAAGCTTGTCCTCTAGCATTTTTTGTTTGGTTTTTAATACGGCATCGATACTGTCATCTTCATGATCTTCTTTTTCATATTCTGTATTAACTTCCATCATCGCATCAAAAATAGATGCAACAAGATCGACTTGGTTCTGTGCGTATTCTGTTTTTTGTGTATACACATCTTCAACGGCTTGTTCTGCCTCTGCCCGTTTTTTCTCTGTGCTCTCTTTATCTTCAATGGTAACGGGTGAGTAAATGGTTTGCGGAGAAATAGATAGTAATCTGAGATCTAATTCCTGCGGCTTTACATTGCTATACATAGACGCAAACATCATTACACCTAACAAGGCATATAACCCAATTTGAATTAACCGTAATCGCTCGATCTGTGCCATTGTTTGCTTGATTATCCGAAACGTTGACACAAACGTACCCCCTTTTACAAAAAATAGACCCTATTAAGAAAGGGTCTTTTGGTCAGCTTGTTCGTACGCTTGAACGATGCGTCCCACAAGTGGATGGCGCACAACATCTGACTGTTCTAGATGAACAAACGAAATACCTTTAACATTGGTCAGGATTTTCGAGACAGCCGCTAGACCAGACTGAGCTCCTTTTGGTAAATCAATTTGTGAAATATCTCCTGTAATCACCATTTTAGACCCAAATCCTAGTCGTGTTAAAAACATCTTCATTTGCGCCATCGTGGTGTTTTGCGCTTCGTCTAAGATAACAAACGCATCATCTAGTGTACGACCTCGCATATAAGCAAGAGGTGCTATTTCAATAACTCCGCGTTCGATTAGGCGTTGCGTATGTTCTGTTCCTAATACATCATGTAATGCATCATACAGAGGCCGCAAGTACGGATCTACTTTTTCTTTCAAATCTCCTGGCAAGAAGCCAAGACTTTCACCTGCTTCAACAGCAGGACGTGTTAAAATAATACGCTGCACGTGACCATTTTTAAGAGCATTAACGGCCATGACAACGGCTAAATACGTTTTACCAGTACCAGCAGGCCCAATTCCAAATACCAAATCATTTTTCTTAATAGCCGAAATGTATTGACTTTGTCCTAATGTCTTAACACGAATAGTCTTACCTTTTACATTTTTACCAATCTCTTCTTCATATACATCTTCAAAAAACTCGAGAGAATTTTTCTTAGCTAATTGAATCGCATACACAACATCTCGTTCAGATATGGAAATATTTTTTCGGATAATGTTCAGTAACTTTTTAAGCATTTCTTCCACTAGCTGAACATTTTCTGTACTTCCGGAGACTACAACAGTCTCACCTCTTGATATGATAGAGACCTGCATTTCTTCTTCAATTCGCTTTAAATTCGCATCTTGTACGCCAAATAATGAAATGGCTTCATTTGAATCATCAAGTTGTACGTTAATTGTTACTAGCTGTTCTGACATTCATCAATCTCCTTGAATAATTGGTTGAGTGTTCGCAATATTTTCTATAACTTGGTAATGTATTGATAATCTAACTTTACCATTGTCCTGTTCTTGGTGCAAAACTTTTTCACCTTTTATTTTAGCATCCTCACCTAAAGTTGATAGTAATTTTTTTCGACCGATTTCCAAAGCTTTTTCCACCGCCTCTTGTTTAGAATAGACGCGCTGCGAGTTCTGTTCTTCTCGTACAGCAACTTTCTCATACGACAGAGGTAATTTCCATTTAAAAAAATAGAGTGGATGCTCCACTTTTTCTGTCACCTTTGAGGCGTATTTTTCTTTGTTAAAAGCCCAAAGAGGCATTTTAAAAGCTTGAAAATCTAAATAGTGCTTCGTATATCCATTACCCGTTAATACCTGAAAATCAGTTTTTAAAGGCACTTCCACCTCAGACTTATACCATGTTTCACCGTAGACTTTCCCTTTAGCAGCTACTACTTTTTTATTTTTTTCGTTTCCAATAATACCGGAAACTAGGACCTCGCCTTCGTTGACAAAATCATTAACCTTGACTAAAGGTTGTCCTTTTTCGACAAACAAATTCGTAATAATGGCTTTCTTTTTAGCAATTAAATGTTGGTAAGGTGTTTTTTGCTGAGGCTTGGGCTCATTTTTTTCAACCACTTGGAAGTGATAAGAAGTGCCGCGCACTTCTACTCCCACCCAGGTAATATTGTTCATATTATCTGTTAAATAGCGCTGAATTTTTTCAGGACTCTCTAACAGAAATTGAAACTCTCCTCTTTTTACACCTATTTTGGCAAGCTGCTTAGTCATTTGATGTTCTGTTTGTGGTTCTGCACCGCTAATTTCCACTTTCCACACCATGTTGGAAAGCAAACCAAGAATAATAAAAAAAGAAAGAAAACCTAAAGCAAATCCACTATTTTTGATCACTCGTTTTGTTAAAAAAGGAAAACCTCTGCCTCTTATAAAATAAATTTTACAATCTGCGTTGCGAATTAGTATACGAATTTTTTTTACATCTTTCAATAATATCGTTGCTGTCGCTAGCTGACCGTCAACTTTATGGACATTCGAAATCATAATCTGTTGTCTCACACAATTATTTAAAAAACGTTCAATTCCTTTTCCAACAATTCGAATACGTACGGTACCAATAACAAAGTTTGTCCATCCATTCTTCATTTTTTTCCTCCTTGTGTTATTGTTCTAAATAAAGAACTTGATTGATTTTACCTTCTAAAACCAGTTCTTCTGGCAGTATTACTTTAATGACCAGTCCTTCACCTCGAATTAACATTTGTCCCTGTTTTAGTAACACGCGTATTTCAGTATCAGAAAAGGCTAATAAACCTTTATGATTTTCAATATAAATGTGTATTTGTCCAACTAACGTAATACGGGGAAGATCCATTAATACATCAGCGGGTAGTTCCATTGTTTTTGTCATCCATCTTTTCATTTGGTGTCTCCACTTTTTGCTCATAAAAAGAACCCCCTTTCATCTCATGTTTATGAGAAAGGGGGTTAATGTATCACATCTATTTATCGTTTATATTTACGTTGTTTCGATTTTGGCGGCCCTAGAATTTCGGACCATATCACTCCTTGAACAGCTTCTTTACGAGAAATGGGCTTAAAAACGTTTTTCTCACCCGTGATTTTTGGTTTGTCAACTGTGATTTTCTTTTGAATAGATGGTTCATGATACGGACGATTTTTTAGCTCTTCCAATTTTTCTTGCAAAGGATTTGTTTCTGCTGAAGAAACAGTTTCCGGCTCCATACGAGCTGTTTTTGGCTCTTCTTTGACAGGTCGATATCTAGGTCTTTCCCGCCTTGAAGGATTGTTTACAGGAGGCATAGGAGCTCTTTTAGAACGCTGCTGTTCTTCCTCTTTTGACTGAGCCATAAAACGCTGCACAACGTTAAAAATAATTCCTCCAATGATGACAAAAATGAAAGCATTATTAATAATTAGTTTAATAAGCGTTTCAACGATATTCATTAGGAGAAAACCTCCTTGTTAAGCTGATTCATTATTTCTCATCGTCTTCTTTAGACATTTTCCCGATTGAATCACGCATATCCGTATCAGCAGTCAAGTTTTGAATATTCATATAATCCATGACGCCAATATTGCCAGAGCGCAGTGCTTCTGCCATCGCTAACGGTACTTCTGCTTCTGCTTCTACTACTTTTGCACGCATTTCTTCTACTTTTGCACGCATTTCTTGTTCTTGAGCAACGGCCATAGCACGACGTTCTTCGGCTTTTGCTTGTGCAATATTTTTATCTGCTTCCGCTTGGTCTGTTTGAAGAACTGCCCCAATATTTTTACCAATATCGATGTCAGCAATATCAATGGATAAGATTTCAAACGCTGTTCCTGAATCCAGTCCTTTTCCTAACACCGTTTGAGAAATCATATCGGGATTTTCCAATACTTTTTTGTGATCTTTTTGCGAACCGATTGTAGAAACAATCCCCTCGCCAACACGGGCAATAATCGTTTCTTCTCCAGCTCCCCCTACTAGTCGATCAATGTTTGCACGAACAGTAATTCGAGCTTTTGCTTTGACTTCGATTCCATCCATAGCCACCCCTGCAATAAAAGGTGTTTCAATAACTTTTGGATTAACGCTCATTTGTACAGCTTCTAGCACATCACGGCCCGCTAAGTCGATAGCTGCTCCGCGCTCAAATGTTAACTCAATATTTGCTCGGTGCGCTGCAATCAGCGCATTTACCACACGGTCAACGTTACCGCCTGCTAAATAGTGGCTTTCTAATTGATTAATGGTAATACCTAAACCTGCTTTACTTGCTTTAATTAACGGGTTCACAACGCGAGATGGTATCACTCGACGAAGTCTCATTCCGACCAGTGTGAAAATACTAATACGAACACCTGCTGCTAATGCTGAAATCCATAGCATAATCGGTACAAAAGTGAAAAAAACAGCTAAAGCAATAATTGCTAGACCAATAACTACAAAAAACAATACGCTACCTACTTCCATTAATTAAGGTCCTCCTTTTTCAAAGGCTCTGTAAGCTTCCGCACCACAACCCTTGATCCCTCTACTTTTATAATATTTACTAACACATCTTTGTCTAAATATCCGCCTTCAGTGACTACATCCACATACTCTTCATCGATGAGCACGGTACCTGAAGGACGAAGCGGTGTTGTTGTTTTACCTTGTTTTCCTATTAATTCATAACGATTTTGATTCGACACGTAGCCAGATTCAGTATTAAGTGAATCATTAAGCACCATTTTTTTGAAAGGTGTAAGCTTCCTTTTAAAAAATTTCATCATCACCAACGCACCTCCCAGTGCCACCACTATTGCAATTACAAGAGAAATTCCCATTTCGACATTATTATCTGTTGACATAAAAAAACTTAAAATGATAGCTCCAAGTCCTAGTAGTCCTAAAACTCCGCCTGGTACTACAATCTCTAACAGAAGCAATATAATTCCTGCTATAAATAAAACGAGCGCTTCCATGCCAGCTAATCCTGCTACCATATGACCATAGAAAAATAAAAGAAGTGAAGCTATTCCAATAGAGCCCGCAATACCAAATGAAGGCGTAAACAATTCAATTACAATTCCTAAAGCACCAATGGATAATAAAATGGGAACAACAAGCGGATGGGTAAGAAAACGAGCAATTTGTTCACTTACACTCATTTTCGCATACTTCAGTTTAGCATCTTCATAGCCAAGTACGCTTAGGAGACCGTCTAAATTTTTTACAGTCCCTTCTGAATAACCAACTTGCTCGGCTTGCTTCGGAGTGAGCGTCAGCAATTCGTTTCCTTTTAAGTTGAGCTCAGGTATTACCATCTTGGTATTTGCCATCGCTTCTGCATATTTAGGGTTTCGGTTATTTTGTTCTGCTGCGCTCTTCATAGCCGATAACCAGTAGGACTGAGCTTTTTTTCCTGCGGCATTTCCCTGTTGGTCAATCACTGCTGCCGATCCCATTGTAGAACCGGGTGTCATATAAATTTGATCGGCGTTAAGTGCAATATACGCTCCGGCTGATAATGCTTTTTTATCGACAAAAGCAGCGGTAGGAATAGGTGTTGAGGTTAAGCTTTTAGCTATTTCAGAAGCTGCATCTACAGCTCCTCCAGGAGTATCTATGTCCAATATAATCAAATCTGCACCGTCATTTTCCGCATCTTTAATGGATCTGTTTAGAAAAGAAAGCAGTCCATTTTCTACCGTTTTATTTACAGGAATAACGTGTACACGCTTCACGTCAGCGGTGCTAATAGTGGGGAATAACCCAGTGGCTAAGATAAGAAAGCACACGAAAGAAAATAAGGTTTTCACCGAATACACTTCCCTCCTTCCATAGATAGTATGAGCATGTATCTGTATATACGAATAACTTTAACAATAGTTTCAAATTTTTTAAAATTTATCTATTTTATTCTTTGCACAAGAAAAATAAAACATACGTTCGATTATTATCCATATAAAAAACACCTTACACAAGGTAAGGTGTTTTTTATGATAAGTGTTGAAGGACAAGCTTATTAACAAGAGAGCCATCCGCTTTGCCTTTTACTTTCGGCATAAGCGCTCCCATAACTTTCCCCATATCAGCTTTAGAGGAAGACTGCGTTTCTTCAATCGTCGTTTTAATAATTTCAGATAACTCTTCTTCAGTTAGCTGTTTAGGAGCGTAAACTTCTAAAACCGCTAATTCAGAATGAATTTTATCAACAAGATCTTGACGACCTGCTTTCTCAAATTCATGGAGGGAGTCTTTACGTTGTTTGAATTCGCGAGAAATAACCGTCAACTCGTCTGCTTCAGTTAGGTCGGTTCCTAACTTAATGGCTTCGTTTTGAAGAGATGCTTTGACCATACGAATGACCCCAAGCTTCTCTTTCTCTTTGTTTTTCATCGCTTGTTTCATATCACTATTTAAACGCTCGAGAAGACTCATAAATCCACCCTCTTATTAGAACTTGCGTTTTCTAGCAGCTTCAGATTTCTTCTTACGCTTTACGCTAGGCTTTTCATAGAATTCGCGCTTTCTTGCTTCTTGTAACGTACCAGTTTTTGAAACTGAACGTTTGAAGCGACGAAGAGCATCTTCAAGCGATTCGTTTTTACGAACAACTGTTCTTGACATTCTAATTCCCTCCCTCCGAACAAAACCACTAACATCATAATGAAATGACATGTTAGACATGTCTTTTGCAATTATAATATAATGATTCCTTAAGGTCAACCGCTTTACATAAAGTAATGCAGTTATTCCCCCTTTATTTTATGAACTTTCTTGATAAAACATTACTCGTTCAGCTTTTTTACACGTATGAAAAAAGCTGCGTATACACGCAGCTTTCCAATAAGTGTTATGAGCTCATTTTCACCTGATCTTGAAGATGAACCTCAT
The DNA here is from genome assembly GCF_056395685.1 of Priestia sp. 10L35. NCBI lineage: Bacteria > Bacillati > Bacillota > Bacilli > Caryophanales > Bacillaceae > Priestia > Priestia sp. 10L35. The sequence goes on along the minus strand of NZ_JBFTKA010000001.1, from coordinate 342,582 downwards.
CTAGCACGCGAACAAACTCACCTTCATTATAAGGATATCCAGCTTTTGAGATTTTCACTTTCACAAGCTTTCCAACCATTTCTTCAGACGCTTTAAACACAACCTTTAAGTAGTTATCAGTATATCCTACATATAAACCACTTTCAGGATCTTCTTTATATTTTTCTTCCGGAATTACTTCTAGTACTTCTCCTTCAAACGTTGAAGCATATTCTTTTGCCAATTGATTTGAAAGTTCGATTAAATGATGCACACGTTGATTTTTTACTTCTTCATCAATTTGGTCGGTCATACGAGCTGCTGGCGTACCTGTACGTTTAGAATACGGGAATACATGAAGCTCTGAAAAACCGTGCTCTTTAATAAAGTTATACGTCTCCATAAACTCTTCTTCTGTTTCACCTGGGAAGCCAACAATAACATCTGATGTAATCGCTAATCCAGGAAGAGCTTCTTTCAGACGGTTTAAGCGCTCACCAAAGAACTCCATTGTATACTTACGACGCATGCGCTTCAATACCGTATTTGAACCTGATTGAAGAGGAATATGCAAATGACGTACAACCATTTCTGATTGATCTAGTACCTCAATCACTTCGTCCGTAATTTGACTTGCTTCAATTGACGAAATACGAATGCGTTTTAATCCTTTTACTTGAGACTCTAAATCACGAAGAAGCTGGGCAAGATTGTAATCTTTCATGTCTTCTCCGTATCCGCCAGTGTGAATACCTGTTAACACGATTTCTTTATAGCCCGCATCCACTAGCTGCTGTGCTTGTGCTACTACTTCTTTAGGATCACGAGATCGCATTAAACCGCGCGCCCATGGAATAATACAGAATGTACAGAAGTTGTTACAGCCTTCTTGAATCTTTAACGAAGCACGCGTACGGTCTGTAAAAGCCGGTACATCTAGCTCTTCATATACGCGTGTTTTCATAATGTTTCCTACGCCGTTAATCGGCTGACGCTCTTTTTTAAATTGTTCAATATAATCAAGCATCTTAACGCGATCTTGTGTACCTACTACGATATCAACACCAGGAATGGCCATAATTTCAGCTGGCGAAGTTTGAGCATAACACCCAGTTACACAAATAACCGCATCTGGATTTTTCCGCACAGCTCTGCGAATAACTTGACGGCTTTTTTTATCTCCTGTATTTGTTACCGTACATGTATTAATTACATATACATCGGCAGTTTGTTCATATTCAACACGCTCATAGCCTTGGCCTTTGAACAATTGCCAAATTGCTTCTGTTTCATAGTGATTTACTTTACACCCTAGCGTGTGAAAAGCAACTGTTGACATAATCGTCACCTCATTAACTCAGTTTGATAAGATATAGCAGACAGCGCATATAAAGGAGCTGTTTCTGCTCGTAAAATCCGCGGACCAAATCCGCTTATTGTAAATTCATTTTCTTCTAATACTTCTACTTCCTGCTCGGTCAAACCACCCTCGGGGCCTACAACCACAAGCACGGAATGGCCCGGTTTTAAAGCCGAAAGAACAGCGTGCAGATGAGATGTTTCTCCTTGCTTTGCTCTTTCTTCATAGGCTACAACTTTATGAGTATAGTCACCGCTAATTTCTACTAGCTTTTTAAAAGAAATTGGGGCTTCTACTGCTGGTACAATCGTACGATGAGATTGTTCTGCAGCCTCTTTAGCAATCTTGTTCCAGCGATCTACTTTTTTTTGACTCTTTTTATCATCCCATTTAACAACTGAACGAGCCGCAATAAAAGGGATAAACTTATACGCCCCAAGTTCTGTCCCTTTTTGGATAATAAGCTCGAGCTTATCCCCTTTAGGCAGACCGTTCACAATTGTAACATGGACTGGAAGCTCTTTTTCTTCGCTTATCCATTCTATAATAGATGCTTTCACTTCGTTAGCGGAAATATTTTCAATTTCACACAAAGCAGCTTGCCCCTGTTCATTACAGGCAATAAACTGTGATCCTTCATTCATTCTCATGACGCGTGAGATATGATGGGCATCATCCTGTGTCACTATGACACTTTGCTCTTGAAATTGATCATTTGGCAGAAAATAACGTTGCATCTTGACACCTTCTCACTTGTTAAGCTTGTTTTTGCGCAATAATTGCTACCCAGTCTTCCATAAGCGTTACTTCTTGAATAACAAAGCCCGCTCCCGTTAACGCTTTTTTGACATCTTCTTTTTTCGCACTAATAATACCTGATGTAATGAACATGCCTCCTGGCTTTAATACCTTTGCAGCATCGTCTACAAAACGAACGATTACTTCAGCTAGAATATTCGCCACAACAATGTCAACCGGTCCTTCTATACCTTGCAATAAGTTGTTTTGACCTACTGTTACGACGTTCCCAACTTGATTCAGTTCAATATTTTCGCGAGCAGAACGGACGGCTACTTCATCAAGGTCTAGAGCTTGTACATTACTTGCTCCTAACAGAGCTGCGCCAATGCTTAGCACTCCTGAACCTGTACCCACGTCAATAACAGTATCTCCTGCTTTCACTGTTCTTTCCAATGCTTGAAGAGACATAACCGTTGTTGGATGCGTACCTGTCCCAAAAGCCATTCCGGGATCAAGCTCGATAATCAATTCATCTGTGCTGACTTTTTCATAGTTTTCCCAAGTTGGTACAATCGTAAAACGCTCTGAAATTTTCACGGGATGGTAATATTTTTTCCAAGCAGTGGCCCACTCTTCCTCGTTCACTTCACTGATCGTAACTTTGTTAGCTCCTAAATCAAAGTCGTAAACAAGCAGTCCATTAATTTCTTTTTTGATACCATCCACAGTTTCTGCTAAAAAGCTGTTAACTGGAAGATATGCTTTAATCACTACACCTTCTTCTGGGTAGTCTTCTACGTTTAAATCGTAGATTTCACCAAAAGTTGTATCTCTTTCTTTCACTAAATCAGCAGGATCTTCAATGACTACCCCGCTAGCTCCTGATTCATGTAAAATATGAGAGATGGGTTCAATTGCTTCTTGCGCTGTATGAATACAAATTTCAGACCATTTCATTGCTACCAACTTCATCCTTTCTGCCTTCAGTAATATAGGATTTTAAATATGAACATGACAGATGACAGGTTGGCAAAGTACCTTTACCAACCTGTCTCTGTTTACTATGAAAGACAATTATTCTCCTTTAATTGCTCGTTTTACTTTTGCAAAAAAGGAATCATGCTGCTCATCAACGGCTTCTTGACCGCTCAGTTCAGCGAACTCACGCAATAATTGTTTTTGTTTTTCTGATATTTTTGTGGGAGTTACAACTCGAACGTGAATATGCTGATCTCCTTGACCATATCCTCGTACGTTTGCCACACCTTTTCCTTTTAAACGGAATTTCGTCCCCGTTTGTGTACCAGCAGGAATCTTCAACTTCACCTTGCCGTGTAGAGTTGGTACTTCTACTTCATCACCTAGCGCTGCCTGAGCAAACGTTAAAGGCATTTCGCAGTAGATATCGTCTCCATCACGTTCAAAGAATTCATGAGTGCGCACGTGGAACACTACGTATAAATCTCCCGGAGGACCACCATTTACCCCTGGTTCTCCTTGAGCACTTACGCGCAGCTGTTGACCATCATCTACACCAGCTGGAATTTTAACATTAATTTTACGTCGTTTTGTTACTTTACCGTCACCGTGGCACGTTGCACATTTGTCTTTAATGATTTTTCCCGTACCATTACAATGATGACACGCACGTCGATTTACCACGCGGCCAAACGGCGTGTTTTGTTCAACGTTTAACTGACCTGAACCATTACAGTGCGAACATGTATCGACTTTTGTTCCAGGTTTTGCACCTGAACCGTGACATGTTTCACACGTTTCTTCACGTGGAATTTCAATTGTTGTTTCTTTTCCGAAAACAGCTTCTTCAAAAGAAAGTGTCATCGTGTATTGTAAATCGGCACCTTGTCTCGGAGCATTAGGGTCACGTCTGCGACCACCACCACCAAAGATCGAGCTGAAAATATCTTCAAAGCCGAAGCCGCCAAAGTCTGAGCCGCCTCCACCAAAGCCGCCAAAGCCTTGATTTGGATCAGTATGACCAAATTGATCGTATTGTGCTTTTTTTTGGTCATCACTCAATACTTCATATGCTTCTTTTACTTCTTTAAATTTGTCAGCAGCATCTTCCGCTTTGTTAATATCTGGATGATATTGTTTAGAAAGCTTGCGGTATGCTTTTTTTATTTCATCTTTTGTAGCGCTCTTACTGATACCGAGTACTTCATAGTAATCTCGCTTACTCATCAATACTCACTCCCGAATCGTTTCACATAAACGTAATTGTATCATTATTAATAATTCCATAGCAACATAAAAGTTACTTTCTATTGCTCCCGTACGCGCAGAGAGCCAAGTGAAAAACTTTCCCTTTCGCTTTTCCACGTTAAAAAAGTCAAAGCCAAGAAATAAGCTTGACTTTGACTTTTTAAAAAGATGTGAATCGCACCATGGCGTCATTCACGTTAGTCGTCAAGATGCATTATTTTTTGTCGTCGTTTACTTCTTCAAACTCTGCATCTACAACATCATCATTTTGAGCGCCTTGTTCACCTGCTTGCTGAGCTTGTTGAGCTTGCTCATACAATTTTACAGTTAACGCTTGAACGATTTCTTGAAGTTCATCTTTTTTCGCTTTGATTTCTTCAAGGTCATTCTTTTCAATCGCTGCTTTTAAAGCATCTTTTGCTTCGTTAGCTTTTGTTACTTCAGCTTCTTCTACTTTTCCTTCAAGATCTTTTAGTGTTTTTTCAGTTGTAAACACTAATTGATCTGCTTCATTGCGTAGTTCCACTTCTTCTTTACGTTGCTTATCAGCATCTGCGTTTTCTTCCGCTTCTTTTACCATGCGGTCGATTTCGTCATCTGATAAACCTGTTGAAGATTTAATTGTAATAGCTTGCTCTTTGTTTGTACCTAAATCTTTTGCACGAACGTTTACGATACCGTTTTTGTCAATATCGAATGATACTTCGATTTGAGGTACTCCGCGTGGTGCAGGTGGAATATCAGTTAACTGGAAACGACCTAGCGTTTTGTTGTCTGCAGACATTGGACGCTCACCTTGAAGAACATGAATATCTACAGCCGTTTGGCTATCTGCAGCCGTTGAGAATACTTGTGATTTACTTGTTGGAATCGTCGTATTACGCTCAATTAGCTTTGTAAATACGCCACCCATTGTTTCGATACCTAGTGATAAAGGCGTTACGTCTAGTAATACAACGTCTTTTACATCACCAGTTAATACGCCACCTTGAATTGCTGCACCAAGTGCAACTACTTCATCAGGGTTTACACCTTTGTGAGGATCTTGACCAGTTTCTTTTTTGATTGCATCTTGTACCGCTGGGATACGAGTTGAACCACCAACTAAGATTACTTTATCAAGTTCACTTGCAGAAAGGCCTGCATCTTTTAAAGCTTGACGCACAGGAGCCATTGTACGCTCTACAAGGCCTGCTGATAACTCGTCAAATTTAGCACGTGATAAAGATACCTCTAAGTGAAGAGGGCCAGCTTCTCCAGCAGTGATAAATGGTAAAGAAATTTGTGTAGATGTTACGCCTGATAAATCTTTTTTCGCTTTTTCAGCCGCATCTTTTAAACGTTGAAGCGCCATTTTATCTTTGCTTAAATCAACGCCGTTTTCTTTTTTGAATTCAGCGACTAAATAGTCGATGATTACTTGGTCAAAGTCGTCACCACCAAGGCGGTTGTCACCTGCAGTTGCGCGAACTTCAAATACGCCGTCGCCAAGTTCTAGAATAGATACGTCAAACGTACCACCACCAAGGTCATAAACTAAAACTGTTTGATCTTCATCTGTTTTTTCTAATCCATATGCAAGTGCTGCTGCAGTAGGCTCGTTAATAATACGCTCTACTTCTAAACCAGCAATTTTACCAGCATCTTTTGTTGCTTGACGCTCAGCATCATTAAAGTAAGCAGGAACTGTGATAACAGCTTTTGTTACAGGCTCACCTAAATACTCTTCAGCATACCCTTTTAAATGTTGAAGAATGATAGCTGACATTTCTTGAGGCGTGTATTGCTTGCCTTCTGCTTCAACCTTATGGTCTGTACCCATATGACGTTTAACTGAAATAATTGTGTTAGGGTTTGTAATAGCTTGACGTTTCGCTACTTCCCCAACTTGACGCTCACCGTTTTTGAATGCCACAACTGATGGCGTTGTACGGTTTCCTTCTGGATTTGGAATTACTTTTGGTTCGCCGCCTTCTAATACAGCGACACAAGAGTTAGTTGTACCTAAATCGATACCAATGATCTTACTCATTGACAATGACCTCCTTCATAATATGTAGTGTTATTGATTCACTTTAACCATCGCAGGGCGGATGATTTTATCTTTTAATTTGTAACCTTTTTGAAGCTCTTCTACTACTGTGTTCGGTTCGTATTCATCGTCTTCTACTTGCATCACTGCTTGATGCTCGTATGGATCGAATGTTTTCCCGACTGATTCAATTGCTTCAACACCTTCTTTTTGAAGTGCCTCTACTAATTGACGGTATACCATTTCTACACCTTGCAGCACGGATTTAGTTTGTTCATCCGCTGTGTTAACTTGTAATGCACGTTCAAAGTTATCAAGTGCTGGTAAAATATCCGAAACTAATGATTGAGCACGGTATTTTTGAGCAGCTTCTGCATCGAGACGTGAACGACGACGGAAATTATCGAAATCAGCTTGTAGACGTAAGTAGCGATTCTCTTCTTCTTCAAGCTGTTGCTTTAATTGATCATTTTCTTGTTGAAGAGGGTTTACTTCCTCAGACACTTCAGCTTCAGTTGCTTCAGCAGAGTCTGTTTGAACTTCTTCAACCACTTCTTCGTTTTGTTCTTCTACTTGCTTTTCGTTTGACAATTCATTCACCTCCCTTAAATGTTTACACACATTTTCACATTTTAAACAACGTTTTTTATTTTATCACAGGGAAAGGATGGAAGTAATATATTCCACCCGATTCCTTTATTCTTTATACAAGTTTGTTAACACTTGAGACATATCTGATGACAGCAGCGTAAGCAAACTAATCACACGCGCATATTCCATGCGGGTCGGTCCCAGTATAGCAATTGTACCAAGCTGTTCGTGACCAAAGGAATAACTAGCTGTAATTAAGCTGCACCCTACCATTTCATTCAATTTATTTTCATGACCGATTTTCACATGTATGCCAGCCTCATTTGGGCTTAACAGCTTATAAAACTGCTGTTCATGTTCAATAATGTTAAACAGCCCGCGAATTTTATTAAGATCATGAAATTCCGGCTGAGCAAACATATTCGTTTTGCCGCCAACTACTAATTTGCCATTCATGTTGAGCTTTAATGCATCATTGAGTATATCCATCGTCTGCTCATATCCTTGAATGTGGCTTTTTAAGAGCGTCGCTACTTCTTTGTACATTTTATCATGTAAATCAGTAATGCGAACGCCGATGAGCTTTTCGTTTAAAATGTTAACCATTTTTTCAATATCGGAAGGTTGAATACTGCTCGGCAGCGTAATCGTCCGACTTTCAACGTGTCCTGTATCGGTCACAATAATGGCAACAGCTGACTGAGCCGTTAAAGGTAAAATCTGCAGCTGTTTTAACTTATGGCTGACCGCTTTTGGTCCTAGCACAATAGACGTTAAACTCGTTAAATCAGATAAAATTTGCGCTGACTTTTGAACGAGCTGCTCCAGTTCTACAATGCGTTCAGCGAATACCGAACGTACCGTGGAAACGTCGCTTGCTTTCAAGTGCTGCGGGGACACTAGATGATCAACATAATAACGATAACCTTTCTCAGACGGAACGCGCCCTGAAGAAGTATGAGTTTTTTCAATAAATCCAAGTTCTTCTAGGTCTGACATCTCATTACGAATCGTAGCCGAACTAAAATTAAACTCTTCTTTCTTAGATAATGTTCGAGAGCCTACCGGCTGCGCAGATCGAATGAAATCATCAATAATGACTTGTAAAATTAATAACTGTCGATCAGTAAGCACGCTTCATCACCTCTGTTAGCACTCTAAAACTCTGAGTGCTAAATCTAATAATAAATTACCAAATCACTATAGCGATGTCAACGATTTGATATTAGATTATCCCAATAAAGGCTTGAAAAACTTCATTCCCCAAAAATCGACCATTGTGTGTTAAAAAGACTGAGCTATTGTCTTCACCCAAAAGTCCTTTCTCTTTGTATTCTTGAATAGGTTCTCCAAATACATCTTTTAATTCTCGATTGAATTTTTTCTTAAACTCCTCTTTTGAGACTCCCTTCGTTTTACGAAGGCCCAAAAACATTTCTTCTTCCATTTTTTCAGCCTCGGTCACGCTCACTTCATTGAGATATGCATTTCCGTTTTGCTTGACCGAATCAATGTACTTTTTTAATGGTCCAATATTTGCTCGTCTTATTCCGTCTATATAGCTATGTGCGCCTGCGCCAATTCCGTAATAATCGTCGTTGTTCCAATATGTTAAATTATGAATACTCTCGTAGCCTGGCTTTGCGAAATTACTGATTTCATATTGATGAAAACCTTGTTTGTCCATTTCTTTCATGAGCAGCTCATACATAGCTGCTTCTTCTTCTTGAGCAGGCAGAGGCAGCTTCCCTTTGTTCATTAAATTATAAAATACCGTTTTAGGTTCAATAATCAACGAATAGGCAGACATATGCTCTACCTCTAATGAAAAAGCCGTTTGAAGCGTCGAAGAGAAATCAGCTACCGTTTGCTCCGGCAGGCTATAAATTAAGTCTAAGCTTATATTCGACATTCCAATCTTTCTCGCTTGCTCAACACAATCAAATACCTGTCTGTTTGAATGCACACGTCCAATTTTCTCCAATAATCTTTCATTAAACGTTTGTACACCAATGCTTAAACGATTCACGCCATAATCATGGAGAAGCTGAAGCTTTTCTTTTGTCAATTCATTCGGATTCGCTTCAAATGTAAACTCACCTTTTTCGTCATAAGGGAGGTACATACGAATCGATTCTAAAAAATACTCCAGCTGCTGTTCATCTAAGGCTGTGGGCGTTCCACCCCCAACGAATATCGTGTTTAAATTGGTCGTTGGATAACGTTCGACTGTTTGTTTCATTTCTTCTCGCATGCTTTCCAAATACGGCATAACGGGCTGATTTTTGAAAAACACTTTATTAAAGTCACAATAGTGACAAATATGATGACAAAACGGGATATGCAGATATGCTGCCTTCACCATGGACTTCCACCTCAATCACATTTATAAATGATAAAAATACCGCAGAGTCTCTCTGCGGTATTTTTATCTATGTTTGTTCACACTTATTTACAGCGCTCAAAACTCTTTACTATCGTATCAGATTAGCTTGATTTTCAAAACTAATTTGACATGTTAAATAATAGAATTTCAGCTATTAATCTTCGTCCATGCGAAGCACAGCCATGAATGCTTCCTGCGGTACTTCAACAGAACCGACCTGCTTCATACGTTTTTTACCTTCTTTTTGTTTTTCAAGAAGTTTACGTTTACGAGAGATATCTCCTCCGTAACATTTTGCTAAAACGTTTTTACGAATGGCTTTAATTGTTGAGCGCGCGACGATTTTTTGACCGATTGCCGCTTGAATAGGCACTTCGAACTGTTGACGTGGAATAAGCTCTTTAAGCTTTTCTACAATGACTTTACCACGATCGTACGCCGAATCTCTGTGTACGATAAAGGACAGTGCATCGACCGTTTCACCGTTTAAGAGAATATCCATCTTCACAAGCTTCGAAGGCTGATATCCAATAAGCTCGTAATCAAACGAAGCATAGCCTTTTGTATTTGATTTTAATTGATCAAAGAAATCATATACAATTTCAGCCAGTGGAATTTCATATACAATACTCACGCGATTAGCATCCAAGTACTGCATATCGATAAAGTTGCCTCGCTTCTTCTGACAAAGCTCCATCACAGCACCTACATAATCGTTTGGTACCATCATCGTTGCCTTTACATACGGTTCTTCCACACGTTCAATCTTTTGTGGGTCCGGCATATTAGACGGATTATCTACAGACAGATGAGTCTCGTCTGTTAAATACACGTCATAAATAACGCTTGGAGCTGTTGTAATTAAATCAATTTTAAATTCGCGTTCAATACGCTCTTGGATAATTTCCATGTGAAGCAACCCTAAGAATCCACAGCGGAAACCAAACCCTAAGGCCTGAGACGTCTCTGGTTCAAACTGAAGTGCAGAGTCATTTAGCTCTAACTTTTCTAGTGCTTCACGAAGATCGTTATACTTTGCTGTATCAATTGGATACAGTCCGCAGTATACCATTGGATTCAGACGACGATAACCAGGAAGAGGTTCACTTGCTCCATTTTTAGCAAGTGTAATCGTGTCCCCTACTCGCGTATCTCCAACGTTTTTAATAGCTGCTGTTAAAAACCCTACGTCGCCAACAGAAAGTTCATCTTTAGCAACGGCTTTTGGCGTTAACACACCTAGCTCCGTTACCTCAAACTCTTTTCCTGTTGCCATCATTTTAATTTTGTCGCCTACTTTTACTCGTCCCTGTACGATACGAATAGATGCAACTACACCTCTGTATGCATCATAAAATGAATCAAAGATCAGCGCTTGAAGCGGTGCATCTGGATCCCCTTCAGGAGCAGGAACTTTTTCAACAATTTGTTCTAAAATTTCTTCGATACCAATTCCTGCTTTAGCTGAAGCTAATACAGCTTCCGACGCATCTAATCCAATTACGTCTTCAACTTCTTGACGCACTCGCTCTGGCTCTGCACTCGGCAAGTCAATCTTATTAATAACAGGTAAAATTTCAAGGTTGTTATCAAGTGCTAAATACACGTTTGCTAGTGTTTGAGCTTCAATACCTTGAGCTGCATCTACTACTAGAATTGCACCTTCACACGCGGCTAAACTTCGCGACACTTCATATGTAAAATCGACGTGTCCCGGTGTATCAATTAGATGAAAAGTATACTCTTCTCCATCTTTTGCTTTGTATTGAAGCTGCACAGCATTTAATTTAATGGTAATTCCACGTTCACGTTCCAAATCCATCGAATCTAAAAGCTGAGCTTTCATTTCTCGCTGTGTTAACGCATTTGTTTTTTCTAAAATACGGTCTGCTAATGTTGACTTACCGTGGTCTATATGAGCAATAATCGAAAAGTTTCTGATTTTCGATTGTCGTTTCAATCTTGCTTCTCTATCCATATTTTTTTCACTCCTACTGAAAATCGGCAAAATACACTAAATTAAATTATAACAACACATTCGTCAACATTCAATAAGCATTCCATTGGGGATTTTTCCATACAAAAAAGCAGAAAGAGATTCTGCTTTTAATTAAGGAGATGATGGATAGCCTTAAAAGCTTTTCCTATTGTACTTTTCACGCCTTCCGCTAAACTTTGACCTAGCGAGGAGAAAAAGTTAAAAGCCTTTCGTTTTTCTAGAAACTGCTGTTTTTCGTCAATATTCACGACTTTTTTTGAACCTAAAACAGCCGCTTCCACCTGACCATCTGACGTTTTAGAAACATTAATAACATGTTCAATCGAAGGATCATTATATCCCTTCATTTTAATCAACCCTTGCTGAGCCGTCTGCATCCCTAAAAATACAATGCACAGTAAAAAAATGGCTAGCACTACTGATTTTAAAGTAAATTTAATCATATTATTAGGCCCCTTACTTCTTTATCTTCTGTAGTACTAACCATTATGACTATATTGTGAAGAACTCATTCATCTAAAAGCGTATTAATGAGTATATGCTCCAAAGTTCTCTTGATCCACTTCATGATGCAAAGCAGCGTTAAGTCCTCCTGCAACTACATTAGCCATATCTTCAATAAACATATCCACTTCTTTTGGCGTAACCATCAAATTATGGCCTAAAGGTGCAAGCACTTCATGAATAAGACGTCTTTTTTCTTCATCGGGAAGGGTGCCAATCATACCGAGATACGTTTGACGCTGCTCTTCATTAGGTAAATCATCCTCCGTGAGCTTCTTTTTTTCTCCAAACGTCATACCAGACGGAAGCAGCGACTTAGACGGCTTTCCCTGCTCTTTCATTTCTCGGCCAAAATGTTTTAAGATAAAGTCAATTGTATCGCTTGTAATGGAAACAGCATCCACCACCGTTGGAATACCTATTGCAATAACTGGAATGCCAAGTGTTTCATAACTGATTTCTTTGCGTTTGTTTCCAACCCCAGACCCCGGATGAATACCTGAATCTGAAATTTGAATGGTCGCATTTACCCGTTCAATCGAACGAGCGGCCAGCGCGTCGATTGCAATGATAAAATTTGGATTCACTTTCTTTACAACGCCAAAGATAATATCACTTGTCTCAATACCCGTCATTCCCATTACTCCCGGGACAATGGCGCTAACGGGTCTAAAGCCATCTTGCACGCTTTCAGGCTGTAGCTCAAACAGATGTCTTGTAATCAACAAATTATCTACTGCCTTTGGTCCAAGCGCATCTGGTGTAACACTTAAGTTTCCAAGACCCACTACAAGACAGCTAGCATCATCTGGAATGTTGAGGCTTTTAATAAAAAAATTCAGCTCTTTAGCAAATACTTCTTCCATGGCCTCTTGCTTTTCAGTATCCTGCTCGCGAATGCCTACCGATTCAAGGGTTACATATCGGCCTTTTTTCTTACCGATTGCTTCTGCGCCTTCTTCCGTAATTTCTACCATTGAAATTTTGACACCTTGTTCTTCTTTTTCTTTTACAATTACGCCTTTGATTTCTGACTGATTATTCGGTTTAGGCTGATTTTCTAACGCTATGTCTTTTGCTTCGACAGCTAAATCCGTGCGCACGCTATATTGACTTAAATCAAGTTCTTTTTCCATTTCTTAACCTCCTAGACAATCTTTGTTGAAATTATTGTCACCGAGGACTGGCAGATTCATGCATTTAAGAAATGAAAAGTGGAAGGAAGGGCGCAATATCAGCTACAAGCTTTTAAAGAGAGCTCTGTCATATAAAATTCCTTGTCAAGGCTATTGCATTCTGTCCTTGTGTTTGATAAAATATCTTTTGTTCTTATTGTGAAGAATGTCGAGTTCTATATAATCTCGATTGTTATCATTTCGGGAGGTGAAACGGATGCCAAACATTAAATCAGCTATCAAACGTGTAAAAACTACTGAAGCTCGCCGTGCTCATAACATTCAAGCTAAATCAGCTATGCGTACTGCAATCAAAAACTTTGAAGCTTTAGTTGAAAACAACGATGTAGATAACGCAAAAGCAGCATTTGCTGTTGCTTCTAAAAAATTAGACAAAGCTGCACAATCTGGTATTATCCACAAAAATGCTGCAGCTCGTCAAAAATCTCGCTTAGCAGTAAAACTTAACGGTTTATCTGCATAATTGAGACAAAAACGATCCCATTAGGATCGTTTTTTTATTGCGCTCTTTTTAATAAAAACAGCTGTAAAATAAGCGCTTTATCCATTTTCCCCGTCTTCATTTCATAATCTGCCTCTGCTAAATCCTTTAAAATTTCTTTAAGCTGCTGTTCCTCAAAACTTCTGCTCTGCTGCAAAGCAATTTTCACACGAAACGGATGAACCTTAATCGTTTGAGCAATTTGCTGCTGACCGTACCCTTGACTAGACAGCTGCTTCGTATGATAAATCAAACGAAACTGCGTCGCTAACAAAGATAAAATTTTAATAGGCTCTTCGTTATTACGCAGTAAATCCTGATACATATTTAAAGCAGTAGAAACCTTTCGCTGAATAACAGCGTCAATAAGTGTAAATACATTTTGTTCAAGCGTTTTTGCCACAAGCTTAAGCACAACTTCTTTTGTAATGACTCCGTCTTGTCCAACGTATAACACCATTTTTTCAATTTCATTTGTCACAAGCGTTACATTAAGACCCACAAGCTGAATAAGCAGCGTCACAGCATCTTCATCCATATTCACTCCATCTTTTGAAAGTAAATTATGAATCCACTGCTTCATTTCTTTTTCACCAAATTCGTTCGCTTCAATGTAAGCTGCTTGTTTTTTTAATAATTTTGTTATTTTTTTTCTTTCATCCAGCTTTTCATAAGGGGCTAGTAGAATTAACGTTGAAAAAGACGGGGGCTGTTCCACATATTGCTGCAGTTTTGCTAGATCATGCTCTACTTTATCTTTCGATTTTTCAGCCGTTAAAAATGCTGCATTTTTCGCAACCACTACACGCTTGTCTCCTAAAAAAGGAAGCGTTTCAGCATCTTCTAGAACTTGATCAATCGATGTTTCTTCTAAATCGTATAGTGACAAGTTAAATTCTTTATCTTCTTCATTTAACGTATAGTCGACGATTTTATCTCTAATCTTTTTACTCATAAATGCATTGACCCCGTGTATTAAGTAAACGGGGGCTATATTATTTTTGGTAATACTTTTTAAGCTATCAACTGCCAACGTATATACGCTCCTCTTTTTTATTCATCTATATTGATTATGTATAGTTACTGATAAACAAAATACAATTTCTATCGTAAAGGTGTTATGAGTTTTTGGCAACAATACAAAAGGAATTGCCTTAAAACGACAATTCCTCAGTTTATGATAAACATTAACAATATAAGCCCTAGGTTACTTATTTGTTAATGATTAAACCCTTATCTCTATTTTCTCCTCATGTCCATAAAGTATAGTTGTTAACTGTTGTCAGTTTGTGAAAACGCTTTTAAATTGTCTAGATTTTTAAAAAAAGTTAGATTATACTGTAAACAGGAGGGGTGTTAATGAACCAATTTGAAGAAAGTGTCCAAAGTAAACGCAACGACGCTGTCGATTCTGCCGTAGGATTTGGTGTTTCATTTGGCTTTTTCACTGCCTTATTTGTTATTGCAACTGTGATTCACTACTTGGGTTCGTAAAATTGCTTCAAGGCTGCTTCTTAGCAGTCTTTTTTAGTTCGTTTTTCTTACTATAGACTATGGAAGTTGCTGCGAAAACGTTCCTGACTTTTTTGTAAATTCATACATTACCCCACCATCTTCATCCGTTCGATAAATATACACTCCGTAGCTTTTCAGAAGCTCTAATATTTCTTGATGAGGATGACCATAACGATTTTTTTGTCCCGCTGAAACAAGCGCTACTTTAGGATTTAAATGTTGAACAAACTCTTCTGAAGTTGAAGTTTTACTGCCATGATGCCCAACTTTTAATACATCTGCTTTAAGGTTTGGAAAGTCTTTCAATATTCTTTGTTCTCCTTCCCTTTCTAAATCTCCGGTGAATAGCCATCTTAAATTTCCTAACTTAGCGTCTATTACAATTGAGCCGTTGTTGCTCGTTTCTTCGAAACCTGTCGGAGAAATAATCTGAAATAACACACCTCCTTCTTGCCAGCTATCTCCTTGTTGAACAATTTGAACAGGCACGCTTTGTTTTTGAGCAGCGATCACCAAGCCAGTCTCTACATCATTTAATTCAGCTTTTTTCCCAAGCACCAGCTCTCCGACAGCCACTTGTGAAAATAAATGCTGTGCCGCCCCTGCGTGATCATAATCGCCGTGTGTAATAATCATTTTATCTACCCTTGTTATTCCTTTTGAATGCAAAAAGGGAACAAGTACATCTTCTCCCACGTCAAAAGAAGAACGACGTTTTTGCCATGGTTCTTTTGGAAATGAAACGGTTCCTCCGGTATCGATCATATACACACCTTTTCGATAAGGAAGCTCAATGATAAAGCAGTCTCCTTGTCCTACATCGACCATTATGACCGTTCCTTTTGGATTCAAATAAGGATACATACATTGTGCGGCTAACAATGCCACGAGAAGAAACATATAGCGAACGAAAAATTCTCCTTCTTCGACCGCCACAAATAAAGCATAAATGCATAAGTACATGCCCAAAAACAGCACAATGTGGGGTTTTCCCGTTACAAAATCAGCGGGAATCCACTCAAAAAAGCCAAGCAATTTTTCACAAAAAAGTAAAAGAACATGAAGAATCTGCTCCAGCAGTTCACTCACTCCCGGCAAGAGGATACGAACAAAAAGAATGAACAAACAAAGAGGTAATATAACAAGAGAAAACAGCGGTACAAAAACCATATTTAATGGCAAACTGAGGAGAGATACTCCATAAAAATAGTACAACAATAAAGGAAGTGAACTGACTTGTGCAATTACTGAAACAACCATGAGCTGGCTGAAAGAAGAATGAAAACGAGGTAAAATCGTCTGACTCGATAAAATCAATGCAAAACTAACGGCAAAAGAAAGCTGAAATCCTACATCAAATAAATAGTACGGCTTAAAAAGCAGCATGGCTATAAAAGCAAGGCTGATGCTATCAACCAAAAGAATTTTTCTTTGTATCTTTATCGATATAAGCATCAGCATACTCATAAAAACAGCTCGGACAACTGAAGCGCTGCCACCAGCCAAAACCATGTATACAGGAAGAAGCACAAGTAAAAGCGTAATGGCTCGCTCGCGCGTTATTCCAATCCGAATGAGCAAATAAAAACACATTGCTGTCAGCAGTCCAACATGAAGACCTGATATGGCAAGCAAGTGTATTAAACCAAATTGCTGATAGCGCTTGATACTCTCTTCTTCGATGCCGGTGCGCTCGCCGTAAATTAGTGCCTGCATAAACCCAGCACCTGGATCCGACATATTTTGTTGAATATAATTAATTCCTTTTTGACGAATAAAGGTAAGGTACGTAAGTGGAGTTAGAGTGGGGAGCTGGCATTTTACCAAATCAAGTCTCTTGACGTTAAGCTGCCAATGAATAGACTGATGGTACAAATATTGCTGATAATCAAATGCATGAAGGTTGCGAGCAGGTGAAGGAGAAGTTAATTGCCCCGCTAGTTGACAAACTTGATGAATCGTTAGCTTTTCGAGCTGCTGTTTCTCTTCCAACGTTTTTAGTTTATAAAAAGCCATGACCTCTTCATTTTGAACCGTAAACTTAAAAGTAAGCTTGTCGCCGTCACTATGCGGCACAGATGAAATTTCGCCTGTAAAAGAAGAAGATTCAGTTAAAAGAACCGTTTTGTTATGCTTATTTGTTTCAGCTAATAGGCAGACGCACAAAACACTCAACAGTGCAGAAGTAATAACCACTTTCCTCGGACATTGTAGCCATTGAAAAATGAAAAGCACGATTAGCAAAAACAGGCTTACAGCGGAATGATTATCATATACATATAAAGCTATCATCATGCTAAAAGCACAGTAAATATAATATCCTTTCACTTTTAGCTCCTTTCTTCTTAAAAGAAAGAGGCTTCTTACTGTTACTAAGTAAAAAACCTCTTTTACCTTTAATTTGCAGTAAACAAAGCGAGAGCTTCACGCTGTAAATTCATCACTTCTGCTTCGTCCGCTCCGCTTTTTTCTAAACGAGCGAGAACATCCGTCACAAATTGAAGCTTCTCTTTACTTTTTAAGTCAATGATTGCTTCATCAAGTTCAACTTTTGCTGTTTTCACTCCCGCCTGTTGAAATAACTCAACAGCATACGGATGATTTTTGTAATCATTAGCGTAATATACTGTTTTAATTCCCGCTTGAATAAGGGCTTTACAGCAGTTTAAACACGGAAAATGCGTGACGTATACTTCCGCATCTTCTGTTTTCACACCAAACTTAGCACACTGCAAGAGTGCATTCACTTCTGCATGAACAGTTCTTACACAGTGTCCATCAATCACATAACAGCCTTCGTCAGCACAATGCACGCCTCCGCTGATCGAGCCGTTGTATCCTCCAGCTATAATACGTTTATCACGCACCACTGTAGCCCCAACAGCCAGACGTTCACAAGTGCTTCTTAAGGCTAGCAAATGGCTTTGTGCCATAAAATATTGATCCCATGAAATCCGGTTCATCTCATTCCCTACCTTTTTATTTAAAACTGAATAATTATAATTATACTTGTCTCTTTCATAGTGTAGCGTTTCTTTTCCTTCTTCGTCAATAAGTCTCTACTGTACCGTAATTTGAGCTTTGATTTTTTCTAGCGACTTCTCGCCAATACCTGATACTTGCCCCAAATCCTCTACTGTTTGAAACAAGCCATTTTCCTCTCGATATGAAACGATGGCACTCGCTTTTGAAGGTCCAATGCCATTTAGCGTTTGCAGTTCATCAGTGTTCGCTGTATTGATATTAACAAGGGGCTGATCATTTGAAGTTCCTGAGGAAGAGATTGAAGAAACTGGAGATGAAGGCGGGATTTCTTCTCCAGCAGCTGGGATGTAAACAGCCATTTCATCTTGTAGCTTGCTAGCTAAGTTGAGCTGTCTTAAGTCTGCTTCTTTTGTAGCGCCTCCGGCTTGTGCTAGAGCATCTTTTACCCTTGCATCTTTCGGAAGCTGGTATACACCGGGCTTCTGAACAGCTCCTTTAATATCCACCATAACAAACGGAGAATCTTGGCTCGAAATTACTTGATCAGACGACTCTCCTTCTTTTTTTACAGCAGAAGATTCTGCCTTTATCATATCTGAGGTTTGAAGAGAACTTTCCGGTTTCTCTCCGCCTGTGCGATAGATATAAAAAGCCAAGCCAACTGCTAAGCAAATACACCCAATTAGCCATTGTTTTTTTGAAAAAGTCAAATTGTACACTCCTTTGAATTTTGAAGTAACGTCATAAATTCCATTACGTCTTCATAGTGTTTAGAAGAAAAGGCTTTTGAAGGAGGGAATGAATCAGTGAACATAGGGTTTATCGGAACAGGAAACATGGGGAAAATATTAATTGATGCGTTTATTGAATCAAAAGCCGTACGTCCTTCTAAAATTACTATTATGAATCGCACAAAAAAAAGAGCCAAAGAGATTCAACAGCAGCATAAAAAAATTCATGTTGCTGATACAGCTGAAGAAGTTGTTCACGCATCCAAAGTCATTTTTATTTGTGTTAAGCCATTGGATATTCACCCCCTTTTAATAAAATTAGAACCACTGCTGACGAAAGATCATTGCATTGTATCCATTACCAGTCCAATTAGCGTAGAACAAATCGAACGCCTCATTCCGAGTCAAGCAGCTAGAATTATCCCCAGCATTACCAATCGGGCATTAGCAGGTGTTTCTCTTTTCACGTTTGGAGAAAGGTGTACGCCTTTTTACCAAAATTATTTACATGAATTATTTTCATCTATGTCAAAGCCTGTGGCTATTGATCAAACGATTACGCGCGTATCATCCGATATCGTAAGCTGCGGTCCTGCATTCTTCAGCTTTTTGCTTCAACGCTTTATTGATGCAGCAGTTCAAGAAACAAATATTTCTGAAGAAGAAGCTACCGTCATGGCCAGTGATATGATTATTGGAATGGGAAAACTGTTGGAAAAAGAAATATTTACGCTTCCTACCTTGCAGGATAAAGTATGCGTAAAAGGCGGTGTAACCGGAGAAGGTATTAAAGTTTTAGAAGCTGAACTCGGAGAGATGTTTGTGCACGTATTTCAAAAAACACATGAAAAATTTGACGAAGACATTGAGCTTGTTCACAAGCAGTTTGATAGTCTTATTCCATAATTTCTGTAGAAATCCTGCTTTGAAACAAAAAAAGAAGCCTCTACTCGGCTTCTTTTTTTTGCGCAGAGAAAAAGATGCGCTCACTGTTTGAAGTAGGCTCACTCATTTTGAAATCTGCACTTACTTCTATATTTATAAAACCAGCTTCGCTCAGCCATGATTGATAATGGTCAATCGACCAAGTGCGCTGAGCATGCACCTCATCAAAGCGATGATATGCATCCATTTCTTCATCATAAGCAAAAAACGTAATATCATGCTCTACGCGCGTGTCTGTATCGTCATAGGTGCAGTTCCAAATATATGACACGTCTTCATCTACGTAAGAAAAAGATTGATTTCCAAATACGTCTTTCATCTTGTGCACTGAATGAACATCAAATATAAAGAGCCCACCTGGTTTTAAGTGCTTATATACACGTTGAATGGTTTCTTGAACTTCTTTATCACTTTGCAAATAGTTCAAAGAATCACAAAAGATTACTACACAGTCGAACTCTTTCAATAACTCAAGTTCCGCCATGTTTTGCTGAAAAAGAGATAGCGTTAACCCTGCTTCTGCCGCCTTTTCCTGGGCTACCATAAGCATATCATCAGACAAATCAACGCCTACTACGGAGAAACCTTCTTGTGCAAATCGAACGGAGAGTTCTCCCGTGCCGCAGGCAAGGTCTAATATACTGTCAGGCTTTGTTTTCGCTTTTGCCACCTGCTGATTAAAAAATTCAGCCCAATCGTCATACGGAACGTCTGCCATTAGCTGATCATATACGTAGGCAAATTCTCCGTACCTGCTCATAGCTGTAGCTCTTCTGAACTTACAAATGGTGCATCTCCCCATAAGCGTTCTAAGTTATAATATCCGCGCTCATCTTTATGGAAAATGTGAACCACAACATCTCCAAGATCAACAAGAACCCACTTAGCCTGCTCAAATCCTTCTAAACGCTTCACAGAAATGCCTTGTTCGTGTGCTTTTTCTTTAATTTCACGAGCGATTGCCTGCACTTGTTTATCTGAGTTACCGTGACAAATAACAAAATAATCTGCCACAAGTGAGATTCCTTCCATATTTAACGCTACGATATCGATTGCTTTTTTATCGTCTGCTGCTTCTACAACAAGAGATAGCAATTCACGTTCAGTCATGTGTTTGACCTCCTAAGATTAAATCATTATATGTCATCATCGTATCGGGATAAACGGCCTGATGTTTAGTCATTAAAAAAGAAATGGTGTTTTTCAGTGATTGAATAAGTGCTGCATTTAAGTCCGTTTTAGCTAACTCCCGCACTTCATCAACACCTGGAAATCTCCTTCCGGGTTCAATGTAATCAGCAACGTACACAATTTTTTCAAGTAACGTCATGCCAGGTCTTCCAGATGTATGGTAAGCAATCGCATCCAATACTTCCTTATCCGTAATCCCTACTTCATTTCTCACTAAAAACGCGCCTACTGGAGCATGCCATAATTCTGTATTGTATTCCAATAAAGAAGGGCTCATGTTTTGATCAATAATAATTTGCTTCATCTCTTCCTTTGGACGAAACTTGGCGTAGTCATGAAAAATAGCAGCCAATTCTGCTTTTTTTTCGTCTGCTTCAAAACGCTTAGCTAATTCAATTGCTGTTTCCATTACCCCGACAGTATGAATATAACGGCGTTCTGTTAACTGTTTCTTTACGATTTCTAATGCCTCAGTTCGATTCATATAATTGATTCTCCTCGATATATTGTTTAACACCAGCAGGTATAAAATAACGAATGGTTTCTTTCTTTACTACTCGTTCGCGAATAAAGGAAGAGGAGACATCAAACTGCGGAACTTCTACTTCTTTTATCGGGTAAGGGGACGTAATGGTATACCCCGGGCGTTTTACACCTACAAATGTAACCAAATTGACTAATTCATCAATTTCATACCACTTCGGCAAATATTCTACCATATCAGCACCAACGATGAAATGAAACTGATATGTTGGATATTTCTCCGTTAGTATTCTCATCGTATCATATGTATATGAAGGCTCTTTGCGCTCAAATTCGATGGGCTGCAGGGTAAATTGATCATGTTCTTCAATAGCTAGCTTTAGCATGTGTAAACGATGATATGGCTCAATAGGCTCTTTGATTGTTTTATGAGGTGGAATATACGACGGCATGAACCATATCTCATCTAATTTCAAGGCATGCAAAACCTCATTTGCCATCATTAAATGCCCCAAATGAGGCGGATTGAATGTTCCACCTAAAATTCCAATACTCTTCAACAATCCCCGACTCCTTTAATTTACTTCATTTTTAAATAGAGCGGGTTTCCCCGCTCTATTTCATTTCACTTTTGGAAGCATTAACTGCTTATTTTCGCGTGATTCTTTATATAATACAATTGTATTTCCAATCACTTGTACAAGCTCTGCTTTCGCTCCTTTTGTTAATCGAGCAGCAACCGTGTCACGATCTTCGTCACAGTTTTGCAGAATGCTTACTTTTAATAATTCTCTTGCTTCTAATGCATCAGCAATTTGACCAATCATATTTTCATTGACTCCACCTTTTCCTACTTGGAAAATTGGATTTAAATGATGTGCTTTTGAACGTAAAAAACGTTTTTGTTTACCTGTTAACATAAAAACCTCCGTTGTATCTTATCTCTTAGTTAGTGTTGAAAGAACAATGTGTTCCATTGCCTCTTCGTCAGGACGGACGTTCGTCCACTTTTCAAATGCAAGTGCACCTTGCAGTACAAACATACCGACACCGTTATGAGTGCCTGCCCCTTTTGCTTCAGCCTCTTTTAAAAGCTTTGTTTTTAAAGGGTTGTAAATAATATCGCTGACTACGGCTTCTTTTTGCAATAAAGTAAGTGCTAATGGCAGCTCATCCACGTTAGGGTACATTCCCACTGAAGTGGTATTAATAATAATATCGAATGTATCTAATTGTTTTTCTGCATCAGAAATAGACATCGCCGCTGTTTTCGTCGAAAAAGGCAGCTCGTTAGCTAATACAGCTGCTTTTTCGGCGGTACGATTGCATATCGCAATTACCTCAGGAGCATGCTGAGCTGCAATTGTATAAAAAATAGCTTTTGCAGCTCCTCCAGCTCCAATAATTAAAATTCTTTTTTGGGATAAGCTTCCTTCTACTGCTTTGAGCAAAGACGTCACATACCCCTCGCCGTCGGTATTGTATCCAATATAACGGCCATCTTGATTAACAACTGTATTTACAGCGCCAATTGCCTTTGCTAATGGATCGACTTCATCCAAATGCTTCATAATATCAACTTTATAAGGAATCGTGACATTAAATCCTTGAATGTTTTTATCTTTTAGCTCTCCAATGGCTGACTCAAAATGAACAGGTTCAATTGGAAAAGCTTCATAATGAGCATCCATATTCAGACGTTTAAAGGCATCATTTTGCATCAATGGCGATAGTGAATGCCCAAGCGGATAACCAACTAGCCCATATAATGTACTCAAGATTTTTTCCCCTTTTTGTTTAAATTAAAGAATCGCGCACAAATACGCCGACTCCTTTTGGTGCATGCGCCACAACTTTTGAACCTGACTCATTAACCGTCACCCAGCCCAGCCCTGAAAAAACAATATCCGTTTTTTCATTTTTTATTGTAAATTCATGTGCAACCAGTTCAGGAAACTCATCCATTTGCTCTGGGCGCGGCGGCTGAAGCAGTTCACCTGCTTGCTTTTCATACAACTCATCTGCTTTTTCAAGCTTCGTACGATGGATATGCAAATCGTTCGATACATAACATGTTAATGACTTGCGGCCCCCCTGTACATAATCTAAGCGCGCCAGTCCTCCGAAGTATAACGTTTGCCCTTCATTTAGCTGATAAACCTTCGGCTTTATTTCTTTTTTAGGAGAAATCAGCTTTAAGTCTCGTTTATCTACATAGTGAGCCATTTGATGGTGATTAATAATACCAGGCGTATCATATAGAGATGCGCCGTTATCAAGCGGGATATCAATCATATCCAGCGTTGTGCCCGGATATTGAGATGTAGTAATAATATCTTTTTCTCCCGTTACTTCTTTAATAATGGCATTAATAAATGTTGATTTACCAACGTTTGTACATCCCACAACATATACATCTTTACCTTCGCGATAATGTTCAATGGCTTCGGCAATTTCTCGAATTCCTTGTCCTTTTTGCGCACTCATGAGGAACACATCCACTGATTTTAGCCCAAGCTCTTTCGCTTCTCGCTTCATCCAATGAATTAGTTTATTTTTCTTTATAGACTTTGGCAGTAAATCTGCCTTATTTCCCACTAAAAGGACCTTGTTATTTCCAACAAATCGATGCAAACCAGGTAACCAGCTGCCGTTAAAGTCAAAGATATCTACAACTTTTACAACTAAACCATCCGTTTGACCGATTCCATTTAAGATTTTTAAAAAATCATCATCTGTTAAGGAAACATCTTGTACTTCATTATAATGCTTCAAGCGAAAGCATCGCTGGCAAATAATAGCTTCTTTTTCTAGTGCTGATTTTGGAGCATAACCAAGTTCATTTGGTCGTTCTGTTTGAATCTCCACTCCGCATCCTACGCACTGTAATTTTTCTTCACTCACGTTTTAATCCTCCCAGTTAATCATACCTTTTCGTTTCATCCAACCTAGAATTCTTCGTTCCATTTTACGGTTAAATTTCGTTACAAATCCATCTGTTTGCGCAACTGGTACAACCAAAACCGTATATACGCCGAGACGATTTCCTCCTAATACATCCGTTAAAAGCTGGTCACCAATCACTACAACCTCATCTTTTTGCAGCTCCATATCACGAAGAGCTCTTCTAAATGCTTTACGCATCGGTTTGCGTGCTTTATATACAAATGGAAGTCCAACTGGATCTGAAAACAGCTTGACTCGTTTCTCCACATTATTCGATACAATCGTAATTTTAATTCCACTATCTTTCATTAACTGAAACCACTCAATTAATTCCGGAGTGGCATCAGGGCGATCCCATTCCACCAACGTGTTATCTAAGTCGGTAATAATTCCTTTTATTCCGCGCTCTTTCAAATCGTCTGGCTTAATTTGAAACACGTTTTTCACATGTTCATTTGGTAAAAAAAGTTTCAACACGTATCATGCACCTCGAATATATAGTTACATACTAAAATTAACGCCGTCTATCATTATAACGACTTCTTGTTATTTTCCAACCTAAAATTTTATTCTCTTCAAAAACAGGTCTTTTCTTAGTATAAAGGATATGCCTTGTGAATGCTTTAACTTTATACAGAAAGTTATTGACAAAAGGTAGCAAACCTCTATTTGTTCGTAGACTTACGATATGTTCACTCTCTGCAAACTTAAAATAAAAAATAGTGCAGAAAACGTTTATTACTGATCAAATAGGGTAAGTGGTAAACAAATTCTGTTAAAAGTTTTCGACAAAAAATGATAAGCCCAATTATGTGGATAAGTTTATACACATTATCCTCTGTTATAGTTCAGCAATTAATGGTAATTATAAACAACATACCCACATTTTATCCACCGAAAGCTGTGGATAACAGAACGATTGTTCCTTTATTTGATTCATGTTAGATTATAAATAAGGAATTTATTAGCATTTAAATATAACTTTTTAGGATATTTATTTTAGTAGGAGGTGGCGGCAATCTTATGAGAAAATTATCAGATGAGCTGCTTATTGAATCATACAGCAAAGCAACCGAACTGCAATTAAGCCCTGATTTTATAAAATTAATTGAAGAGGAAATTGAAAGAAGATCATTAAAGATTAGCATACAAATTCCTTCTTAACGAATAAAAGAGCCTTCTTAATAAAAGAAAGCTGCATCTTCATTTATCTATCTACTCTTTTATTATATAGGCTCTATTTTTTCAAATGAGCAATTGGTTCTCCATACTTTACATAAGAACCTGAGTGAACGTTAGAATCAAAAGTGATTGAGTTCTTCTCAAATAATAAAATGACAGTCGAACCAAACGTGAAGTAAGCCATTTCTTCCCCTTTTTCGACTACTTCTTTTTTAGAAACCGCTTCAATGCTGTTGATAAACATGGCTCCTACTTTTACCATCAGCATGTGACCATTTTCAAATGTTAACTCCGTGAGCTTCCGGAAATTTTTCACCAGCGGTTCTTTTCCGTACTTGATTCCTAATGAATTTACTGGATAAGACTTTTGTCCAACGGTCCACGTATTCCCCACTTGGGCTTTGAGAGGACTGTGAATACGATGATAGTCTTTCGGACTAAGATAGAGAATAATAAACTGTCCCTCTATATATTTTTCAAGAATGAGATCATTTGAAACCATTTCCTGTATAGAATAAGGTTTGTTTTTTACAATCATTTCTTTTTGAGGCGTAATGACTCCATATGCTTCTATCTTTGCATCTACAGGACTGACAACGCTGTCTTTCTGCTGATCGACCGGACGGGCAGAAGGGTTCAAACGGCGAATAAATAGCTCGTGTAAGGTTTGATAGTGATGCAGAGGCTTGTCCATTTCTTCTTTATTTACTTTAAAAACTTTTGTATAGGAGGGTATAACAAACCGACTCCATTTAGAGAAAGTGAATTTCCGAATGAGCTTCGATGATCCTTGATGATTCGTAAGCTCAATAAACGTTCGATACAGGTGCTGCAACAATAATTTTACCTCCACATACTGAATAGTTCTTTACTAGAATAAGGTTTGCGTCTACAATGAAATTACCATTATTTTTACCTTTAGTTCATTCCATCCTTTAAAGGAGTGAGGAAATTGTTTTTATTAGACTATCTAGATCATACAATTAAAAAGCTGAGATCCCAAGCGGCAAACTCCTTAACGATTGTTAATTTAAGTTTAGGAAGCTTTGCTATTTTATTTGTCATGAAAAATGAATTGAACTTAAGTTTATTACTGATTTTTTTAGCAGCGTTAGCAGACCGATTCGACGGCATGGTAGCCAGAAAGCTGCAAATTGAATCTGAACTTGGAAAACAACTGGACTCCATGTGCGATATTATATCATTTGGCATCGCTCCAGCTCTACTACTTTATCAAAGTATTTTGTCTCACTTTGGTGCTGCAGGTTCAATTGTTACCATCTGTTACATTGCTTGCGGAGCACTTCGTCTTGCTCGCTTTAACATCACAGAAAATACTGGGTATTTTACAGGGCTCCCTATTACCGCAGCAGGTTGTTTATTAACTCTTAGCTACTTGGGCGTCCCTTATTTGCCTTCACACTTTTATATGTTTTTAATTATCGTACTCGCTTGCTTGATGATTAGTACTTTCAAGCTAAAAAAAGTGTAGAGCTCCATTTACTTTTGCAGAGGAATATTATCGTCTTGCTTCTTTTCTTAATTATAGAATAAATCATCTTCTTTAAGAAACAAAGCGAAAATTCCTTAAGAATTCTTAAGAATGAATGGTTCTATTCGGTAGGATATGTCATCTAAAAAAACTCATGCACATGCATGAGTTTTTTTTAACACCAGCAGCTAAAAAACCAATAGAAGCTTCCGAAAATTAATAACAGAACAAACAGAACAATCAACAATCCAAGTCCCCAGCCGAAGCCTCCTCCACATGGGTAAGCTGGATAATTAGGATAACAGCAGCCTCCGTAACCGTACATACTTTCCCTCCTTACACTATGAACTACTACTAGCGTATGTACATACTTTTTTCTCTGTATAGGCTGGTAACTATCTATAAAGAAAAATCTGTGGACTTTTTCAAACTCTCTTGTCCCCGGGGGGAATTTTAAACGTACAGGCAAAGACATCCTTCTTTTTACATATAGTGTAATGTTAGTCTCTCACAAGTTGATATCCCCTTATGGAGGTGAAGAGATGTCTGCATTATTTACCGCACTAGGCTATTTCTTTAAAGAATTGGTTTTCCTTGTTTCCTACGTAAAAAACAATGCCTTTCCCCAACCCTTGTCTGCTGCTGAAGAAAAGAGATATTTATCTTTAATGGAACAAGGAGATCAAGAAGCGCGAAACCTTCTTATCGAACACAATCTCCGGCTCGTTGCGCATATTGTTAAAAAGTTTGAAAACACGGGAGAGGATGCGGAAGATTTAATTTCAATTGGGACAATCGGTTTAATTAAAGCAATCGAAAGTTATTCGCAAGGAAAAGGAACAAAATTAGCTACTTATGCCGCACGATGTATTGAAAATGAAATATTGATGCACTTGCGAGCGCTCAAAAAAACAAAAAAAGATGTGTCTCTCCATGATCCAATTGGCCAGGATAAAGAAGGAAATGAAATCAGTTTAATTGATGTATTAAAATCAGAATCAGACGATGTAATTGATATGATTCAACTAAATATGGAATTAGAAAAAATAAAAGAATACATCGATATTCTCGATGATCGGGAAAAGGAAGTAATTGTTGGTCGCTTCGGTTTGGATCTGCAGGATGAAAAAACCCAGCGAGAAATTGCAAAAGAATTAAATATTTCAAGAAGTTATGTTTCGCGAATTGAAAAGCGAGCGCTGATGAAAATGTTTCACGAATTTTACAGAGCCGAAAAAGAGAAAAAAAAGAGCGGAAAGAAGGAGAATTAATCCTTCTTTCCGCTCTTTTTTTAAAATAATTTCCAAATAATAATCCGTAGCAAACACATCATTACTCCCCCTACTAATCATTTAGGTGGAATCTTTCTCCACAAGCAGCCATACAACGATATATCCTTTTTGATTAATCATCATTCATCCACTCCTTTCCACTGTTCAAATTAGAAATGACGGTAAAACTCATACTTGCGGTCTTTTATTTCTTCTTCTAATTGTCTTACATACTGTTCATGCTTAATTTCTGCCTCAGAGTATTGACGAGACTTTATGGTAATAGTTAAAAAGAAAATGTTCAGTGTCATTACAATCACCTCCTTATACACAAAAAAGCCACAGTAATGCATAAGCATCCTGTGGCTGAAAAATAATAAAAACCACAGGGCTACTATTCGCACCTGTGGTGAATTAACGTGTTTTAATGATCAAAGTAAGAAAGTTACTTGATACAGGAACACGGCCGAATAGTATACGTATATAGACGATTTTTGAACATAGTTGAAACTGGATGACCCATAACTGATAAACGTCTTAACATATGACTCGACCTCCTTTTAATAAAGTATTTTCCTTACAATGGTAATTATATCCACAGACTCATAAAAAGTAAACTGTTTTTTTGAAAAATAGGGAATTTTTTTATTTTTTCAACCCTCATAAAAAAAAGACGATGTATGATCGTCTTTTTATATCTATTATTCTTTTTCTTTCATTAGTTCTTTTTTCAGTTTTTTAGTTTGATAACTAAAATAAAAGGCAAGAGCGGCAAAAAGAATAACGATGGCTTCCATTATTCCAAGCTGCATATCACTTTTTTCACCTTGGCCAATCATAACACCAATGTACAAGAATGTACTTACGGCTAGAAGGACGTAAATAAAGCGGCTGTAATCTTCAATTTTTGCTTTGATGCGTTGAGCTTTCATACAATCACCTTCTCAGTAGAATGTTATAACTCTACTCTATCATAGATCTATAGGTCTATAAAAATCCTATTTTTACCACCCTTATTTCAATGCCTCTTCTAAGTCTTCAATTAAATCTTCTACATCTTCAAGGCCTACAGAAATACGAATTAATCCATCTGTAATTCCTAGCTCTTTACGTCGGTCGCTCGGTATAGAAGCATGAGTCATTTTAGAAGGAATGGAAATAAGGCTTTCAATGGCTCCTAAACTTTCTGCTAATGTAAAATACTTCACTTTGCTCAGTACTTGTTTCGCTTTCTCTTCGCTTCCCACATCAAAAGAAACCATTCCTCCAAAACCTCTTGCCTGCTTTTTAGCAATGAGGTGGTTTGGATGGGTTTTTAATCCTGGATAATATACTTTTGTAACAGCAGGATGAGCAAGTAGAAATTCTACTATTTTCCCAGTGTTGAATTCATGTTCTTCCATTCGTATTCCTAATGTTTTAATCCCTCTCATCAAAAGCCAAGAATCTTGAGGTCCCAAAATGCCTCCAGTCGCATTTTGAATAAAATGAAGGTCTTCTGCCAATTTAGATGAATTCACAACGGCTAGCCCTGCTACAACGTCACTGTGGCCGCCTAGATACTTAGTTGCACTGTGCAGAACGATATCCGCACCTTTTTCGATAGGGTTTTGCCAATACGGGGTACTGAATGTGTTATCAACGATGGTAAGTAAATGATGCTGTTTAGCTACTGAAGAAGCCTGCTGCAAATCAGTAATTTTTAGGAGAGGATTCGTGGGAGTCTCGATATAAATAGCTTTTGTGTTGGGGCGAATTTCTTTCTTAATATTTTCGATGTCGCTTGTATCAATAAAAGTAGCTTCAATGCCAATACGGCTCAGCACTTTTGTAATCACTCGGTACGTTCCTCCGTAAACGTCATCTGTAATTAGCACATGATCTCCGCTGTTAAACAGCATGAATACAGCAGTAGTAGCTGCCATACCAGATCCAAACGCAAACCCAGCATATCCTCCTTCAATTTCTTTGATAAGTTCTTCTAAGGCGTGTCGTGTAGGGTTACCGGTTCTAGAATATTCGTATCCCGTATGTTTCCCAGCTCCCTCTTGTTTATAAGTGCTCACTTGATAAATAGGAACAGAGACAGCACCCGTCTGTTCATCGCCAACAATTCCACCATGAATTAACTGTGTTTTACGTTTCATCTTATCTTCCTCCACTGTAAATATTTTTACTTAAGTACCGTTCGCTGCTATCAGGAAAAATAGTGACAATATGAGCGCCTTTTTCTGCATTTTTTGCTTCGAGCAGGGCTGCTTCGAAGGCTGCTCCTGAAGAGCTCCCTACTAGTAACCCTTCTTTTAAAGCCAGCTCTTTCACTCTTTGAAAAGCATAAACATCTTCAACAGTATGAATAGCATTAAAATAAGACCGCTCCATATAATCAGGGATGAACTCCATTCCAATTCCTTCAGTTAAGTGAGGGCCGGATTTCCCTCCGTTTAAAATCGAACCTTCTGGCTCAACAATGACTGTTTTTAGAGAAGGATTTTTTTCTTTCAAAAATTTTGCTGTACCCATAAATGTTCCACCTGTACCTGCTCCAGCTACAAACACGTCGATTTTTCCATCAAGCTGTTCATATATTTCTGGCCCTAAGGTTTTGTAATAAGTCATAGGATTGGCCGGATTAGCAAACTGCTGAGGACAATAAGAACCAGGTATTTCACGCAGCAGCTCTTGAGCCTTGTTTATAGCACCTTTCATACCAGCTTCAGTAGGTGTTTGAACCACCGTTGCCCCCAAAGCCTTCATAAGCTGCTGTTTTTCAATACTGAATTTTTCTGGAACACATAGTATAACGTTTATTTCGTGCTGAAGAGCAGCTAAAGCCAGCCCAATCCCCGTATTTCCAGCAGTAGGCTCAACCACCGTTCCGCCTCGATTCAGTCTTCCAGAGCTAAGAGCTTCTTTCAGCAGTTCTTTTCCTAAACGATCTTTTACACTTCCTCCTGGATTAACATATTCCAGTTTAGCAAATATCCTGATTTCTCTGGGTAAATCAAATTGTGTAATCTCAATCATAGGTGTGTTTCCAATCAATTCATGAACGTTTTTGGCTACCTTCATAAGCTTGAACACCTCGCTATCGAATAATATAACTTAACCTATAAATAAAGTCGGAATTAAGGTAAAAATATAGTCTACACCCCATGTTATGATAAACGATGCAGAGTGTAGACGAAAACAAACTCTATATTTTACGAACAGCTTATTTTAATTTTGTAATAAAATTCAATACTAATTTCGTTGAATTAACAGCTGCTTTTTCTAAAAATTGCTCAAAAGAAACATTTGATTCTTTGCCGGCGATGTCAGAAAGAGCACGAAGAATAACAAACGGTACGCCAAATTGATAGCATACTTGAGCAACAGCCGCCGCTTCCATTTCAGCTGCATACAGGTCTGGAAACTTAGAGCGAACAAACTCTACGCGCACAGGATCGTTCATGAACGAATCACCTGTAGCAATTAGCCCTTTTACAATTTTCATATCCGTTACTTCAAGAGCGCTTTCTTCAGCAAGACGAACTAGTTTTTCATCTGCTTTAAAAGCTGCAGGCAAGTTTGGTACTTGACCGTATTCATAGTTGAATACCGTTACATCTACATCATGATGACGAACTTCTGTTGAAATAACCGCATCTCCTACGTTTAACTCCGGATGGAAGCCGCCTGCTGATCCTGTATTAATAACGTAATCAGGTTTGAACTTCTCTAGTAAGATGGCTGTAGATAACGCAGCATTTACTTTTCCAATACCTGATTTTAATAATACAACCTCCACACCGCTGATTGTTCCTGTCGAGTATTCACATCCTGCGATTACTGTTTCTTGACGATTTTCAATTTTATCGCGTAAAATCGTCACTTCTTCTTCCATTGCTCCAATGATTGCTACTTTCATTTTAAAACCTCTTTCTACTATTGTTTCGTTGCCTCCAATACCCACACAAAGTGATTAAATTGTGTAAAGGTTATGTGAAAACCATTGCTTTCAAAGATTTGCTTTAAGACGGGAATCGTTGTATAGTATTCCCTCTCTAGATCTTCTGCTAGTTGCGTATACCCTTTGTGTTTTGCCTGAACAATGGTATCAGCAAATGAATCCGCTGTTTCAAACATTGTATCAGCAAACACTATTTTACCACCGGTTTGAAGTAACTTTCCATAGTTTATCACAGCTTCTTCTTTTTCTTTATCTGTTAAATGATGAAAAGCATACGTACTAACTAAGCTCTCTGCTGGAAACAATGATGTATCAAATTGTAAAAAGTCTCCTGGTGTGACTAAAACATCTTCCCCTAATTTCTGGTGTGCCAATTGTCTCATTGGTACTGAAGGTTCAATTCCTACTACAGTCAGTTCTTTTTCTAACAGTTTTTTTGTTAAGTTTCCAGTCCCTGTTCCAAATTCTATCACATGCCCTATTGAACGGTCTGCTACATGCTCTAAGATTTCATTATAATTGCGAAACACTTCTCTATACTGTTCATCTTTCCCGCTTACCGATGCATCATATTCATTCGCCCACTTTTCAAAGATATCTAAAAACTCTAGACCCATAAAAAACGCCTCCTTATAACTAATAATTCTTATGGATATAGTATGTTTTTAGCTATCGTTTGTTCTTCATTTACAAATATTTTAAGCTTTTAACTTTCTATTTGCTATACTATAGTAATGAGGTAAGGAGGTCGTAAGATGAATTTTGAATTTGAAATGATTGAAGATAAAATAGAATTTTTTGAAGCGCCTGATGTTAAAATGCTTGAGAAACAAATTGCGGAAAAAATTGATCAAAATAAAGCGATTTTGCTTGAGGTTCATAGCGTATCTCATCAAATGTCTGTGGACTATGAACAAGGTAAAAAACTGTACTCTGCGGTTGTTCATTTCAAATTAAAAAAGCAGCGCTAGCGCGCTGCTTTTCTTATTGAAGCTTATCCACTACTGCGGGCTTCCAGCCTTCTCCATCTACCCATTCAATTTGAACGCGGTATTTTGTTGATGAGTTGCCTTTAGGACTAACCGTAGCTACCGCTTTACCTACGCCACCGTTATTCCCTAAACGCCATACGGTCATATTGCTTGGGCTAATGCCTGACCCTTCGCCTACAGCTTTTAGCATTTCGTTCCAATCCGTTGACCCTTTTTTATAAGTTGCTGCAGGTGCATCTTGTGACGTACCTACTGAATCCCATGAAGGATCTACCTTGCGTTCTGCCACGCCAGGCTCTGGATTTTTCTCTACTTCAGCCTGTGAATCTGAATCATTTGATTCTTCATCTGTTGCTTGGTCATCTTCAGAACTTTGATCGTCCGTTGCTTGATCATCTGTTGCTTGATCATCTTTCGAAGAATCATCGTCTTTTTTAGCCGTCTTGTCCGTTTTTTGGTCATTTGTTTGCGGATTGTTTTGAGTTGTTTCCGCTTGGTTATCCGATTTATCCTTGTTTCCAAGAATCATCGTACCACCGACAAATACAATTAAAACTGCTACGACAGCAATTAACAGATTATATAATCGGTTTACTTTTTTTTCTTTGTTTTCGTGTCTTGAAGAACGATTGTTATTCATTGCTACAATTTCCTCCAACTTTTATAATGCTTTATTCTAACATGTGTTTTCTTATACATGAAGCATCAAAATTTATTTGAAGTATATTTGTAATATTTTTTACAAATTCTTCTTGTTTTAACGTGTATTTAAGTCATACATCCCTTTAACAATATCATAAAATACGCTGTTTGTGGGAGATATCGCACTTTTTGTATTTAAATCCACTACTACCATTGCATATTTTGGATCATCTGCAGGAAAGTAACCCGCAAACCATTTATTGACGATATCTTCTTTCACATTGATTTCAGCAGTTCCTGACTTTCCTGCCACTTCATAAGGAAGCGTTTGAAATCTTCTTCCTGTTCCTTTTTCGCTCTGTACGACACCTTTTAAAAGCTGTTGCATAGAAGCAGCTGTGGCTTTATTAATGGTATCTCCTTTTAACCCGTGCTCTTTAAACGTATACAATGACGTGTTGTTTTTATACTCTAGCGCATCTACAGCTTTTACCTGTTTCTTTTCTCCTCCGCGTGCAATTGTCGCCATCATATTTGCTACTGCAAGCGGAGTCACTTTTACATCAAGCTGTCCAATTGCCGTTTGAGCTACAGCATTTGGTACTTTCTTTTCTCTTTCATTTGTCCAAACTCTTCCCGATTTTTCTCCTAAAAACTGCTTAAAATGTTCAAAGTGAAACACATCACCCGTCCATCCTACAGGCTGAATAAGCCCTAACTTATCGGCATATTGTTCAAGGATATTCGGATTAGATATTATCATTTCTTTTGCTAGCTGTGCAAACGTTGCATTACAACTTTGCGCGAAGCTTTCTTCAAACGTCAGCTGCCCTTTTTGATGATCTTCTTCTACATTATTGCCATAAATACTTTTATCGCAGTTATAGGTAAAAGAAGGCTGAATTTTATTTTGTTCAAGCGCTGCAGCTGCTGTTACGGTTTTAAATATAGATCCAGGAGTTTGTGGCGTCAGCAAACGATTTTCTACGCTGTCTGAACCATTTTGCTTTTTAAATGGATCTTTCTTATTAATCGAAGGCCTGCTGGCCATCGCAATTACTTTATTGTTTTTTATATCAATTAAGACGGCTCCTCCGTCTTTTAACTTATAATGATTTAATGTATTCTCTACTAGCTCCTGAGCAGACAAATCAAGCGTCGTACGCACACTGACTGGATAATACGGGTTAGCTGTGCCCGTGTATTTTACATCGATGCCAAACATAGGCCCACCTAGGCGATCAACATGATAAAGGAGCTTAGACTCCTGTTCTGGCAGCAAAAACTCGTCAAAAGCCCTCTGCATCCCTGAGATACCTACAGGCGTAGTTGATTTAATTGCTCCATTTTTTAATTTGTCACTATACTTCTCTTCAATTATTTGTTTGCTTTGTGCCTCTAGTCCGATTAAATGTTCAGCAAGAGGAACTGGACGCTCATCTTTTAGAGGAATTCCAAATACGCCAGGTACCTTTAATGCATTTATTTTTTCGACTTGTGCATGGGATAATTCTTTTGTAATAACAACCGGTGTTTTAGCATTCGCTAGTCTGTTCGTTAGTTCCTTTGGTTGCATTCCCACGATTTCACTTACTTGCTGAACAGGCCACTTCATTTTTTCTAAAAATGGAAACAGGACTAAGCGATTATGGGTGATAGATGTTAAAGACTGTCCATTTTTATCTTCAAATTTTCCTCGCCCGTCATCTACCACCATTTCCTGCGTACGCTGTTTTACGCTTCCTTCAATTAAGTTAATCTTTTTGTCAGTAAAAGATTCTGTGCTGACAAGCTGAAGTTGAACAAGCCGTGCTCCCAGTCCACTAATTAATAATAAAATAAAAATAAGAGTAATATAAATTCGCTTGTGAATTATTTTCATGACTACACCTCACTCTTTACAAGTGTCGACGTTGCCATTACTTTTAAAACCATTATCTTAAGAAATATTCATTCTTTTTTTCGTTTCACAAAAAAACTTGCTGATTCAGCAAGTTTTTATTATTAATTTTCTGTTAAAAATTGTTGAGTTGTTCTTAGCTTTCCTATTTTCGGAAAGATGTAAGAAAGAGTTGCTTCATGCTCTTCTTTTGTAAATGTCGCCATGGCATCCGTGATAAAAATTTGGTTATACCCATACTGAAATGCTTCACGAGCTGTGCTTTCCACACCAATATTTGTTGCAATTCCGCAAAGGACAATTGTATCAATTCCTCTTCGGCGAAGCTGAAGGTCTAAATCTGTCCCAAAAAAGGCTCCCCACTGACGTTTTGTCACAATATAATCATTCTCTTGAACATTAAGTCTTGGATCGAATTCCGCCCAGTCTGCAGGTCTTTCTTGAGGAGCAGATGGCTTTTGATCCGTTTCTGGCGTCAACGCATCTTTTCCATCTTGAAAATCTACTCGTACAAAACTAATAAATCCATTTTGTTCGCGGAAACGATTCACAAGCTGAACAGATTTCTCCACAATTTCGTCTCCTCCAATTGGAACAATCCCTTTTTGTAAATCAATTAAAACAAGCGCTGTTTTAGCAAAATCGATATCTTTCATTTTCATCTTTCCTTTCTTACATATCTTTTCTATTCTCTCCGCTTTTTAAAATCATATAAAAAAAGCTGACGCGTGTCAGCTTTTTTACTTACGAGCATTCAGTAGAACGCTTCCAACCAAATGTTTTACTTAACAGATACAATTTTCACTGACATATCTCCACCAGGAGTTTGAACAGTTACTTGATCTCCAATTTGTTTGCCCATTAGACTTTTAGCAATTGGCGAATCATTTGAAATTTTCCCTTCAAACGGATCTGCTTCTGCACTACCTACAATTGTATACGTTTCTTCGTCACCATCTGGCAGCTCTACAAATGTTACAGATTTACCTAATGATACAATAGAAGAGTTTTCTACATCTTCTTCAATAATTTTCGCATTGCGAATCATATTTTCAAGCGTTGTAATACGGCCTTCTACGAAAGCCTGCTCGTCTTTTGCAGAATCGTACTCAGAGTTCTCCGATAAATCTCCAAAACTGCGGGCGATTTTGATACGCTCTACAACTTCTTTACGTTTTACTGTTTTTAAATATTCTAGCTCTTGCTCTAGCTTTAGCTTTCCTTCTTCTGTCATTGGAAATACTTTTTCTTGTGCCATAATCCCTTCACTCCTTCTTGAACTCAAAATCTCTAGTGTATACAGTCCATTTCTGTATGTACAAAAAATTTTCCACTCTGTGGAAAAATCAGTTAATAGAGAAATGACAGCTTCAAAACAGAAGCTGCTCGTTTCTCTATTCTTTATAATGTTTGTGTTTAGTTAGCAGAATATGTCTGCATTGTCTTCAAAAAAATTCCTGCATCTATGCTATGTTATTATAAAATGGCATTTTGTTCAAGAATTGTTTGAATTTTAGTGACCATCAAATCAATCGCTACGTGGTTTTGACCGCCTTCAGGAATGATAATATCTGCATAACGTTTTGTTGGTTCAACAAACTGATTATGCATCGGGCGAACGACAGATACGTATTGATCAACAACTGACTCAAGCGTACGCTCTCGTTCTTTAATATCACGAAGCATACGACGAATGATACGAAGATCCGCATCTGTATCTACGTATAGCTTGATATCCATTAAATTACGCAAGCGCTGATCTTCTAGTACAAGAATACCTTCTAAGATAATAACATCTTTTGGTTCTTCTCTAATTACCTTTTCAGAGCGCGTATGAATTGCGTAATCATATACCGGTTTGTCAATGCTCTCATAATTTAATAAGTTTTGCAAGTGTTCAATCAGCAAATCATTATCAAATGCTAAAGGATGATCGTAGTTTGTTTGCAAACGCTGTTCAAACGGCACATCGCTTTGATCTTTATAATAATAGTCTTGCTCAAGAAGCATAATAGAATGCCCTTTAAAATATTCATAAATAGCTTTGGTTACAGTTGTTTTACCAGAACCGGATCCACCAGCGATACCGATTACAACGGGCTTTTTCCCCATTTTATATTTAAATCCCCTTTCGCATCATGTTATATGAAAATAGAGGTTGGTCCACTTTAAATTTCACAATTTGCAGCGGATGACGCGCAGCATCTAGTTCATTGCCATCTTCGTCCCAAATTTTATCTATTTTTTGCGTAAAGTTTTTAATTTCCGGACCGAAAAATTCCACTTCTTCTCCCGGTTTAAAATAGTTACGCTGTTGCAGTGTCACGATGCTTGTTTCTTCATCATAATTCAATACTAAACCAGCAAAATCAAATTTTGTTTTCTTGCCGTGTACGCCAAACATTTGCTCATCTACTCCAGGAACTCCTTCAAAAAAGGCAGGAGCCGTATCGCGGTTTGCACATTTGTCTAGCTCATCAAGCCATTCTTTTTGAATCACAAAATTCTCAGGATCTGCACAGTATGCGTCAATCACCTTGCGATACACGCTCACCACTGTTGCGATATAGTGAATCGACTTCATACGTCCTTCAATTTTTAAGCTATCAATACCCAGCTCAATCATTTGAGGGATAGATTGAATTAAATTTAAGTCTTTTGGACTCATTGCAAACGGATCGTCTTGCTCATCAAATAAAGCCGTTTCCGTTTTACCGTCTTCTACTTTAAATAAATCATAGTCCCAACGGCATGATTGACAGCAGCCTCCGCGGTTTGAATCACGCGCTGTCATATGGTTACTTAGCACGCAGCGGCCTGAATAGGCAATACACATCGCTCCGTGAATAAAAGCTTCAATTTCAATATCCACTTTTTCTTTCATTTCGCGCATTTCTTCAGCACCCGTTTCACGAGCAAGTACAACACGTTCTAATCCTTCTTCTTTCCAGAACTGAACGGCTTTCCAGTTTGAAAGTGATTGCTGCGTACTTAAATGTACTTCAAGCTTAGGTGCAACGCGTCGACAGGTTTCGATAATTAACGGATCAGCTACGATGATTCCAGAAACACCAGCGCGCTCTAATCCCATTAAATAATCTTCAAGTCCGTCCATATTTTCATTATGAGCAAAAATGTTTGTTGTAACATAAATACGTGCGCCGTATTTGTTTGCAAACTGAACACCTTCTGCCATTTCTTCAAATGTAAAGTTATCTGCATTTGAACGAAGGCCAAACTCTTTTCCTCCGATAAACACAGCATCTGCTCCATAGTGTACGGCAACTTTTAATTTTTCAAGGTTACCGGCTGGAGCTAACAACTCAGGCTTCTTAGTAATAACTCGTTTACCTTCTACTACAGTATCGATTTGAACAGCCATCGTTTGTACCTCCTTTGTTTATCTTTTTTTGCATGCTTTTTAATATACCGTTTCTTTAAAGAAAAACCCTGTGTCTAACGGACGGTTAATCGGCTGCAAGCTTTCAATTTCTTCTAACAAATCGACTTTAACGTTTTCGTATTCTTCACGGTCATCTACACATAAATCAATCGCTTGACGATATTTTTTTGTTACTTCTAAAATATATTGCGGTGACTTTAATACGCCGTCAATTTTGAATACATCTACTTCAGCATCAATCATTTCGGAAAGCTCATCGATAATGCACATATCATTTGGACTCATAATGTGCGTTCCATTTTCATCTTCGAAAATTGGATACTTATTGTTTCGCTCATTATCAAGTAAAAACATATCTTTTTCCACTTTACGATTTTCAATTTCCATGACTTTTCCTTGATACTCAAAGTAGTTGCCAAGAAGTGAACGTTTTGATTGGAACATGCACGTCATGCCATGCACCTGAACTTCAATTTCTACTTCGGCTTTTTCTTTGATATCAATGATGCTATCCATGCTTAGCTCACGAGCAAGAACTGCGCGCTTAGCTCCTTTACGCCCCCAGTAGTTACATGAATACCAGTTTGTGCCCGTTGTTTCAGTACTCCAGTGCATCTTCATTTCTGGAGCTGTTTCACGCACTGCCATCAATACAGCAGGATCTCCAAATACAATCGCATCCACGCTTGCTTCTTTTAAGAATAAAATATATTCATTTAGTTCGGCGATTTTATCATTGTGAAATAATCCGTTCATCGCTACGTAGACTTTTGCATTATGCTGATGAGAAATATTTACAGCTTCTACGATATCTTCACGTTTGAATTCACCTGCTAAACGCAAACCGTAGCGCTGTTCACCAACCATAATAGCTGTTGCTCCAGCTTGTAGTAATGATTCGATTTCTGAAACTGCAGTTGGTGTCACTAATAGTTCTGGTTTTTTCATTCTTGGTCACCTCTTTTAATACTAATCGCGATTCCGTCTCCAATAGGGAGAATAGTTGTATAATAATCGGGATGATTCATCAGCCACGTATTGTATGCCTGAATTTTTTTAATTAAGCTGCGGCGTCGACGTGTTTCTACTTCGGCCAAATCGGTCGCTACGTGACCTTTAAATAGTACGTTATCCGAAATAATCATTCCTTTAGAAGACAGCATCGGCTCATAATGTTCAAAAAAACGCTGATACTGACCTTTAGCTGCATCAATAAACACTGCATCATAAGGACCATGACGTTCAATCTCATCTCTAAGCTCTAGTGCATCTCCAAACAACGACACAATTTTATCTTGTTTTCCCGCCCGTTCAATAAATTCTTGCGCTTTTTGGTAACGCTCTTCATTTCGTTCTACCGTAACCACTCGTGCCTCTGGAAGCGCATGGGTCATTCGAATAGACGAATATGCAATCGCTGTTCCAATTTCTAATATATGTTTTGGCTGATGAAGACGAAGAATTTGCAATAGCGTTTCAACACCAATCAATTCCATAATCGGAACGTGATGTTCTTTTGCATAAGCTTCCATTTCTTCAATAAGCTCCTGGCGCTTAGGAATAAGCTTTTCCACATACTGCTCTACGTTTTGTAAAAGCAAAACACTTCCTCCGTTCTCAGAAGTACATTTTACATTATGTTTTCATAACGTTTTATTACTGCAAAATAGTAAGACAACTAGTCTATTATAAGTTTTTTTCGTTTTTACGTAAACCCGATATATTTTAACATAAAAGATGGGGAATGCGAAGTATCGCGATTCCCCAATTTTAAATTTCCACTTATTTTTCGGTATTTTGCTTTTCTTTACCTGTAATATGCTTGGCTTTTTCTTTGTTATGTTCTTCTAACGTTTTGGTAAAAATAACTTTTCCTTCAGGTGTGGCCAAGAAGTATAAATAATCTGTATTGGCTGGATGTAACGCAGCTTTGATTGACATCAAACCAGAGCTGGCAATTGGTCCTGGAGGCAACCCTTTCACTTTATAAGTATTGTAAGGGGAGTCCACTTCTAAATGCTTATAGAACACGCGGTCTTTATGCTCTCCTAAGGCATATAAGACGGTTGGATCCGTTTGAAGAGGCATATTTTTTTCAAGGCGATTATAAAAGACGCTGGCAATTTTTTCTCGGTCGACTTTTGCAGTTGCTTCCTCTTCAATCAGAGAAGACATGGTTAACAATTTATGTGCACTGAATTTTTTCTTCTCCATTTGCCCACTGTACTGACCTAATACATTATTTGTTTTCCCTACCATTTTATCCAATATTTCATCTAACGACACATTTTTATCATAAAAATCATACGTAACGGGATATAAATAACCTTCTAGCGGATGTTTAATATCTTTTTGCATCACTTCATCCGTTACTAAATCTGGATATTTTTCTTTCATTTTATTGACGAATGCCTTATCGTCTAGCTTTTTCATGACTTCATCTTTTGTAAACTTTGTATTTTTAGCAATGATATCAGCAATTTCGACAAGCTGACGTCCTTCTGGAATGGTGACACGAATATCCGGTTGTTTTGAAACCTCGCCTTTTTCCATTTTTTCAACCATTTCCCCTAAGCTCATGGAAGGAGAAAATAAATACGTTCCAGCTTGAAATCCAGACACATGGGTTAATTTTACGTAATAGCGAAATGCACTTTTACTTTTAATTAAATCTTCTTTTTGCAATACCGTACCAATCGATTGGACGGAAGAACCTTGTGGAATGGTCACATTTACTTTTTTACTGCTGTTTCGATCCACGGGCGTTAAGCGGGATTGAGCATAGAAAAATGCACCGCCAACTAGTAAAAGAAGTACGATAATTGTAATAAAAATAACTCGTTTTTTTCTTGAACGATTAGGTGGTAAAAATGTTTGTTGCGACAAGCAGCTTCCTGGTTAAATCTACTTCTGTAAAAGAAGATACAACCAGTTTCACCTCTTTTCTTCTTGATTTTTTATAAGTATGAACAGAGAGGAGACATGAGATTGCGATTCATTCGTATCGCCTATAGGTGTGAGATGGTATCGCTTCCTTAAACTCTCGCCTCTTCTAAAATTTTTCCATGATTTATGTTATTGTCTGCCCAAAGTCTAGTTTCATCCGTTCAAACAATGAATTCTTTTATTAAAATGCACTCTCACACGCAGGAATTATTATACTACAATTTATCTTATTTTTCGTCATTATCATACAATCTGCCCTAAGAATGCAAGGAAAAACCTTTTTATATCTAAAAAGAACAGCCGCTATGTAAAAAAAAGCTGATAACGATTGTCATCAGCTTTTTCACTATAATTATTCGCCTTCTTCGTCAAGGAATGTATTAACCATTTCCTCAACCATGTCCCACTCTTCTTCTGTTTCAATCGGTTGAAGCTCACCGTCTTGACCATCTTCACTTGGTGTGAAAGCAGATGCATGAATTTCAATTTCCTCTTCATCATCTTGGTCTGCTCCGATTGGATAGTAAATTACATATGATTTGTTATATTGATCAGAATCAAATGTGAATAAAATTTCGCATAGCTGCTCATTTCCATTCTCATCGACGATTGTAATTTTATTTTCTTCTACGCTCATGTTTGCACCTCATTTTATATTGTAAGCTCTTAGCTTAACTTTTTCTTCAGCGAAAAGCAAGCCGTTCAGTTATTTCACTTCCCTTTTACGTACAAAAGAATATGCAAAAGGGAAATTCATAACTTTTCAGCTGAGGCAAAGCCTGCTGCTTTTCTTACTGCTTGCTGTCTAAGTATCCTTGAAGAATCATAACAGCTGCCATTTTATCGATTACTTTTTTGCGTTTCTTGCGGCTTACATCGGCAGACAGCAGTACTCGCTCTGCTGCCATCGTCGACAAGCGCTCGTCCCACATCATCGTTTCAATGTTAAGTTTTTCTTTGACGTTGTCAGCAAACTCAATGCACGCTTCGCCTCGAGGGCCAATCGTACCATTCATATTTTTAGGAAGACCCACTACGATTTTCTCTACGGAATATTCGTCAATTAGTTGCTGTAAACGAGGATATGATTGCTCCATCTGCTCATCTGCAATTTTAATTGTTTCAATTCCTTGCGCTGTCCATCCCATTTCATCACTAACTGCCACACCAATTGTTTTGGTTCCTACATCTAATCCTAATACGCGCATTTATGAATCCTTTCGATGCTGTTGTAAATAAGATTTAACAAGTTCTTCAATGAGCTCGTCTCGCTCTAACTGGCGAATTGTGTTTCTCGCATCGTTATGACGAGGAATGTAAGCAGGGTCTCCTGATAACAAATACCCAACGATTTGGTTGATCGGGTTGTAGCCTTTTTCTTGCAGTGCGTCATAAACCGTAAACAATACTTCATGTACGTTTGTTTCAGCTGGCTCATCTTGAAAATTAAATTGCATGGTTTTATCAAATGAACTCACGGTCCCACCTCACTCTCTTAATTTGTGAACACATTGTGCACTATGCTAAGTCTTATTTATATTGTACACCAAGAAAGAGGAGAATTAAACGGATTTAACCCATTCTTCTACAGTGCCAAGTGCTTTTTCAATTTGGCTAGCGTCTTTTCCTCCAGCTTGCGCCATGTCAGGGCGTCCGCCTCCGCCTCCGCCGCAAATCGTCGCTACTTCTTTAACAAGTTTGCCTGCATGATGGCCCTTAGCAATTAAATCTTTTGTTACACCTGCAATAATATTTACCTTTTCACCTTGTGGAGAAGCTAATACGATCACAGCGGATTCTAATTTTTGTTTTAAATCGTCAACCATTGCGCGAAGGTTATTCATATCCGTTGCATTCACTTTCGCTGCTAGTACATTCACACCATTAATGTTTTGCACGCGGTCAACGAGATTGCCAGCTTCAATATTGCCAAGCTTTGTAGATAGTGAATCATTTTCACGCTGAAGGTTACGAATTTCTTCTAGTAATCCTTCAACTCGCCCTACTAAATCACGCGGGTTGGATTTTACTTTTGCCGCAGCTTCTTTTAGTAAGCCTACTTGATCGTTCATTAACTGATAGGCAGCTTTTCCAGTTACAGCTTCAATGCGTCGAGTACCTGCACCGATTCCCGATTCTGATACAATTTTAAATAAACCGATAACAGACGTATTTGGCACGTGACATCCACCACATAATTCTAAGCTGTAGTCGCCTACTTGTACTACGCGCACGATATCTCCGTATTTCTCACCAAATAGCGCCATTGCACCCATCGCTTTTGCTTCGTCAATTGCTTTGTTTTCAATTTGTACAGAGATGCTGTCCCAAATCTTTTCATTAACGATTTGTTCAATTTTTTCGAGCTCTTCTTGTGTCAC
Organism: Priestia sp. 10L35; assembly: GCF_056395685.1. NCBI lineage: Bacteria > Bacillati > Bacillota > Bacilli > Caryophanales > Bacillaceae > Priestia > Priestia sp. 10L35. Next base: position 298,130 of record NZ_JBFTKA010000001.1, on the reverse strand, counting down.
TTGACCAAAGTGAGAGAAGTCAAAGCGCAAGCGATCCGCTGTTACTAAAGAACCCGCTTGATTAACATGCGTTCCTAACGTATCTTTTAATGCTTGATGCAATAAATGCGTTGCCGTATGGTTTTTCACAATCGCACTGCGGTTTTCTTCATCAAGCGTCGCCGTATATGTTTCACCTTTTACAAGCTCACCGTTTGTTACAGCTACCGTTTGGACATTTTGGCCGTTTGGCGCTTTTTGAACGTCTTTTACTTGCGCTGTTCCTGCAGCACTTTGGATCGTACCTTGGTCCGCAATTTGACCGCCGCTTTCTGCATAGAATGGCGTGTGGCTTAAGATGACTTGCGCTTCTGTTCCAGCTTCAGCGCGGTCAACAAGCTCACCGTCTACAATAATTGCTTCAACAACTGTTTCTACTTCATTTTTATCATAGCCAACAAACTCACTTGCAACGGTTACTTCACCAAGTACGCCGCCTTGAACTTGCATAGAACTAGAATCTTGACGAGCAGCACGCGCACGCTCACGCTGTGCTTCCATTTCACGTTCAAAACCTGCATGATCAATTTTCATGTTCTCATCTTCTGCATATTCTTCCGTTAATTCAACAGGGAATCCATACGTGTCATATAAACGGAAAACATCTTCGCCTTGTACCGTATCACTGTTTTGCGCTTTTTCTTTTTTAATAACGGTTGCCAAAATAGCTAGTCCGTCATTTAACGTTTCGTGAAAACGCTCTTCTTCATTTTTTACTACGCGCTGGATAAAATCCGTTTTTTCCTTTACTTCCGGATAGAAATCAACCATGATTTCACCTACTACCGGCACTAGCTCGTACATGAACGGACGATTAATGTTTAACTTTTTAGCATAGCGAACTGCTCGGCGTAACAAACGGCGCAGCACATACCCACGGCCTTCATTTGAAGGAAGCGCACCATCACCTACAGCAAATGTTACCGTACGAATATGGTCAGCAATGACTTTAAATGCCGTATCTTGCTCATCATTTGTACGATATTTAGCGCCTGAAATGTTTTCTGTTGCTTCAATAATTGGCATAAACAAATCTGTATCAAAGTTTGTTTGCACGTCTTGAATAACAGAAACCATACGCTCTAAGCCCATTCCCGTATCGATGTTTTTCTTTGGAAGCGGCGTGTACGTGCCATCAGGATTGTGATTAAATTGAGAAAATACAAGGTTCCAAATTTCTAAATAGCGCTCATTTTCTCCACCTGGATATAATTCGGGATCAGTTAGGTCATTTCCATATGCTTCTCCGCGATCATAAAAGATCTCTGTATTTGGACCACTCGGACCTTCTCCGATATCCCAGAAATTACCTTCTAAACGAATGATGCGCTCTTTAGGCACGCCCATTTTTTCATTCCAAATCTTAAATGCTTCTTCATCTTCAGGGTGAACTGTTACAGATAGCTTATCTGCGTCGAATCCAATCCATTTATCGCTCGTTAAGAATTCCCATGCCCATTGGATGGCTTCTTCTTTGAAATAATCACCGATAGAGAAATTGCCAAGCATTTCAAAAAACGTATGATGGCGAGCCGTTTTACCTACGTTTTCGATATCGTTTGTACGAATGGATTTTTGTGCGTTACAAATACGCGGATTTTGAGGAATAACACGACCATCAAAATATTTTTTTAATGTAGCTACTCCACTGTTAATCCATAATAAAGATGGATCTTCATGCGGAACTAAAGATGCGCTTGGTTCTACATCATGGCCTTTTTCTTTAAAGAAATCTAAATACATTTGACGAACTTGTGCTGACGTCAGTTTTTTCATGATTGGTCCTCCTTTAATACTCTTCTTATTTATAGACAAAAAAATGATGACATAAAAGCATCTATTTTCTCCGTGTACAAAAGCAATTGCTAGTTATTTGCACACAAAAAAACTCTCATCCCTGTAGCAGGGACGAGAGTTGAACTCGCGGTACCACCCTGATTATAAATGCCAAAAGCATTTATCACCTTCATAGCGTTAACGTTGCTGACACGGCAGGTTTTAGCCTGCACTCTGGACTAGCGTTCAGCTGCTCTTTGTTTAGCGCTTCTTTCAGCCAAGGAAGCCCTTCTCTAAAAACCAGTGTGCAACGTACTCGATCCATCATTGTGTTTAAAATATGTAGCGTTTTCTTATGGCGATATTATGACAAATTAACCGCTCTTTGTCAATGTTTGAGCGTATAAGAGCGGATATGCAAAATAGATATTTTAATGACTGCTAAAATTGGCACAGCCAAAATGAGACCCAATACTCCTCCAAATTCTCCTCCTAAAAGGAGTGCAAGCATGATAAACAAAGGATGAATATGAAGACTCTTTCCTACGATAAGCGGAGACAGCACATTTCCCTCTAGAAACTGCAGCACAAAGATTATAATGACAATGGTAATAACCAACTTTATCGAGATTGTGGCTGCAATAATAGCCGCTGGAACTGCACCAATAATCGGGCCAAAATAAGGAATGATATTCGTTACACCAATAATGAAGCCTAAAAGAAGTGCATAAGGTACATGAAAGAACCACAGTGCTGCCGTGGCAATCACACCAATAATGAGACAAACAAAAAACTGCCCTCTAATATAATTGCCGAGCGATTCATTCACATCCGATAAAAAACGTTCGCCTGGTTTGTGCCACTTTTTAGGCGTGACATAAGCCGTTGCTTTCTTAATAGAGGAAAAATCCTTCAGCATATAAAAAACAATAAATGGAATAATGATTAAAATTAAAAAAGAGGTAATCAATGACTTTAATCCTTCGGCCACTTTTGTAAGCCACACGTTGAGCGTAGCCTCTACATCATCAATGCTGCCTTCAATTTTCTCATGTACACCGTTTGGAAGTGAAGTTGTACGATCATGAATCGATTCTACCCAATGTCTATATGTATTCGTAAAATGAGGCAGCTGTTCATTTAAATCTTTTACTTGTTCCACAAAAATAGGATACGACTTATAGGCTCCAAACCCAATTCCTCCAAAAAAGATGATGTAGATCAGTAAAATAGCTAGAGGACGAGGCACGCCTTTATCATGCGTTTTTTCAATAAGCGGATGAAGTAAATATGTAATGAATGCTGCAATAAAAAAAGGCAACAGTGCTTTTAAAAACATGTAAATAACAGGAAGCCATAAAAACTGGACTTTAAAAAAGACTAATATGCACAGCAGCGCTAATAACAGCAGTCCGAATCTATAGAACCATTTGAATGAACTATCTTTCAACGTAAACTCCTCCTCTCTTCTATTTTTTGATAAAGAAAGGAGTTTATACATGCTGTTGTCTCTTCTGCCTGCAAAAAAGCACTATTGCAGCTCAGTGCAATAGTGCTTTTTTTATTAGTGAATAGCTTTCATCATACGTTTACGCATTTTTTTCATATTTCTTTTTGTAAACATCTCTCGATCATCTGCCATTTTAAATGCATAAGCTCCAAGACCGAAAGCGACTACTGACGGAATAATTCTGCCCATTGCTCTTCCTCCCGGTAAAAAAGAATTAGAAATTAATTGTGCGCTCGTCGTCTGAGAACAAATCATCAAGCGAGCTCAATGTTCCATCTTCTTCTACTTGGTGAGTATTAATTTGTCCTTTTGAAATAGTCATTTCAATAAAACAATTCCAACAGTAATACTGATTTACACCAATTTTGCCAACGTCAATACTTTTACAGTTTGGACATTTAAACAAAGTCGACACCTCTTTATACGTTCTACTTATATAAACGCATTATGTCCACTTCTTTCCATGTCCATACTTTATTTTCTGACAATTAGCAAAGAAGGATGGCAACAAAGGAGTTTATTTAACTCTTTGTTAGCATACGAAAGGTTACATGAAATCATACGGCGTAACGTTTTCCATCCCAATATTTGCATCTTTCATAAATGGAATTTCGGGATCTTCTATGTCGTTATCCAAGCTTTCTCGAAGCAACGGCTGTAAATTCGTTTGGCGAACGCTGTCTTCATTTCGGCTAACTCCCAGCTGAAACGCTTCGTCTTCTCCGCATAAAATTAAAAACTGTTTGCTTCGCGTAACGGCGGTATAAAGTAAATTACGTCGCAGCATCCGGTAATAGCTTTTAACAATTGGAAGCACAACAATTGGAAATTCACTTCCCTGTGATTTATGAATGGAACAGCAGTATGCATGAGTTATTTGATTAAAGTCTTGCTTTGTGTAAGTTACTTCATTTCCTTCATATGAAATAACCAGCATATCCTGTTTTTCCGTATTTTCTTTGGCAAAGAAAACCGAAACGATTTCTCCCATATCTCCGTTAAATACGTTGCTATCCGGCTGATTTACAAGCTGCAGCACTTTATCTCCGACTCGGTACGTAATATCTCCGTGCTTAAGCTCTCTTCTTTGTTCAGAAGCCGGGTTGAATAATTCCTGAAGAACTTCATTCAGCTTATCAATACCTGCAGGACCTTTATACATAGGAGCTAAAACTTGAATATCTTTAGCCGTATAGCCTTTTTTTAACGCATTCCCGCAAACTTGTTGCACGACGTTCGTGATGTGCTGTCCTTGACAACGAATAAAAGAACGATCTCCTTGCTGCCTTGATAAGTCTTCCGGAAGCTTTCCTTTTTTTATTTCATGAGCCAAATCAATAATTGACGATCCTTCCGCTTGCCGGTATACATCTGTCAGACGGACGGTAGGAACTACTTCTGAACTCAGTAAATCTTTTAACACCTGTCCCGGACCTACTGAAGGAAGCTGGTCTTCGTCTCCAACTAAAATAACCTGTAAATTAGCAGGAAGAGATTTAAAAAGCTGATGAGCAAGCCACAAATCTACCATTGATACTTCATCCACAATCAGTAATTTTCCGTCAATTGGATTTTCCTCATTATGATCAAATCCTTCTTGTCCGTTCCATTTTAATAATCTGTGAATGGTAACTGCCGGAAGTCCCGTCGCTTCGCTCATTCGTTTAGCAGCGCGTCCAGTAGGTGCCACAAGTAAAACAGGAAAAGCTTCATCTTTTTTATAATCCCCTGGATTTAACGAACATCCGTGAAGTTCTGCATAGAGTTCGACTATTCCTTTAATAACCGTTGTTTTCCCTGTACCTGGTCCACCCGTTAAGAGAAGCATCGGAGACATTAAAGCGGTTTGTATGCCCTTGCGCTGAGAAGGTGCATATTGCACGTCTAATCGCTCTTCTAGTTCACCCAGTGCCAATAAGAATTCTGATTCTGGAAACTGCTCTTCGTACTGTGTTTGAGCCATAATTTTTTGAATAGCTTTAACCAGCCCTTTTTCAGCATAGAAAAGGGGAGGAAAATAAATTTTTTCGTCTTGAATGATAAGCTTTTTGTCTGCTTTTAATGCGTCCACTTCTCTTGTAAGATCCATTTCAGACAGGTTCTCATGCCTGCTTTTTCGAAGAAGCTCTGCTGTTTTTCCATACAGCTGATCTGCCGTGACGTATACATGTCCCATTTGATTGCATTCTTGCTCAATGACATATAAAATACCTGCACGCAAACGATCAGGATGATTGGTTGCCATACCAAGCCTCTTTCCAAGTTCATCGGCCCTGCTAAAGCCAATACCTTGAATATCTTCTACGAGCTGATAAGGATTATTTTGAACAATTTCAAGCGCTTCTTGTTTGTACGCTTGGAAAATCTTCATCGAAAGCTGCGGTCCAAACCCAAGGTCTGTCAGCTTTACCATTACTTCTTCTAACCCTTGATGTTCACGAAGCTGCGTGACTAAAGCTTCTGCCTTGTCGGCTGAAAGCCTCGGAACCTCTTTTAGCACAGACTCATTTTGCAAAATACGAAAAATAGCGCGTTCTCCTAGAGCGTCCACAATGTTTTCAGCAGTTTTTTTACCGATTCCGTGAAATAAATCGCTAGACAGGTACTGAACAACCCCTTGCCTTGATTGCGGAAGTTCTTTTTTAAACTGTTCAACATGAAACTGCAGACCAAACTTTGGATGCTCTTTGAAGTCTCCGTAAAACGTGTATACTTCATCTTCATTCAGCTTAGGAAAATAGCCTGTAACGACCGTTTCTTTATCTTCAATCTCTAAATTTGTTTTTTTGATCCGTATCCGCGTAACGTTATATAAGTTTTCTTCGTTATGAAAGACCGTTACAATCGACGTGCCGCTTATATAATGACGTTCTGGCTGTGAAGGGTTCACTTGTTCTTCGTTCATGTTATCCTTCCTTTACCCGCTTTCTTAATGTTCTAATGTAGACAGAACTTGTTTGGCATTTGCTGCCATTACGTGATCTGGCTGCACGTTTAAAGCTTCATCTAGCATCTCAATCGCCTTGTCTTTGTCGTCTTTCATAGCATACGCTACGCCTAAATTATAAAAAGCATCGGCGTGTTCTGGCTCTTGATTGACTACCTTAAGAAATTCAGCAATCGCTTCATCTACCATTTCGAGCTGTGCTAAACAAAGACCGTACTGAAATTTTGCTTCTACATCATGTTCGTTTAGTTCTACCGCCCGCTGAAGATAAGGCATCGCAAAACGAATTTCTTCCATATGAAACAGCGTTAAACCAAGCATAAAGTACGCATCGGATGAATCTAAGCCTTTTTTGATTGCTAAATCAAAGTAGTGCTTTGCCTGCTCAAGCTGCTCTGCATTAAAATAAATATTTCCTGCTCCGTAATACGCTGTTGCCGTTTCTTCATCTAATTCAATCGCACGTTCATAAAATTTCAAAGCACGATCCATCTCACTAACAGCCGCTAACAAATTGCCAAAATTCACATACACAATTGGATCTTTTGGATTATCTTCAATTGCTTCTGAAAATGTTTTAGCAGCCTCTTCAAATTTCCCTTCCTGCATATACTGAATTCCTAGCTGATTTTTATCTGTCATTTTTTCGTTCACTCCACTGTTTTAGTTATGATTTAAAAGATTTTCACATCATGAAAATCTACAATATGTAAGTTATTAGTTTACCCAATAAGTAAAGTATATCATAGAAAAACCTCAGCTATATACGGCCGAGGTTTTTCGTTCTTGCTTATATGAATTATACGTACCAGATTTGCTCTTCTTCTTGAAATACTTTGTCAATTGTTGCTCCGCCAAGACATTCATCGTCTTTGTAAAACACAACTGCTTGACCTGGCGTAATTGCGCGAACAGGTTCAGCAAAAATAACCTTAATTGTACCATCATCGACTTTTTCAACGGTTACTGCTGAATCAGTTTGACGATAGCGGAATTTTGCTGTGCACGTCATTGGTGACGACCAGTCACGTTCGCTTACCCAGCTGACATTGGTTGCTGTAAGAGATGTAGAATAAAGAAGCTCATTGTGAAAGCCTTGATCGACGTATAAAACATTTTTTTCTAAATCTTTTCCGACTACAAACCAAGGTTCACCGCTGCCTCCAATACCTAAACCGTGGCGTTGACCAATCGTGTAGTACATAAGACCGTCGTGCTTGCCTTTTACTTCGCCGTCAAGCGTTTGCATTACACCTGGCTGAGCAGGAAGATACTGACTTAAAAATTCTTTGAAGTTGCGTTCACCGATAAAGCAAATACCTGTGCTGTCTTTTTTCGTTGCTGTAGCAAGGCCTGCTTCTTTCGCAATTTCACGCACTTTTGATTTCTCAATTTCACCAATCGGGAACATTACTTTTGAAAGCTGATCTTGTCCTAATTGATTTAAGAAATACGTTTGATCTTTATTTCCATCTACGCCTCTAAGCATTTTATACTCCCCGTCGCGGTACGCAACGCGTGCATAATGTCCTGTCGCTAGATAATCTGCTCCTAGCGTCATTGCATGCTCTAAAAAGGCTTTGAATTTAATTTCTTTATTACACATTACATCAGGATTCGGTGTACGACCTGCTTTATATTCCTCTAAAAAGTAGGTAAATACTTTATCCCAATATTGTTTTTCAAAGTTGACTGCATAGTAGGGAATACCAATTTGATTACATACACGAATAACATCGTTATAATCTTCAGTCGCAGTACAAACGCCGTTTTCATCCGTATCGTCCCAGTTCTTCATAAAGATTCCGATCACATCGTATCCTTGTTGTTTTAATAAAAGAGCTGCTACGGATGAATCAACGCCTCCGCTCATTCCGACTACTACACGTGTATCTTTAGGTGATTTTGTCAACTTCGCCACCTCCGTTTTCTTCATTTTAATTAAATTGTTCGCTAAAAAGCGAAAGAAACGACACAAACCATCAGTGAGGGATGAAGACCCTACTGATGGCTGCTATTTACATCGTTAGTCGCTTAACGATGTTTGCTGTTTGACGTGCGGTTTTTTCAATTTGCTCAGCTGAGTTTCCTAAGCCAAAGCTAAATCGAATAGAAGTTGTTAAACGTTCAGAACCTTTTCCAAACATAGCAACAAGCACATGAGAAGGATCGATTGCTCCCGCTGTGCAAGCTGAACCGCTCGATGCCGCAATTCCTGCTAAGTCTAAATTCACGAGCATCGATTCAACATTTGTTTTTGGAAATGATAAATTTAACACATGTGGCAGAGAATTTTCAAGATGTCCGTTAATTTCAAATGAAATACCTTCTTCTTTCAACACAGCTACCATTATTTCTTTGTATCTTCTATATTCATCTGCACGTGTTTGCAGCGTTTGTTGCGAAATTTTCACAGCTTCTTCAAACCCGACAATACTTGTCATGTTCTCAGTTCCAGCTCGTCGTTTGCGCTCTTGTTCTCCTCCAAATAGCAAAGGAGACAGTGAAACATGAGCAGCTGCATATAAAAAGCCCATCCCTTTTGGTCCGTTAATTTTATGAGCAGAAACGGATAAAAGATCGACACCTAATTGTTGCACATTTAACGGAATTAATCCATAAGCTTGCACTGCATCCGTGTGGAAATATGCTCCATGCTCTTTTAATAGAACTCCAATTTCTCCAATTGGCTGAATAGCACCTACTTCATTATTTCCAAACATCACCGACACAAGAATTGTTTGATCGGTTAGGGCTGATTTTATTTCATCCACAGATACTTGTCCGTACTCATTAACTGGTAAGTAAGTCACTTCAAAGCCCTGTGTTTCTAAATATTCACACGTATGAAGCACAGCGTGGTGTTCAATTTGCGTGGTAATAATATGATTTCCTTTATGGCGGTTTGCAAGAGCTACTCCGATCAGTGCCATATTATCTGCTTCTGTCCCACCACTTGTAAAAATCAGTTCATTTTCGTGTGCTCCAATACTTGCTGCAATCGTTTGGCGAGCTTCGTCTAAATAGCGTCGACTTTCCCGCCCGTAGTGATGAATACTGGACGGATTTCCAAAGTACTCATGCATAAAAGTCGTCATTTTCTCAACGACTGCTGGATGTATTGGAGACGTTGCTGCATGATCAACATAAATACGTTCCAAAATAAACGCCTCCTAGCTCATTATTAAATATAAAACATATAAGACGCTTGATCATCATCAGAATGATTTGCTAAATCTTCAAGCGTTGTACTATCTAGCACTTCTTTAACCGCATCTCGAATACGAATCCACAGCTCGCGTTTTGCAGGCTCTTCATCTTCAATTCCTTCTACAGGACTAATAGGACCTTCTAAAACAGAAATAATATCACCAGAAGTAATGTTAGCAGGTTCATGTGCTAAGATGTAACCTCCATAAGCTCCGCGCACGCTTTTTACAAGCCCAGCGTTACGCAGCGGTGAAATAAGCTGCTCTAAATAATGTTCAGATAAGTCATGCGTTTGAGCAATAGTTTTAAGCGAGATAGGACCTTCGCCAAAGCGCTTCGCAAGCTCAATCATAATCGTTAAACCGTAGCGTCCTTTTGTTGAAATTTTCATACGATACACTCCTTCAATACACTTTTTTTATTTATGAAAAAAATAAGACCCTCACGTTGTCACTGAATGCTGTGATGAGTCGTTTTTTACTAAGCTATATGAACTTCTCTATATCCATTTCTTGCAAATGTAACTGTTGATATTATAACATACTATGCCTATAAGATAAATTTCCACCACCTATTCACCGCTTGTGATACAGTGAAAGAAAAGAAAGGAGAAAAACATGGCTACAAAACCTCTCGCATTTCGAATGCGTCCGACTCATTTAGATGACGTTATCGGACAGCAGCATTTAGTTGGCAAAGATAAAATGATTTATCGAATGGTAAAAGCAAATCACTTAAGCTCGATGATTTTATATGGACCTCCAGGCGTTGGAAAAACAACAATTGCCACGGCTATTGCAAAAACAACCAACACGGCGTTTCGTCAGTTGAATGCTGTTGTAAACAATAAAAAGGATATGGAAATTGTCGCCGAAGAAGCCAAAATGTCAGGCAAAGTAATTCTCCTGTTAGATGAAGTTCATCGCCTTGACAAAGCTAAGCAAGACTTTTTGCTTCCTTACTTAGAAAACGGCATGATCATTCTAATCGGAGCGACAACAAGCAATCCTTATCACGCAATTAATCCTGCTATTCGAAGCAGATGCCAAATCTTCGAATTAAAATCTCTTACGCCAGATGATATCAAAATGGCGCTAACAAGGGCGCTCAACGACTCATCAAACGGATTTGGGGATAGAAAAATTATCGTAGAAGATGACGCCATGAACCACTTTGCCAACAGCTGTAACGGTGACGTGCGCTCGGCTTTGAATGCTCTGGAACTGGCTGTTTTATCAACAGGTGAAAGCGATGGTAAAATCGTTATTACCTTACAAACGGCAGAAGAATGTCTGCAGCAAAAATATTTTTCACATGATAAAAATGGTGACGCTCACTATGATGTATTATCGGCTTTTCAAAAATCGATTCGCGGCAGCGACGTAAATGCCGCTCTTCATTATTTGGGACGGCTAATTGAAGCAGGAGACTTGATCAGCATCAATCGTCGCCTTTTAGTCATTGCCTATGAAGACATTGGACTAGCTGATCCGGATGCCGGCATGAGAACTCTCGCAGCTATTCAAGCAACTGAGCGATTAGGACTCCCAGAAGCACGTATCCCGCTTGCAAACGCCGTTATTGAGCTTTGTCTATCACCGAAGTCCAACGCTGCTTACAAAGCATTAGATGAAGCGATAAACGATATTAAAAAAGGGCTTTCCGGCGACGTTCCCCCTCATTTGAAGGATGCTCATTACAAAGGAGCAGAGAACCTTGGCCGAGGCGTTGCATATCAATACCCGCATGATTTTGATAACGGATGGGTCCTTCAACAGTATTTACCGGATCGCATCAAAAACAAACAATATTTTCATCCTAAACAAAATGGACAAGAAAAATACTTTTCAAAAGTTTTCAATCGTTTAGAGACATTAAAAAAAGAAAATGGCTGAAACTGTTGCTCAGTTTCAAAGCCATTTTCTTTTTTGTCTTTATCTATTAAGCTGCACTTTTAACGTCTTTGCGTTTTTTCGTTTTTGTTGAACCTTTAAAGTAGCTGTCTAAAAGTTTAGCGACTAAACGAGCGATTATGTTAAACAACAGAACCATAATGATTAAAATAGCAGCTGACTTTGTTGCAATCAATCTTGCATCAGGTACGATTCCTTCAGAGTTTAATTTCCAAATGTGAACGGCAAGCGTCTCTGCCGGTCGAAAAATATTAAACGGGTTTACAGGACTCGTTAAGTCAGCATTTGAATTTAACATCGGCGTCGTTAAGCCAGCCGTATAAATCAACGCAGCTGCCTCTCCAAAGATTCGTCCCGCTGTTAAAATAACGCCTGTGATAATTTGTTGAATCGCTGATGGAATGACGACTTTGACAATTGTTTGCCATTTAGTCGCACCCAACCCTAAACTCGCTTCTTTTACACTCGCAGGAACAGATGCAATCGCACTTTCACATACGCGCGTTAAACCCGGTAAATTTAAAATTGTAATCACAAGTGCTCCGCCGATAAGCGTATAGCCCCAGCCTGAAAATGTGACAAAAATTAATAATCCAAATAAACCAACTACAATGGACGGTAATGACGCCATTGTTTCGATACATAAGCGGACGAAATTTAAGAAACGACCTTGCTTCGCGTACTCCGCTAAGTAAATTCCGGCTCCTAAACCAAGAGGAATAGAAATGATCAGCGTTAAAACAAGCATGTAGAACGAGTTAAACAGTTGGGGTCCGATACCGCCTCCTGCCATCGTATTGCTTGGCTTTCCAAATAAAAAGTTCGGATCCCAAAATCCCCAACCTTTAGCGATAATTTCAACAACTAAATACACTAATAGCAACACAACTAGAGCGGCAATGCCATAAAAAATACCTGTCCATATATTATTTACTGTGCGTGCATTTTTGTTTCTCATTGATGAGCACCTCGTTTCCCAATTGCTCGGATAATTAAAATGAACACGAAAGAAATAAGCAGTAAAATCATGGCTAACGTCCACAGTGCGTTATTCCATGCCGTTCCGTTTAACGTATTAGACATATCCATTGTTAAAATACCTGTTAATGTTGCCGTTGGGCTATATAAGCTTTCAGGAAGCTTAACCGTGTTTCCGATAACCATTTGAACAGCTAGCGCTTCTCCGAATGCGCGGGCAAGCCCTAACACAATACCTGTTAAAATACCTGTTTTAGCAGATGGAATAATGACTCGGCTAATTGCCTGCCATCTTGTTGAACCTAGTCCATAAGAAGCTTCTAAATATTCAGGTGCTACGCTTCGAATTGCATCGTCAGCAATACTTGCAATTGTCGGAAGAATCATGACGCTTAAGACAATAATTCCGGCAATCAAACTAAAGCCCACTCCGCCGAAGTTATCGCGAAGAAGCGGCACTAAAATTGTAACCCCTAAAAGACCGTATACCACTGAAGGAACTCCTACTAAAAGTTCTAAAACGGGTCGTAAAACCGTTGAACCAAATTTAGGCGAAATATAGTTGTTAAAAATGGCGATAGCAATTCCAATTGGAGCACTTATAATAACGGCTCCGATTGATACAAGCATGGAACCTAGAATAAACACAAGTGCACCGTATTCTTTATTGTTTGGACTCCATTTTGTTGAAGTCAACATTTCACCGATTGATATATTACTTTGTAAAAATGACTGTATGCCTTTTTCACAAATAAATACGATAATAGCTAACGTAACAAGTACAATTAAAATACCGCAAAATGTAGAAAGCGTACGGCCAATGTATTCGCTTTTTACATAATTAATGGATTTTTTCCCCTTCATCGCTCTGTCTCCTTACATATTCAGTATATATTCGCTTTTCTTTTTATTCGCTATATACTTTATTAACATTCAAATAGAATAAGACTGACTGTGTTAGTCAGCCCTATTCTTTTTAAAAACACTCTTATTTTTTGAACTCAGTCATTGGGATATATCCCATATCTTTTACTTGCTTAGCAAAGTCTTTACCGGCTACGTAGTCAATGTACTCTTTTGCACCATCTTTTGGCTCACCGTTTGTAATCATGTACTCATAAGACCAAAACGGATATTTTTTAGAAACAATGTTTTCTGTTGTTGGCTCTACACCATCAATATTAAGCATTTTTAAACTTTCTTTTTTATCGCCAATTAAATACGACATAGCAAGGTAACTTACTGCTCCTGGCGTTGAGTTTACTGATTGCTCAACCGCTCCGTTTGAATCTTGAGCTGTACCAACGCTGTCATTTACTTTTGCGTCACCCATTAATGTTTTCTCGAATGTAGCACGTGTACCAGATGATGCTGGACGGTTGATTACGTTAATTTTCTCGTCGTTTCCGCCAACTTCTTTCCAGTTTTTAATTTCACCAGAGAAAATCTTTTGAATTTGCTCTTTTGTTAACGATTCTACTTTTACATCTTTATTTACAACAAGTGCGAACCCAATGCCCGCTACTTTCGTATCGACAAGTTTATCTGCTTTTGATTTATCTTCGATTTTATCAGCTGCTGGAACGTCAGAGTTTCCAATGTCAACTGCTCCTGATGCTACTTGGTTAACACCCGTTCCACTACCTCCACCTTGTACCGTTACTGAAAGGTTTGGATATTTTTCAGTAATTCCATTGGCTGCTTCTTCTGCAAGTGGTTGTAAAGCTGTAGATCCCGCCGCTGTTAACGTACCTGAAACTTCTTCTTTGCTGCCCGAACCACTGTCGTTGCTTGCTCCGTCTTTACCACATGCTGCTAGTGCTCCTACCATTAAAAAAGCTGCTAATGTTACTTTAAAACCCTTTGTTTTCATTACATTACCCTCCAATAAATATATGTGTAATTAGTACTAGTCCTTTGTACTCGAACAACAGGTACAAGACACATTATACGAGTAGATTGTTGTCTTTATATGAAGTGAATTTTAAGTTACTGTAAACTTACTTATTTGGGGTTTATTTTTTCTTATTTCTATCAAAACCCTTGATACATAAGACTTTCTGAATATTTCTGTAGAAGATATAAAAGAAAGAAAGCCAAAACGTAAATTTTATGTAAATAAAGCGTTAAATAAATTTACATAAATCTCTTTTTTTAATACAGTGTAAATTCACCATCAAGCCATATTTTTCAATTTATTAGTACTTTTTATACATATCAAACAGAAGATTCCATCCAAAGCATAAATAGAACAGATATTTCCATAAAAAAAAGAAGGCTGCGATAGCCTTCTTTTTATTCATCACCTACGCGGCGAATCTTAATATCACTTAATAATTCATTGATAACATGGCCGCCCATAATTAATCCTGCTACAGATGGAACAAAAGCATTAGAAGATGGGGGCATTTTCGCTTTGCGAATTTGCGCTTGATCGTTTCCTACTTCTTTGCGAACTTCTTCGCGAATAACGATTGGACGTTCATCAGAAAAAACGACGTTAATTCCTTTGCGAATTCCTTCTTTACGCAGACGAGTACGAACCACTTTTGCAATCGGATCTGTATGTGTCTTTGAAATGTCTGCAATTTTAAAACGTGTTGGATCCATTTTATTCGCAGCACCCATACTTGAAATAATCGGAATATCACGTTTTAAACATTCTTTCATTAAATGAATTTTATACGAAATCGTATCGGATGCATCCACTACGAAGTCCGGTTTGTAACTAAAGAACTCTTCATACGTTTCTTCCGTATAAAACATTTGAAGAGAAACGACGTCACAGTCTGGGTTAATATCCAAAATACGCTGTTTCATTAATTCTGTCTTGGGCTGACCTACCGTAGAAAGCAGCGCGTGAATTTGACGATTTACGTTTGTAATATCAACATCGTCTTTATCTACAAGAATTAAACGCCCTACTCCTGACCGAGCCAAAGCCTCAGCAGAAAACGACCCTACTCCTCCTATCCCTAAAATAGCAACTGTGCTGCCTTTTAAAGTAGCTAGCCCTTCTTTTCCTATCGCCAGTTCATTACGCGAAAACTGATGCAACATGTTAAAACACTCCTCTATTAAATACACCAACGTGTATGATTAATTCAAATAAACAACGAAATTGACTATATCATATTTTTAGCAAAACGAACATGAGCATTCGTTATTTATCCATAAAAAAACTCTATGCAAATAATTACATAGAGGATTTTTTATATGTATGCTAGTCCCGATCGTGCCGTCTCGAGTGCCTTCGTTTTGAACCCGCTCTCGGCAGGTGGGTGCTCTGCTTTAACCATTGTAAGTCCTCGAGATGAGGCATGTACGCTCGTTAAAAACTCCGAGCTCCCAAGCAAAAAATTGTTCGGTCAAAACTGGATTAAGGACGAACACATCAGGACTATTTAGTTCTTGAAAGTATCTTATCACAGAAAAAATCACTTTGCAATTAATAAGTAAAACAAAAAAATCGAGCCTGTCACGTTCCAGTGACAGGCTCGATTTAACAGACGGTTCAATCGATTACGCTTCTGTTTTTTGCTTTTTCACCTGCAAATGCAGCTCGTCTAATTGCGCTTCACTTACTTCACCAGGTGCGTTTGTTAATAGACAGCTTGCACTTGCTGTTTTAGGGAAGGCAATTGTATCACGCAAGTTTGTGCGTCCTGCTAGAAGCATAACCAAACGGTCAAGACCTAATGCAATTCCGCCGTGAGGAGGAGTACCGTATTCAAATGCTTCAAGTAAGAAACCGAACTGCTCATATGCTTCTTCTAATGTAAATCCAAGCGTTTTAAACATTTTTTCTTGAATATCACGCTCGTAAATACGTAAAGATCCTCCGCCAAGTTCGTAACCATTCAATACTAAGTCATATGCTTGTGCACGGACTTGTCCAGGATCGCTTTCTAACATTGGTAAATCTTCACGAACTGGCATTGTGAATGGATGATGAGCCGCGTAGTAACGGTTGTCTTCTTCATCATGCTCAAGAAGAGGCCAATCTGTTACCCATAGGAAGTTAAATTTCGTTTCATCAATAATTCCTTGTTCTTTTGCAAGCTTTAGACGAAGAGCGCCAAGTGCATCTGCTACAACTGACTTTTTATCAGCTACAAATAAAAGTAAATCTCCTTCTTCCGTTTGAAGAGCTTCAGCAAATTGCTTTTGCTCATCTTCATTGAAGAATTTTGCAATCGGTCCTTTTAAGCCGTCAGCTTCAACTTTCAACCATGCTAACCCTTTAGCACCGTAAATTTTCACGAACTCTGTTAGAGCATCGATATCTTTACGTGAATAGCTAGAAGCGCCACCTTTCACGTTAATTGCTTTTACTTCTCCGCCGTTTTCAACTGCTGCGCTAAATACTTTGAACCCGCAGTCTTTCACAAGCTCTGATAAGTTGACTAGCTCCATTTCAAAACGTGTATCCGGCTTATCTGAACCGTAGCGACTCATCGCTTCATCATATGACATGCGCGGGAAAGGCGTCGTTATATCTAAATCTTTTACTCGCTTCATTACTTTAGACATCATTTCTTCCGTCATTGTCATGATGTCCTCTTGAGATAAAAATGATGTTTCAATATCGATTTGAGTAAATTCAGGCTGACGATCTGCACGCAAGTCTTCATCGCGGAAGCAGCGAGCGATTTGATAATAACGCTCAACTCCGCTTACCATTAGCAGCTGCTTAAAGATTTGCGGTGATTGAGGAAGAGCATAAAACTCCCCTTCGTGCACGCGGCTTGGCACAAGATAATCACGTGCGCCTTCTGGCGTACTTTTCGTTAAAATAGGTGTTTCAACATCTAAAAAGTCATTTTGATCCAAGAAGTCACGAATTGTTTTTGTAATGTCATTGCGCATTTTAAGCGTGTTAAACATCTCAGAACGTCGAAGGTCTAAATAACGATATTTTAATCGAACATCTTCTGATACTTCCGTTTGATCTGCAATGGCAAAAGGAGGTGTTTTGGCTTTGTTTAATACCGTAATCTGCTCAGCGTGAACTTCAATTTTACCTGTTTTTAAGTTCGAGTTAACGGTTCCCTCTTCACGAGCTACAACAGTTCCTTGCACTTCCAGTACGAATTCATTACGTACATCTTCAGCAATTTTTAGCGCTTCAGCAGATTTTTCAGGATTAAATACAACCTGTACAACTCCGCCGCGGTCGCGTAAATCAATAAAGATTAATCCCCCTAAATCACGGCGTTTTTGAACCCATCCTTTTAATAGAACTGTTTCGCCAGTTGCTTGTTCTGTTACATCTCCACAGTAGTATGAACGTTTTGTCATCATGGTTCCCCCTTATACTTGTTTTTGCAAATAGCTGACCAATTGATCAATTGATACTTCTTGCTGTTCGCCAGATTCCATATTCTTTACATTTACAACTTGTTTTGCTAGCTCATCTTCACCTAGAACAACAACAAATTTTGCTTGTACACGATCAGCTGCTTTGAACTGAGCTTTCATTTTTTTATCTTGATAATCTTTATCGGCTACAAAGCCTGCGCGTCGAAGCGTATTTACAATTGAAACGGATTTTTCTTTTGCTTCATCACCCATGGTTACTACATAGCAATCTACGCCTGTTTCTACCGGAAGCTCAATTCCTTCTGCTTCCAAGGCAGATAATAAGCGTTCGATACTTAAAGCGAATCCGATACCCGGTGTTTCAGGTCCGCCGATTTCTTGAATCAGCCCATTATAACGGCCTCCGCCACAAAGAGTTGTAATGGCGCCAAATCCTTCTGCTTCACTCATTAGTTCAAATGCTGTGTGATTATAATAATCTAACCCGCGTACCAGCGTCGGATCTACAACATAGTCAATGTCTAAATCAGTTAAGTACTGCTGTACTTTTTCAAAATATTCTTTTGAATAGTCGTTTAAATAATCAAGAATAGACGGCGCTGTAGCCATCAGTTCATGGTCACGATCTTTTTTACAGTCTAAAATACGAAGAGGATTTTTCTCCAATCTGCTTTGGCAGTCGCTGCAAAACTCTCCAATGCGAGGTGCAAAGTGGTCGATAAGCGCTTGACGGTGAGCTTGACGACTTTCTGTATCTCCTAAACTGTTAACAACCAACTTTAATTTTTTTAATCCAAGCGATTGGTAAAAGCTCATTAACAGGGCAAGAACTTCAGCATCAATAGCTGGATCATTTACTCCTAATGCTTCTACGCCAAACTGAACGAATTGACGGAAACGTCCCGCTTGAGGTCGTTCATAGCGAAACATAGGGCCAATATAAAACAGCTTGGTTGGCTGCGTTGGATTTCCAAACATTTTATTTGAAACAAATGATCGTCCAACTGCAGCTGTTCCTTCTGGGCGAAGCGTTAAGCTGCGGTCACCTCGATCTTTAAATGTGTACATTTCTTTTTGCACGATATCTGTTGTTTCTCCCACTCCGCGCAAAAATAATTCAGTGTGTTCAAACATTGGTGTACGAATTTCTTGGTAGTTGAACGCACGGCAGATCTCTCTTGCTCGCTGTTCAACAAACTGCCAATATTCTACTTTGCCCGGTAAAATATCTTGTGTGCCTCTAGGTATTTGAACTGACATAACGTGATATGCCTCCTATTTTTAAAATTTACAATACAAAAAAACTCTCGCCTCTACTATTTTTCCATAGTAGGGACGAGAGTTAATCTCACGTGGTACCACCCTAATTGAAACATATGACATGTTTCCACTCATTTCGTTAACGCACGAACACGTTCATCTCCTACTAAGTTTCCCTTTTCAGAGTGAAGCCTCCTGAGTGTTCTTTCATAAAGTCATCATGTAGAAATGCTTTCAGCCTAAGACATTTCCTCTCTAGCCATGTGTCATCTTTACTACTTTTCTCGATCTTTGGCTTATCAATATAAAAATGTTATACATTCATTTTAATTTAGCAATTGCTTTCTATATTACGAATGAAATGAGCAGTTGTCAAGCACCTTTCATGTTAAGAGCGGTCTAATTGTTTTCTTAGTTTCTGAATATCTCGAAGCGTTAAACCAAATTCAGAAGCCAACTCAAGGGATGAAGCTTCACTTTCTCTGTCAATAAAATCATGAAAATGAATGCCAAATACCGGATTTACCTGCTGAAATGATTGTTCACCTTTTTCACTAAACTTCATCGTTTCTTCCTCCCTGCCTACACTTACTTATCCTTTTATTAGCATT
The DNA here is from genome assembly GCF_056395685.1 of Priestia sp. 10L35. Lineage (NCBI taxonomy): Bacteria > Bacillati > Bacillota > Bacilli > Caryophanales > Bacillaceae > Priestia > Priestia sp. 10L35. The sequence continues at coordinate 278,564 of NZ_JBFTKA010000001.1, read as the reverse complement.
GCCCAAAAAAGATGTTTTTACATAAGAGAAAGGATTTTTTTTATTTTCATCGAATACTCTATTTTGTTATAAAAAGGAGGTCTATCTATTCGCCATCTAAACATGAAGTCTGTATCTGTTTTGGCTGCAAGTATCCTTTTATTACTGTGCTCTTCCTCATTTGAGCGCCCAAATGTACCGGTGCATCAACCCATTATTGTAACAGCTGACTCTCTTCATGTACGGAGCGGTCCAGGACGTTCATTTTCAATTACAAATAAATTGACGAAGAATACAAGACTATCCGTTTCAGACCGTCAAGGAGATTGGTATTATGTAGAAAGTTCGGGTATTCAAGGCTGGGTGTTTAAAAAATTCACGAAAACCGTAGCGCTTCGCAGAGTTCAGCCTAGCATGCAGGTAGCACAGCGTCAGCCTGTCTATACGCTGAGTAAAAGCTTGCGGCACCTAAAGGGCAAAACAATTATTATTGATGCAGGCCATGGTGGAAAAGACAAAGGAGCCATCGGCACACAGGGCACATATGAAAAAGACCTCACTCTCCGAACAGCACTTATTTTACAAAACAAACTTCAAAAAGAAGGCGCACACGTCATTTTAACCCGCACCCATGATGAGTACCTTCTACTTTCACAGCGCACGCTGCAATCGACTAAAGCAGATGCTTTTATAAGCATTCACTACAACAGTACGAACAGCTCACAGCTAACTGGCCTTATGACGTATTATTACCATCAGCATCAGGACAGTCCACTCACACATTCTATTCATCAGTCCCTTATTAATCATGCAAAATTGAAAGACAAAGGAGAACGTTTTGGAAACTATTATGTTCTTCGCGAAAATACACGTCCGAGTACATTAATTGAACTGGGCTTTTTAAGCAACGAAAGGGAAGAAACGTATATTAATTCCATCAGTTATCAGCAAATGATTACGTCCGCTATCGCTGAAGGATTAAATCACTACTTTCAAAGCAAAGAAAAAACGCAGGCTCATCTGTGAGTCTGCGTTTTTTCTTTGCTTTCTACAATAAGTGTGACCGGTCCGTCATTTGTAAATGATACGTCCATCATTTCACCAAATGCGCCGGTCTCTACTCGAACATTTTTTTCTGATAATACTTTATTAAAATAGTTGTAAAGCGTTACAGCATGATCTGGCCTAGCAGCTCCCATAAAGTTTGGTCTTCTGCCTTTTCGGCAATCTCCGTACAGCGTAAATTGAGATACCGATAAAATTTCTCCTTCTACATCTAGAAGCGACAAATTCATTTTGCCAGACTCATCATCAAACACTCGCAAATTCACAATTTTATCTGCTACATACTCTGCATCAGCTTCAGTATCGTCATGGGTAATGCCCACTAAAAGCATATATCCGTGCTTAATCTCACCGACCGTCTCTCCTGCAACAGTTACTTTTGCATTCTTTGCTCTTTGTACGACTACTCTCATGTATAACTACCTTTCTTAATGCATAATTCGGCGAACTGAATAAATGTCTCGAAGCTGCTTAATGCGCTCAACCACTTTATGAAGGTGACTGATGTTATGAATAGAAATTGACATATGAATCGTAGCCATTTTGTTTCGGTCCGATTTTCCTGAAACGGCTGAAATATTCGTTTTAGTCTCGTTTACAACCTGCAGAACTTCATTTAGTAAGCCTCTGCGGTCGTATCCGGAAATTTCAATTTCCACGTTAAACTCTTTGCCTTCTTTAATATGTGTTTCCCACTCTACAGGAATAAGGCGGCTTTCAGCATCATCTGTGTGAACGTTTAAACAATCTGCTCTATGAACAGATACTCCTCGCCCCTTTGTAATAAAACCAACAATCTCATCTCCAGGAACTGGATTACAGCATTTAGACAAGCGAATCAGCATGTTCTCTACACCCGGTACGATAACCCCGGAATCTTTTCGTTTATGCTGGCGAACACGCTTGGCTGCAGTGTCGCGTGCAATATCATCAATTTGGATCTCTTGTTCTTGATCACGCTGCTTTCTCCACTTCTCGGTTAAACGATTAGCTACTTGAGCCGCAGTTAATCCGTTATATCCAATAGCTGCATACATATCATCTTCGTTTGAGAAATTAAACTTCTCCGCTACTCGTTTGATATTATCAGCTGTTAATACTTCTTTTAAGTCAAACTCCATTTGACGAATTTCTTTTTCAACCAGCTCTTTGCCTTTTTCAATATTTTCATCGCGGCTTTGCTTTTTAAAGAATTGGCGAATTTTATTTTTGGCTTGAGACGTTTGAGCAAGCTTTAACCAGTCCTTGCTTGGACCATACGAATGCTTAGACGTCAAAATTTCGATAATGTCCCCCGTTTTCAAACGGTAATCAAGCGTAACCATCTTGCCGTTGACTTTTGCTCCAATGGTTTTATTTCCGATTTCAGAATGAATACGATAGGAAAAATCAATTGGAACAGAACCCGAAGGAAGCTCAATGACGTCGCCTTTTGGCGTAAAAATGTAAACCATGTCAGAAAACAAATCAACTTTTAGAGATTCCATAAATTCTTCTGCATCGTTTGCGTCATTTTGAAATTCTAAAATTTCTCTGAACCACGTCAACTTTTCTTCAAATGAAGCATGCTCAGCTGTTTTTCCTTCTTTGTAAGCCCAGTGAGCAGCAATTCCATACTCAGCAATTTGGTGCATGTCAAACGTTCGAATTTGAACTTCTAACGGATCACCTTTTGGTCCGATAACCGTCGTATGAAGAGACTGGTACATATTTTGTTTTGGCATTGCAATATAATCTTTGAAACGTCCCGGCATTGGCTTCCAGCAAGTGTGAATAATTCCTAACACCGCATAGCAGTCTTTAATGCTATTTACAATAATGCGCACAGCTAGTAAATCGTAAATTTCATTAAACTGCTTGTTTTGCAGTGCCATTTTACGATAGATGGAATAAATATGTTTTGGACGTCCTGAAATTTCAACTTTAATCGACACTTCATCTACTTGCTCTCGAACTTCATCAATAACTTCAGCCAAATACTGCTCGCGTTCCGCACGCTTTTTCTTCATCAAATTTACAATGCGATAATATTGCTGAGGATTTAAGTAACGTAAAGCTGTATCTTCAAGCTCCCACTTAATTTTTGAAATACCAAGACGATGAGCAAGAGGAGCAAAAATTTCAAGCGTTTCATTTGAAATGCGTCGCTGTTTTTCCTGCGGTAAATGCTTTAGCGTACGCATGTTATGAAGACGATCCGCAAGTTTGATCAGTATGACTCGAATATCTTGAGCCATTGCTACAAACATCTTGCGGTGATTTTCAGCCTGCTGCTCTTCTTTAGACTTATATTTAATTTTTCCCAGTTTTGTTACGCCGTCTACTAACATTGCTACTTCTTCATTAAAAGCTTTTTCTAAATCTTTTAGTGTTATCTCTGTATCTTCAACCACATCATGTAGAAATCCAGCTGCAATTGTTGCTGGATCCATATCTAGATCAACTAAAATTCCTGCGACTTGAATCGGGTGGATAATATATGGTTCACCCGACTTGCGATATTGTTCTTTGTGAGCTTCTTTTGCAAAATCATATGCTTTTTGTACAAAAGCCACATCTTCTTCATTTAAATATCGCTTCGTATTGTCAATGACCTGTTCCGCTGTTAGGACTTGCTCATTTGCCATGAAATCACCTTTTATCAACTAGCATTTTTAATTCATATTGTAACTATTATCTTGAAAAAATCCAAGGATGTAAAGCCTTTGCGTTTAATTTATCAAATTTACATCATTTCCATTTTACGTATTAACGTTTTTTAACGAAAAAAGAGCACCTGTATCAGGTACTCTTCTTTATGTGATCGTTCTTCTTAATACGTCATTAATGTGAATACATCATAACCGTCTAGTTTGTCACGGCCATCAAGGTAAGAAAGTTCAATTAAGAACGCAGCTCCAACAACAATTCCGCCTAATTCTTCGACAAGCTTAATTGTCGCTTCAATTGTACCGCCTGTTGCTAATAAATCATCTGTAATCAACACGCGCTGACCTGGCTTAATTGCATCTTTGTGAATCGTTAATACGTCTTTACCGTATTCTAAACCGTAATCTACTTTGATTACTTCACGCGGTAATTTTCCTTCTTTACGAACAGGTGCAAAACCGATACCTAACGCATATGCTACTGGACAACCAACGATAAATCCGCGAGCTTCCGGTCCTACGATAATATCAACTTGTTTATCATTCGCATATTTTACAATCTCATCCGTTGCGGCACGGTATGCATCACCATTGTCCATTAATGTTGAGATATCTTTAAATGTAATACCTGGTTTTGGCCAGTCAGGTACAATTGTAATATAATCTTTAAAATTCATTCTAATGTTGCCTCCTCATTCCATCGAACGCTTAAAAATATCTTGAAATTGATTTTTAAGCTGTACATATGACGTATAAATAAAGTTTTTTTCTATTTCAATCTGCTGCTGCTTTTGGCGATAAGTCGCAGATTCTATTAAATCACGTTTCGCAGAATTTTTCACTAACGAAATTAAGCCATTGTTTATTGTAACAAATTCTAACTCAAAAAACACCTTTGCCATAAAATCAATCGTTTCTTTTGACCAGCCCTTATGAATCGCTAAATCTTCTTTGTAGCGTTTTAAATCAAATGGACCCTTTTTCGCTAAAAAGCCGTAAAACCATTTAAAATGATCGCGAGTTGGGATTGTATCAAAATAATGGTCTTCTTCCGTTAAGAAAATAGCGTATAGTCTAGAAGGGATACCTTGGACAAACAAACATTCAAGCCATTTCTGTGAAGGAGGCAAATCTAATAAAACGATTTGTTCCCCTGCAAACATACATGCTTTTGCCTGTTCTTCATCTTGAATAAGAACAACATGCTCCATCGGCAGCAACGACTTGTATTTATCAATTGTTGAAGCGTGGAAAGCAACAACTTTCATTTGATCCGTAAATACCTGCTGAAAGAAACGTTTGACATCAACTGCACTGCGATAATCAAACATCTGCCATTCATCTACAGAAATATCTTCCACCATCAGCTGCGGCTTGCGCATATTATTCCACTCATTAATAGATAGTTCACCTACTAATGATACTTTAGCTATAGGAGATACTTCATCTAATATATAGCCTAACCCAAATCCTACTGCATCAACCGATACACCGCTGTCTTCAAATACGAGTTTTAAATGATTTTTATTAGCACCAATTTTCCGCATAGATGTTGTATGAACATCTTTAATGAGAACTTTTGGCTTCGGGTTATGCATACCAAATGGAGCAAGCGCACTCATTTGTTCAATGTTTTCCATCGTAATTTCCTCTGTTGTGCATACTGTATCAACTGATGTAATTGGAATAAAATCCTGTTTGGTTAACACGTTGCTTGCTTGTTCATTAAGACGTCTGCGCAGCTCTTCTACATCATCGCTGTTTAATGTCAGGCCGGCTGCCATTGGGTGCCCTCCAAAATGTGGCAAAATGTCACGGCACTTAGATAAGTTCGCGAATAAGTCAAAACCTTCGATACTTCTTGCTGAACCCTTGGCAATACGGTTTTCAGAGTCAATACTTAGTACAATTGTTGGTCTGTAGAATTTTTCTACGAGCCTAGAAGCGACAATTCCAACAACGCCTGCATTCCATCCTTCTCCCTCTACAATAAGAACGCTGTTTTCACCCGGAGGATACATACTCTCAACAAATTCAACGGCTTCTTCTGTAATATCGTTTACGATTTGCTGCCTTTCCTTGTTTAACGCATCAATTTCTTTAGCTAAACCTTTTGCCTCTTCAGCATTTGTCGTCATAAGCAAATGAACAGCTGGATCGGCATCTTGAAGACGTCCTACTGCATTAATGCGAGGAGCCATCGCAAATCCAATTGTATCCTCATTAATTTCTTCACGTTTTACTCCACATACGCTCAGCAGCGCTTCAATTCCGGTGCGCTTCGTGAGCTTGAGATAATCAAGACCTTTGCGAGCAATTAAGCGGTTTTCGTCGACTAAAGGAACTAAGTCAGCAATTGTCCCAATTACTGCTAGTTCTAACAAATGTTCCGGAAGCTCCCCTAACAGCGCATGAGCGAGTTTAAAAGCCACCCCTACACCTGCCAGTTCTTTAAATGGATATGTACTTCCCGGCAGCTTTGGATGAATAATTGCATAAGCATCCGGTAAAACTGGCCCCGGCTCGTGGTGATCGGTAATAATTAAATCAAAATTTAATTCACGTGCATACGCAGTTTCTTCGACTGCCGAAATACCTGTGTCTACCGTAATCACCAGCTGATAGCCGCCCGCGTTTATTTTATCAAATGCCGCCTTATTCGGCCCATAACCTTCTGTAAAGCGATTAGGAATATAAAAATCAACATCAGCTCCAAGCTGCTGTAAAGCAGTTAACATAACAGAAGTGCTGCTGACGCCGTCAGCATCGTAATCTCCATAGATCATAATTTTTTCATTATGATCAATTGCTTGCTGAATACGAGCTACTGCTTTGTCCATATCGTGCAACAAAAACGGATCGTGGAACGTTTGTGCATCAACGTGTAAAAACTCACGCGCCGCTTCTACTGTTGTCATGCCTCTATTAAGTAATAACGAAGCTACTAGAGGTGTAATATTGAGGTTTTCTACAAATTCATTAACAAGTTGTTCATCACATTCTTGAACATTCCAACGTTTTTTTGACTGTAACATGTCTCTTCACCCCTTAACCCACATTATTATACTAGAGTGGATGAAATGGAGCAACGAAAGAAAATAAGCACATTTTTCTGACAGTACGTCTTGAATTTTCACGCACAAAAAAAACGTGCGAATACTTCGCACGTTTTTGAATTACTTGCTTTCTACTTCTTTTTGTTCCTCACGCTTCAACTGTTTTCCTTTCCACACAAGCCATAGCTGAGCAGCAATAAACACAGATGAATATGCACCAAGGATTAAACCTACTAACAGAGCAATTGAGAAGTTTTGAATCGATTCACTTCCGAATAGAAGAAGTGCTACAACTGCAATCACAACTGTTAACACGGTATTCATCGAACGAGTAAACGTTTCACGCAAACTTAGATTTACGATAAACGCTAAGTCGTCAAACGTTTTGGATTTAAATTTCTGCATATTTTCACGAATGCGGTCAAACGTAACGATCGTATCGTTAATTGAGTAACCAACAATCGTCAAGACAGCAGCAATAAACGTTAAATCAACCTCTAACTTCGTTAAGCTGAAGACCGTAACGATAAAGAACGCATCATGCAACAGGGCAAGCACGGCTGCAAGTGCCATGTAAAACTCAAACCGTATCGTTACATAGATAATAATTCCAATTGAAGCAATGGCAATTGCCATCATTGCATTTTTCGCCAGTTCTTTTCCAACCGTCGGCGAAACGGTGCTTACATTTGGTTCAGAACCATATTTATCTTTAAAATGATCTTTTAAATTGGCAATTTCTTTTTTATTCAAGACCCCAACTACACGTACGACACCCGTGTCATTACCTTTTCCTGTAATGACTACGTCATCCGTTTTGATATTAATGTACTTCATTTCACGCTGTATCTCAGACTGTGTCACGGTATGATTTGCTGGAATCTCTATACGAGTTCCGCTCGTAAAGTCAATACCAAGGTTCAATCTGAACACAACAACCGAGATAATACCGATAATAACAAGGACGCTTGAGAACGTGAAGAATGCTTTACGGTATTTAACAAAATCAAGTTTATCCCATGCTGTAGGCAAAACGGTTGTGCCGTCGTCTTTACTTAGGTCGTGAATTTGTTCTTTCTTTACGCCAAAGTAGCCTGGTTTTTTATCAAACCAGCGGCTATTTACTAAAAGACTCATTAATAACCGCGTACCGTATACGGCCGTAATAAAGCTTAGTACAATCCCGATCATTAACGTTGTAGCAAATCCTTTTACTGAACTTTGACCATAAAAGAACAATACAAGAGCCGCTAGCATCGTTGTAATATTGGCATCAAAAATGGTCGCAAGAGAGCGACGATTTCCTGCCCGGTATGCCGATATAACAGACCTTCCTGTTTTGAGTTCATCTTTAATCCGCTCGTAGGTAATGATATTCGCGTCTACTGCCATACCTACGCCGAGAATAAGAGCCGCGATACCTGGAAGCGTCATAACCACGTGCATCAAGTCAAATACAACTAAGTTCAAGTAGATATAGAAACTGAGTGTAATAATAGCAATAAGCCCCGGTAAACGGTAGAAAAACAGCATGTAAAGGAAGATAATTCCGATGCCGATAATACCCGCTAATATAGTCGTGTGAAGAGCTTCTTCTCCAAACTGTGCTCCAACGGATGTAGAGTATAGCTCATCCAATTTAACCGGCAGCGACCCGGCGTTTAGTAATTCCGCCAGCTGTGTTGCACTTTTCACTGTGAAGTTTCCACCTGAAATCTCAACATCTGGCTGTGTTAACACGCTGCTAACAGAGGCTGCAGATAGATACTTCGGATTTTGTTTTGTCGCTTCTTTTTGGTACGAGTCTTTTCCTTCTTCATAGTCCAGCCAAATGACAATTAAATTGTTAGGTGCTGGTTTTTGAGAAAGCTCTCGCGTGATCTTTTCAAATTTTTTCGCATTTTTTAACTTTAGTGAGACGCTAGGCTGATTACTTTGGTCAAACGATTGCTTTGCTCCGCCTTGCGCTAAGTCTGTACCATCCATCAGCACCTTATCGTTCACGTCACGGAACGTTAAGTTTGCTTGAGTTGATAACAGATCCCTGGCTTGCTTTTGATTCGTGACACCAGCTAGCTGAACGCGGATACGGTCATTTCCTTCAATTTGAATGCTAGGCTCACTAACTCCCAGTACATCGACACGTTGACGCAGCGCTTCAACCGTGCTGTTAAGTGCCTTTTTGTCAATGACATCGCCTTTTTTAGCTGGACTGACTTTATATAAAATTTCAAATCCACCTTGAAGGTCGAGGCCAAGTTTAATATCTTTTGTAATTCCAGTCATCGTTGTTCCGATTGTACTAAACACAAGCAGTACTAAGAGGAAAAAGGCAACGATACGTCCTCTTTTAACCATCGACAGAAAATCCTCCTTCTTATGTAAAAAACATGAAATGATAACAATAGATAAATGACCAATCTAATTATCATTCATAACCTAATGTCTGTCAAATAAAGACCTTATCAAATTTTAATACATGTATTTTACAAACTCTACTTTAATAATTCTTTCCAGTCTTCTCCATTATTAACACTTGAGAACATATCAGATTTATAAGATTCAATTGTTACATAGCTCATCACCTGCGTGATCTTAACAGATAAAATATCATTTACCACTTGATGGAGAGATAGCTCCTTTTCTTTTTTCCATTTTTTCATTTCTAAATAACTCAATAAATCGTTCTCCGTTACTTCTTCATATCCAAGCATATGAAATTCTTCCATTTTGCTGGATAAGACAGGCTGTATAAGTTCTTTCGAAGCTGAAATAAATGGATGTGTCATATCGATCCTCCTTTCTGTTTGACATTTCGCGTAAAATTTCTTTCTCGTATGAGGAATACTTGTCATGCTTGGACACCGGGGACGCATATATTCACTGTATAAACCTCAAGAAAGCAGTGAGTATATGTCTAAATTTTTACAGGGAACTATTATTTTAATAATTGCTGGCTTAATTACACGTGTACTCGGGTTTGTCAATCGAATTGTGGTGGCTCGAATGATTGGAGACGAAGGTGTGGGACTTTATATGATGGCGGTCCCCACGCTGGTATTAGTAATCACCTTAACACAGCTTGGGCTACCGGTTGCCATATCCAAGTTAGTGGCAGAAGCAGAAGCTTTAGGTGACAGGCATAAAATAAAAAAAATACTTGTCGTCTCTTTAAGTATTACGTGTACGCTGAGCGTTTTATTTACGCTCGGACTAATATTATTCGCTCCCGTTGTAGCAAAAACCTTCTTTACAGATTCACGTACGATCTATCCGCTGCTTGCGATTATTCCAGTTATTCCAATCATCGCCGTCTCGTCTGTCATCCGCGGATATTTTCAAGGAAAGCAGCAAATGAAGCCTGCTGCTTATTCTCAAATTATCGAACAAGTGGTGCGCATTACGTTAATTGCCGTATGTACAAAAGCATTTTTGCCCTATGGAATTGAGTACGCTGCGGCTGGTGCTATGCTATCTTCCGTATTTGGAGAACTAGCTTCACTGTTTTATATGATGTTTATGTTCAAGCGAAAGAAGAAAATAACGGTAAGACGAAAATTTTTTGCTTCTTTACATGCGGGCAAAGATACGTTCTTTGACTTAATGCGAATTGCTCTTCCCACGACAGGAAGCCGCATGATTGGGTCAATTTCTTGGTTTTTAGAACCGATTGTAGTAGCTCAAAGTTTAGCAATTGCAGGAGTAGCGACAGCTGTAGCAACGAAGCAGTACGGAGAATTAACAGGCTTTGCACTCCCTCTCCTGATGCTGCCTTCTTTTGTAACGGTGTCTCTATCCACGTCTTTGGTTCCCGCAATCAGTGAATCTCTTGCACAGAATCAAATGAAGCAAATCGAATATCGGCTTCATCAAGCTCTCCGCTTGTCGTTTGTAACAGGCGGGCTAGCCGTTGTTGTTCTTTATGTATTTGCTAATCCGGTAATGGAATTGATGTATGGTTCTGACAAAGCTGCTATTTTTGTCAAAGTCATGGCGCCTTTTTTTATCTTTTATTACTTTCAAGGGCCGCTTCAAGCTGTTCTGCAGGCGCTAGACCTTGCAAAAGCCGCCATGATTAACAGTTTTATAGGAGCAGCGGTCAAAACATCTCTTATCTTCTTACTCGCAACTCAGCCAAACCTAGGCATTATGGGAGCTGGTCTTGCAATTGTTGTGGGAATGATGCTTGTCACTCTTTTACACCTGTCTACCGTCATGAAAAAAATCACGTATAAGATTCATGTGTTTGAGTATCTTCGCAGTTTTTCTGTAATGGGAATATCAGGTTTTACCGGACACTTCGCTTATATGAACCTTTTCACTTCCATCCCTTTGAGCTTACGAACCGTTTTATCGATTGCACTTACAAGCGTTGTATACGTACTGTTTTTGCTGCTTTTTAGACTGATAACAAAAGAAGAATTAAACCGTTTTTCTGTTTTACGCTATTTTAAACGAAAATAAAACGCGGAGCAATCCGCGTTTTATTTTTTCACATCTACCAAATCTATAAAAAATTTTCCGTTGTCGTAGCTGCAATATGAAATCTTATCTAAGTTTGAATACCCTCGCTTTTCCAGCTCTGTCCTTAACCATTCCGTCGTTTTATGTTCATGCAGCAGATGCTCTTCTTGAATAATGCCGTCAATGATAAAAGGCAAATTCAAATTGCCTTTTTCACCTGATTGCTGATCTTTCTCAAACACGGATAGCCTTCCTGAAGATTCTAAAATAGCAAATTCAACATCAGCTACATTTTTTATATTTTTATCACGCAGCTGCACGAGCAAGTCATTGAAGTTATATCGCTGCCTTTTCATTTCATGTTCGTTTATTTTTCCATTTTCAATGATAATACTAGGTTTGCCATCAATAAAGTTTCGCATTCGATTGCTTTTAAGAGACCATATAGCTAAGCCGATTTGAATAATAAGAAGCGTTAACATCGGAAGAATTGAATACAGCAAAGGATCTTTTGGGTTTTCAATAGCCATTACTGCCATTTCAGCAATCATAATAAAGACAACTAAATCCAAAATGCTCAGCTCTCCTATTTCCCTTTTACCCATGACGCGAAAAATAATTAAAACTACTACGTATAAAAGCACGGTTCGCGCAACCATAATCAATAGTTCCACTGCAAAGACCTCCTTTATGTATTCCCTTGTAGTTTGTACCATTTATTTTAAAATAGCCTTACTTTTATGCGTCTATTTTGAAGTCATCCCGAATATGCTCGTACTAAGGGTTCACCTATCTTTTTATTTCATAAGGGGGAAACAAGTTGGGTGCAAAACGAATGAGCAACGCTGTATTTGCAGGAGTAGCAACAATCTTAGTGATGGCTTTAGCGATTAGCATTATCTTTTCGCTTATTTTAAAGTTTACATCGCTTGAAGAACAGTCGGTCCGTTTATTTTTACTTATTCTCTCATTTATTACACTGTTTATCGGAGGATTTATCGCGGGAGGACGAAACGGTTCAAAAGGACTTCTCGTTGGAGGAGCCACTGGTATTTCTTATTCTTTTTTAATGTTTTCACTACAATTTCTCGGCTATAGTCACCTGTTTTCTGCACAGCAGCTTCTATTTCACGCTGGATTTATTGGAGTCGCTATTCTGGGGGGAATTGTTGGCGTAAACATTGCCGGTTCACGAGAAGCATAAAAAAACGTCACGTACATGTACGTGACGTTTTTTTTATTAATCTACGCTTCTTACTTCACGAATAGCATTGCGGTCAAACGTTAATTTTGAACCGTCAGTGCTGCGAACCACAACTTGTGACTCATCGATTGCGTCTACCAAACCGTGCATACCGCCAATTGTAACAACCTTATCACCTTTTTTAAGTGCTGATTGCATTTGCTGTACGTTTTTTTGACGTTTTTGCTGTGGACGGATTAACAAGAAATAGAAAATGACAAACATTAAAAGTAATGGCCAAATATTTTGTAAAACACCCATGAAAACTCCTCCTTTTATTTATATTATCAACAGGTACTCATTCATAAATTTGATGAAAATTCCTGTAGTGACCTAGAAATTCTTTGCGTCCGGGCCGTTAAACCCATATTTTTCAAAGAACTCATCGCGGAAATCGCCAAGTCGGTCTTCGCGAATGGCTTCACGGACTTGCTCCATTAAGTTTAGCAGAAAATATAAGTTATGGTAAGATGTTAAACGAATTCCAAACGTTTCATTACAACGAATTAAGTGGCGAATATACGCTCTTGAATAATTTTGACATGTGTAGCAGTCACAGTTTGGATCAATCGGACCGAAGTCTTCTGCATATTTTGCATTTTTAACAACAAGACGACCTTCGCTTGTCATAAGCGTTCCGTTACGTGCAATACGCGTTGGTAATACGCAATCAAACATATCGATCCCGCGAATCGCTCCATCAATTAACGAGTCAGGTGATCCTACTCCCATTAAATAACGTGGTTTGTCGGTTGGTAAATATGGCGTCGTAAACTCAAGCACACGATTCATCACATCTTTTGGTTCTCCAACTGACAGGCCTCCAACAGCATAACCTGGGAAGTCCATTGAAACTAAATCAGCTGCACTTTGACGGCGTAAATCTTCAAATTCTCCGCCTTGAACAATCCCAAAAAGACCTTGGTCTTGAGGGCGGCTGTGAGCCTCAAGGCATCGCTCTGCCCAGCGGCTTGTGCGTTCAACTGAACGTTTTAAGTAGTCATATTCTGCTGGATAAGGTGGGCATTCATCAAATGCCATCATAATATCAGACCCAAGCGCATTTTGAATGTCCATCGCTTTTTCTGGAGATAAGAAAAGCTTGTCTCCATTCAAATGGTTGCGGAAATGGACGCCTTCTTCTTCAATACGGCGCAAATCACTTAAGCTAAAAACTTGGAAGCCGCCTGAATCCGTTAAGATGGGACGATCCCAGTTCATAAATTTATGAAGGCCTCCCGCTTTTTTAACAATTTCATGACCAGGACGAAGCCATAAATGATACGTATTACTTAAAATAATGCCTGCTCCCATTGCTTTTAAATCTTCCGGAGACATTGTTTTTACTGTAGCTAATGTGCCTACTGGCATAAAAATAGGCGTTTCAAATGAGCCGTGAGGCGTATGGACAATCCCTAAACGCGCTCCTGTTTGTTTACAAGTTTTTATATGTTCGTAACGAATTGCTGTCATTGATGTATTCCTTTCATGTTAAATTACAAAATTAGCATCGCGTCGCCGAAGCTGAAAAAGCGATACTTCTCTGCTACAGCTTGTTCATAGGCAGAAATGACGTTTTCTCTTCCTGCTAAGGCACTTACAAGCATAATGAGCGTAGATTTTGGAAGGTGGAAATTTGTAATCATTCCATCAATTGCTTTAAATTCATACCCTGGGAAGATAAAAATGTTGGTCCAGCCTGAAGAAGCAACAAATTTGCCGTTATGCTCAGTTGCAATCGTTTCAAGGGTACGGGTAGAAGTTGTGCCTACTGAAATAATGCGACCGCCTTTTTCGCGTACGCTGTTTAGTAAAGCAGCGGTTCCTTCACTCACTTGATAAAACTCTGAGTGCATATCGTGCTCTTCTAAGTCGTCAACGCTGACTGGACGGAATGTACCCAATCCGACATGAAGCGTTAAAAATGCAATATGCACACCTTTTTCTTTTAACTGTTCAAGCATCTCTTCTGTAAAGTGAAGACCTGCTGTTGGCGCTGCTGCAGAACCTTGTTCGCGAGCAAAAACCGTTTGGTAGCGCTCTTGATCATCCAAGCGTTCTTTAATATAAGGCGGCAGCGGCATTTCTCCCAGTTGTTCCAGAACCTCATAAAAGATGCCTTCATAGTTGAATTCCAACAAACGTCCGCCTTGGTCGCTCGTTTCTTTACATACAGCTGTCAGACGTCCGTCACCAAACGAAATAACCGTGCCTTCTTTTACTCGCTTAGCCGGTTTTACAAGCGTCTCCCACGTATCGCCTTGTGTTTGTTTTAAAAGCAATACTTCAATATTAGCACCTGTATCTTCTTTTGTCCCAAATAATCGTGCAGGAAGAACACGCGTGTCGTTTAACACTAAACAATCTCCTTCTTGCACATAATCAAGAAGGTCATGAAACATATGATGCTTCACACTTCCTGTTTCCTTGTTTAATACCATGAGTCTTGACGCATCTCGCTGCTCAAGCGGCGTTTGGGCAATCAATTCTTCTGGTAAATGAAAATCAAATAAATCTACTTTCAAAATGTTCACCTGTTTCTACTTAATTATTTAAATTTGCCAATTACATAAAAAATAAGTGATAACACAACGCTTACTAGAATACATGTCACAATCGGGAAATAAAAGGTTGTATTTCCTTTTTTGATAAAAATATCGCCAGGAAGCTTGCCAACGAACTGCCATAACAGCCCAATGACGACTAAAATGCCCCCTAATGTGATAAGCATCTTAGGCATATCATTCACTGATCAGGCACCTCCAGCTGAAAATGATCATAAACCAAAGGCGTCACAATTCGTCCTCGCGGCGTTCGCTGCAAAAAGCCGATTTGCAATAGATACGGCTCGTATACGTCTTCAATTGTGTGAGACTCTTCACCAATAGTAGCCGATATGGTGTCTAACCCTACAGGTCCGCCTCTAAATTTTTCGATAATCCCTCTTAATAATTTATGGTCAATATGATCAAGACCTAAACGGTCCACCTGCAACATTTCTAATGCTTCGTTGGCAAGCCTTTCGGTTATGGCTCCGTCTCCTTTGACCTGAGCAAAATCTCTGACTCTTCGAAGCAAGCGATTCGCAATACGCGGGGTTCCCCTAGCACGCCTAGCCATCTCAAACGTAGCTTTCTCATCAATCTCTACATCTAAAATAGCGGCTGTCCTTTCCACTATCGAAGCAAGATCTTCTTCTTGGTAATATTCTAAACGGCTTAAAACGCCGAAGCGATCACGCAAAGGAGAAGATAAAAGCCCTGCTCTTGTCGTGGCACCTACTAGCGTAAACGGAGGCAAATCCAGACGGACGGAACGTGCACTCGGTCCTTTTCCAATAACAATATCCAAACAGAAATCTTCCATTGCTGGGTATAGTACTTCTTCAACCGAACGATTTAATCGATGAATTTCATCAATAAAAAGCACATCTCCAGGCTCTAAGCTGGTTAAAACTGCGGCTAAGTCGCCTGGACGCTCAATGGCTGGCCCTGAGGTCGTTCGGATTTGCACGCCCATTTCATTAGCGATAATAGTAGCAAGAGTTGTTTTCCCCAATCCTGGAGGACCATATAAAAGCACGTGATCTAACGTTTCGCTTCGCATTTTGGCAGCTTTAATAAAAATGTCCAGATGGGATTTTACCTTATGCTGTCCAATATACTGCTGTAAGGTTTGCGGCCGCAAACTTTGCTCGATGATTTCTTCTTCACCAAGAACATCTCCCGTTACAATACGATCGTCCATTTTACTCCTCCCTTACTTATTGTTTCAATAATCGTTTTAGCGCTTCTTTAATATACTGATCCGTTGTCATCGTTTCCTTCATTAAAGCCGGAACAATTTTTTTGATTTCTCTTTCTGCATAACCTAATACTTTAAGTGCTTCAATCGCTTCATCGAGTGCTTCTGAACTTTGAGATTTGACTTCTTGTGCGTCCAAATCTGCAAATAAAGAAGGAACGGCATCTGGTACAATATCATGCAGCTTTCCTTTTAAATCTAAAATCATCTGTCGAGCTGTTTTTTTACCTACTCCTGGAAACTTAACTAAAAACTTCTCGTCTTCCTCTTCCACAGCTTGGACAACCTGCGCTGGATTACCTGACGCTAAAATAGCTAAACCGCCTTTTGGGCCGATTCCTGACACGCTAATTAACTTCATAAATAAATCCTTTTGTTCTCGGGAAGCAAACCCGTAAAGTGCAATTACGTCTTCTCTTACATATTGATAGGTGTAAACCGTCTTTGGTTGTTCATCAATTGAAAATACATATGGATTCGGCGTAAAGACTTGATAGCCTATCCCATTGTTTTCGATTACTACATACTCAGGATTTATATATGTAACAGTACCTTTGATATAATCAAACAATAAGCTCTCTCCTTAATCACGTACGCACGGGCAGTGACCTTCCACTTTGCCTACGAAGAATCCTGCCCGCATCGTTCTCTATTTTCCTTTAAAGCTGCTTTTTAAAAAGACGTTCAAGAGAACGTTTGCCTCTTTTCATCTTTGCCAACCTATTTTTACAATAGCTATAAAAAATAGAACCGCACACTTTTATTGATGAATGACCTTTTAAAATATATACAATACTAGACTGCTGAATACCATTTTAACATATCGCCAAAAGCAAATAGAAGCAATTTAGAATGTTGCATTCAATAATTATTTTACCATACTAAAAAACGGCTACTTGATTGAAAGCGGCCGCTGCTGGAGCTGATAGATTTTATAGAAATTAATGAGGGAAAGATATTCATCTTTTGATTGAACGCGAATACCTTTCTTTAATTGTTCATGCTGATAGCTCTCAAGCCTTTTGATGTCAATTTGAAAAAACGATTGTATAATGTGCTGCGACGAAGCTGGTTTGCCTTCAAATGCTGAGAGAATACCGTTAACAGAAAGCCCTACATAACCGTTCTCTTTTAAAATAGGTGAAATATCGTCTATGCTTGTTCTAAAAACTAGCTCTTGATCCGTTTCTTTAAGCAGTCGCCAATTTTTATATTTTTTCATTAATTGTTTTTTCGTCATAGAAGGGCTTTTGATCATCTCTTGACTTACAACTCCATCCACATACACGCGCTCAAGAAATAATGTCATCGGCTCCTTTTCATTCGCATCTGCACGGTATGGCATTATACAAAGCACAATACTTACTAGCATTAAAAAAGCTGCTTGATGAATGACTTTCTTCACTCACCTTCACCTCACACGTTAATCATACTCTTTTTAGTATTATCTAAAAAGGTTTTGTGAAAATCTACACTAATAGTTTGACCTACTTATTTTCTTTTATCCTCTTATTTTATGAAGCAAATCCCTTTTACGATATTATGTTAAGAAAACATGACGTATTTGTTACATTTGCACACTATTTGTAAAATTTTCTCTTGAACGTTTTAATTAAATTTTCGCAGGGTATGTACATAGTGGAAGTAATTGTAAGGACTTCTATTATCTATTTTCATAAAAAAGGGAGCTGAAGTAATGAGAATGAATAAACGTGTAGTCGGAACTTTTTTTTCAGAGAAAGAAGCTTTAGATGTTATCCATAATTTAAAGCATCAAGGTTATCGAGAAACAGACATTATGGTTATTTCTAACAGTAAAAGCAATACATTTCAAATAGGTCACGATACAAATGTAATTATTGAAGCTGGTTCACCTGCCGTAAGTTCATTAGCTGGCGTCATGATGGATAACTTTTTTACCATGATGACAGGCGGCATGGGGCTCAAACAAGGAAACGGCTTGAAATCAAAATTAATCCGCATGGGCATACCAGACTTCTCAGCCGTGCAGTGCGAAACAGATGTAGCTGCTGGTAAAATTCTAATCTTGATAGATGCCGTAAGCTCTGAACAAACTCCAGCGTACGGAACCTATACGGAACACAACGAGCATAGAGCCGTCCAACTACGTGAAGAAAAATTAGATGTCTTAAAAGAACGCGTCCAAGTCGGTGAAGTAAAACTCCACAAAAAAGTAATAGAGGAAGAAAGAACTGTACACGTTCCTGTTACGAGAGAAGAGTTTTATATTGAACGTCGCCCTGTAGTTGACGGAGACTATAACGCTGGGCCACTTACAGAAGATGAAATTATTCGTGTTCCAATCATGGAAGAACGAGTAGAAATAACCAAAAGACCAGTTATTGTTGAAGAAGTAATTATAGGAAAAAAACTTATTCAAGAAACAAAAGAATGGACTGAAACGATTAAGAAAGAAGAAGCAAGCGTAGAACCTGATGGACTCGCGAGCCCTGAAGTATACGAAAATATGATGAACTATACAGACCATACTTACGCTCAAGTTTCTGCAGCTCTAGCAAGCGACGTGGAAGCTGAATACGAAAATAGTCAGACAACTAACAACGAGAAGCCAAACACACAAGCTAATGAGACAAGCTCTTCTGCAAAAAATGTAAAAAATACAAAGAGTGTCGCTACGGCACCAGCAGATATGAAAAAAAGAGAAGGTCGCCTCAAACAAAATGAAACTAACGCTCAAAAGGAAGAAGCTGAATCCAAAACAACAAACAAATCTGCTTCTAACAAGAAAAATTAATAGTTACATGTTCGAGGAATAGCTGCCTGGCTTCAATGGCAGCTTTTTTATATGTCTTCTCATCAAAAAAACAGCCGTCCTTCACAGACAGCTGCTTCTTCATTTAACGATGTTTATGATTGACATTCTCATCAACTGATTCAAATAGACCATTGAAATTAGTTTGAATCGTATTTCGGTCTTTTCCATTTCGAATATCGTCATCAAGAGAACGAGCGTTCATAAATACATCATGATCTACTTTTACTTGAACATTGTAGTCCTTTGCAATAGGCTTTACTTTATCGAGCACGTTTTGTTTTAAACGGCCGTTATTTATGTCTTTGGCCGGATCTACAGCAACTAATAGCTGATCTCCACGGACAACGGCGCGGCTATTTTCTACACCTTTAACGCTTGCAGCTCGATCAGCCACTTTTTCCGTAAAGTCTTTTGGATAATCTTCACCATAATACATATTAGCAACGCCATTTGTACGATCATTTGTATTATTGATGTTTCCATAAGGGTTTGTCGGATTGTCAAAACGTCCATCACTTACATTTAAAGGATAATTAGGTGTTCCATTCCCATCTAAAACTTCAGTCATTGGACCTTTCGGATTATCTACGCGATGTTCATTCGCTTTTTCATTTGTATGATAGCCAACAGGCTGTGTCGTATCTGTATAGCGCTGTTCCATACCTTGGTCTTTGTTATTACAAGCGCCAAGTCCCATCATACATGCAAAAGCTAAAGAAGTTGCTACATACCTATTCAACATAATCGCCCCCTAATTTAAGCTCTACTTACTCTGAGCTTACTATTAGGATTAAAAGACGAGCCGTTTCTTATTCGATGAAGTGTTTATAAACTCTTTACATGTCATGTAGGTTTTGTAAGTACTGGTAAATCACTCGATAAAAACGTGTACGCTGGGACCATTCTTCAACCGATTGCTGCATTAATCTTTGACGGTTTGCCCATGATAAAGCAGAGGCATTTATATTCCAGTTTCTCATCAGCATCGATGGAAATAGCAAAGAAGCAAGAAAAAAACGCTGCTTGCTTAATTCTTTTATTTTCGAGTGTTGAAGTAGTTCTTTCATCGACCACTGGACGTAAGGCAAAAAGCGCTGGGCAAGCTGGACATAGTCATAAAGAGCAGGAGCTTTAGCCGATAAGTCAAAATCAATCATAACAATACCCAAGTGGTTTGTTTTCAAGAAATTATGTGAAGCAACGTCACCGTGAATAATGGAACAGTTTAACTCACTATCTTTGAAACGTTCCATTAAGACTAAAGCTTTTTCTCCCCAAGTCGCAATGTCTTTATATACATGAAATTGATTAAATTCCCTAAATACATGTGATGTTTCTCGAAAAGAGGAAAGCCGCTTTTTCCATTTTAAAATAAGGTCATACTCAGAAAGCTTTGTATACGCGGCTAGTTTCTTTTTATGAACTTCTCCATGATAACGAATCAATGTTTGTAATACTTCTTCCCGATCCTGAAAACTTTCATACGTTACCTCTTTTACTTGCTTAACAAAAGGCATCATCGCCCAGTACAAATGACGGTCCTTTATATAAAGTTCACCTTCTGGGTAAGCTTCGAAATTAACAGCATACCCTTGTTGAATCTGAGATAAAAAATGATAAACATGTTCAATTTTACCTTTGTCTCTGTATGCTTTTATTACTTTTTTTCCTTTATTCGTATCCGCTATGATAACATGAGGCTTTTTCATACGATAGGTCTCAACGTGAATATCTCTTTTTTTCAAATAGAGAAAGAGACGATTTAAATTAAAATCGTCTCGTGTATAATAATCAATCTTCATCTTCGTCGTACTCATCGTATTCTGGAATACTAAATGCATTTGGATCAAACGCAGGATACGGAGGTACACCAATCATGCCATATGGGGCTGGATAGGGTGCCCTTGGGTCCTGAAAGCCATAAGGTACCTGCTGTTGGTACTGTGGATAAGGCTGCTGTGGTGCATAGTCTTCAGGTCTTGGTTCACCGCAGCCGCAGTCTCCTTGCTGCTGTGGCGCATAGTGCTGCCCATAATGGTAAGGCGCGTTTCCATAACCATCGGAAGAACTTTCATAATGGCCACCCGTCATAGCTCCTTGCACTTGTGGATACATCGGTGCTTGATGATAGGCCGGATAAACGGGCTGCTGATATCCCCATGGAGGCGGACAAGGAGAACATTGTACCGGTCCATAGCAGCTGTGTGGCATCATTGGATACATTGGCATCGGTGCCATGTGAGCGCCCATCGCATGTTCTTCAAACGATTCGTTTTCATAACCGTGATGATACATTGGAGCCTGTTGATACATTGGCATTGGATATGGCTGCGGTGCATACATTGGCGGATGACACGGCATATAATTAAATCCGCAGCCTGGCATCACAGGCGATATCGGCATGATTGGGTAACATGGCATTTGAGGAGGCATTTCTATACTCTCCATCTCAGGACTTTCTGGCGATTCATGCTTAGGCAGTTCTTTTGGTGCTTCTTTTTTTGGAGCCTGCATCGCCATATTAACGGTGTAATAATTGTTAATATCAATCTCAGGTGCAATTGGCTTTAATTTAGGAAGCTTTGGCGCAACTGGCATTTCTTTTTTAGGCTGCGCAATTGGTGCTTCTTTTTTAGGCTGTGCGACCGGTGCTTCTTTCTTTGGCTGCGCAATCGGCGCTTCCTTTTTCGGTTGAGCAATCGGTGCTTCTTTCTTTGGCTGCGCAATTGGTGCTTCTTTTATCGGTTGCATAAACGGTGTTTGAGCAGGCTGATTAGCTGACTTTTTCTCATCCGGACTTTCATCAATTTCCGTTACTGGATAAGCTTTTGTGGATTGGTCACTATAAGGGTGTTGAACTTTAGGCATTTCTTTTATACCAGGTGAAGGAGCTCCTTCTTTTTGAACAGGCACTCCGCTTGTCGGCACTTTAATTTTCATTCCAGGCATGATCATGTCTGGATTGCTTAATTGAGAATTCGCTTTTTTTAACTCTTCAAAATTAACCCCATACTTTTCAGCGATTTTCCAAAGGGTATCCCCTTTTTGAACGATATGGATTTTCAACGTCATTCCCCTCCCGAGTAGAGTCTCTGCCATCTATATGTGCAAAATCAAAGTAAGTTCTGTTTGTTCATCACAAGATATGCCTTGAACCATTTTTTTATTCATTTTGCCCACAGTTTGGTTCAAGTTTTTATGATAAAGAAAAAAAGACTTATCAACACAAACAATATGTCAATAAGTCTTCTTTTAGACCTTCTCTTTTTAATTGTCTTAAAAATCTTTATGCTCGTTCTAACATATTCGTTAGCGCTTTGATCGCCCCTTGTGCTGTATGTTTATCCACCTTGATTTGATTCACTTCTGTTCCTTCTTCAATGCTTTCTAAAGCCCACAGCAAGTGAGGCAAATCAATTCGGTTCATCGTCAAACAAGGACACATATAGGGATTAAGCGAAACAATTTCTTTATCCGGATGACTGTTGATAATCCGTTTCACTAAGTTCATTTCCGTGCCAATGGCCCATTTAGAGCCTGAAGGAGCTTTTTCAATTGTATCAATAATATATTTTGTAGAACCTGCATAATCTGATTTTTGCACCACTTCATAAGAACACTCCGGATGAACAATAATATTCATCTCAGGCTGCTTCTCGCGTAAATAATCAATATTTTTAACCGTGAAATTTTCGTGCACAGAACAGTGACCTTTCCACAGAATCACCTTGATGTTGTTTATATCCCCTTCATATTCAAGTATTTCTTCAATAGGATTCCAAATGGCCATTTCATCTAGTCCAACACCTAAATCATAAGCAGTGTTTCTGCCTAAATGCTGATCTGGCAAAAAGAGAATGCGCTCTTTTTTAGAAAATGCCCACTCCACCATATTTTTTGCATTTGAAGATGTTACTGTTGCCCCATCATGTTCACCTACAAAAGATTTAATTGCAGCTGTAGAGTTCACATACGTAAGCGGAATAATCGTATCTCCGAAAAGATCCTGTAAGACAGGCCATGCCTTTTCTGTTTGCTGAATAGTAGCCATATCAGCCATTGAACAGCCAGCTCGCATATCGGGTAAAATGACTTTTTGATTTTCAGCTGTTAAAATATCAGCTGTTTCTGCCATGAAGTGAACGCCGCAAAACACAATATGCTCAGCTTCTCTATTTTCAGCTGCTATTTGAGCCAGCTGTAAGGAGTCTCCTACCGCATCTGCAAATTCGTACACTTCATCTTTTTGATAATGATGGCCGAGCAGAAACAATTTGCTTCCGAGCTTTTTCTTGATTTCTAGTACTCTTCTTTTCATTTCATTTTCTGTGAGCTCCGTATATTTAGCGGGCAGCGTTTGCTGCTGAAGCGTTTGTAATAAACTCATGATTTCCTGTTCCCCTTTCTGTTAATAAGTCCAAGCTGATATCGATAGCCCCTGCTGAATGCGTTAAAGCTCCAAGTGAAATATAGTCCACTCCGCTGTCCCTAAAAGAATGGAGCGTGCCAAGCGTAATTCCACCGGATGCTTCTGTGACAATATGAGCGGGAACCAGTGGTATCCAATCTTTAATGACTTCTGGAGAACAGTTATCGAACATAATAACATCTGCTCCTGCCTCTATTGCTTCTAGCAACTGACTTTTGTTTTCAATTTCTACTTCCACCTTAACCATATGTCCAACCTGCTCTCTTACTTTCACAACAGCGTCTAGAATAGATCCTGCATGTGCAATATGGTTATCTTTTAACATGACGCCATCGTACAATCCAAAACGATGATTATAACCTCCTCCAGCACGAACGGCATACTTCTCTAACATTCGCATACCAGGCGTTGTTTTTCGCGTGTCACATATACGCGTATGTGAGCTGCCAAGCAGCGCTACGGCTTTGTGCGTCATCGTGGCAATGCCACTCATTCTTTGAAGTAAGTTTAAGATTACCCGTTCACCGGTCAAAATAGATCGCACGGGTCCTGAAACGGTAGCTATTTTATCTCCAGGATTAAGAACATCTCCATCTTTTTTCTCCAAATTCACTTTCACGTCAGGGTCTATTAAATGAAATCCTTCTTTAATCAATTCCACACCTGCGATAATACCTGATTGCTTTGCCGTGAACACAGCTTCCCCTTGGTCAGACGGAGAAAAAATAGCTTCACAGGTTATATCTCCATCTCCAATGTCTTCTATAAAAAAAGACTGCAATAGTTTTTGTAATTTCAACGTGTTCATTGTGCTACCTTCACCTTTCTTTTTAGATTTTCTTGCTTATAAAATCAATGATTGTTTTGTTGAAGCAGCAGACTGCTTAATAATTCGCTTATGCTCCCATTCTTGGTTTTCATGCGGAAAGTCACTTCGGTAATGACCTCCTCTACTTTCTTTTCTAGCAAGAGAGGACTCGGCAATAAGCAGACCTGCAGCTAGCATATTGCAGATGGTCGCAGCTTTCCTCGAATATATAACTTCTTGGTCAAGAGGTATTCCATCTAGATAATTTGTGAATTCATGCACAATAGTAGACAATTCGTTTTCATGACGAATGATTCCTACACAATCCATCATTTTATGCTGAATTTGTCTTGTGGCAGGCAGTGTTTTAGGCATGTCTTTATAGACGTAACGGACGGGGGGATAACGAGATATCGTTCTCGCTTTATGTAAAATATGACGCCCTGTCCGTTTTCCAAATACAAGACACTCTAACAATGAATTGCTTGCTAGACGATTTGCTCCATGAACGCCTGTAGAAGAAGCTTCCCCCACGGCATACAATCCTTCAACGCTTGTTTGTCCGTAACCATCTACTTCAATTCCACCCATTAAAAAATGTGCGCCGGGAGTAACAGGTATTCGTTTTTTATCCAGTTGAATTTTATACTTCCGACACAGTGCCGTAATCGTAGGAAATTTTTGTTGGAAATGAGCCACTTTTTCAATGTCTAAAAATACGGATCTTCCTTTTTTCATTTCATTAAAAATTGTCCTTGCTACAACATCTCGCGGTGCTAAATCCTTAAAGGGATGAACGCCTTCCATTATGCGTTCATTCCATTCATTTACCAGTACGCCACCTTCACCTCGAACCGCTTCGGATACTAGACCTTTCGCTTCATTTTGATACAAAAGCGTCGGATGAAACTGAACAAATTCTAAGTCCGCTAATTTTGCTCCAGCCCTGTACGCAAGCGCTAGCCCATCTCCCGTCGCAAGCGGCTGGTTGGATGTATGCTTGTACAAAGCGCCGATTCCTCCGGTAGCAATAACCGTTTGACGAGCATGATATATAGTAATTTTGTTGTTTTCACCTTGTCCGATAGCACCTCTGCACGTTCCATCTACAGTTATTAAATGCTGAATCATTTCGTTTTCAATGACTGTAATATATGGCAGTACTTCTTTTTTCAAAAAAGCGAACAGCGCTTGTCCTGTTGCATCCCCACCTGCATGCAGAATACGATTCGTACGATGGGCTCCTTCTTTTCCAAAATGCAGCGTACCATCTGGATTTTTATCAAACTTCATTCCTTTATGAATCAATTCATTTACTACAGCCGCACCTTCTTCCACTAAAGTGCGTACTGCTTGTTCATTGCAATGCTTATTGCCCGCAACCAACGTATCATAGAGATGTTCACTCCAGTGATCGCTGCTTCCAATAGCAGCTGCTACTCCGCCTTGAGCAAGAACTGAGTTATTGCGGTCAATTTTCCCTTTCGTTACCATTACAACTCTGTTATGACGACACAGTTCATAAGCTGCAGAAAACGCTGCTAATCCGCTTCCAATAATTAAAACATCCGTCTCTAACATTTTACACCTCTTTATTTACATGTGTCTTGACACCTATATTTACATATTATTAAATGAAAGACAAGAAGTTTTTTTATCGGAGGGAGAAAATGATTTATCTGGACTATGCAGCAACAACGCCAATGAGACAAGAAGCAATTGAAGTATATACTGAAGCGGCAACAAGCTATTATGGAAACTCCAGCAGTCTTCACACACTTGGAACACAAGCAGAAAATTTACTTACGCTATGCAGAAAAAAATTAAGCCTGTTAGTGAATTGTCGAGAGGATGATCTTTTTTTTACAAGCGGGGGAACAGAAGCTAATTACTTAGCTATTCATTCTCTTTTAAAAGGAAAAAATGATGAAAGAAAACATATAGTGACAACGAAGCTTGAACATTCTTCGGTGCTTCATACGTTGCAGCAGCTTGAAAAAGAAGGATTTTCCCTATCTTACGTACCTGTAGATCAAAACGGAGTTGTGTCTGTAGACGACTTAAAGAAGACGATTCGACCTGACACTGTGCTAGTAGCCATTCAGCATATCAATCATGAGCTCGGTACAATTCAGCCAGTTGAGGATATTGGCCATTTTTTATCTAAAAAAGAAATTCTCTTTCACTGTGATTGTGTTCAATCTTTTGGTAAGCTTCCTATTGATGTTAAAAAGCTGAAAGCTGATAGCATCTCAGTCTCTAGTCATAAAATTTACGGACCAAAAGGTGTAGGAATGGTATACATGAATTCAAGTTCTTCTTGGAAGCCTATTTACCATAAAGCAACTCATGAAAAAGGCTTTCGCCCTGGGACTGTAAATACAGCGGGCATTGCTGCCTTTACTGCAGCAGCTGAATGCGCATATGCAGAAATGAAGACCGCCCGAAGCCATTATGAGCGCTTAAAATCGTACTTACTGGAAAACCTAGAGCCTCTTGCTCCTTTTATAGAAGTAGAAGGCCTTGGGAACTCTCATTTTCCTGGAATTATGGGACTGACGTTTTCAAACATACAGGGTCAATATGTTATGTTACAATGTAATCGTCACGGAATTGCTATCTCTACGGGAAGTGCCTGTCATGTAAATCAGCAGGAACCATTAGCTTCTCTGCTTGCGATTGGCAAATCGACTGCGAATGCTAAGAATTTTGTCCGTATTTCATTCAGTCAACATTCAACGTTTAAGCATATTGATCGACTCATATCCGTTTTTCATTTATTACAGCAAGAATTTATGACAGTGTAAAAGGAGGGATTAAAGGTGCCAGGAACTCAAAAGAAAATTCTTGGAGAAGAAAGAAGAGAACTTATTCTACAATGGTTAAAAACAGAGAATAAACCAATGACAGGCAGTGAGCTTTCGAAACGAACGAACGTTAGCCGCCAAGTCATTGTACAAGATATTTCGCTGCTTAAAGCTAAAAATGAGCCCATTATCGCAACAAGCCAAGGATATATTTACATTCAAAATCCATCTCAAACTACCGTGCATCAGCGAATTATTGCCTGTCAGCATACGCCAGAAGATGCTGAAAAGGAGCTTCTCCTGCTTGTTGACCACGGCGTTCTCGTAAAAGATGTAACCGTTGAACACCCTGTGTATGGTGAATTAACCGCTTCCGTTATGATTCAAACCCGAAAAGAAGTAGAAACGTTTATAGAAAAAATTCAAGAAACAAACGCAACTTATTTATCTCAGCTAACAGATGGGATTCACCTTCATACGATTGAAGCAGATACAATTGAAAAACTGAATGCTGCCTGCTTAGCTCTTGAAGCGGAAGGCTATTTAGTTTCGAATGAATAAAAAGGTGTTATAACAAAAAAATCCCGCTTTAAAGCGGGATTTCTGTTTCAAGTAGTGTATGGGGATAGCTTCCTAAAAGCTCTACGCTACAGCCTAGTGCCTCAAGTTCAGCCATAGCCCCAGGGATTAATACTTCATCCATTTTTTGTTCAATATCAACGATAAAGAAATAGTTTCCAAGCCCTGTTTTCATAGGACGGGATTCAATTTTAGACAGATTTAGCTTACGCCAGGAGAAGGCTGAAAGCACTTGATGAAGCGCTCCTGCCTGATCAGATGGAAGTGTAATCATTAACGTTGTCTTGCACCCGTTTCCAGCTAAAAATGGCACCTCTTGCGCTCCATCTTTATGCAAAATAACAAACCTTGTTGTATTATGATCATAATCATGAATGTTCGGGCAGGCAATATGTAATCCATATTCATGGGCTGCTAACCCATTCGCAATAGCTCCAATATTAAGCTCAGGGTGTTCGCTTACATACTTAGC
Organism: Priestia sp. 10L35; assembly: GCF_056395685.1. NCBI lineage: Bacteria > Bacillati > Bacillota > Bacilli > Caryophanales > Bacillaceae > Priestia > Priestia sp. 10L35. Next base: position 250,413 of record NZ_JBFTKA010000001.1, on the reverse strand, counting down.
AGCAAACGCCGTTGATGTCATCTCTTCTACTGCAGTTGACGTACATTCTCCGTGTAAAAATTTATGACACTGCGCAATTGCATGAGGATGAGAATAAATCGTTTCAATGTTTTTCCACTGTTCTGCACGAGATGGATGAACCATTAAATGCTGACGAATCGGAAGCACAATTTCCCCAACAATCGGCAGACGACGTTCATGAATAAGATAATCAAGTGTTAAATTTACAGATCCTTCAAGTGCATTTTCTAACGGTACAATTCCATACTCAATTTCTCCGTTATCCACTGCATCAATGCATGCTGGAATTGTTTTGTATGGAATATGGTCGTGCTGTTTAAATACGCCTTGGACGGCTACATGTGTAAATGTTGCCTTTGGTCCTAAATATCCTACTTTCCCCACAATCATGCCTCTCCTTATCTATATCTGTTTGCCATTATGCCCCTGAACCAAGCACGTCCACTTTATCTACAAACTCTAAGCTTTTCAGTCTTCGCAGCATTTCATTTAATTCAACATTCATGCTTGCTGTATCTAATGAAAGAGTTACGTTGGCACGCCCTTGTAAAGGGATGGTTTGGTGAATCGTTAACACATTGCATCCCGATGATGCAACGGTGCTCAATAAATGTGATAAAGTTCCTGATCGATCTTCAATATGAAAAAATAGTGAAATAATTCGCTGTTTGACAACCGTCTGAAACGGAAAGACCGTGTCGCGGTACTTATAAAAAGCACTGCGACTCAAGTCTACGGCTTGTACAGCATCTGCTACCGATTCAGCTTTTCCCCGTTCAATTAACAGCTTCGCATCCAATGTTTTTTTCATCGCTTCTGGTAATACATCTTCGCGAACTAAATAAAACTGCTTATCGCTCTTATGCAAGTAAAGCCCCTCCCCTTATCCTATGAACAACAATTAGTCAATAAATTCAAATTCATATTCAAACAGCTTTACAATATCGCCATCTTTTGCTCCTCGTTCACGAAGGGCTTCATCGACGCCCATGCCTCGAAGCTGACGCGCAAATCGACGAACTGATTCTTCACGTGAGAAGTCGGTCATCTTGAATAATTTTTCGATTTTTTCACCGCTTAATACGTATGAGCCATCGCTATCACGCGTAATAACAAATTCCACTTCTTTCTTTTCATGCTTGTACAATACGCGGTGCATAGATAGATCTTCCTCTTCTTGCATTGGGAATTCCGGCGTAGTTTCTACAAGATCAGCTACTGTAAATAACAGTTCGCGGATTCCATTACGCGTTGCTGCAGAAATTGGAAAGACTTTCACTTCGTCTCCTACTTTTTCTTTGAATGCAGCTAGATTCTCTTCAGCTTGCGGGATATCCATTTTATTTGCTACCACTACTTGCGGACGTTCAGTCAAACGCATATTATATTGACGCAGCTCTTCATTAATAGTTAAGTAATCTTCATACGGATCGCGGCCTTCTAAACCTGACATATCGATTACATGGACAATAACGCGGGTACGTTCAATGTGACGTAAAAACTGATGACCTAATCCTACACCTTCATGTGCACCTTCGATTAGCCCTGGTAAATCTGCCATCACAAAACTGCGATTATCTTCTGTTTCGACTACTCCTAAATTCGGATTAATTGTTGTAAAATGATATTCAGCAATTTTTGGCTTTGCAGCAGACGTTACGGATAATAACGTTGACTTTCCAACACTTGGAAAACCAACTAATCCTACATCGGCTAATACTTTTAATTCAAGAATTACATTTCTCTCTTTACCTGGCTCTCCATTTTCTGAAAGCTCCGGTGCTGGATTTGCAGGTGTAGCAAAACGCGTATTCCCACGCCCTCCGCGTCCACCTTTAGCAATCACTGCGCGCTGGCCGTGCTCAACTAAATCAGCAATCGTTTCGTTCGTATCTTCATCTAACACAACCGTACCTGGTGGAACTTTTACAACCATCGGCTCAGCGTTACGTCCGTGCTGTCCTTTTGACATTCCATGTTCACCGCGGCTTGCTTTAAAGTGACGCTTATAGCGGAAATCCATCAGCGTACGCAATCCTTCTTCTACTTCAAAGATGACATCTGCACCGTGACCACCGTCACCACCTGCAGGACCTCCTTTTGGTACGTACTTTTCGCGACGAAAGGCAACCATTCCATTTCCTCCGTCGCCACCTTTTACATATACCTTGACCTGATCTACAAACATTTCTTTTTCACTCCGTTCTATATCTTAGCTCCTGCAATAGCAAAAGCGCTGTTAACTTATTGTGAGCATAAGGCTAAATTCATCTTCAGACATATGCTGTTCAACCAATGCAACTCCTTGAGCGCACTCATAACATTGTAGCTTGTTTTGTAGCTTCTGTATATCTGTTAGTATTCCACTAAAGTCAAAAAAGAAACGAATTCCCTGTTCTTCAATGCATACTGAAATACTCAAATAGTTTTCTGCATGATAATCAACATATTTTTCGAGTGCTTCTGTCAAATAGCAACACCAGTTGTATACGAACTCATCGTATTGTGATAAATCCTTCAATTCTCCGAGCACTTCCACATCTAAGCGAACAGCATGGTTATTCCAATGATAGGTCATAACAAAGCCCGCAAACAGTCGCATATTGATGTTTGTTAACTTGGATTCATGTTTGGATTCATTTACAATTTCTTCAATGATTTCATTCGCTCGATCAAGCCGATTCAACGCTAGATTGCCTTTGATTAATTGCAGCTTATTTAACCAATCATGCCGCGCGTATCTTAATACCTCTACGACATCCCATTCTTTTTCCATCTTAGCACTCCTAACTTTGACTCGAGCATAAGTATTTCACAACGCTGACAAACATCTCGTATCAATCTTCTTAGATATGTTCGATTATAACAAATTCCAATGGGTAATAGGTGAAATATTCTACAAAAAGAAAACTCTAACCTACTTGGGTTAGAGTTTTCTTTTTGTATCTTATGCTTCTTGAGCAACAGGGTATACAGATACTTTTTTACGGTCACGACCGAAACGTTCAAATTTAACGATACCGTCGATTTGAGCGAATAAAGTATCATCTCCACCACGACCTACGTTTGCACCTGGGTAAATTTTAGTACCGCGTTGACGGTATAAAATTGAACCACCAGATACGAATTGGCCATCAGCACGTTTAGCACCAAGACGTTTCGAGATTGAATCACGACCGTTTTTAGTACTACCTACTCCTTTTTTAGAAGCGAAGAATTGAAGGTCTAATCTTACTAACATGACATCCACCTCCTGTTTAGTTGTCGTTAATTTTTATATAATTACTGTAATCTAATTCGATCGTTTTCAGTGAAACAACCATACCTTCTAATAGCAATTGAATCTGTTCCAATGTGAACGAATCCACATCTTTTGGAATCTCACAACGGAGATACCCACCATCTCCACCTTGCTCTAAGTGCGGTTCAACCCCACTTATTGAAAAGATAGCATTAATTGTCCCAAATGAAACTGCAGATGCTCCCGCACAAACAAGATCTTTTCCGTGTTCGGAAAAGTCAGCATGTCCACTCATCGTGAACCCGTCAACTTTCTTATTTGCATCACGAGAAATCGTCACCTTAATCATTTGTTATAATTACGCGTTGATAGCGTCGATTACAACTTTTGTGTAAGGTTGACGGTGACCTTGCTTACGACGATAGTTTTTCTTTGCTTTGTATTTAAATACAGTGATCTTTTTAGCGCGACCTTGTTTTTCAACTTTAGCCGTAACTGTTGCACCTTCTACGAAAGGAACACCAACTTTCACGCTGTCGCCACCTACAAATAATACTTTGTCAAAAGTAACTGTTTCGCCTTGTTCACCAGCAAGTTTTTCAACGTAGATTGCTTGACCAGCCTCTACTTTAATTTGCTTACCACCAGTTTCAATAATTGCGTACATTCTCTGCACCTCCTCTAAAAACTAAGACTCGCCATCACAGGTGTTCAAGTGAACTTAAAACCTGTTCTGAGCGGTTGTAGCACGGGTGCTACAAACCAACATATTAAATCTTACTACAAATCAAAGGTTAGTGTCAATTGGAATTCATGTTTTCTTCTAAAATTTTATATAGAAGCAGAGACCCTTTTTTGGATCTGCTCATTCGACCCCAATTGACGCAAAACAAATGCGTTTGTATAATCATCGCTTGGCGTAAGATATACGGTTTTTTTTACCATTTTCTCTAAAGCGTTGAGAAATCCTTGAGCCTTCATTTCATTTATAACATCACTTCGCGCCTCAATCCAAATAGCCTCTTCTTCCGCGCCGCGATGTTCCCAAATTACACGTTCAATTTGAAAAGCAGCCGTTTTGGAATCAATCATTTTACCGGTTCCTTCACATACTTCACAAGGCATAGTTAATGTTGATCCAATACTATTGCGCACTTTCTTCCGCGTTAATTGCAATATGCCAAGCTCTGTAAAGCCAACTACATTCGTCCGCACTTCATCTTGTTCACATAGCTTTTTCATGTATCTTTCTACTTCTGTCCGATCTTCTTTATGAGGCATATTTATAAAATCAATTAAGATCATGCCGCCTAAGTGACGTAATTGCATCTGTTTGGACAGTTCATACGCAGCTTCCATATTTGTTTGAAGCATTGTCTTTCGAATATTATCTTTTCCTGAAAACTTCCCCGTGTTCACATCCACGACCGTCATCGCTTCCGTTTCGTCAATAACGATATAGCCTCCGCTTTTGAGCCACACGATTCGCTTTAAAAGCTTCTCTATTTGCCGTTCCACATCGTAAAAAGAGAAAATATTTTCATTTCCTTTATAGTACTCTATTGACGAGTTAGGGTAGGTAGTTTGAAGATGCTGATATAGGTCGAAGTCATCTACTACTATCCCATCAATTCCTTGTTGAAGTGCAGCTTCCACTCTTGTTTCGAGAAAATCTTGTCCTTTGCTGACTAGGGCAGGAGCTTTCATTCCCTGTGTCTGTCGTTCAAGGCGCTCATATTTTTTCTGTAGCTCTTTTATTTTATGTTGGACCGCGGCTTCTGATTTTTCTGCAATCGCTGTTCGAAATAAAAAGCCTTCCATCCCTTGTTTTAACCGCTCACCAAGCTGTTTCCACTGTTGTCGTTTTGGCTCAGCTATTTTTTTGGATACAGCGACATAGTTTCCGTGCGGTAAATATACAAGCTCATCAGAAGAAAATTCAATGATACCCGTCAGCTTGGGCCCTTTTGTCCCAATGCCTTCTTTTACAACTTGAACCAATACTTTTTCTCCTTCACGGATAAAAGCAGACATCGGCTGCTGATCTTTGTGAGGATTCTCTGACTGCTGATAGGATACAAGTTCATTTCGATGAATAAATCCGTTCATTGATAAACCGATATCGATAAAGGCTGCTTGCATATGCGGTAGTACTTTTACTACTTTACCCCAATATATATCACCAATAATCTGATTCTCGCTTTGTTCTTGTAAATAGATTTTTTCTAGTGCTTTATCGTTTATCACGGCTATACGTTTTGAAGAAGTAGCCGCGTTAATAATACATGCCTTCACATACATTGCCTCACTTTAATCTAAATTCATAGGAAAAAGTTCGGTCAGTGCACCGAACTTTTTCATTCTATTCTATGTTACTAGAAATCAATAAACTGTTACAAGTTCGTCTAGTTGGCTATTTGTTCTTTTTTCTACAAAGTAAGCGTGTAAAAGTTCATTTTCATCAATTTGTACATGCTCGCCTGTTTGAGATGTAGCAATAATCATATGCTTACAACCTCTTTGGAATTTTTGCAGAACTTGATGGAGCGTCTCACTGGTTGATACACTTAGTGTTTTTAAAGCTCCAATTGGATGCTCTTTGCCATGATATCTCTCCAACAAAAAGCGCATGTAGACAAATTGCCTGCTCTTCCATTCTAAATATCCGGATATAATTAAAAATGAAATAACAATCCATAAGTGCAGCTGAAAAGGATGCATAATGACGGCATAAATAATACCGACAGCTAAAAAAAACGTTGATAACCGGAGCGCAAGCTTATGCGCTTCTAAAAATGGTAAAGACCGACTGCAAATTAAAAAAAGCAGCTTCCCTCCGTCCAATGGCCAAATGGGCAAAAGATTAAACAGTAAAATCACCGTGCATTGAAACATAAATTGCTCATACGTTTCCAAAGACAACACATTTATTTTCATTAATAAGAAAGCAGCTCCAAACATCCAGAGATGCTGAAGAGGTCCACTTATTATCACAATAAACTCTTCTCGAAATGGACGATTCCCATGTTCATCTACTTCTGCTACTCCCCCAAAAGGTAAGAGCATAATTCTGCGAATCCGCCAAGAAAAACACTGAGCCGCTACGGCGTGGCCCAGTTCATGAATAATTACAATAATAAATAACAAAAAAAGCTGCTTTACCGTAGCCGTTAAGATACCAATTACGAAAATCCCCCAAAACAATGGATGAATGTGAATTTTCATCAATAACGAAAAAGCACTATTCAAATTGAATCACCTGACTAGGATCAACAAACTTATCGCCTTTTTTAATAGCAAAATAGAATGTTCCAGCATCGCCTTTTTTACTGTTTTCCACAATTCCTACTTCTTTGCCTTTATTCACAAAATCATACATACTAACATTGATTTTTTTGAGCTGTCCATACCAAGTTTCGGTTCCATCGGCATGTTGAATAATAACGGTATTCCCAGTATCATCACGTTTCCCTACATACCTTACGATACCTTCACTCATTGCTTCTACAACCGAATCCACTCCCGTTTGAACCGTCACGCCTTGCTTACTTTGAGCAAATGTTTCCGTTACTTTCCCTGAAGCTGGAGTAGCATATTCTCCGCTTACACTTTGCTCCGTTTTGCTAGACTGTTTATTCGGCAATAGCGTTAACGGCTTCCCAAACTTATCTTCGTACCAGGAGGAAACAGCTGCAAACTGAAATTCTTTATCCATTGTTTGTTGAACCACCACTCTGGCATGTTCAAAAGTAGGAGAAGCGTTCTTGAACATAATCCCTACAATTAACACTAAGCAGGCTGAAGCTAAAATTTTAAATAAAAAGCGTTCTTTTCGAAATAACGGGTGATATTCCTTTGCTGATGGTGTGTATTCAACCGCAGAATAATCCATCGATCCATATTTTTCTTCTTCACTCATTAAGGACGTATGAAGAGGTTCTTGAGGAAGACGCTTTGTTGTATTTAATTGTTTTCGCTTACGCTCAGCAATTCGTTTACGGATTTCATCAGCACGTCGATTCATGATTCATCATTCTCCTTGTTCTTATCGTATAATCAACTATATGACTTGTCCGTGGAGCTTATGACAGCTTGACTCTACAAAATCAAACAAATAAAAAAAGCTTCCTCTATCGGAAGCTTTTTAAGAACGAACACCAAAGAATCGTTTAATACGTGCAAACATTCCCTTATCTTCTTCATCTAACGATTGAAGAGGAACCGTTTCACCTAGAATACGTCTTGCAATATTACGATATGCAATTGATGCTTTGCTTGATGGGTCCATGACAATTGGTTCACCGTTGTTAGAAGCACGAATAACATTTTCATCGTCAGCAACGATTCCAATTAAATCAACAGCTAGAAGCTGAGAAATTTCTTCCACGTCCAGCATGTCTCCATTTTTCATCATATGACTACGGATTCGGTTAATAACCAGTTTTGGAGACTCGATATCCTCTTGCTCCAATAATCCAATAATACGGTCAGCATCACGAACAGCTGAAACTTCCGGTGTTGTCACAACGAGTGCCTTATCAGCGCCAGCTACGGCGTTCTTATAGCCTTGTTCAATACCAGCTGGGCAATCAATAACCACATAGTCATAGTCTTGCTTTAACTGAAGAACTAACTCTCGCATTTGTTCTGGTTGAACAGCTGTTTTGTCACTCGTTTGAGCAGCAGGAAGTAAGTACAAACATTCAAAACGCTTGTCCTTAATCAAGGCTTTTTGCGGTTGGCATCGACCTTCTACCACGTCTACAAGATCATAAATAATACGATTTTCAAGCCCCATTACAACATCCAAGTTGCGTAAGCCGATATCAGTGTCTACTAGACACACCCGCTTTCCAGCTAATGCTAGAGCAGTACCTAAATTGGCTGATGTCGTTGTTTTTCCAACTCCACCTTTACCAGACGTAACAACAATAGCCTCTCCCACTGTCAAATTCTCCTTTCTACCCTGGTCAAATTCGGTCTTAGATGCGGTAAAGTTTGCACGCGATCTATTACCATTTGATCATTATCATCTAAGTATGCACATTCCATTATATTCTCTTCCTTCTCACTGCGCTCTTCTTCTGATCGGGTAATAATATCAGCAATGCGCAGCTGTGAAGGTTTCATTAACGATGCAGCAATAACGGCGTTTTTATTGCCGCGATATCCTGCATGAGCAATCCCTTTTAAAGCACCTAATACAAATAAATTTCCTCCAGCTACAACGGTTCCTCCGGGATTTACGTCTCCGACTAGAAGCAAATCGCCTTCTACATGGAGAACCTGTCCTGAACGAACTACCTTTGTAACAGATACTAATTCACTTTCTTCTCTTACGCGGACTGCATCTTGCTTTAAAATAACGTTACTATCAATTTGTTTAACTACTAAATACTGATTTTCTTCTATGAGCGCCTTCAATTCGGTTTCCTGCTCTGTAGTTAAATAACGATTTCCGATTTTGACATACACTGTGACGATCTGATCGGCATCGCCATGCTTATTTGTCAAAAGCTTCGTCTTAAGTTCCGTCAAAAGCTCTGCAAATGAACATGTATCATTGAGATGCAACGTTAATCCATCTTTTGTTCCTTTAATTGTCACATTTTGTTGCTTTTGTTTATTCAAGACGCTCACCTCAACGAATATATAATTTCGACAGAGACTTACTCAATTCCTTTTTTTCGTTTCTTCAATCAGCATTTTTATCCTATCATGAACGAGAAGCGTAATGTATGTTCCGATCAGCGTTCATCGATAAATTTAGCAAAATATTGAAAACATCTTTGAAGCGGAAATGCAAAAATGAGTGCAAATATGGCATTTAAAATGATGGTTGCGTAAAATCGCTCTTGCAAGAAGCGACCAATGGTCATATCGGATATATTAATAATGCTATTAATTCCATATACATAAAACTCAATAATGGCTACAGCTAATAGCGACATGCAGATTACGATAAGCGTATTTTGCTGAAAAATCTTCATTAGTTTTGATACGATATAGCATACGGCCGGCAATCCAAGCGCGTATACTCCTAAGACATCCGTAAAGGCAATATCATACATGAATCCAAGGATTACCCCATATAGCATCGCTTGCTTTGGGTGATAATACACTGACATAAAAGCCAGTACCACTACAACAAAGTGAGGCGATAGAATCCAGTCTCGCCATGGTGATGCCATGGCGACAAAATTAACAAAGATACTTTCAAACATAAAAACGACAAGCACGAGAATAGGAAGGACAAACCGCTTCATCAGTTAGCCTCCTCCGCCCCTAAATCGTCTTCAGCAGCGGGGGCACTTCTTTTAGCTACAACTACGTTATCTAAGTCATACAAGTCAGCAGCAGGTTTGATATAAGCTTTTTTCGTTAATCCATATTCATCAGGCTCAATTTTTGTGATAACGCCAATTGGAAGATTGCTAGGGAAAATGCCGTCTTCTTGTCCTAAACCAGACGTTACTACTTTTTGCTTTTCTTTAATATCAGCATCAAATGGAATACGACGCATAACAAGCGCCTGTTCTTTATCATCATAGCCTTCAATTAAACCAAACACTTCTTTTTTAGCCTGAATTTTAGCAGATACACGGTTTGTACGATCTGATGAACTAATTAACTGCACAGTAGATGTGAACTTAGATGCATGCTTCACTTTACCAATCAGCCCTTCAGGAGTCATAACAGCCATATTTTCCTGCACATTATGAACCGTCCCTTTATCAATGGCAATTACCTCATGCCAACGGTCTGGATTACGAGCAATAACTGTTGCTTCGATTGGGTTGTATTGACTTAAATCCGTTTTTTTGTCGAGCTGTGCTCTTAATTTTTTATTTTCTTGCTGCAAAGCGTTGGCTTTCGTTTCTAATTGCATGCGTTCGTCTAAACGGGCTTTTAATACCTCGTTTTCTTCGTATGTACGCTTTAAGTCACCTACATTCTGAAAGAAACCCGCTACAAATTGTGCGGGTTCATTAAAGGTAGCCTGAACAAGACCAACCGTATCTTTGACAAACTGTTCAGGCCACGTTACATTTTTACGACCATTTAACGAAAAACCAATCAATGCCACTAATACAATAATACTGACTAATAAAATAACTAAACGTTTATTTAAGAAAAATTGTGGCACGATCTACACCTCTTAATATTTAGCGATATGAATCGCTTGTACGATTTTTAAATAAATCAATGTGTTCTAACGCTTTACCAGTTCCAATTGCAACACAGTCAAGCGGATCTTCTGCGATGACAACCGGCATATTTGTTTCTTCACTAATAACTTTATCTAAATTACGTAGCAATGCGCCACCGCCTGTTAATACAATACCGCGATCCATAATATCTGCCGCAAGTTCAGGTGGTGTTTTTTCTAATGTACTTTTTACTGAATCTACAATAGAAGCCACTGTATCTTTTAGCGCTTCTGCAATTTCTTCTGCTGAAATTTCGATTGTTTTCGGTAGACCTGTTAGTAAGTCACGTCCGCGAATTTCCATGTTTTCAATACCTTCAGGAATTCCGGCAGAACCGACTTCTACTTTTAATGCTTCTGACGTACGCTCACCGATCATTAAATTGTAATTCTTGCGAATATATTGAATAATCGCTTCATCCATCTCGTCCCCAGCGATACGGATTGACTGACATGTTACGATTCCTCCTAAAGAAATAATCGCAACTTCTGTTGTTCCTCCGCCAATATCTACTACCATACTTCCCGTTGGCTCCCAAACCGGTAGATTGGCGCCGATTGCTGCAGCAAACGGTTCTTCAATTGTATACGCATCACGCGCGCCAGCCTGACGAGTCGCATCAATAACGGCACGTTTCTCAACAGCTGTAATGCCAGAAGGTACACAAACCATTACATACGGCTTACCCGCAAACAAACTTTTTGTTTTTTGAGCTTGATTGATGTAATATTTCATCATCGTCGCAGTTGTTTCGTAATCTGCAATAACTCCATCTTTCATTGGACGAAGGGCTACTACGTTCCCAGGGGTACGACCAATCATATTTTTTGCATCGTTACCTACCGCAACGATTTGTTTTGTATCAGTTTGCAAAGCCACAACAGACGGCTCACGCACAACAATTCCTTTTCCTTTTACATAAACGAGCGTATTTGCAGTACCCAAATCTATTCCAAGGTCTCTAGTACCGATTCCAAACATGTGTCTCTTCCTTTCTCTTACCAAAATGCAAAGGTAAAAATTCCATAATTCAATTTCTTCATTTCATAAGTAACATTTTTTATTTTCTATACTTTTTTCATAGATGTCAACGCCAAATATTGTATGATAAAAAGTCATACTTTGTCTATTAATAACGAATGATTGTAAAGAACTTGTCATTTAAAATCATGACTACTATTATAACCCAAGGATTTTAAAAAGCATAGCCTTACATGTATCCTTTTTCTTTTAAACTAATATATTTTCGATCTCCGATAATTAAATGATCTAACAATTCAATTCCTATGATAAATCCGCACTCTTTTAAGCGCTTCGTTACCTCTATATCTTCTCTGCTGGGAGTAGGGTCGCCGGAGGGATGATTATGAATACAAATAAGGGATGCAGCTGAACGACGAAAGGCTTCTTTAAATACTTCTCTTGGATGGACAATAGATGAATTGAGGCTTCCGATAAAAATGGTTTGCTTGTGGAGAACTTGATTTTTCGTGTTGAGGTATAAACAGACGAAATGCTCTTGAGACAGCACGCGCATTTCTTCCATCACATAATTAGCTCCGTCTTCAGGGCCATGAATGGTATATCGCTGACTAGATTTCCGCTGTACAATCCTCTTACCTATTTCAATAGCCGCTATAATTTGAATTGCTTTTGCAGGTCCGATACCTTTAATATTCATCATTTCATCAAGCGATGCATGCTGCAAAAGTTGAAGACCTTCAAAATGCGTTAATATGCGATTGGACAGCTGAAGAACAGATTCATCTTTGGTTCCAGTGCGCAGCAAAATAGCAATAAGCTCGTGGTTAGAAAGACTAGAAGCACCCATTGACACCAGGCGCTCTCGAGGTCTTTCATCTTGAGGAAAATCTTTAATTAACAATGATTGATCCAATTTCGCCACTCCTTTTTAGTAAACGAAACCGTATTGTTTTAGCTCACGTATTGTTCGGGAGAGCGGCAAGCCCACCACGGAGAAATAGTCTCCTTCAATTTTTTTAACTAGCGCAGCACCGAGACCTTGAATTCCATAAGAACCAGCCTTATCCATAGGCTCTCCTGACTCTACGTACTGTACGATTTCATCTTGTTCAATCGGCCAAAACTCTACATCTGTTTGTTCATAAAACGTATGAACTTTTGCATTTGATACGAACGCTACTCCAGTTAATACCTGATGTTTTTGACCTGACAGCATCGTAAGTGTTTTAATCGCTTCTTGGTTCGTTTTTGGCTTTCCTAAAATACGATTGCCATATACGACAACTGTATCGGCACCTAGGACAATATCCTCTTTATGATGCGAAGCGACGTCCACTGCTTTTTGCCTAGCTAAATCCATTACTACCTCGGACGGAGTGTATAATGGATTGACGATTTCTTCAATTGTACTAACGTGAACCGTAAAGGGAATGTGAAGCTGCTGAAGTAATTCTTTTCGACGAGGAGAGCCTGAGGCTAAAATTAATGTTTGTTTCATACATCTCACCTTTGCATTTTGATTTAAAAAAGAAGGACACACCGTTATTTTAGCAATTTCATCTCCAAATGACAATAAACAAGTGAGGCAGCATTACACTACCTCACTTGTTAAGACGTTACAAGGCTTTCATACTGCTGAAGAGCTTTTAACACGTATCGCTGAGCAAGCCAAGCATCTTTACTGCTTTTATTGTCTTCATATGAAGAAAGAGAAGCAGCAGCTTTTTGAAGGGTGCTCACCATGGTTTTAATGTCTTCATTTGACGCTTCTTTCTGAACTTTTGTCAGCTCTTTTTTCAGAGATTTGATATCGGCTACCCGCTGTCCTTCAATCGCTTTAACAGATTGATCTAAGAGATTAGCCATAAACGGCTGCGCTGTTGTTATAACCGTTTGATCTTTTTTCCCTAATTCGCTAGTGGGCTTAATTTCATAAGACTTTACATATACATCTTTACCTTGTTGTTTATAAGTTTTACTAAGTGCGTTCGCTTTTTCTTCTCCAGTGGCAGCACCAACGACAAGAGAATAGGTTTTAGGTGAAAAGATCTCGCCTGCTTCGTTCTCTTCTTTCCATTTATCCATTGCTTTATTTGCAGCAGTTTTTGATGAAAAAGCACCTGCTTGAACAATGTAAAAGGAAAAAGGTTCTAAAGTAGAAACAGCAGCTGATGTCCCCTTCGATTCCTGTTCGCTTTTCTTTTCAGCTTTACCAACACTTTCAGTGGTAGACGCTGTTTGAGAAGTTTTTTCTTCTTTCGTTTGCTCACTTGTTTGTGCTTTACTTACAGGCTGTTCGCTTCCTGTCATCATTTTCACACCAACCATACCGATGCCGCTGCCTATTCCAACTGCTAGCAGTACAATCACAGCTGTTCGTTTGATCACACCGCCGCTTACCGTTTTAATCGAAACATTTTTAGGATGTAATCGCGGCTTTTTCTTTTTTTCATTTCTTACATCTTCAATAAACACCACTTTATTTTCTTCCACATGAGAATCTGTGGATCCCGGTTCCGGAAGAACCCACGTAAACTCGTCTTTTTCTGGCACTTGTTCTTCCTTGGATTGACCGTTGATTTTAATTGAAACTTTTCGTTCCTGCTTGTCCACTGCCCCACCGCCTTTAGTTAACGTAGTCTTAGTACCGGTTGCAAGCTGAGGTAAACCGACATAAAACATACACTTTTTTCCATGCTATCATAGAAGAAAAAAAAAATAACAAGACATTTGTCGTCTTGTTACAAAAGGTTTTCGCTATTTAGTTACAGAAATTTTAAATTTGTCGAAGACTTGAAGCTCAATAAAAATAGTTGCTAACATACCAATCTATCAATTCGTTTCCATGAAAATAAGCAGCGATTGTGCCTATAAAAATAAATGGAACGAAAGGAATTGGTACACCTACCTTTGCCTTTTTCATTAATAACGCTCCTATACTAACGATTCCGCCTATTAATATAGCTAAAAAAAGCGATAGCAAAACAAGCTTTACTCCAAGCACAATACCAATCAAAGCATACAGTTTAATATCTCCTTCTCCAAGCCCTCCTCTGCTGAGAAATGCGATTAGAAAGAGGAGAAAAAATGCGATTCCTCCTCCCATTAAGGAATCACTCCACGAATTTAATGGAATGAAAAGACGCTCAAGTAGAAAGATAGGCAAAAAGAAAAGCAGCACCTTATTTGGGACAATCATATAGGCTATGTCTGAGACAACTATAATTGTTAAAAAAGAAACAAAGGTTAATATGACAATCAGTTCTAACGTCATATTCAATCTAAAAAAAGCATATACAAATAAACTTCCTGTCGAAAATTCTATGAATGGGTAGATGAAGGAGATTTTTTTGTGACACATACTACATTTTCCTGCATTTTTAATGTAGGAGACTATGGGAATTAATTGTTGTGGAGAAAGAACGTATAAACAGTGTGGACAATGGGATCTTGGAGATAAAATAGATTTTTTCTGAGGTATTCTAAGTCCTGCTACGTTATAAAATGAACCTAACGTGATACCTGAAACAAAGGCATAGAGGTAAATTAAACTCATACTATTTCTTCCATCTCAGGCCTGCTGCTTAATTGTAGGTTTTCTTTTGAGTGAAGGAATGTATCTCGTTCCCTTAAATAGCTGCCAAGAAACGGAATGAGAAAAGCTGCAAGAAGACCTATTACGATAACCAGTACGATCACTTTCATTAGAGAAATTCCTTTATTCCTCGTTGACAGTTTATCCATTTCAATATCTCTCCTTTATTGATTAGTATCAAACAGCTCCTTGGTTAATAAACTGAATCATAATACCCATAAAAGTAATATTCTGTATGCCTCCTTCCTTAAAACACACTTTTTATAGGTAATAAGGATTATACCACTAAAAAACAAAAACAGCATAAAAAAACGTCTGCAAAAGCAGACGTCTTTTAATAGTAAGGAGCCATAAATAAGTAGACAATTACACCTGTAAGACTTACATAAAGCCAGATTGGCATTGTCCATCGCACAATTTTTTTGTGTTTTTCAACTTGCATTGTCCAGCCCCACACAAGTGCAAACAGTGCCAGCGGAACAATAATCGCTGCTAGGAAACTGTGTGTGATCAAAATGAAGAAGTAAATGGGACGAACGATTCCTTCTCCACCGAACGTAGCTGTTTCTGTGGAAATGTAATGGAATGTTAAATATGAAACTAAAAAGAGCAGTGTGGAAGTGAATGCTGCTAAAATAAAACCTTTATGAGCATTAATATTTTTCCTAAAAATTGAAATCAACGCTGCAACTAAAAAAATAAACGTAAAACTATTCAAAATAGCATTTAACCGTGGAAAGATAGTCAAATCAAAACTTACTTTTCCTTGATAGCCAATATTCGAAAAGAATAGCAGTAAAATAATAACATTCGCTATCACTGAAAAGGTAAGAATAATACCGGTAAAGTTTTTATTACTTTTTGGTACAATTTTTTCATTATTCTTACTCATGTTAACAATCTCCTTATTTAGTGATGTACATGTTTATTATATATCACTTACCTAGGGGGTGAAAGTGACAATACTTTGAACTTAGTGCTTCCTTATTATCCGTATCCCTTCCTCACATTATGTTAAAAGCAGCAAGATTTCACTTGCTGCTTTTGCTCATTTTAGAAGAAAAGCCCTTACTTCTGATATAAAATACAGAGACCCTGTAATCACGACCATGTCTTGTTCACCTGTCGCCTTTTCCTTTACGTAAGCAATTGCTTTTTTCCACTCTTCATCCATATGTTTATTATGATGAGTACTCATCTCATAAAGCTCCCCAGCTGCGCGAGCACGAGGAAAGTCAAACGACGTAAATGTAATACTTGTAGCGATTGTTTCAAGTTCTTGAACCATTCGATCAGCACTTTTATCATTTAAGCAGCTGAAAATTAAATGAATGTTTCGATTTTCATAATGAAGGCGTAAAGTAGATAACAAGCTATCAATGCCTTCTGCATTATGAGCCCCATCAATAATCGTTAAAGGATGCTCATTTACTATCTCAAAGCGGCCGTTCCACTTTGTATGCTGAATCCCTTTTATCATTTGCTCATTGGAGATAGAAAGCTTTTTCTTTTCTTTTAAATAACAAACGGCCATGAGAGCCAAAGCTGCATTTTTCACTTGATGATAGCCAAGCATATTTAATTCTAAATGTTCAAATGTGCCATACGGCGTTTTTAACGCAAAGCCTTCTCCATTTGCTAATGGCTCATAGTTTTTAATGTCAAAATCTTTTCCTAACACAAATAACGAAGCATGCTTTGACTTTGCTTCTTCAGTAATGACATCAAGCGCCTTCACTTGCTCTGCACCGGTAATAATAGGGACTTCTTTTTTAATAATCCCCGCTTTTTCTGCTGCAATTTCTTCTACCGTATCACCTAGTATTGCCATGTGATCAAATCCAATGTTTGTAATAATACTCACCATAGGATTCACAACGTTTGTTGAGTCATATCGTCCTCCAAGACCTGTTTCAAACACAGCATAGTCAACTGACTCATGATAGCCGAAATAAAGAAAAGCCATGACTGTAATCACTTCAAATTCCGTTGCTGATCCTAAGCTTGTATGTTCTAGTCGCTCCACAACAGGCTTTATTTCCTGAACAAGAGCGGTCATTGCTTCATTTGAAATAGGCTGTCCATTCACGCTGATCCGCTCATTAAATGTTTCGATATAAGGAGAAGTAAACGTTCCAACTTTATACCCTGCTTCTTCTAACATGTTTCGCAAATAAGAAACGGTAGAACCTTTACCATTCGTCCCAGCAACATGAATAGCATTTAGATTTTGCTGCGGAAAATCAAGCTGCTCTAGCATCCATTCCATTCGTTCTAACCCCGGCTTGATTCCAAAGCGAAGTCTGTTATGAATCCAATCAAGCGCTTCTTCATATGTCGTTATCATCTTTTATTCACCTTTCTTTTCCATCGCTATTATTATGTAGAGAAAAAGCGTCGCTATACAAGCCACGCTTTTTCTGTTGGTTCATTAACCCGTCGATTATCCGCGTAATTCAGCAATACGAGACTGAACAGCTTCGCGTTTTTCAACATAATCCTGCTCTTTTGCACGCTCTTCTTCTACTACTTTAGCAGGCGCTTTTGCAATAAAGCCTTGGTTGTTTAATTTCTTTTGTACACGTTCTACTTCTTTGTTTAACTTGTCGTATTCTTTTTCTAAACGCGCGATTTCTTCTTCAATATTAATTAAACCTTCAAGAGGTAAAATTAATTCTGCGCCTGTTACAACAGCAGTCATTGCTTTTTCATCTAATGAAACATCTGTTGAAATCACAAGCTCACTTGGATTACAGAAACGTTCTACATACGCACGGTTCTTTTCAAGCTGGTTTTGAATATTTTCATCTTTAGCTTTGATAAATAATTTTACTTGTTTGCTCATCGGCGTGTTCACTTCAGCACGAATGTTACGAACAGCACGGATAATATCTACAAGTAAACGCATATCGTTAGCAGCTTCTTTATCAGAAAGCTCAGGGCGTACTTCCGGCCATTTAGCTACTGTAATCGATTCGCCTTCATGCGGCAAGCTTTGCCAAATTTCTTCGGTAATAAACGGCATGAATGGATGTAAAAGTCGCATTGTATTATCAAGTACATAAGCTAAAATTGAGCGAGTTGTCTTTTTAGCTGCTTCATCTTCTCCGTAAAGAGGAAGTTTAGCCATTTCAATGTACCAATCGCAGAAATCATCCCAAATAAAGTTATAGAGAATGCGTCCAACTTCACCGAATTCATATTTGTCAGCTAATTTTGTTACGTGCTCAATCGTTTCATTTAAGCGCGTTAAAATCCATTTATCAGCAACTGACTTTTCGCCTGATAAATCAAGCTCTTCAAATGTGATGCCGTCCATGTTCATTAATGCAAAACGAGAAGCATTCCAAATTTTATTTGCAAAGTTCCACGTCGCTTCGACTTTTTCAAAGCTGAAGCGTAAATCTTGTCCTGGTGAGCTTCCTGTAGATAAGAAGTAGCGAAGAGAATCTGCACCGTATTTCTCGATTACTTCCATTGGGTCTACACCGTTACCAAGTGATTTACTCATTTTACGACCTTCAGCATCTCGTACAAGACCGTGAATGAGTACATCGTCAAACGGACGTTTACCCGTAAATTCAAGACCTTGGAAAATCATACGAGATACCCAGAAGAAAATAATATCGTAGCCTGTTACAAGCACGTTTGTTGGGTAGTAGCGTTTGAAATCAGCTGCATCCACATCGGGCCAGCCCATTGTTGAGAATGGCCATAGCGCTGAACTGAACCATGTATCTAATACATCTGAATCTTGTTCCCAGTTTTCGATATCTGCTGGAGCCTCATGATCTACGTATACTTCTCCAGTTTCTTTATGATACCAAGCTGGAATGCGATGTCCCCACCAAAGCTGACGCGAAATACACCAGTCGCGAATATTTTCCATCCAGTGTAAGTATGTCTTTTCAAAACGATCAGGCACGAAGTTTACTTTTTCTTCTTGCTTTTGAAGATCTACTGCTTTATCTGCTAACGGCTGCATTTTTACAAACCATTGAGTTGATAAATAAGGTTCAACAACGGCACCGCTTCGTTCACTGTGACCTACTGAATGCATGTGGTCTTCAATGTTGAACAATACACCGTCTTCTTGAAGGTCTTTAACAATTTGCTTACGGCAAGCAAAACGATCCATTCCTTCATATTTACCTGCTTTGTCATTCATCGTACCGTCCTGATTCATCACTAAAATACGCTCTAAATTATGGCGGTTTCCAATTTCAAAATCGTTCGGGTCATGAGCAGGCGTAATTTTCACCGCACCAGAACCGAATTCCATATCTACATAATCATCGCCTACGATTGGAATTTCACGACCTACAATCGGAAGGACAACCTTTTTGCCGATTAAGTGCTTATAACGATCATCTTCAGGGTGAACAGCTACAGCCGTATCTCCTAGCATTGTTTCAGGACGAGTTGTTGCGATTTCAATATGTCCAGAACCATCTGCCAACGGATAGCGCATATGATAAAACGCACCTTGTACATCTTTGTAAATAACCTCGATGTCTGAAAGAGCTGTTTTTGTAGCTGGATCCCAGTTAATAATATATTCTCCGCGATAGATTAACCCTTTTTTGTAAAGCGTTACGAATACTTCGCGCACTGCTTTAGAAAGGCCTTCATCAAGCGTGAAGCGCTCGCGTGAATAGTCTAAGCCAAGTCCTAGCTTCGACCACTGCTGGCGAATAAAGCTTGCATATTCTTCTTTCCATTTCCATGTTTCGGCTACAAAATTTTCGCGGCCTAGATCGTAGCGGCTTTTCCCTTCGCTGCGAAGCTTTTCTTCTACTTTTGCCTGCGTTGCAATCCCCGCATGGTCCATGCCAGGAAGCCATAAAACGTCATAGCCTTGCATGCGCTTCATACGCGTTAAGATGTCTTGTAACGTTGTATCCCAAGCGTGGCCTAAATGTAGCTTGCCCGTTACGTTTGGGGGTGGAATTACAATTGTATATGGCTCTTTTTCAGGGTCATTTGTTGCTTCAAAAAACTTCCCGTCTAACCAATACTGATAACGATTTTCTTCAACGGCTTTTGGATCATACTTCGTTGGAAGAGTCACTTCTTTTTCAGACATAATGTATACCTCCATAATATAAAGTTTCAGTCTTTAGAAACTGTGTAAAGCTTTTATAAACATAAAAAAACTCCTTTCCTAATAAAAGGACGAAAGGAGTTGATTTCGCGGTACCACCTTTTTTTATAGACGTATCCCGTTTGATAAGCCTATACACTTCATTTCATAACGGTTGATTAACCGGCTTTTTCTACTGAGCTATGCAGCTGTTCAAAAAAGCTACTCATAGGCGACATTCCGAGTGCACATTCTTAAGAAATCTCACAGCAGCTGATTTCTCTCTCTGAAAGACGAACATCCCGTACTCTTCCTATTCACTGTATTTATGTATGAATTTCTCTTAATTATACTATATGAAAAAATGTTGAATCGTCAATAATCTTCTCCACTTTTTTACGATTATATTCATAATTTTTTTGTTCTGCTCTTTATTTTTTCATTCACTCGCTAATTTTGGAAATAAAATGAAGAGTCCGCTCAAAAAAATGACACCATTTCTTTCTTTTTTCATATACTTACTTTAACCTGGGCACGTGGATTGAAAGGGGCATGTACAAATGAAGAAACGAATAAATGTAAATTCGTATCAGCTGCAGCGGTGGCTCAAAACAGCAGGAGCGGCTTGTGGACAGTTTATTGTTCCTTTAACAATTTTTCAAGGTATACGTACACTATTTTTCCCTACAACCTTTGATGTACTGTTGTTGGCACTGCTTGCCATACTAGCGGTTGCTTTATATTCGGACTGGATTTAAAAACCCAAGCGCTATTCGTTCGCTTGGGCTTGTGCAGCTGCTTCCGCTGCCATTTTTTTTTGCTGATCTACTTCAAATATTTTAATATTGAGCTGTTCAATGTTTTTCGTCAGCCAGTATGCTCGAATAAATGACTGCATATGTTCAAGCTCTGTTTTACTTTCTTTATGCTGCCTATATTGAACGATACACTGATACAAGGGTTCTGGAAACGCCAAATAACTGTGTAAAAGCAGCCGTTCCTCTTCTCTGAGAGCAAAATGTTTTTCATACGTACTAAACCACTCATAGCTGTCATAGGTAGTTACTGGGTATGTGCGAAGAGTACGGAAATAAAATGAGACCAAATCATAAATCGGTGAAGCATCTTTTGCATGTTCAAAATTAATAAAAAAACCATTTCCCCGTTCGTCATAGATAAAATGTTTAGCCGATAGCTTTCCATGAGACGTAACCAGCCGGATCTTTTCCTTTTCTTCCATTTCATCGTTCCACTGATCGAGCTTTCCAAAACCAAATTCAAGCGCTCTTGTCATTTCATAATAAAACGTACAGTAATGCAATTCAAACGGGGACATATAGATTTTTTTCTCGCATTCTGCTACATACTGCTTCAGCTCTTCCTGACGTTTTTCCCACGTTTCTTTCATCGATGTATAATGATTTTCTATATCTTCTTTTTTCACTTCTACTTCCTGCGCCGAAGCGCCGTGAAGCTTAGCAAGCTCTTGAAATAATTTATGATATCGAATATCACGCTCTTCGGTCGGATTATTTGGGAGCCACGGCATTAAGTAATACGAGCCGCTTTCATCTGAAACAATGGGTTGAGAACGCTTTGTTTGATAAATAGGGACAAATCCCATCCATCCTTTTTGATACACGTTCTGCAGCTTTTGAATGAAGTTTTGATTTCGTTCTTGATGATTCGCCATTTCTTTAAGCGCAAATACGCCGGTTTTCGTATAGACTTTTTTTACTTTTCCGTAGTCTTCGATAAAGTCAACATCTAAGTCATATTCTTTTAACAATACTTTGTAGTCTACTACTGTCCGCTGCATCTATATTCTCCTTCCTCGTAAAAAATAAAGAAAACAGTTAAGACATTATATGCGTCAAAACTGTTTTCTTTCCGACTTTAACGAACGGGAATATTTAAGATGCTTCCTTCTTCCAGCTCATATTCATCTTCTAAATTATTCACTCGTAAAATGTTTTGTACATTCGTATTATAGCGGTTTGCTATCGTATCAAGCGAATCTCCGTCTTGAACAATACAAAGCTTCCACGTTGAAAAAGCTTCTTCTTCCCGCGAAAAGAGCTTTGTTAAATAAAGGGCGTTTTCATTTCGGCCGCTTTCATTTTCTTCTTTCCGAAATTCAACAATAATCTTTTCCTCTTCTTGTTCAGCTTCTTCTTGCCTAGCCTCTTGTTGAACGTCAGCATACGTATTCAATTCACTAGCTTGCGATTCTTCGAAGCTTTCTTGCTCTTGACGAAGCTGAAACAGTTCAATCACATTGTCTTCTCTTTCTTCCTCGATTTGGGCCTCTTTTTTCACTTCGACTTCAAATGGTTCATATGCTTCCTCTTCATATTCCACAACCGGCTCAGCACGAGATTCTTTTTTAAATACAGATGAAAAATAACTAGGGGTCTCTTCTGAATGCTCTTCTGAATGCTCTTCTTCAATAGCCTCTGCCTCTAAAAGTGCGGGAGCTTCACGATAGCTTACGTCAAACTCTTGTTCTTCTTCTTCTTGAGCAACGTTTTCAGTATATACCTCTTCACCATCGTCCACTTCTTCATAAGAGACGATGTGCTGTTCCTCCGAAAACTCTTCCTCTTCTTCTCGTTCCTCATGCTGTTCTCCGTACAATCCTGTGATGGACAAGTCAGCCATTAGCTGCAGCTGATTTGTGTCTGGCAATTCATAATCAAATAAATCAATAGATACATATACGTCTTCAATACTTTGAATACGATTTTTAGGAATGGTAATATCAACAGGAAATTGATGTGATAATTCAGCCGTTCCGTCTTCACGGACAGAGATAGATTGCACTTGATTCTCATTTGTATATTCGCGTAACGAGTGCTCTCCCTCGTACGTTTCGTATTCACCTGTTAATTGTAATGCTCCTCGAATAGACACGTATTGGTCATATTCTTGAATAGATACTTGAGGCTCTAAGGAGATAGACAAAAGTTGTGAGACTTCCTGTCCTTTTTGAAACCATACTGATTCTTCTACGGAAAAACGCAGACATGATAAATTATCCTGCGACAAATTGTTCTCCCCCTTCCAACACCCGCCAGGTAATAGCGCGGTCATTAAAGATGTATGAACAAATAAATTAAAATATGTCTTTAAAACTAAAAAAGCTTACGGAATACTCCGTAAGCTTTGATATAAAATTCAATCTTATTTATCTGTTTATCCACGTAACTTCGAAAAGGCTTTTTCAGCTGCTGCAATTGTATGTTCAATGTCTGCATCTGTATGAGAAGTTGATAAAAACATTCCTTCGAATTGAGAAGGAGGTAAAAACACGCCTTCATTAGCCATTTCACGATAGTAAGCTGCAAAATAATCTAAATTCGATGTTTTCGCTGTTTCGTAATTTATTACCTGTTCGTTTGTAAAGAAGAAACCGATCATTGAACCAGCTCGGTTTACCGTAAACGGCACATCATATTTTTCAGCTGCTGCCATCAATCCTTCTTCTAAGCGATCTGCTTTACGAATGAACTCATCGTAGGATTGAGGTGTCAGCTGCGTTAACGTCTCGTATCCAGCTGTCATCGCAAGCGGATTACCTGATAATGTACCTGCTTGATAAATCGGGCCGCTTGGTGCAACTCGCTCCATAATTTCAGCTTTACCACCGTAAGCACCTACTGGTAAACCGCCACCGATTACTTTTCCTAAGCAAGTTAAGTCAGGCATAATGTTGTAGTATCCCTGTGCACAGTTGTACGCTACGCGGAACCCTGTCATTACTTCATCAAAAATTAGCAGTGAGCCATATTCTGATGTGATATCACGAAGCCCTTGTAAGAAACCTGGCTGAGGCGGTACCACACCCATATTTCCTGCTACCGGTTCAACGATTACTCCAGCAATGTCATCTCCGAATTCTTTAAAAGCATATTGTACGCTTTCTAGATCATTGTACGGCACTGTAATCGTGTTTTTAGCGATTCCTTCAGGCACTCCCGGGCTATCTGGTAGGCCTAACGTTGCAACGCCTGAGCCAGCTTTAATTAGAAGAGAGTCACCATGTCCATGGTAACAGCCTTCAAATTTTAAAATTTTGTTGCGGCCCGTATAGCCACGTGCTAAACGCAGTGCGCTCATCGTTGCTTCCGTACCTGAACTCACCATACGGACGATTTCAATTGAAGGAACGCGCTCAATAACAACCTTAGCAAGCTCATTTTCAATTAATGTTGGTGCACCAAAGCTTGTACCAGATTCCGTTACTTTTTTTACTGCTTCAACTACTTGATCGTTGGAATGTCCGTGAATTAAAGGTCCCCATGATAAGACGTAGTCAATATATTTGTTGCCGTCAATATCGTAAATCGTAGCGCCTTTTCCTCGTTCCATAAAAATAGGATCCATATCTACTGATTTAAATGCACGAACAGGACTGTTTACTCCACCCGGCATTAATTGCTGCGCTTCTAAAAAAGCTGCTTTTGACTTTTCATAACTTCTCATGTGTAAGCCTCCTTAATTACTTGTCAGATAACCAGCGTGCTGCGTCTTTAGCATGATACGTTACAATTAAATCCGCTCCTGCACGCTTCATGCTAATTAATTTTTCAAGAACAATCTCTTTTTCATTTACCCAGCCGTTTTGAGCTGCCGCTTTAATCATTGAATATTCACCGCTCACATTATAAGCTACTACCGGTAAATTAAACGTATTTTTTACATCGCGCATAATATCTAAATATGATAGAGCCGGTTTTACAATTAAGAAATCTGCTCCTTCTTCGACATCAGATTCCGCTTCTCGAAGTGCTTCTAAGCGATTGGCTGGGTCCATTTGATATGTTTTACGGTCTCCAAATTGAGGAGAAGAATGCGCTGCATCGCGGAATGGTCCGTAAAAAGCAGATGCATATTTAACAGCATAAGACATCACGGGCACATCTTCAAATCCAGCTTCGTCTAGACCGTGGCGAATAGCTGCCACGAAACCGTCCATCATGTTTGAAGGCGCAATAATATCCGCTCCTGCTTTAGCTTGACTGACCGCTGTACGCGCTAATAAGTCAAGGCTAGGATCGTTTAAGATTTTTCCGTCTTCAATTACACCACAGTGGCCATGATCTGTGTATTGACATAAGCATGTATCTGCGATAACAACAAAGTCTGGAAAATTTTCTTTAATTTGACGAATACCTTTTTGGACAATTCCGTGGTCATGGTATGCCTGTGAGCCGACCGCATCTTTTTCAGCGGGAACACCAAATACCATAGCTGACTTGATTCCTAAATCGACTAACTCTTGGATTTCATCATTCAAGTAGTCTAAAGAAATTTGATCCACACCTGGCATTGATTTTACAGCATTTCTTTTTTGTTCACCTTCTACAATAAAAATAGGATATATAAAGTCTTCAGCATGTAAATGTGTTTCACGTACAAGCGCACGCATATTTACAGAATTACGAAGACGACGATGACGTGTAAATTGTAAATCTTTCATGTTAAAATCCTCCTTTATTATTCAAAACAACTAACCAACATATCTATCATACCATTTATTGTGTATGTGTTAGGAACAAGATGCTTAATTCCATATTCGCTCGCTGTCTGACTCGTAATAGGACCGATGCAAACAACTTTGGTTCTATTTATAAGCTCAAGCCAATTCGGAATATCTTTAACTGACTCGACAAAAAATCTCACTGTAGAAGAACTTGTAAAAGTAATGGCATCAATTCCTGTTTCTAAATGTTGCTTAACCAAGCGTTCAGAGTCTTGATTTCGAATGGTCTGATATACAACTAGATCCGTTACCTCACACTCTTTTAACCCATCTTTTAAAACAGAGCGGGCTAATTGTCCTCGTACAAGGAGAACTCGCTCGTGATGTGACACATTTGCTTTTAACGACTCAAGAAGTGATTCCGCAACGTATTCTTTTGGAACAAGTTGCACATTAATATCGTGTTTTTCTAGCAATTTTGCGGTTTTTTCTCCAACCGCAGCCACTTTTAATCTTTTTAAAACACTCCAACTGATATTTAACTCTTTTAGCCATTCAAAGAAAAAAGAAATGCCGTTTTGACTTGTAAAAACAATCCAATCAAAACAGTCAATCGACAGCAGGACATCTTCCACTTCTTTTTCATTGTTAGAACGTACGAACGTGAGGACTGGTAAGCTTAAAGGTATGCCTCCAAGCTTTTTAACCCGTGCTGCAAATGAATGAGCCTGCTTCGCTTCTCTTGTAATCAAAACTTTTTTCAAAAAAAGAGGAGCCTCATGACTCATTATTTGTCCAGCTCCTCTTTTACACGGTCAATTAAAAGCTTAGCTCCTTGAGATGTTAAGCGCTCAGCAGCTTCTGAACCGATAGCAACGGGGTCTTTTCCCGTAATGTGCTCTTTGTAAATCGTTTTGCCATCAGGAGACGCAACTAGCGACGTTAGCTCAATGTTTCCGCCGTCCAATATACGCCCATAACCCGCAATCGGCACTTGGCATCCGCCTTCCATCTCTTTTAAAAATACGCGTTCAGCTCTAACAGCACGAGCGGTTTCATCATGATTTAGAGCTTGAAGAAGCGATAATAATTCATGGTCATTTTCTCGGCATTCGATAGCTAAAGCTCCTTGTCCCACAGCGGGAACGCTTATTTCCGGCTCTAGGTACTGAGTGACCGTATCTTTCGACCAGCCCATACGAGATAACCCTGCAGCTGCCAAGATAATCGCATCGTAATCTTCATTTTTTAATTTCTCTAGGCGTGTGTCGATATTTCCTCGAATCCATTTAATTTCGATATCTGAACGCATAGATAGAAGCTGTGCCCCTCGACGCAAGCTGCTTGTCCCAATCACAGCACCACTTGGTAGCTCCTCAAATCGCTCACCATTTTTTGAAATAAGCGCATCACGATGATCTTCTCGTAAAGGAATACATCCAATCGTTAATCCTTCTGGCAAAACAGCCGGCATATCTTTCATACTATGAACGGCCATATCAATTTCTTTATCTAACATGGCTTGTTCAATTTCTTTTACAAAAAGACCTTTACCGCCTACTTTGGACAGCGTTACATTTAAAATTTGGTCCCCTTTTGTAACCATTTCTTTAATTTCAAACTCAAAAGGAAGACCTTGTTTTTTTAACTGTTCAATGACCCACTTGGTCTGTGTTAACGCAAGTTTGCTTCGACGAGAGCCGACAATAATTTTTCGCATGTTGTCCTCCTAATTACGAACCCCAAAAGTGAAAATTCGATAAACTGCCAAATAAAAAGAAATTAATAAGTAAGACTAAGAACAATCCAATATTCCACATTGCGATTGCCTTTCCTTGAATACCTCTACGCAGTCTAGCATACAAGTAAGCGCTGTATGCAACAAACATTAAAAATGAACCTAACACTTTTGTATCGTACCAATGAAAATCTACGTATTTAATATAAGCCCATATGATTCCTAAGATTAACGAAAGCAATAACAGCGGTACACCAATTAAAATTAATACATAGGACATGTAATCTAGCTTTGTTAAATCTTCAATTCTTAGCAAGCGCTTGCCCCACTTCTTCTTTTTCAATAAATTATACTGAACAAGATACAGAGCGGAAAAAACAAAAGAGACTGAAAAAGCGCCGTAAGATAAAATAGCCATAGTAATATGAATGATTAATAATTCTGACACAAGGCGCTCCGACTGGACAGCAGTGTATGTTTCAAGTGGAGCAAACGTATGAATAGCCATAATTAAGAAACCAATCACATTTGTAAAAAACACCATAAAATCAACGCGGAACAGGCGATTAATCACAAGTGAAAGAGTAATTAAGACCCACGCGTAAAAATACAGCCCTTCAGAAACGGTAAGAATAGGAAACCTTCCCGTCTCAAACATTCGTAAAATTAAAAAGGCTGTTTGCAAAACCCAAACAATAGAAAGTAACCAGAAGGCTATCGAGTTTGCCTTCCGGTTATTTTGTACAAAATCAATAAAATATAATAAAACGCTCACCGCGTATAAAATCACAATCAATTCATAGATTCTGGTTAATTCCATATCAACCATTATTCAATCCTCACTTAAGACTGATAAGCTACTGAATGAGACGTAATCGATGTATGAAGCTGCTCTTCTTTTTCTTTTTGTAAAGCAACTTCCTGTTCAATATTAAAAATTTTCATGAACAGCTCTAAAGACTCTTCAGCATGTTTCTCTCCAGCCAATTCTTTCGCGTGTAAAATTGGATCGCGAAGAAGTTGATTAATTATACTTTTTGTATGTTTATTTAAAACTTTGCGCTCACGCTCAGATAAATCTGGGAGCTTACGATCAATGCTTTTCATCGTTTCAGCTTGAATGGTAAGTGCTTTTTGACGAAGTGCAGAAATAACAGGCACAACGCCTAATGTACCAAGCCAAGACTTGAAAGCAACAATTTCAGCTTCAAGCATAATTTCAATTTCATCCGCAGCTTTTTGACGCTCTTGCAAATTGGATTCTACAATCCCGTTTAAATCGTCGATATCATATAAAAAGACCGTCTCTAGCTCATCTAGTTCTGGATCTAAGTCACGCGGAACGGCGATGTCTACCATAAACAATGGACGACCTTTACGCGTACGCTCGGCTTCACTCATCATTTGTTTCGTTACTACATAGTCATTAGCCCCTGTTGAACTAATTAAGATATCTGCTTCGCTTAAAGCATGTTGAAGATCAGCAAATGGTTTGGCTTCTCCAGAAAAACGGTTTGCTAGCTCTTGTGCCTTTTCAAATGTTCGATTCACTACCGTTACTTTTTTAGCTCCGCTGCCATATAAATTCTGTACGGCAAGCTGACCCATTTTTCCCGCACCAAGAATCAACACATGTTTGGATGATAAGTCTCCAAAAATCTTTTTAGCAAGCTCTACAGCTGCATAGCTGACAGAAACTGCATTCGCACCAATTTCTGTTTCATGATGAGCTTTTTTGGCTAATGTCACAGCTTGTTTAAACAGCTGATTAAAAACCGTTCCAATTGTTTCTTCTTCTTGAGCAAGCAAAAAGCTTGAACGCACTTGTCCAAGAATTTGTGTTTCACCAATCACCATTGAATCTAATCCACATGCTACTCGGTATAAATGTTCGATGGCTCCATCATTTTCATAGATAGTTAAATAAGGCGAAAACTCTTCTTTATCTATTCCGAACCATTCAGCTAAAAATGCTTTTACATAATAACGGCCCGTGTGTAATTGATCAACAACAGCATAAATTTCCGTACGATTGCATGTTGAAACAATGATGTTTTCCAAAATACTTTTTTGGCCGCTTAACGTTTTCATGGCAGATGCTAGTTCTTGCTCATTAAAACTAAGCTTTTCTCTTATTTCAACAGGGGCTGTTCGAAAGTTTAAGCCGACTGCTATAATATGCATTTGTACATACCCCCTATAATTGAAATGTGCTTATTTATCCGAATTTGACGGGCAGTAACCCCTAAATTTCCAAAGAGCTACAGTGAGATAACTGCCCGTAAAATCCGGCGTTCTTCATTCTACTATTCGTAAAAAGCGGCGGACATTACACAGGTGTAAGCTTCGCCTTATCTCTAACTATTATAACATGTTCTATAAGTCATTCGAAAAAAAAATGTGAACAGTCTTTGAAAACATGTGTTAAGATATTAACTGTTATTCCGTAATAAATTGTATCAAAAAAGCAGCGTTTTATCACGTTTTCTGTTTTGAAACACCTGGAGGTTACTATGAAAAAGCAATCAATGTTTTTTGGTGTCTTACTAGTTGGATTTGGAATCTTTTTCTTACTGAATGAACTACATATGAGCATTGCAGCAAAGGTATACACGTGGCCTGTACTGTTAATTTTAATAGGAGCAGCCCTGTTAACTGAGTCTGCTTTATCTCAAGATCATTCAAACTTGCTTGCAAGCTACATATTAATCACTTTAGGTATTCATTTCTATGTAAGTGAACAAATTCCCTTTTGGCCTACGAATATTAGCATGGTCGTTTTTATGGTGGCCATTAGCTTTTTACTCAGTGCTAGAAAAGCCAAATCAGGCTTTTTCCAAGGCGGCACCCTTTTAATTATTGCCATTTTAATGATGTTTTCAGACCGTCTTAAACTATTTTTGCCAAAAGTTGAAGACGGCGTAAATTATTTAACAACCTTCTGGCCTATTTTATTGTTACTAGTTGGGCTATATTTATTATTTTTCAAACGAAAGTAATCTATGTAAATAAGTTAAAAAAATGGAACGTTTGACTCACTTCCTGTTAGAGTGATGATAAACGTTCCATTTTTTTAGATTCTATTCCTTTGTTTAGTGAGTCATGCGATACTGCAAAGATTTCCACGCTTTATCTTTTCCTTCACCTGTTTCAGATGAGAAATGAATTAATTCATCATTTGGATCTAAGTCCAGCGTTTCTCTCACTACTTTTAAGTGCTTTTGCCATTTTCCTTTAGGAATTTTATCAGCTTTCGTCGCAATAACCATAACGGGAAGGTCATGGTGCTTCAAAAACTCATACATCATAACGTCATCCTTTGAAGGGGCATGGCGTAGATCAACAATCATTAACACAGCTTTAAGCTGCTCACGATTTGTTAAATACGTTTCAATCATTTTCCCCCATGCTTCACGCTCTTTTTTAGACACTTTTGCAAATCCGTAGCCAGGTACGTCTACAAAGTGAAGGATTTCATTAATTAAAAAGAAGTTAAGCGTTTGAGTTTTTCCGGGCTTAGACGACGTACGCGCTAAGCTTTTGCGATTGAGCATCTTGTTAATAAAAGATGATTTCCCTACATTTGAACGGCCTGCTAACGCAAACTCTGGCAGGTTTTCTTTAGGATATTGTTCAGGGCGTACGGCACTGATGACAATATCGGCTTGAGTTACTTTCATTTTACCTCTCCTACTAGCGCATGTTCCAATACTTGGTCCACATGTGACACAAGAACGATGTCTAATTCCTCTTGTACACTGTCAGGGATATCTTCAATATCACGTTCATTATCATGAGGGATTAATATTTTAGTTAATCCGGCACGATGTGCACTAAGTGACTTTTCTTTTAAACCGCCGATTGGTAATACGCGACCTCTTAGTGTAATTTCTCCTGTCATTCCTACTTCTCTGCGCACTGGTTTACCCGTTAGTGCTGATACTAGAGCAGTGGCAATGGTAATTCCTGCAGAAGGTCCATCCTTTGGTACAGCTCCTTCTGGAACATGGATATGAATATCATGTTTTTCATAAAACTTTTCATCAATTCCTAGTTTCTCTGCATTTGAACGCACGTAGCTAAATGCTGCCTGAGCTGATTCTTTCATTACGTCTCCAAGCTTTCCGGTTAGCACTAGTCTTCCTTTACCAGGGGACAAGCTTACTTCAATGGCTAGCGTGTCTCCTCCTACAGTTGTGTAAGCAAGACCTGTAGCAACGCCGACTTGATCTTCCGTCTCAGCCTGTCCGTAACGGAACCTAGGCTTACCAAGGAATTCTTCAAGCGTTTTGGCCGTCACCACCACGCGCTTTTTCTCGCCAGAGACTACGATACGAGCTGCTTTTCGGCAAATGGAAGCAATTTCGCGTTCAAGGTTACGAACACCAGCTTCTCTCGTATATAAACGGATGATTGCTGTTAACGCGTCATCGCGAATCTGCAAATTGCCCTTTTGCAATCCGTGATTTTCTAGCTGGCGCAGCAATAGGTGACGCTTCGCGATTTCAAGCTTTTCCAGCTCCGTGTAACCAGCAATTTGAATAATTTCCATTCGATCGCGCAGCGGCCCCGGAATCGTAGCTAAGTTATTAGCTGTAGCCACGAACATCACTTTTGATAAATCATACGTTTCTTCTATATAGTGATCGCTGAAATTATGGTTTTGTTCAGGATCCAATACTTCTAACAAAGCAGAAGACGGGTCTCCACGGAAATCATTTGACATTTTATCGATTTCATCAAGCAGAAATACCGGATTAATCGTTCCTGCTTTTTTCATTCCTTGAATAATGCGTCCAGGCATAGCTCCCACGTACGTGCGACGATGACCGCGGATTTCTGACTCATCTCTCACGCCGCCTAGAGACACTCGTACAAAATGACGATCTAGAGACGTAGCAATTGAACGGGCTAGGGATGTTTTCCCTACGCCAGGAGGTCCTGCTAAACATAAAATAGGGCCTTTAAGAGATTTTGTCAACTGCTGCACAGCTAGATATTCTAATACGCGTTCCTTCACTTTTTCAAGGCCATAGTGCTCATCGTTCAGCACTTGTTCAGCATTATGAATATTGAGCGTATCTTCCGTTTCATTTGTCCAAGGTAGCGCAATCAACCACTCGATATAATTTCGAATGACTGAGCTTTCAGCGGAGGTAGCAGGAATTTTTTCATAGCGATCCAATTCTTTAAACGCCACTTGTTTGACATGGTCCGTCATCCCACTTGCTTCAATTTTTTCGCGAAGTGTTGCTACTTCTCCCGTCTTTCCTTCTTTGTCTCCAAGCTCTTTTTGAATCGCCTTCATTTGCTCACGAAGATAATATTCTTTCTGAGTGCGTTCCATTGATTTCTTTACACGCTGTCCAATTTTTTTCTCCAGCTGCAAAACTTCTTGCTCGTCTTGAATATGAGAAATGATCGTATTTAATCTTTCTTTCACATCAGTTATTTCTAAAATTTCTTGTTTAAGCTGAATTTTTATTGGTAAATGAGAGGCTACAATATCCGCTAATCTTCCTGGTTCTTCAATGTCGCTTACGGTTGAAAGAGTTTCAACGGACACCTTTTTGGAAAGTTTTATGTATTGTTCGAAATAGTCTAAAAGCGTGCGCATCAGCGCTTTATCTTCTACATCAACCTGATGTTCTTCGTTTTGCTTTTCCACGTGCACAACAAAATATTCTTCGCTGTCTTCAAATTCTGTAACGGTTACGCGATTTAGTCCTTCTACTAAGACGCGCATCGTTCCATTCGGCAGCTTTAGCATTTGTTTAATTTTTGCTAACGTACCGGTTCTATATAAATCCTCTTTTGTTGGCTCATCGATACCCATATCTTTTTGTGATACTAAACAAACTAAGTGATCATCCATCATTGCTTTTTCTAATGCTTGCACAGATTTATCTCGCCCAACATCTAAATGAAGCACCATTGTCGGATAGACGATCAAACCTCGTAAAGGCAATAGCGGCATTGTCAATTTTTCTTTTTCTGCCATGCAATGAACACCTCCAATGCTCGTCAATTAAAGTATGTAAAGTGTGAATTCTTTTAACAATTTTATCTCATTTGTATACACATGTCTAACAATAGTAATTACTAATTGTACCATGAGAAAGAATTAAAAGGCAAAACATATCTTTTTAAGCTCTTTTCATAAAAAAACGCCTTTTTCGTTGGCTGTGTATAAAGGTTTTATACGCGAAAAAGGCGATGAATATTCATCTGACCATTAATTTTTAATTATCATGATAGAATTAGCTAGATTCTCTATTTGAAATAGCTGGATCTACCGACAAATGTGCAACATGCTCATGTACAGACAATAGCGCTTGTTCAAACACCTCTGTTAAATGATGGACAGGAATAATATCGATACCTTTTACCTTTTCTACCATTGCATTCATATTTTCCTTTGGCACAATCACCGTCTGAACGCCTGCTTGTTTTGCTGCCTTGATTTTTGGAATCACACCGCCAATTGGCTTTACGTTACCGTGCAGACCAATTTCTCCTGTCATTGCTACCGTATGTTTAATTGGCACTTCATAAATCGCTGAGTAGATCCCTGTTGCCATCGCAATACCAGCAGAAGGTCCATCAATTGGCACGCCTCCCGGAAAGTTTACATGAATATCATACTCATCGGCTGGAACATCCATTGAACGAAGAACCGTTATGACATTTTCAATTGAGCTTTTAGCCATACTTTTACGGCGAATAGACTTCCCTTGAGTCCCTATACTTTCCTCTTCAACGATACCTGTAATAATAATGTTCCCTTTCTCTTTTGCAGGAATCGCTTTGACTTCAATTTCTAAAAGTGCTCCAGAGTTGGGCCCGTACACTGCTAATCCATTAATAAGTCCCACTTTTTCCTCATCTGCAATTTTCGGATCGTGCCTTGGAGACAGTTGACTAGAATGAACAATCCATTCAATATCTTCATTTTTAATGTCCGTTCGTTCCTCTGATATCGCTAATCCAGCCGCAATTTGCATCATATTAACCGTTTCACGTCCATTGCGTGCATATGTAGAAAACAGAGATAAACCTTCTTCTGATATATCCATTCTTACTTTATTTGCTGCTTTTTTTGCAACTGTAATAATTTCGTCGCGATCAAGCTCACGGAAAAATACCTCTACGCATCTGGAACGAATGGCAGGCGGAATTTCATTAGGCGTTCTAGTCGTCGCACCAATCAAACGAAAGTCTGCTGGCAACCCATTTTGAAAAATATCGTGAATATGTGTTGGGATTTGTGTGTTTTCTTCGCTGTAATAGGCGCTTTCCATAAACACTTTTCGATCTTCTAGAACCTTTAACAGCTTATTCATCTGAATAGGATGGAGCTCTCCAATTTCATCAATAAATAAAATTCCCCCGTGTGCATCTGTAACCGCTCCTTGTTTTGGCTGCGGAATTCCAGCTTGGCCCATGGCACCTGCTCCTTGGTAAATAGGATCATGAACAGACCCAATCAAAGGATCAGCAATGCCTCGCTCATCAAAACGCGCCGTAGTTGCATCTAACTCTACGAATACAGCCGATTGTTTGAAAGGTGATTTTTTATTTTTTTTTGCTTCTTCTAACACTAGACGTGCTGCTGCCGTTTTTCCTACTCCAGGCGGCCCATATACAATCACGTGCTGTGGATTAGGGCCGCAAAGGGCCGCCTTTAGTGACCGAATTCCATCCTCTTGTCCGACAATATCGGAGAAGCTAGACGGCCTCACACGTTCGGCAAGCGGCTCAGTTAAAGAGATGGCTCTCATTTTCTGCAATTGCTCCATTTCTTTCTTTGAATCCCGGTCAATTGAGACTTTTTGCGTACGCTGATTGCGTAATAAATTCCAAAAATATAAGCCAATGATGATACCAAAAAAGAGTTGGACCATTAAGGCAATATTCGTCCAGTTCATAGATAAACCTCCTGCGCAGTTTAGTAAGATAATTATCAGTTATTATCTCCCTGCAGCAGTAGGAATAAACAAGATTCTAGTAAAAAGTAAAATTTAGTTGTGCTTCATCAACAGAAAAAAGCCGGGTACTCAAATTGAGTACCCGGCTTTTTTTATGCTGATGTTTTGCTGCCTTCTTGAATAGTAGATCCGTCTTCTAATACGAACTTAGGAGCCGCTTGATCACGAACAGTTTCACCTGTGATAATACATTTTGTAATATCATCACGTGAAGGAAGATCAAACATTACATCTAACATAATACCTTCAATGATTGAACGTAGACCACGAGCACCTGTTTTACGCTCGATTGCTTTTTTAGAAATTTCTACTAAAGCCTCGTCTTCGAACTCAAGTTCAACGTCATCAAGTTCAAGCATTTTTTGATATTGTTTCACTAGTGCATTTTTCGGTTTTGTTAAAATCTCAACTAGCGCTTCTTCATCAAGAGGCACTAAGCTAGCAGTAACCGGTAAACGACCAATAAACTCTGGAATTAAACCAAATTTCAATAAATCTTCCGGTAATACTTTTGCTAGTAACTCTTTTTCTGTAAAGTCTTGTTGTTTTGTTTCTGAACCGAAACCAATTACTTTTTTACCTAGACGACGCTTAATAATAGGTTCGATTCCGTCAAATGCACCACCGCAAATAAATAAGATATTTGTTGTATCAATTTGAATAAATTCTTGATGAGGGTGTTTGCGTCCACCTTGAGGAGGAACGCTTGCTACAGTACCTTCTAAGATTTTAAGAAGAGCCTGCTGCACACCTTCACCTGATACATCACGTGTAATAGATGGATTTTCAGACTTACGCGCTACTTTATCAATTTCATCGATGTAGATGATGCCTTTTTCAGCTTTCTCCACATCGTAATCAGCTGATTGAATTAATTTTAATAAGATGTTTTCAACATCTTCTCCTACATAACCCGCTTCTGTTAGAGATGTTGCATCTGCAATCGCAAACGGTACGTTTAAAATACGAGCCAATGTTTGAGCTAGTAAAGTTTTACCGCTTCCTGTAGGTCCAATTAATGCAATATTACTTTTTGATAACTCAACGTCATCAATTTTACTGTTTGAATTGATTCGTTTGTAATGGTTGTATACCGCAACGGATAACGATTTTTTCGCATCCTCTTGACCAATTACATACTCATCTAAAATGTCACGAATTTCTTTTGGTTTTGGTACATCTTTAAATTCTACTTCTTCTTCTGTACCTAACTCTTCTTCTACGATTTCCGTGCAAAGTTCAATACATTCATCGCATATGTAAACACCTGGACCCGCAACTAACTTGCGTACTTGTTCTTGTGTTTTACCACAAAATGAGCATTTTAACTGCCCTTTTTCATCGTTAAATTTAAACATAATTTTCACCCCTTGTAGTATTTACTAAAGTGCTCGAAGCTGATTTCTATCCGCGCTATAGCCCAACAACATGAACAACTCATCTATTTGTAGGTAAATGCCCCTCTTTATTACATAGTAAAAGCGCTATGAAAAGATTTGTATTGCATTTTACCATACATTTTCTTGAATAGATACTAAAACGTTTTATGTATATGTTGTTGATGAGCATAACAGAATGGAGATCTGCTATTATATAGTGTCCTCTTATTGGGCCTATTTCATAACCACGGATTTCAAACAATGGGTTAAAGCTGCTTCTACGGTGTTGGTTATGATATAAAAAAACTATTGAAGTTTATAAAACAAGGCACGATCAAGTCGCGCCTTGTTTCTTACTTACTATTATGCAACAGCTTTGCTGTTTTCTACAAGAAATTCAACTGCTTTACGTACTTTCATGTCTTCTTTAATGCTATCAAGACTGCCAAGCACTTTCTTAATTTCTTCGACAGGCATGTTGTACATTCCTGCCATGTTTTCTAATTCTTTTTCTACTTCTTCTTCGCTTACTTCAAGATTTTCAGCTTTTGAAATAGCTTCTAGCGTTAAGTTGATTTTCACACGCTTTTCAGCATCCGGACGCATTTGGTCGCGAAGAGCTTTTTCATCTTGACCTGAGAATTGGAAGTAAAGTTCAAGGTTAAGACCTTGCATTTGTAAACGTTGTTCAAACTCTTGCATCATACGATCCATTTCAGTATTGAACATTGCTTCTGGAATTTCTACTTCAGCGTTTTCAGCAGCTTTTTCTACTAAAGTGTCGCGAAGAGCTGATTCCGCTTGATTCTCTTTATCGCTTTGTAATTTTTCTTTTGTTTTTGCTTTTAACGCTTCTAAAGTTTCTACTTCTTCATCTACGTCTTTTGCAAACTCATCGTCTAAAGCTGGAAGCTCTTTAGATTTGATTTCGTGTAATTTCACTTTGAATTTAGCAGCTTTACCAGCTAGCTCTTCAGCGTGATACTCTTCAGGGAATGTTACTTCCACTTCTTTTTCAGCGCCTACTTCAAGACCAACTAGTTGCTCTTCAAAGCCAGGGATGAATGTGTTAGAACCGATTTCTAAAGAATAGTTTTCGCCTTTTCCGCCTTCGAATGCTTCGCCATCAACGAAACCTTCAAAGTCGATTACAGCTGTATCACCTTCAGCTACAGTTCCTTCTTCTTTAACAACTAGTTCAGCGTGACGCTCTTGAAGTGTTTTTAATTCAGCTTCAACGTCTTCGTCTGTTACAGTTGTATCTACTTTTTCTACTTCTAAGTTTTTGTATTCGCCTAATTTAACTTCAGGCTTAACAGTTACTTTAGCAGTGAAAACTAGAGGTTGTCCTTTTTCGATTGTTTCAACATCGATTTCTGGACGATCAACCGGCTCGATACCAGCTTCAACAATTGCATTGCTGTAAGCTTCAGGTAATAAGATATCTAGTGCATCTTGGTATAAAGATTCTACGCCAAAACGTTTTTCGAAAAGTGGACGAGGCATTTTACCTTTACGGAACCCTGGTACGTTTACTTGTTTTACAACTTTTGTGAATGCTTTATCTAAGGCTTTATCAAACTCAGCAGCTTCAACTTCTACTGTTAAAACGCCTTGATTTCCTTCTTGTTTTTCCCATTTTGCAGACATGAATGTTTCCCTCCAAAATCATTTTAAGTAGTGATTTCTAAACTAGATAATGCAGATAGCCTATCAGTTCAACCCTCAATCATTATCTATTTAACTCCCTATTACTTTAAAGTACGTAGGAATGTAATGTAAAGATGAAATTCTACTATACGTATTTAAGTGCATTTTACAACCATTATATTATAACATACAACAATGACGTTTCAACTAAACACCACATTTTATATAAAAGAAATTTCTTCAATTTCTTTTAGCTCTTTAATTGCCTTTCTTAATTCAGCTGCGGAGAAACTTCCATCTTCCTCTGCTACAGCTGCATCTGACTCTTCTCCTTGCATCATCAGACTAACAGCATACACCGCTTCTGTCCAAAGTTTTACATTATCACCCGGTAAAAACGGAAATGTAATAAATAAATGACGCTGCCATATTTCAACGGCAACCTGCAGCAATGTAGGATTTTCATGCTCCAGCTTTTCCGTCAGCTGCGCTTCTACTTGCTCGGCAAACAAATACGGTGTTGTTCGTTGAAGTTGAAGCGCATTTACTTTTTTCGTCTCTCCAAACTTACTAATCATAAAATCAATGTCTACTTCTTCTTCCATGACTGTTTTTAAAGCGACTGTTTTTACGATAGGGTGAACAGCTTCAGATGAAAATAGCTGTTCCAGAAAGAAGCGCTGCTTTTCAATTCTCTTTGTTTTTAATGAATGAACCCATTCAAGCTGATCTTGAATATTGTCTAGAGCTGTGAATGATTTAAACTGCTCTAGCTGTTCTTCTTCTGTTTGTTCTTCTATGACTTGTTCTTGATTCATTCTATTCTTGCAGAACTCCAATAGCTGATAAAGCTGTTCAGCATGTTCAGAAGGGAGTTTGTGTTCTTGAATAACTGCTTGTAGAGTGACATATCCTTCATGATAGTGACCAAGCTGAATTAACACCATGAGGTACATTTGCAAATTATGATAATAATCGCCAATATCTTCTTTCAGCATTTGCTCACACAATTCTTTAGCTATGCCTGCATCACCGAGCTCCACGTGACAAATAACAAGACCAAGTAAAATTTCATGATGCTTATTATCAAGTTCATAGGCCTGCTCAAATAAAGGAAGTGCTTCTTGAAACTGCTTGTGCTGCATATGATCTGTAGCTTTTTCAACCAACCGTTCTTTTAATAGAGGAAAAGCTACAATTTTGTTTTGTTGTTCATTCGACATGTTTTCTCCCCACTTCGCGGTCCATTTGCTTTACAGTTTAGCAATTCGGTTAACGGAACGCAAAAAAATCGAGCAAAATCATCATTTTGCTCGATTTTTGGTTAATATCTTACCGTTTTTGCTTCATAAGCAGAAATGTCGTCTTCAAAAGAAAGCGTATAGCCAATTTCATCATATCCGTTAACAAGCATATATTTCCAATGGCCATTGATATCAAACGTACGTTCAAAGCCTGCTTCATCGGTAATTTTTTGCTGATGAAGATCGATTGTACAGGCGTAAGAAGCACTTTGAGACTCTTTCATTAAATAGGAAACATCTTCTTTTGGTAAAACAATAGGTAAAATACCATTTTTTAGACAGTTTTGTTTAAAAATATCCGCAAATGAAGGTGCGATAATGGCACGAAACCCATAGTCTAAAAGCGCCCATGGCGCGTGTTCACGTGACGAACCACATCCGAAGTTCTCGTCAGCTACAAGAATTGTTGCTCCTTGATTTTGAGGCTGATTTAATTCAAACGTTTCATTTAACGTTTCATCTTCATTATATCGCCAATCAAAAAATAGAAATTGGCCAAACCCAGTACGCTCAATTCTTTTCAAAAATTGCTTTGGGATAATTTGATCAGTATCTACGTTTGCTCGGTCGAGACCTGCTACTTTCCCTGTGTGGATTGTAAAAGCATTCATCTGTGTTCTCCTCCTTATCGCACCGCTTGTTCTTGTAGTTTGCGCACATCAACAAAATGTCCATATACCGCTGCCGCTGCTGCCATTACCGGGCTTACTAAATGCGTTCTGGCGCCTTTTCCTTGACGTCCTTCAAAATTGCGGTTAGAAGTGGACGCACAGTGTTCGCCTTGTGGAACTAAGTCAGAGTTCATACCTAGACACATGCTGCAGCCTGAGTCTCTCCAATCAAAACCTGCTTCAATAAAAATAGCAGATAACCCTTCTTCTTCAGCCACTCGCTTTACTTTTTGAGAACCTGGTACAATGATCGCTCGCACATCTGGTGACACTTTCTTTCCTTTAATAAAGGCTGCCACGTCACGAAGATCAGACAAACGAGCATTCGTACATGAACCGATAAATACATGCTGAACTGGAATCTCTTCTATTGCCATGCCAGGCTGTAAGCCCATATACTCAAGTGCTCGTGACAAAGACTTTCTCTCAGCTTCTGTTTTACACTCTTCTAATGTAGGAACTTGCTTGCTAACATAAGAACTCATCGCCGGGTTTGTTCCCCATGTTACAACAGGTTCAATTGTATCTGCATCAATTTCCAGCGTTTCATCGTACGTTGCACCTTCATCTGTTGCTAAAGCTGCCCAAGCTTCCACTGCTTTTTCAAACTGTTCTCCTTTAGGAGCATACTGACGTCCTTTAATATAAGAGAACGTGACATCGTCTGGACTGATTAAACCAGCTTTTGCACCGGCTTCAATAGACATATTACAAATGGTCATGCGCTCTTCCATTGAAAGATCGCGAATACATTCGCCCGTAAATTCCACGATTGAACCCGTTCCAAAATTCACGCCGAATTTTTGAATTATTGCTAACACAATGTCCTTGGCATAAACGCCAGGCTGCTTTTTGCCATTCACTTTCACTTGTAGCGTTTTTGGTTTCGCTTGCCATAGCGTTTGTGTTGCTAAAACATGCTCTACCTCACTCGTTCCTATCCCAAAAGCAAGCGCTCCAAATGCACCGTGAGTAGATGTATGACTATCTCCGCACACAATGGTTTTTCCAGGCTGAGTTAATCCTAATTCCGGTCCAATGATATGCACAATTCCTTGCTCTTCACTTGTTAAATCTAAAAGCTTCACACCAAACTCATGACAGTTTTCAGATAGTTTGTCTACTTGTTTCTTTGCAATTGGATCTTTAATATTAAAACGGTCAACCGTTGGAATGTTGTGATCCATTGTAGCAAACGTTAAGTCTGGACGCTTCACTTGGCGATTTGCCACGCGAAGACCTTCAAATGCTTGAGGAGACGTTACTTCATGAATAAGATGAAGATCGATATATAATAAGTCCGGCTTCCCCTCTTCTCGACGTACAACATGTTGTTCCCAAAGCTTATCAATAATTGTTTTTGGTTTCATACTGCTCCTCCTTTCTGATTATGAAAAACGTTTCTCACAAAACGTGAGAAACGCATGATTAACTGTAAGCTGTCATAATGCTTGAAATGGCAGAATCATTGGCAATTACCGCAGTTATCGCCTCCACCATTTTATCGGTACCTAAATAATGATTACCGTCTGCTAAGTCAGCTGTTCGATGACCTGCATGTAATACACTTTCAACTGCTTGTTCAATCACTGCTGCTTCTTTTTCTAATCCAAACGAATGTCTAAGCAACATTGCTGCAGATAAAATAGCAGCAATCGGATTAGCTTTGTTTTGACCAGCAATATCTGGTGCAGAACCGTGAACCGGTTCGTATAGAGACGGACCATCAGCCGTTAAGCTCGCAGATGGCAACATTCCTAACGATCCTGTCAGCATAGAAGCCTCATCACTCAAAATATCACCAAACATATTTTCAGTTACCACTACATCAAAATACTTCGGATTACGAATTAACTGCATAGCAGCTGAATCTACAAGCATATGCTCAAGCTCTACATCCGGGTAGTCTTTTGCTACTTCTTCAGCTACTTCACGCCACACTCTACTAGACTCAAGCACATTCGCTTTATCAACAGACGTTACTTTTTTACGTCGATTTACAGCCGTATCAAATGCTTGGCGAATAATTCTTTCTATTTCTGTACGCTTATAAAATAATGTGTCGACAACTGTTTCTTCATTTCCTTCTGTTCGGCGCTCGCTAGGCTTACCAAAATATAAGCCTCCTGTTAGCTCACGGACGATAATGAAGTCAACACCTTCAATGTATTCTTTTTTCAGAGGAGAGGCATCCGCTAAGCTATCATAAAACGTCACCGGACGAAGATTAGCATATAAATCCAGTTCTTTTCGAATAGCTAGCAAACCTTTTTCCGGTCGCAAATGTGAAGGGTTACGATCCCATTTTGGCCCTCCAACCGATCCAAGTAATACAGCATCCGCCTGCTTACAAGTCTCAATTGTACTTTCTGGAAGAGGTGTGCCCGCCTCATCAATTGCAGCTCCGCCAATTAGTCCATACGTAAACTCAAATTGATGATCAAAGCGCTCTCCAATTGCTTTTAAAACGGCAACAGCGCCTTTTGTTACTTCTGTTCCTACGCCGTCACCCGGTAATACAGCGACTTTTTTTGTCATGGTGGTCTCTCCCTTCAGTTCACATTACTTCTTGCTTTGTACGATGCTGCTGAATAGCAATTAAACGATTAATGGCGTTCAGATATGCTTTTGCTGACGATTCTAATACGTCAAATGCTACTCCGCGTCCGCTTGCTTCAGTTCCTTCGCTTTCAACCTTCACAAATACTTCAGCCAGTGCGTCCGGCCCACCGTTAATAGACTGAATACGATAGTCTAATAGTTTTACATCTTGTTCAACACAGCGCTGCAGCGTATTATAGATAGCTTCCACGCTTCCAGATCCCGTAGCTGCTTCTTGAATCTCTTCGCCGTTTTCTTTGCGAAGGGTAATCGTAGCCGTTGGAATATTGTTCGTACCATACTGAACTTGCAGACTTTCAAGCTTATATTCACTGTCTTTGCTAACTTGCTTTTGAATGACTAATGCCAATAAATCATCATCGGTAATGTCTTTTTTCTTATCTGCTAAGTCTTTAAACTTCTCAAAAAGCACGTTTGCTTCTGTATCTTCCAATGTAAATCCAAGCTCTACTAAGCGTGTACGGAACGCATGACGGCCTGAGTGTTTACCAAGCACAATTGGATTTTGTTTAACACCCACAAGTTCTGGGGAAATAATCTCATATGTTAACGGATTTTTTAAGACGCCATCTTGGTGAATACCTGATTCATGAGCAAAAGCATTTTTTCCGACAATTGCTTTATTTGGTGCAATATTCATTCCGGTAAGCTTACTGATAATGTCACTCGTACGCTTAATTTCAGGCAAGATAAGACCTGTGCTCGCTTGATAGAAATCTTGACGGACATGAAGCGCAAGTGCTACTTCTTCAAGAGCTGCGTTACCCGCACGTTCTCCGATTCCGTTAATCGTTCCTTCAATTTGAGTAGCTCCTGCTTCAATCGCAGCCATTGAATTGGCCACAGCTAGCCCTAAGTCATCGTGACAGTGAGCTGACAAATCAACTTTATGAATATTTGACACATGTTCTTTTAAGTAATTAAATACTGATTGATAGTCACCAGGAGTGATAAATCCTACTGTATCTGGAATATTAACGACTTTTGCACCAGCATCAATAACGGCTTCTACAATTCTAGCTAAAAACGGTAAATCTGTTCGACATGCATCTTCAGCAGACCATTGAACAACCGGGAATTTTTCACTTGCGTACTTCACCATTTCCACTGCTGTTTCAAGTACTTCATCAGGTGTTTTTTTCAATTTATGCTGCATATGAATTTCGGAAGTAGCGATAAAAACATGCAGTCTTGGTTCTGCACTTTCTTTTAACGCTTCCCATGCAATGTCAATATCTTTTGTAACAGACCTTGCAAGGCCTGTTACAGAAGAATTTTTGACAATAGACGCAATTTCTTTTACGGATTGAAAATCACCTTTTGAAGAAGCGGGAAATCCGGCTTCAATGATGTCGATACCTAATCGCTCTAACTGCTTAGCAATTTCAAGCTTTTCTTGTAGGTTCAAATTGACTCCAGGTGACTGTTCACCATCGCGTAGCGTCGTGTCAAATAGTTTAATTTTTTGCACTAGCGATCACCGCTTCTTTCTTTTGTTTTTTAACAAATGGCATCATTTCACGTAATTGAGCGCCAACTTTTTCAATTAAATGTTCGTTTTCACGGTTATTGATAGCTGTAAATTCCGGACGATTTGCTTGGTTTTCTAGGATCCAGCCTTTTGCAAATTTACCTGTTTGGATATCTTCAAGCACTTTTTTCATTTGTTCTTTTGAACGCTCATCTACAACGCGTGGTCCTGAAACGAAGTCACCCCATTGAGCTGTATCAGAGATTGAATAACGCATGCCTTCCATTCCGCCTTCATACATAAGGTCAACAATTAATTTTAATTCGTGTAAACACTCAAAATATGCAACTTCCGGTTGGTAGCCAGCTTCTACAAGCGTTTCAAAACCAGCTTTAACTAATGAAGTTAAACCACCGCAAAGTACTGCTTGCTCACCGAAAAGATCTGTTTCTGTTTC
Source organism: Priestia sp. 10L35 (assembly GCF_056395685.1). Lineage (NCBI taxonomy): Bacteria > Bacillati > Bacillota > Bacilli > Caryophanales > Bacillaceae > Priestia > Priestia sp. 10L35. Next base: position 205,513 of record NZ_JBFTKA010000001.1, on the reverse strand, counting down.
TTCTTTAAATGTTGTTTCTAACACACCCGCACGAGCTGAACCGATTGCTTTAGCATAAGCTAACGCTACGTCTTTTGCTTCTCCAGTTACATCTTGGAATACTGCGAATAACGCCGGTACGCCAGCTCCTTCTTCATACGTTCTTCTTACAAGGTGACCAGGGCCTTTTGGAGCTACTAAGAATACGTCAACGAATTCAGGTGCTACGATTTGGTTAAAGTGAATGTTGAAACCGTGAGCAAATACTAAAGATTTTCCTGGTTTTAGTCCTGGAAGAATTTCTTCGTTATAAACTTTTGGCTGATACTCATCTGGAAGTAATACCATTACTACTTCTGCTTGTTGAACTGCATCTTTTACAGATAATACAGTGAAACCGTCTTGCTCTGCTTGGTCCCATGATTTACCTTTACGTAATCCTACTACCACGTTTACTCCGCTGTCGCGTAAGTTTTGTGCATGGGCATGACCTTGTGAACCATAGCCTACGATTGCTACTGTTTTACCTTGTAATAATTGATCCTTTGCATCTCCGTTATAATATACCTTTGTCATAATAAATCTCTCCTCTTAGTTTATATAGTTTTATATAGTTTACTTGGTTAGTAACTAGCTAGAATTAAATGATTGATGAAAGTTTGGCTGCCGCTTTTTGCGTACCGCGCGGAACAGCTACTGTTCCCGTGCGCGTTACTTCTTTTAATCCATAAGGCTGAAGCAGATCAATCATCGCTTCAATCTTGCTGGATTCACCTGTTACTTGAATAATTAAGCTGTCGCGGCTTACATCAATGATGGTTGCACGGAAAGGTTCAATTACTGCATAAAGTTCGTTACGGCTCGCTGGGGTAGAGGCTACTTTCATTAAAGCAAGCTCTCTTGATACCACCGCTTGATCCGTAATATCTTGAACCTTCAACACGTCAATCTGCTTATTTAACTGCTTAATCACTTGTTCAGCAGCGTTATCATGCTCTACGTTCACAACAAACGTCATGCGTGATACATCTTCAGATTCAGTGTGACCTACCGAAATACTCTCAATATTGAAATTTCTTTTTGTAAATAACCCCGTCACGCGATTTAATACGCCCGCACGGTTTAATACAGTTGCTGTAATAATTCGCTTCATGGTTTCACCCCTACCATTTCATGTAATCCTTTTCCAGGTGCAACCATTGGATATACGTTTTCTTTAGGTGCGACAAAGAAATTTAGTAGAACAGGTCCATCTGTTTCCATTGCTTCTTTCAAAGCCGCATGCGCTTCTTCTTCAGTAGAAGCTTGTAAACCTTTGATATCATAAGCTTCTGCAAGCTTCATTAAATTAGGCTGATTCGGAATTAAAGAGTGTGAGTAGCGTTCTTCATAGAAGATTTCCTGCCACTGACGAACCATACCAAGCGACTGATTGTTAAGTACAACCACTTTTACAGGTAAATTTAATTCTCTAATAACTCCTAATTCTTGAAGCGTCATTTGAAATCCACCGTCACCAACGACTGCTACCACTGTTTTATCTTTGTTTGCCAGCTGAGCGCCGATTGCAGAAGGTAATCCAAAGCCCATAGTGCCAAGACCACCTGAAGTTACCCATCGATCTGGATTATTAAATGTGTAGTATTGAGCTACCCACATTTGATGTTGCCCAACGTCCGTTGTAACAACGGCATCTCCATTTGTATACTTGTGAAGCAACTCAACTACTTTTTGTGGTTTTAACACGTCCGCTGAGTTCTGATACCATAATGGATATTCTTGCTTCCACGCCGCTAATTTCTCATGCCATTTCGTATAATCTCCAACTTCTCCTTCTTGCAGAAGCAATTGCTTCAATACTTCTTTTGCATCTCCAACAATTGGAATCTTGGTTGGAACATTCTTTCCAATTTCCGCAGGGTCGATGTCAATGTGCGCAATTTTTGCATTTGGTGCAAAATGCTTTAAGTTACCTGTTACTCGGTCATCAAAGCGTGCACCGATACTAATGAGAAGATCACTCTCATAAATTGCCATGTTTGCTGTGTACGTTCCGTGCATGCCAGCCATTCCTAAATGAAGCGGATGATCTGCAGGAAAACAGCCCAATCCTAAAAGCGTATTAATAACGGGAATATTTTGACGCTCAGCATAATTTTTTAATTCTTCTGAACCTTTACTCAATAGCACTCCCGCACCTGCTAGGATAACAGGTTGTTTTGCAGCTGCTACTGCGTCTGTTAATTTTTTAACCTGCAGCTGATTTGGAAAATAAGTTGGCTGATAGCCAGGTAAATCAATTTCTCCTTCGTAATTAAATGTTCCATCACCCTGTGCCATATCTTTTGGAATGTCGATTAAGACTGGACCAGGTCTTCCTGTTGTCGCAATATGAAATGCCTCTTTGATGATTCTCGGCATATCGCTGATATTGCGTACTTGATAGCTATGTTTTGTAATTGGCATTGTGATCCCTAATACATCTGCTTCTTGGAACGCGTCAGAACCAATTACACTTGAAGCTACTTGACCAGTAAAAACAACTAAAGGAAGTGAGTCAATCATCGCATCTGCCAAACCTGTTACGATATTTGTTGCACCAGGACCACTTGTTGCGATAACTACACCGGGTTTGCCTGAAATTCTTGCGTACCCTTCTGCTGCGTGAATTCCACCTTGTTCGTGACGAGCAAGTACGTGAAACATTCCTGAACCATATAGCTTATCGTAAATCGGTAAAACGGCTCCCCCTGGGTAACCGAAGATGACGTCAACATTTTCTCTTCTTAGAGATTCAATCAACATGTCAGCTCCATTCATTTGTGCCCCAGTGCTTACAGGTTCTTTCGTTTGCATATTGGCTCCCACTTTTCTCATCCTTTCGTTTTCTAGATAAAAGAAAAAAGACTTCTCACCCCTAAATAGACCCTATCAAATGATATAGGTCAAGGGGCGAAAAGTCTTTTGTACTTTACGCGGTACCACCCTCGTTTGTAATCGTAATGATTACCTTATGAATGTATACTGTACATTCTTTTTGATAACGAGTGCTTTGGAAGTACACTCGGTCGCCCTTACTAAATTTCAGGGTGACACTCTGAGGTGAGTTCATTTTGAGTTGGTAACATCGGCTTCCAGCAACCCGACTCTCTGTTGATACCTAAACATCAAAACTACTTATCCTCTTCAACGTTTTAAAACGCTATATGTTTTTTGAACAATGCTTTACACATCATATTTTAAATTAATTACAATTAATTAAAATTTTTAGAAAACTTATATTTGAGGACTATCTTACGCCCATTTCTATGCATAGTCAACCACTTTTCAAGATTTTTTTAGACAATTTAGACTAAACAGAATATTTGAATGCGTTTTCATTATTGATGCAATAAGGGTTTACAGCAGTTCAAAAAGTTTTTCTGAAACGCTCATTTGTACACACTGAATGAACAAACATTCATTTTTAGGATAAATAAAAAACCTGGCTTTTACTTTTTAGTAAAAGCCAGGTTTTTCTGGACGTCCCAGGAGAGATTCGAACTCCCGACCGACGGCTTAGAAGGCCGTTGCTCTATCCTGCTGAGCTACTGGGACATAATGTTAAAGTGTATCAAAGACAATACTTATTATATTCAAATATAATTTAAAAGTCAACGTTTTTTTGAAATTTTATGAGAAGAGAGGTAAAAAACCTTCTCTTCTCCCTATATTTGGCTATATTATGCTGAAAGTGTACAGGTTAACTGCATGCTAGGAATATGTTTACCGCTTATATCGTAAAACTGCACGGTAGCTTCTGTACCATCCATTACTAGTATAGCATACGTACGTTCTTTTCTCATACGAGGAAGTAACATACTTCCTGGATTGATAAATAAAACTCCGTCCATGAGCTCAGCTCCTGCTATGTGAGAATGCCCAAAACAAACAACGTTTGCCCCGACTTCTCTCGCTTTGTAATGCAGATTCATCATAGACATTTTAACATTATATAAGTGACCGTGTGTAACCAGACACGTAGCTTCTCCAAGCGACTCTACTCGATCATTAACGTAAGATGCATCGTAGTCACAATTTCCTCGAACGCCTAAAAATGCAGACATTTCTTTGCTGTCTTGCGGCAACTCAGAGTCCCCACAATGGATCATCTTATCTACATCAGCATGTCTCTCTCTGATAGTGAGCAGCTCTTCTTGTAACCCGTGGCTATCGCTTACAATTAATAGTTTCACACGTCATCACTCCTTCTAAAATTGCGCATCAATTAGCGGTGCTAGTCTTTTTAACGCATTTGCTCGGTGACTAATCTGATTTTTTTGCTCTTTGGTCAATTCTGCCATGGAGCATCTCCATTTTTCTACAAAGAAAATGGGATCGTACCCAAAACCGTTTTCCCCTCTTTTTTCCTCCAAGATGTGCCCTTCACACGTGCCTTCTACAATTTCGGTTCTCTTTCCGGGCACTGCAATAGCAAGAGCGCAATGAAAGCGTGCGGTGCGCTTTTCAAACGGCACGTCATTTAATTTTTGAAGTACCTTCTCTATATTAGCATTATCATCTTTATTTTCACCAGCATAACGCGCGGAATAAACGCCTGGCTCCCCGTTTAAGGCATCAATAGCAAGCCCCGAATCATCGGCAATGACTGGCTTATTTAATGCGGATGAAATGGCCTCTGCTTTTAGCGTGGCATTCTCTGCAAATGTAACGCCCGTTTCTTCCACGTCTTCAATCTCAGGAAAATCAAGAAGCGATTTTACTTTAAATCCCTTCGGTGAGAAAAGTGTTTCAAAATCTTTTACTTTGCCTGCGTTTTTAGTTGCAATAATGATTTCACGCACGTTAATCCCTTACCTTTCTTTAACCGGAATGTAGGCAGCCAGGTGATCAAGAACTCCCTTTTGCTGTTCAATCAATTGATAAACACCCTTTTCCCCTAAATCTAGAAGATGGTTTAACTGTTCTCTCGAAAACGTCGATTCCTCTCCCGTTCCCTGTAATTCTACAAACTGTCCGCTTCCTGTCATCACAATATTCATGTCAACTTCCGCTGTCGAATCTTCTTCATAATTTAAATCTAAAATCGAATTTTCTCCATGAATACCTACTGAAGTCGCAGCTAAGTAGTCACGAATAGGAATTTCTGTGAGCTTGTTCTCTTCAACCAGCTTTCCAAACGCTAAAACCATAGCCACAAAAGCACCTGTAATCGATGCTGTTCTTGTGCCGCCATCTGCTTGAATAACATCACAATCAATCCAAATTGTCTTTTCTCCGACCTTTTCCAGATCGACTACAGAACGAAGAGCTCGTCCGATTAGACGCTGAATTTCCATTGTTCGTCCTGTGACTTTACCTTTTGATGATTCACGTATATTTCTTTGTGCCGTAGCTCGAGGCAGCATAGAATATTCGGCTGTAATCCATCCTTTTCCTTGCCCACGCATAAAAGGAGGCACTCTGTCGTCTATGCTTGCGGTACAAATAACCTTTGTGTCTCCCACCGAGATTAATACAGATCCTTCTGGATGCTTTAAGTATGAAGTATGAAGAGATACAGATCTCAATTCATTAAATTCCCTACCGTCCAAACGCATTAAGCATGTCCTCCTATTCATTCATTTATATGTAATAGTCTCTTCCATTTTAACTATAAAACAGCGGAAAGAGGTCGCTATTTCAGCAGACCTCTTTCTACTTAGTCCTTTACTAGTATAACAAAAATTTGTTTTTAAAAACTACCTGTGTTCACATTTTTCGGTCTTGAAACTGGTTCCGTTAATTTTTTCCCTTTTTCATCTTTTAGCGTTTTTTTGCCATTCACTTTAATGGCAACGCTGTCTACGGCTTTTTGTTCCGTCAGAGATAACACTAAGGAGTCGAGAACATGCTGAGAAATTTCCGTTCCTTTCAAATTCCCAAAGATGTTTTTATTAAAGTTCAGCGTTAACTCACCGTCCGCATACTTTGGAGCTGCTACGAGCTTTGCATCGGGATTAAAGTCTGTCACTAAACCTGATGCAGGCGCAGGTCCTTCTACAAGCTCGTTCACAATTGCAGTGTACATATCTTTGTCATCAGAAGCAATTCGTTTTGTGACAGGAACATAGTAAGTTTGTTTGCCCTCTTGAGCTAAGTAATAAATCGTAACTGGCTTCGTTTGAGTTACGTCAACTACTCCAGTATTATCAAAGTTAATGCCATCTGCTCTGCTCAACCCTTTACTGATTGGCGTATGATTTACAGGCATCTCATCTTTATCATAGCCGTTAATGCGAATTTTAACTTTATTTACGCCTTCAAACTGCGTCAGCGTCCAAGTGACGGCCTGCAGAATACGGAGTTCATCTTCTTTTTTATACTCAGCAAATTCAGGTGAAAAATCTGCTACCATCGTGCCGTCACTTTCCAGCTTTGTCCCTAAAACTCTTGTATCAGCAGGAAGAACCGCTCGGAAATTATTTGGCAATAAGTTTGTGACCGGTCCACCCTCTACTAAATATTCAAGAGACTGTTTAGCGACACCTTTTGATTTAGGAATTTCAAGCGTCTGGGGAACAACGTACCCGTTTTTATCAATTAAGTAGAGTTCTCTTTTGGTAGGCGCAGATGTTTCTGCGGCTTTACTTTGTTTTTTATTAGCTTCCGTTACTTTCGCTTCAGTCGCTAATGATTTTTCATCTTTCACATAGGTGACATCCTTTGGCGGATCAATTTCCTTTGCTGCGTTATCCCCTCCGAAAAGTCCACAGCCGGATAACAATACAGATGTGGTCACCACGGCGGATATGAGAACAAGTTGGGTCTTTTTGGACATTCCTTTCCCTCCTCAGACTGTTTGTACTACTATGTATACGAGCTTTTTTGCATTTTAGACCAGCTCAAAAAAGTTTTTGTCCACAAAAAAAACCGAGCATGATATGCACGGTTTTAAAGCTTGATATGTTCAACATTATATACAGGGTGCTCAAACCATTTAGATGCAATAGATTGAAACAGTTCTGTTGATCCTGTTGTAAAGAAGTAGTGTTCAGGCTCCATGTTTCTAGGAGCTAGTAAATTGCTATAAGAAAGAATGGCACTTACCTCTATTGCCGTTTCTTCGCCAGAACTGATTAACTGAACTCTAGGCCCAATTGCTTCTTGAATAACTGGCTTTAATAACGGATAATGCGTACATCCTAAAATAAGGGTATCCATATCTGTATGATAAAAAGGTTTTAATGTTTCTTTTACAATTCGCTGTGCTTCCGGTCCTTCATAATTACCGCTCTCTACAAGAGGTACAAACAAAGGGCATGCTAAATTTTCCACTTCCACTCTCGTATGAAGAGCGCGGAGTGCATGTGTATAGGCTTGACTTTTCACGGTTCCGTTTGTGCCGATTACGCCTATTTTATGATTTTTAGTTACTTTAAGCGCAGCGCGTGATCCTGGTTCAATGACGCCTATAACCGGAATATCGAGCTGTTCTTGAATTTCATCCAGCACAACTGCCGTAGCCGTATTACACGCAATAACAAGCATTTTAATATCTTTATCTACTAAATAATTAGTCATCTCCCACGTGAAAGCTCGTACTTCTTCACTAGGGCGAGGACCGTATGGGCAGCGGGCTGTATCTCCAATGTACATAATTTGTTCTTTCGGAAGCTGTCTCATAATTTCCTTTGCTACCGTTAATCCGCCCACACCTGAATCTATAACACCAATTGGTCTACTCAAAACAATCGCCTCATTTTTCTTTCATTTCATCATGCAATTTTCGTAACGTTACTCGTAAAACTTCCGTTTCACTCGGAGAGAAGTTTGCCAGTACGCCATTTAAATACGTTTGTCGCTTTTTAATTACTTCTTCGATAACACGTGCTCCTTCAGGAAGCAAATGAATACGCACTACGCGGCGGTCTTTTGGATCTTTCACCCGAACCACCAACTTATTTTTTTCCATACGATCTACTAAATCTGTCGTTGTACTACAAGCAAGAAAAATACGATTTGATAAATCACCAATCGTCATATCTCCACGTTCAAACAGCCACTGCAAAGCAATAAACTGAGGTGGCGTAATCGTATAGTCTTCTAAAATTTCTCTTCCTTTTTGTTTCACAATCGCTGCAATATGTCGAAGTGACTTCTCTAATTCTGCCACTGTATCCTCATTATTTTTTGCTGTCATACCGTAATCCTTTCCACCTATAAGTCTTATTTTCTATTATTTCTTTCAGTTAAACCCGTCTCTATTGTTTCTCTTTTCTATTTTATATTGTGCTCTTTTTTCAGTGATTTTTCAAGGTTAACATGAGGATTCTACAACGTTCATCATAAGTCTACATACTCTCATTCAGCATTAAAAAACAGCTGCTCCATAAAAGGAGCAGCTGTTTCTATTAATTATTGATATACAGCTCGAAAACTGAGCTGAAATCTTTTGTTGTGTAGGCTGTTTTTTTATCTAATAACCAAGAAAACGCAGCTTCGTTAATTTCTTTAAATTCACCAGCAACACTTCCACTTGTATTTCTTGTACTGCTTAGCGTAGAAGAAGCTAGCTGAATGCTTTGTTTAGCAAAATCGAGCGCAATTTCATTTTCACGCGTTATTTCAGATATTTTAAACAGCGCTTTATATAAATCTTTTACCTCTTCTATATGCTTTTTGTGTACATCGATAGAAAACGTCTCCGAGCCAATTTTAAATTTAATTTCCACATCTAAATCGACAGTTCCAGCCGTTTCTAGCATCACGTTTGAAATGTGATTTATGCTGTAGTTATAGCGGCGAAGCATTCGCTTTTTGCTTGTAGCACTTGTTCCATCAAGATGAATGAGCGCTTTATTGGTAAAGCAATATTCATCTGACTTTGATTTGATTAGAAAATAAATTTTTTCTTGTTCTTCATGCATAACGTAATCGTCTGCATCTACCTTGTCATAATCAACTGGCTTAATAACAGAACCAATATCACTGAGCCCTAATACATCAGCAGCCACTTTTCCAAACATTTCCCCATCTCCCTTTTAAAAACAATTGTGTTATTTTCATGTTTTAAGTGTACTGTGCAAATGAGGGGATGTAAATAAAAAAAGGAGCTTCTTAAAAAGAAGCTCCACATTTATTAAAATAACAAATTTAAAATCATATAGATAAGTGCAGCTAATGAAGCTGAAATTGGCAATGTGATAACCCATGTAATCACCATGCGCTGTGCAGTTCCCCATTTTACACCTTTCACTCGGTGAGCAGAACCTACACCTAAGATAGAAGATGAAATAACATGAGTAGTACTGACAGGTAGATGAACAAACGTTGCTCCAAAGATAATGGCAGCACCTGTTAAGTCCGCAGCTACTCCATTAACAGGACGAATTTTCATAATTTTACCGCCAACGGTTTTAATGATTTTCCATCCACCAATTGACGTTCCAAGTCCCATTGCCACCGCACAAGCCAGCTGTACCCACCACTGAATCTCAGTACCGCTTTGCATATTGTTAGCAATAAGCGCTAGCGTAATGATACCCATTGCTTTTTGCGCATCATTCGTACCGTGTGTGTAAGATTGTAGGGCTGCAGTCAGGATTTGAACGCGTCGAAAACGCTTATTCGTTTTCGTCAAGTTATGGTTTTTAAACGTTAGTTTGATAATCGTATAGACGATATAACCTACTACAAAGGCTAGAACTGGTGAAATTAGAAGGGCTTCAATGATTTTGATGAAACCTTTGTAATTTAAAGCACCAAATCCAGCAGCTGCAATAGCTGCTCCTGCAATCGATCCAATAATTGCATGAGAAGAACTACTCGGGATACCGAAATACCATGTGATTAGGTTCCACGCGATAGCAGAAATTAATGCTGCTAAAATAACGACAGAACCATTTTGAAGCGTATAAGGATCAACGATATCCTTTGTAATCGTTTTGGCTACGCCCGTAAACGTCATAGCACCGACAAAGTTCATGGTTGCGGCTAAAAGAATTGCATGTCGCGGTTTTAAAGCTTTGGTTGAAACAGAAGTCGCAATGGCATTAGCTGTATCGTGAAATCCGTTGATAAAGTCAAAACCAAGTGCACCAACTACAATTAGAATGGTTAATATTAGCATCGAATCCATTATAATATAGCCCCGTTACGCATTCTTCATAATAACTGATTCTAAGTTGTTCGCAACCGTTTGACAATAATCCGCGATTTCTTCTAGCGTTTCATAAATTTCTTTATATTGAATAACTTTAATTGGATCTTTACATGTTGCAAATAATTGTTTTAGTGCACGACGATATAATGTATCACAATGTGACTCATACTCTTTAATTTTAATTGCATGTTCACTAATTTGAAGAAGCTTTTTCTCAGACAACAAATTAATAGTAATTAAAATCTCTTCAGCACAGCCTTGAATATTTTTAACAAATTCAGCTACATATTCATCAAATGTCGTAATTGAATGAATTTCCATTAAAGCAGCAAAGCTATCGATGCCATCAAGTACATCATCCATGCTCATTGCTAGCTGTAAAATATCTTCACGCTCAATTGGAGTAATAAATGCTTTGTTCAACTCAGTAATCACTGTATGCACGTATTTATCACCTTTTGATTCATACGCTTTTAAAACATTGGCAAATTCCTTTAGGTCAGATACATTTTGAAGTTCAAAGCTGCCTAAAAAATCTGCTGAGTCCTTAATATTTTGGGCAATGTCCATTAACATTTCAGAAAACTTGTCTTTTTTTCTTTTGATCACGTTGCAATCCTCCATCCAATTTATCGAAACTTTACCACTCGTTTTTTCTCTCTATCTTTTTATATGTGTTCTAGTTTCTTTTTTCATTTAAAGTAATGGATAAAACTTAGCTGTTCATTACTATAACGAGAGAAACCACCTCTCTTGTGTATCAAAAAATTCTAAAAAAACAAACGTTTACCAGAGCAAAAGTCCCAAAAGGTGGTTCTTTTACTTATAGGTTATGCGATTCATTTTTTTACGCCAAGTCAAAAATTACTCCTATTATTGTTAATTGTCAATAACTTTTCAAACACATTTTTTTAGGTCTCTTTACAATACATTAACAATAATACGTTCATTCCTTTTAAAATAAGGGTTTTCAGAGTTTGTATAAAACTGGGATTTACAAAAACTTAACATTACTCCCCTTGTGTAAATAATAAAAGCCAGCTCCTTTAGAACTGGCTTTTATTATTTACTTATTATATTGCTGAAATACATTTTTTACTTTCGGCACGACGTAATGACTTCCGCCTTTATCTTCTACTCCTTCAACCATCATTGAAACGAGTAGGTTTTTCTGTTTTGTATCCACAGCTACAAACCAGCCGTTTTCCTGCCCTTTTTCACCTTGAGTTTTCTTTAATTCTGCCGTTCCAGTTTTTCCAGCTAGGGTTAACCCATCTATCTTTGCAGCATGACCCGTACCGTTTTTATCTTCAATGACATCAACTAAATCATTTTGAATTAATTGCGCCGTTTCTTTAGATATTACTTGTTTTTTCCATATTCCACTCTCATTACCGTTCATAAGAATAGGCTTTACTATGTTTCCATCGTTTACAATCGATGTATACATCAATGCCAAGTGGAGAGGATTCACTTGCAGTTTCCCCTGGCCATAGCCAGAGTTTGCTAATACTCCCTCATCTTTAATATCTTGATCACCTGCAATTTTAGACGTTTCAAAAGGATAATTAACAGGCATTTTTTGATTGAACCCAAACTGTTTTAAACCACTGTTAAATTTGTCTAAACCTAGCTTCAAAGCAGTCTGCGCAAAATAAATATTATCAGATGTAACATAAGCATCACGTAAATTAACATTCGGCTTGCTTCCCACTCGTGTTACGTAGAAATTCCCCCAGCTTTTATCTTTTTGCCATTTCTTCCCGCTGATTGATATACTTTCGTTTGGATTTACCGCACCTTCATCAACCGCTAAAGCTCCCGTGACTAATTTAAATGTAGATCCCGGGGAATACGTTTTGGTAAAGCGATTCATTAACGGCTTATCGGGATTCGTTGAAAGGGATTGGTACGTATTAGCATCGATTCCAAAAGAAAAAGAATTCGGATCAAAAGCCGGCGTGCTTACAAGACCTAATATTTCTCCCGTTTTAGGTTGAAGAGCAGTAGCTACTCCTTTTTCAGCTTTTAACTGTTCATAAAGGGATTTTTGAACATTCGTGTCTACCGTAACTTGAATGCTTTCCCCGTCTTTTGGATTCATTTTTGCAATTTCATTCTTTTTATTACCATCTTTATCTACAGTATAAATTGTGACGCCGTCTCGAGCACGAAGCTTATCTTCATATAAAGACTCTAAGCCAATCATTCCAGTTTTAGACTGAGCATTATAGCCTTCATCTTTATGCTCTTTTAAATATTCCGCTGTGACAGGCGCAACGTATCCAACTAAATGGGCACACGCTTCTTCACAAGGATATACGCGCGCATTTACCTTTTTTTGTTGAATGCCTTCTACTTTTTTCAAAGAATTCTCTAAATTAGAGGCGTCTTTTTGACTAACTGTTTTAATAGGAACAAATTGATTCTCTTTCACCCAAGAAGCACTCAGTGCTTGATTAATACTTTTTTCTGAAAGAGCAAGAGTCTTGCTTAATTGTTGTATCGCTTGCTCGCCGCCTTTAGAAAACTGCTGGGGAACAACTCCAACTTGAATCGCTTCTCCGTTTTGAGCTAAATATTTCCCTGAACGATCCATAATTTCTCCACGCACAGCTGACTGAGTAGCTACTCTTACTTGCTCTCCTTGCTTAAGTCCTTTAAAAATCATATTAGGCTTCCAATTAATATACCAATTCTCTGTATCCCCTTGTTTTTCTTGAACCACAGCAGCATTTTCTTTAAATGAGATTTCACCGGCTACAGAGTTCATGTTTACTTCAAAAGGTAAAACAGCTTTATGGTCTTTTATTTCTAAGTCTTCTATTTTACTTGCCTTCACTTTAAGCTTGTCCGCTTCAATTGCATCATAGATATTTTTATATCGATTTACAAAATCTTTTTCTGAAATCGTCTTTTTAGCATCTTTAGACAAGTATCCATACATGCCTTTAAAATCTTCTTTATTCCACATAGCTACATATTTATCAAATCGATCCTGTGCTTTCTGTTGATCATTTGAGCAACCGGCAGTTATTAATAAGAGAATTGCCATAGTAAAAAATAGCCACCCAATTCGTCTCATGATGATTTTCCCCCTTTTTTCAATACCATTTCTCTATCATATAAAATTTTACATAAACTTTCCATCGGAAAGTTAAGATCAGGAATTAATTGGTATTACAACCCACTAAATTTACATATCGACAAAAAAATCAATAGGTAAATAAGAAAAAAATTGAACATTTTGTGAATATTTTGTGTCTTTTTTGGAAAGTATTTGATATAATAATTGTAAGAAGAAAAAGAATAGGAGGCGACTAAAATGAGAAGATTCTTACAGTTTTACTTTATGTTTAGTTCTCTGTTCTGTTTTGGAAGCGTTTTCGTCCTACTTATGTCTCAAGAATATTATTTTGCACCGTTATTCCTCACACTGGGCTGTTTAAATATTTTTCTCTTTAAAGTATATATTCAAGAAAGTCGAAAAGATAAACAAGCTGCACCTGAAAAACCTAAACCAACAATTTAACGAACTCGTCTCTCGGCTGAGATGAATGTAAAAGAAGAACCGGTGAATTTTTCACCGGTTCTTCTTTTACGACGTTGAAGCTTTTGGAAACCTATCATTTGCAATAATCTCACCGATGCTTTCACTCTTTCCTTCACCGTCATCAATATTTAAAAGCGGGAACAATAACTCTCCTACGTGATAAGCCTCTTCTAAATGCGGATAGCCTGATAAAATAAAAGATTCAATTCCTAAAGCTTCATATTCTTTTATTCGTTTCGCTACATTTTCAGCACTGCCTACTAGTGCAGTTCCTGCACCTCCCCGGACGAGCCCTACACCTGCCCATAAGTTAGGGCTAATCGTAAGTTCCTCTCGGGTTCCTCTGTGAAGGCTCGCCATTCGCTGCTGCCCGACTGAGTCATACCTAGCAAAAGTACGCTGTGCAGCTTGAATCGTGTCATCGTCCAAATGCTGAATTAATCGATCGGCTGCTTGCCAAGCTTCTTCTTCCGTTTCGCGTACAATAATATGCAAACGAATCCCAAACTTAACGGTTCTGCCTTCTGCTTCTGCCTGCTTTCTCACAGCCGTTATTTTTTCTCTTACTTGTTCAGGAGGTTCGCCCCACGTTAAATACACGTCAGAATGTTTTGCTGCAACTTTTTGTCCTGCGGGTGAAGATCCGCCAAAATAAATAGGTGGAGAAGGTTTTTGAACAGGTGGATACAACAGCTCGCTGTTCTCTACATGAATATGTTTTCCTTCATAATTGACCGTATCTCCAGCCAATAACCCTTTCCACACATCTAAAAATTCATCCGCAGCTTCATAACGTTCATCATGTGATAAGAAAAGGCCGTCTCCGGCTAATTCTGCTGGATCTCCTCCTGCTACTACGTTAACTAGTAAACGACCGTTTGAAATTCGATCAAGAGTCGAGGTCATGCGTGCTGCCACAGAAGGAGCCATAATGCCGGGACGTACCGCTACTAAAAATTTCAAACGCTCTGTTTCAGGTATAAGTGAAGCAGCCAATAGCCACGGGTCTTCGCATGATTTCCCCGTTGGAATCAAAACTCCTTCAAACCCTAACCGGTCAGCTGCTTGAGCAACTTGCCGAAAATATGAATAGTCTGCTGAACGCCCTCCTCGATTTGTCCCTAAATATCTTCCATCTCCATGGGAAGGAATAAACCATAACATTTTCATGATTCAACACTCCTTTTCGTTTGTTCTAGACGATATCCCAGCTCTTTTAATGAACGTTTAATTCTCACTTCTGCTTCTTCCGCAATAAACTCAATTTCATTTTCTTTCGTATAGGCCACTTCAGAATCAACAATATAAACTCCATGAATAAGAGCAGTAGCTCCTAAAACGGATAAAGTCGGCTTAAATACATAATCAAGAGCCAGTAGGTGAGCAATGGTTCCACCTGTGGCTATCGGCAGTACGGTTTTGTTGTGTAAACCTTTTTCAGGTATTAAATCTAAAAATGTTTTTAAAATCCCTGTGTAGCTAGCTTTATAAATTGGGCTGACAATAATAACGGCATCAGCATCTGCCACTTTCTTTTGAGCTTCTTGAATCGCAGGGCTAGAAAAGTTAGCATATACTAAGTCTTCAGCGGGCAAGTCACGAACATGCACGGTTTTCACTTCATATTTTTCATCTTGTAGATATGCTGCAATATACTTGCTTAAAGCAGCTGACCTTGATTGCTTTGAAGGGCTTCCTGTAATAATTGTAACCTGGCTCATTATCATCTCTCCTTTTAACTTATAAAACTGATAGATTTACAAGGATTAATACGTATATAAATCCTTCTTTTATTTTTCACCTGCGTAGCTGTCTCTCCATTTAAGAAGACGCTTTTCTAACACTCGGACAAATGAATCGGTTAATTTACCTACAACAGCAAAAATAATAATTCCGACAAAAACTACGTCCGTTTGAGAAAACTGTCTAGCATCCATAATCATGTATCCTACACCTTCACTTGCTCCCATTAATTCAGCAACTACCAGTCCGAGCCATGCAATACCTAAAGACAATCGGACACCAAGTAAAATATTAGGAAGAGCAGCTGGTAAAATGAGTTTTGTGATTTGTTTCCATTTACTAAATTGAAGAACACGAGCAACATCAAATAATTTCGAATCAACGCCGCGAATGCCTAGATACGTATTAACATAGATTGGGAAAAATGCACCGTTTGCAATTAGCAATATCTTTGAAATTTCACCAAAGCCAAACCATAAGATAAATAAAGGCGCCAACGCAAGGTGAGGAACAGTTCTAAGCATTTGAATAGATGGATCCATATAGTGCTCCGTTTTCTTTGAGAAACCGACAATTACACCAAATAGTAACCCTAGTCCAGCTCCAACGGCAAAACCTATGGCAGCACGCAAAATACTGATTTGAAGGTTAGCTCCAAGTTCTCCAGATACGATGAGCTGTTTAAAAGAAAGTATGATATCAAGAGGTGTAGGAAGTACAGTTTTGGATACATAGCCCGCAGAAGCAATGATTTGCCACACGACAATAAGCAGAAGTGGCACAACAAGAGAACGAAGAAAAATCCCCTGCTTATTTTTCGCTTCTTCCTTTCTTTTTTTCATTTTTTGCAAGTGAGCTGCTGAAGACTGGACGTGTCCTGAAACCACAGATGTTTTACTCATTTTCATCACCTCATTTTTCTTTTAATGCTTTCTCAATAAATGAATTATCAACGACATCTCCAGTATCAATTTTCTTTTTAATAACGCCTAAAGATTGTTGAAAATCAGCTGTCCGCTGTTGTTCTGCAATAATTTCTTTAGAGGTTGGGCGATTATAGGCAGGATTATTTTTTAACACTTGTCTTACTACGTCTTTATCTAGATTTTTTTGTTTTGCTAAAATATCCACAGATTGTTCAAAATGTTCGTTTTGCCATTCAAGCGCTTTTTGATAAACTTGTAAAAACTTAACGACTAACTCTGGATGATCTTTTGCAAAGCCTTCTCTTACAATAGTAAAACCTGGTGAAGCAACCTTTAATGAATCGCCGTCTGCTAAAATGCGAGCTTCATTTTTTAAGTTTTGCAGTGAGATAAACGGTTCCCAGATTGACCATGCATCCACTGATCCATTTTCAAATGCTGGCTGAGCTTCGTCTGGCTGAAGCTGAATAATCTTTACATCACTTGGCTTCAACCCATTTTGGTCAAGAGCTCTGTACAATAAATTAAAACCGCTGCTTCCTTTCGCAACCGCGATCTTTTTACCTTTTAAATCTTTTACGCTTTTAATCTTGCTGTTTTTCCCTACTAAAATGGCATTTCCTTTCAACCCGTCGCTGGAATTAGCAATTTCTAAAAACGGAATGTCTGCGCCTTGACCAGAAATAACCGGTGAATTTCCAACTTGGCCGAAATCCAAATGTCCAGATGCTAAACCTTCAAATTGCGGAGGTCCGCTTTGAAACTCTGTCCATTTAACATTTACACCTATTTTTTTAAATTCTTTTTCAAACCATTTTTGGTTTTGTGCCAGCATTAAAGGACCTAAGCTTTGTTGGATACCAATATTAATTGTAACGTTTTTTGAATCTTCTCCGCTCGCTTTTTCTTTCGTCCCGCACCCAGCCAATGCGAGAACAAGTACAATAGCTGCAGTTAAAAGTAGCTTTTTCATCTGTTCTGTCCCCTTCTCTGTCTTATTGAATCTTTAATGTTCTCCTGCTTCTTCAAATTCTTTCAGTACTTGCTGCCTTAGGCGCTGAAACGGTAACTCTGTCTTTTTTCGCGGATGACTAATTTCTACTGGAACGACCCGGCTAATTTCTCCTGGTCTGGCACTCATAATCACAATTTTAGTCCCCAAGTAAATGGATTCATCTAAATCATGGGTAACAAAAATCATGGTTGTTTTTTCTTTTTTCCATATGTCTAGCAGCACATCTTGCAAATGAGTGCGCGTAAAAGCATCTAACGCACCAAACGGTTCATCTAACAATAAAACCTCTGGATTTCTTAAAAGAGCACGCGCAATAGCAACTCGTTGAGACATCCCCCCAGATAGTTCTCGAGGATAAGCTTTTTCAAATCCTTTCAGCCTGACAATATCAATTAACTCATCTACGCGGCGCCGAACGTTCGAATCTTTCAGCGATAAGTCAGCCGCTATATTTTGCTCTACATTAAGCCAAGGGAACAAGCGGTGTTCTTGAAAGATCATTCCTTGTTTAATGCTAGGTCCGGCTATGTACTTCCCGTTGATTTCAATGCGCCCTTCATAATCCATATCAAGTCCTGCAATCATTTTAAGCAGTGTACTTTTTCCGCACCCGCTCGGACCAATAACGGTGATAAATTCACCTTTATTAATCGTAAGATTTACATTTCGCAATGCTTGAGTTACTTGTTCTCCTTTTTGAAATGAGCGGTTAACAGATTGAATGACAACACTCACAGCAGTTCCTCCTCCTTGAATTTTTAAATCAAAAGCTCGTGCATCTAAAAACACAAAAGCTCCTACCTGAAAAAGGTAGGAGCTTTCGGTTGACCGATCAGCCCGTTGCTATATTTAACTGATTTGTTATTGGATTATTTTGAATTTTATCATATTAATCCGATTTGTCAACTGTGTTTTATATATTTTATCACTTTGATTCTTGAGGATTTGGCTTTTTCCATTTAAATACTGAGTTTAAAAATCCGTATATATGCTTAGACTCCTTCGTTAACAAAGGGCCAATAATAGCTAAAATCAATACATAAAGCGCGGCGAATGGCTGAAGAATTGCGGATAATCCTCCTTCAATTCCAATGTTAGCCATAATGATCGAAAACTCGCCTCGTGACATAATCGTTAACCCAATGTTGGTAGAGGCCTTGTGTGACAGCCCGCTTTTTCTTCCTGAAATCATACCGGCTGTAAAGTTACCAATGATCGTAAGCGCAACTGCGCCAAGCGCAAGCCATCCTGCATCCCACAGCGTAAGAGGATCAATACTTAACCCGAAGCTGAAGAAAAAGATAGCTCCAAAGAAATCACGAAACGGTACGACAAGATGTTCAATCCGATCGCGATGTTCCGTTTCAGAAAATACAAGTCCAAGCAATAACGCACCAATTGCTTCTGCCACGTGAATTGTTTCTGAGAAGCCTGCCACAAAAAACAATACCGCAAAAACGACGATTATAAAGATTTCGTTTGATGAAATATTTAAAAGTTTATTTAGCAGCGGCGTGGCTTTTCGAGCAATGATAAAGAACAGCATCATATAGCCAAACGCAATTAAAATAGATGTTAAAGATCCAGCAAGCGATCCGTGGTCTCCAAGCACCAACCCTGAAACGACAGAAAGATAAACGGCTAAGAAAATATCTTCAAACATGATGATCCCTAATATCAGTTCCGTTTCTGGATTCGCTGTTCGTTTTAAATCAACCAATACTTTTGCGACAATTGCGCTGGACGAAATCGTAATAATTCCAGCGATAATCAGCACTTCAAGAAGAGGATTTCCTGTCAGGTATCCATACAATAATCCTAAAGTGAAGTTAATTAAAATATAAATAGATCCTCCCACCGCGATGGACCTGCCTGATTTAATTAGCTTTCCAACTGAAAATTCTAATCCTAAATAAAAGAGTAAAAAGAGAACTCCAATTCTCCCCATGAATTCAATAATCTCTTGGCTTTCAATAAACTTTAAACTGAATGAGCCAAACTCAGGAGCATGGGGACCGACCGCCATGCCCAGCAGAATGAGGAATGGAATAATCGTAAATTTAAATTTATGTGCTAGTATAGCCGCTAAAGCTACTAGTAACAAAGCTGTCCCAACTTCAAATACTAAATGATCCAATTATGAACTACCTCCTTGTGAAAGCAATTCTTTAATGAGCGTTTTTAAATTTCCTCGTTCTCCAGAGATAACAAGCGTATCTCCTTCTTCAATTAACGTATCTGGTCCTGGAGTTGATAATTTTTTTTGCGTGTTTTTAATGACGGCGATGATAGTGACATCATAATTGCTGCGAACGTCAATTTCACCAATTGTTTTACTGTGAGCTTTCGCTTGTTTTTCAACTTTGTACCATTCAATAACTAAGTCATTGAATGCCACTTCAATGGTTTCCATTGCTTTTGGCTTGTAAATCATGCCGCCTAAAATTGCAGCTAGCTGTCTTGATTCCGTATCTGTTAACGTAATGTCAAAAATGCTTTCTTCTAAATCTTTTTGATCGAAGTGATAGATTTCACGTCTTCCATCATCATGAATGATAACGACTACGCGGTTTCCTCCGCTTGTCTCAATTTCAAATTTACGGCCGATTCCTGGTAACTCCGTTTCTTTAATCATCATTGAATGATCACTCCTATAAAGTTTTTAAAAAGAATTTTTTAATTTTGCCGCGTTATTTGCCTAGAAAATCCGCATAGCAAATAAGCCTAAGAATAGTTGGTAATTTTAGGTTTGAAGAAAAGGCTGTTGAAATTTCAACCTTTTTTATTTAATTGAGGTAACTTGATTGAAAGATTTTTGGATAAAAAAGTGTTTTCTTGAGGATAAAATACGCAATTTGATGCGTCGGAATGATGAGTTTGGCACTCACCCATACTAAAGCAAAAGTTACTATCACACTTTGTATGAGAGATCCTATTTGTTTAACGCTGTGCTTAGCTCCTGGAGACATGTGCACGATATCCGTGTAATGCTGAATCGAACTTTTTGTGACCTTCACTTTTTCAAAGTCGTTATCAATAAATTTATCTGGCAAACTCGCAAAAGGCAAACAGAATATCATGCATAACAATAAGCTCATCCATATATTTTTCATCATCTCACCTCTCTTTCTTCTGAACTAGTATCTCCTTACTTAAAAGTATACGTACTCTGAAATTCAATTTCAAGCAATAAGTTTTTTTTATAAAGATTTACCTTTTTTATAATTTTTTCTTAACGTTATTCTTTTTAGATATGTATGCGACACTGAAAAAAATATACAAAAAGCTGGCTTTCTAAGAAGAAAGCCAGCTCATGTTATAATTCAAGTTCTCCCATTCGAAGGAGTTCTACGACTGCTTGAGAACGCCCCTTGACTCCAAGCTTTTGCATCGCATTAGAAATATGATTTCGAACTGTTTTTTCGCTAATGAATAGTTCACTCGCGATTTCTTTTGTTGTTTTGTCCTGTACTAAAAGCTCGAATACTTCTCGTTCACGCTTTGTAAGTAGCGGTTTAGGTTGAAACTCTTTTTCTTTCAATGTAACCCTCCTTGCCTGATCCTGAGTTGAACTATCGGATGGGTGTAAATTTAGTCAACATATCTTATGTGCGGTATGCCTACGCGGTTACTAGTTTTAGAAAAAATATGCAAAAAACTCTTTTTCACCTTTAAAAAAGAAAAAAAGCCTGAAGAAAGAGCCTTCAAGCCATTTTCATATATTTGATAAACACGTTTTCATCTCTTCATTCCAAGGGACGCTTTTTCCTGTTTCTTTAGAAATTTGCACCATTGTTCCTCTCCCGGTGAGTACAACCTCTTTTTGCTCATTTTGAATCATATAGTGTAAATCAACCGACGAACGTCCAATTCTATGAGCTTTTACAAAAACAGATAGCATGTTGCCAAAATACACTTGTTTGACATAATCGCACTGCAAATCAGCCACCACCGGTATCGTTCCCTCATGCTCACTCGTCCACTTTTGCATAAAGCCAATATGGTGAAAGAATTCCGTACGTATTTGTTCGAAATAAACAAAAGGAACCGTATTATTTAAATGCCCAAACATATCTGTTTCCGAAAATCTTACCTTGATCTCCTGCTTAAACGAAAATGACTCTTTCCAATGATCCATGTCTTCAATATACGAAATATTATTCATCTGTATTTCCTCCGTTCGTCATAGACAAAATAAAACCTCTCCGCGTGGAGAGGTTTTGAGTGATTATACTTGATCGCTACCAAAGAAACTTCTGAATGCTTGAATTGTTGTATCGCGGTTCAAAGCTGCGATTGAAGTAGTCAATGGAATTCCTTTTGGGCATGATTGAACGCAGTTTTGAGAATTCCCGCAGTTCGCTAGTCCTCCATCACCCATAATCGTCTCTAAACGTTCTCCTTTATTTAACGCACCGGTTGGATGGGCATTAAACAGGCGAACTTGAGAAAGCGGTGCTGGACCGATGAAGTTTGACTTGTCGTTTACATTTGGACAAGCTTCTAAGCAAACTCCACATGTCATACATTTAGATAACTCATACGCCCACTGACGTTTCTTTTCAGGCATACGCGGTCCTGGACCTAAATCGTATGTGCCATCGATTGGAACCCATGCTTTTACTTTTTTTAGTGAATCAAACATACGGCTGCGGTCTACTTGCAAATCACGAACCACAGGAAATGTTTTCATTGGCTGTAAGCGAATTGGTTGTTCTAGTTTATCAACAAGAGCTGTACATGACTGACGAGGTTTACCGTTGATGACCATTGAACAGGCTCCGCATACTTCCTCTAAACAGTTCATTTCCCAGTTTATCGGAGCAACCTCTTTACCTGAAGCATCAACAGGGTTACGTCTGATTTCCATCAGTGCTGAAATAACGTTCATATTCGGACGATACGGAATTTCAAACTCCTGATTGTAAGGAGCAGATTCAGCTGAATCTTGACGTGTAATAATGAAGCGCACTGTCTTTTGGACTGTTTGTTGTTCACTCATTGATTAACGAACCCCCTCTTGTTGTTTTTTTGGTTTTTCATCTTTTTTCTTTGTGTAGTCGCGTTTACGCGGTTTAATTAACGATACGTCTACCTCTTCATAATGGAAAGAAGGAGCCGTTTTCTTATCCACAAAAGATGCCATTGTTGTTTTTAAGAATTCTTCATCGTTACGATCTGGGAAATCTGGCTTATAATGAGCACCGCGACTTTCGTTACGGTTGTAAGCTCCTAGCGTTACAACACGTGAAAGCTGAAGCATGTTTTGCAACTGACGAGTAAATGTTGCCGCTTGATTACTCCATTTAGCTGTATCATTAATGTTAATACGATCATAGCGTTCAATTAATTCTTGAATCTTTTCATCTGTTTTTAACAGTTTGTCATTGTATCGTACGACTGTCACGTTGTCAGTCATCCATTCCCCTAGCTCTTTATGAAGAACGTATGCATTTTCTGTACCTTGAAGATTCATGATATTGTTCCATTTCTCTTCTTCTTCTTTCACATGACGATCATATACGCTTGAAGAAATAGCATCTGCGCTCTTTTCTAAACCATTGATGTATTCAACCGCTTTAGGACCGGCAACCATACCACCATAAATAGCTGATAATAATGAGTTTGCTCCTAAACGGTTCGCTCCGTGCTGTGAATAATCACACTCACCAGCTGCGAATAAGCCAGGAATATTTGTCATTTGATCGTAATCCACCCATAAACCGCCCATTGAATAGTGTACGGCTGGGAAAATTTTCATTGGTACCTTGCGCGGATCATCGCCCATGAATTTTTCATAGATTTCGATGATACCTCCAAGTTTAATGTCTAGCTCTTTTGGATCTTTATGTGAAAGGTCCAGATAAACCATGTTCTCTCCGTTGATTCCTAACTTCTGCGCTACGCAGACGTCAAAAATTTCACGAGTTGCAATATCACGAGGTACTAAGTTACCGTATGCAGGATATTTTTCCTCTAAGAAATACCAAGGTTTACCGTCTTTATATGTCCAAACGCGTCCGCCTTCTCCACGAGCAGATTCACTCATAAGACGAAGCTTATCATCTCCTGGGATAGCAGTTGGATGAATTTGAATAAACTCTCCGTTTGAATAGTATGCACCTTGCTGATACACGATAGATGCCGCTGAACCTGTATTAATAACTGAGTTCGTCGATTTTCCAAAAACAATTCCAGGTCCACCTGTAGCCATAATAACCGCGTCAGCTGGGAACGTTTTAATTTCCATTGATTTTAAATTCTGTGCAGAAATTCCGCGACAGCTGCGCTCATCGTCAAGAACAGCACCTAAGAATTCCCATCCTTCGTACTTTGTCACAAGTCCGGCAACTTCATAACGACGAACCTGCTCATCTAATGCGTACAATAATTGTTGACCCGTTGTTGCTCCAGCAAAAGCCGTACGGTGATGCTGCGTCCCGCCAAATCGTCTGAAGTCTAACAAACCCTCAGGAGTACGGTTAAACATAACACCCATGCGGTCAAGTAAGTGAATAATACCAGGAGCTGCTTCACACATTGCTTTTACAGGTGGCTGGTTGGCTAAAAAGTCTCCGCCGTACACTGTGTCATCAAAGTGTTCCCATGGTGAATCCCCTTCACCTTTCGTATTTACGGCTCCGTTGATTCCACCTTGCGCGCAAACTGAGTGAGATCTTTTTACCGGAACTAGTGAAAATAAATCTACTTGCTTGCCAGACTCAGCAATTTTTATTGTTGCCATCAAGCCAGCTAAACCGCCACCGACTACGATGATTTTTCCGTTACTCATCGGAACCCCACTCCTTCAAAACCTTAATTTTATGCAAATGCGAATAATGTACGAACACCTACAAATGTAAGTGCTAAGAAGATTGCTAATGTCACATAAGTTGAAATTCTTTGAGAACGTGGTGTTACAGTTAACCCCCAGCTAACTCCAAATGACCATAGACCGTTTGCAAAGTGGAAGATCGTAGATACAACACCAACTATGTAGAATGCAAGCATTGCCGGGTTGCTTAAAATTCGTTCCATCATTTGAAAATCTACTTCTTTTCCAAGCGCAGCTTGTATTCTGGTTTCCCATACGTGCCATGTGATGAAGATAAGTGTGATTACACCTGAAACACGCTGAAGGATAAACATCCAGTTACGGAAAAAACCGTAGTTGTTAACGTTTGTTTTAGCAGTGAATGCGATGTAAAGACCGTATATTGCGTGAAAAACGATTGGTAAGAAAATAATGAAAATTTCTAGAGCATAGCGGAAAGGTAAGCTCTCCATGAAGTGAGCTGCTTGATTAAATGATTCTTCTCCCTTTGTCGCGAAATGATTCACAACTAAATGCTGTGTTAAGAAAATCCCGATTGGTATTACCCCAAGTAATGAATGGATTCTCCGATATTGAAACTCTCTGTTTGCCGCCATCTGCGTAGACCCCCCTTAGTTAAATGAACATAGTTTGTGAAGAACTTTCTTACTCCCACTAGACAAATAGATTAATCGTGAATACAGGAAATGAAAACCTTTGCATTTCCTAATAAAGTATGTGACAGGTTAATTTTACTCCCATCGATTAAGAGCGTCAAGGCAAGATGTTTAAATCTTCTATAAAATATAAATTTATAAAATTTTATATTTGTTAACGCTTACTGTATTGATGTTACAGATTTTTTCTTTCTATTATAATATTGCTTGCCACAAATAAGTAAGCGTTTACTTTATGCTTTTATTGTAAACAAGTTCACAAAACATTTACACAGGTAAAAGTACCCTTTTAAAAGGTATATTATGGATTTTTCATCTTTACATCTAACTCTTTTTACCATAATAAAGATCCTCTTACATTTTATTAAAAAAATGCGTGAGAGGTTTTTTAGATTTGTATATAATAGTAGTAAAGAAAGAGGGGAAAGCATGAGCAATTTACAAACAGAATCACAGCAAGAACTTGAAGAGACGATGGAAACATCAGAACCTAATGTCACAGCTGAAACAGAGAGAACTCTTGATCACGTTTCATATTTCGGATACAGCCTTTTGCGTGACGTGTTAATTCCAGAGCTTCTTGGAGACGAAACAAACACCATTTCATACTGGGCAGGAAAACACCTTGCGCGGAAATACCCATTAAATACAATGGATGAAATCGTCGCTTTTTTTAAAGCAGCTTCCTGGGGAACACTGACGCTTGCAAAAAAAGATAAATATTCACTCGAGCTTGAGTTATCAGGTGATGTGGTCAGCAAAAGATTTCAGCAGGAAACTTGTTCGTTTCATCTTGAGTCAGGATTTGTGGCTGAACAGATTCAGCGTCAAAACAACTGCCTAACAGAAGCCTACTTAACACATAAAGAAAAGAACGGAAAAGTGCTGATTTCCGTGCAGTGGGACCGAAAAGATATCTTACCTACCGAAACACGCGCGGAGCGTTATAAAAAGTAGGAAATACGTATATATAAAAGACGTGGAGATACCACGTCTTTTTTCTCTTCTTTATACTTGCACTGCTTGCTGCTCTTCTAATTCAAATGCTACGTGAAGCGTCTCAACAGCTTTTACCATATCAGCATGCGGTACAACTGTAGATACTTTAATTTCAGACGTGCTGACCATCTTCACTTCAATTTTCTCTCCTGCCAGCACTTCAAACATTTCGGCTGCAACGCCTGGATTAGAAATCATGCCAGAGCCGACAATTGATACTTTAGCCAAACCGCTTTCATGTTCAATACGCGCATATCCCAAAGTAGATTTATACTCTTTTAAGACGGCAAGAGCGGCGTCTACGTCTACGGTTTTAATAGAAAATGAGATAGAGAGACGATTATTAGCCGTTACGTTTTGAATAATAATGTCCACATTTAACTGTTCTTTTGCTAATGCTGTAAAAATAGTAGAAAGAGTTTGCAACTCGTTGTTTAACCCTTCAATTGTCACTCGTGAAATATTATCTTCAAACGCAATTCCTCTTACGACTAAGTTTTGTTCCATTGAAACTTCCTCCTCAACAATCGTTCCATTCTCGTTTTCTAAGCTTGAACGCACTTCTAGCGGTACCTGATAATTTTTTGCAAACTCAACAGCGCGCGGATGCAGCACCCCTGCTCCCAAATTAGCTAATTCTAACATTTCGTCATATGAAATAGAGTGAAGCTTACGAGCATCTTCTACATAGCGCGGATCTGTCGTAAACACTCCTGTTACATCTGTATAAATATCACATTTTGCAGCTTTTAATGCTGCGGCAAGAGCTACTGCCGTCGTGTCAGAGCCGCCTCGACCTAATGTTGTAATGCTACCATCTCCTGAACAGCCTTGGAATCCAGCTACTACTACGATTCGGCCTCTATCTAATTGGCTTTGAATACGAGTCGTGTCAATGTGCTGGATTCGTGCATTGCTGTGAACTGCTTCCGTCTGGATACCAGCTTGCCAACCTGTTAGCGAAGTTGCTTCATACCCTTTATATTGAAGGGCCATTGTTAACAGGGAAATCGTTACTTGTTCTCCAGTTGTAAGAAGCATATCCATTTCGCGTTTGCTTGGACTGTCCGTAATATCACTTGCTAATTTCACCAGTGCATCTGTAGTTTTGCCCATTGCCGATACAACAACAACTACTTGGTTACCGCGCTCTGCTTCTTGAATAACACGGTTTGCTACATGTTGGATACGTTCAACAGAACCAACAGATGTTCCACCAAATTTTTGAACGATTAATGCCATAATTTTGTTCATTCCTTTTCAATAAATTTGCATATGCAGAATGATGAGAAGCTAAATTTTTTTACTCAGACAATAAAAAAAGCAATGAGATGAGCTCTCATTGCTTAACGAACGAAAATTATAAAACATAACCGTCCACTGCCGTGAGATAGCTCTCCAAGAATCTACATCTTGACAATCCTACGTTTATTCAACGCAGAACCAGCAATCATTACTATGAGGTAATGTTCACTTCGGCAAATTTCCCTTTCCGCATCATTCATAAGAGCTCATACCCTTCCTGATACGTACTGATTAAATTTGCACCTCTATCTTCACTTCATTTGATGAAGTGTCGTATGAAATTAGTTAATAGCTTATCAAATATTTTCTATTATTTCAAGACTATTTTTGCAATGTTTCATAAATTTTTTCAGCGATGTTTTGAGGAACACCTGAATTTCGAATATCATCAACCGTTGCTTCTTTCAATTTTTTCACCGAACCAAAATACTTTAACAAAGCTTTTTTACGCTTTTCGCCCACTCCCGGAATATCGTCCAGAACAGACTGAAAAGCGGACTTAGAGCGCACTTGACGGTGGAAGGTAATCGCAAAACGGTGAACTTCATCTTGAATTCGCTGAAGCAAATAAAATTCTTGACTATTGCGTTCAAGCGGTATGATTTGAGGAGGCTCACCAATCATCAGGTTGGAGGTTCTGTGCTTATCATCTTTGACAAGACCTGCTGTAGGCACTAAAAGTCCCAATTCATTTTCGAGAACGTCCTGTACTGCAGCTAAATGCCCTTTGCCTCCATCTACAACAATTAAATCTGGAAGCGGAAGACCCTCTTTTAACGCTCTGGAATACCGTCTGCGAACGACTTCTCTCATGGAACTGTAATCATCTGGTCCCTTTACGGTCTTAATTTTATATTTGCGATATTCTTTCTTTTCCGGTTTCCCATCAACAAAAACAATCATCGCAGAAACGGGATCTGTTCCTTGAATATTTGAATTATCAAATGCTTCAATCCGATAAGGAGCGGCAATTCCAAGCTCTTCTCCTAACCGTTCAACTGCGCCAACCGTGCGCTCTTCATCTCGTTCAATTAAATAGAATTTTTCACCGAGCGCAATTTTTGCATTTTTACACGCAAGTTCTACTAACTCTTTCTTTTTGCCTCGCTTTGGATGCTGAACCTCTACTCCTACTAATTTCTCAGCCAACTCTGCATCAATCGTTGCTGGAACCATTACTTCTTTTGGCTTAATATTTTTGGCATAAAACTGACCGATAAAAGTTAAGAAATCTTCTTCTGGCTCTTTATAAAAAGGAAACATAGAAACTTCTCGCTCAATTAATTTCCCTTGGCGAATAAAGAAAACTTGAACACACATCCAGCCTTTATCATAAGAATAGCCAAACACATCTCGATTAACAAAATCATTAAACGTTACTTTTTGCTTTTCCATTGTCGCTTCGATATGAGCAATTTGATCTCGATATTCTTTAGCCCGTTCAAAGTCAAGTTCTTCTGAAGCTTTTAACATTTTTTCAGTTAATTCTGTTTTGACATGCTCATATCCACCATTTAAAAACCGCGTGATATTTTCAATAATTTGTTTGTTTTGCTCTTCTTTTACTTCTTTTACGCAAGGAGCTAGGCATTGCCCGATATGGTAATACAAACAAGGTCTGTCTGGCATGGTAGAGCACTTTCTTAATGGATAAATGCGATCAAGAAGCCGCTTTGTTTCATTTGCAGCTTGAACGTTAGGATAAGGCCCGAAGTATTTCCCTTTATCTTTTTTTATTTTTCTTGTAATAACAAGTCGGGGCTGCTTTTCAGCTGTAATCTTAATAAAGGGATAACCCTTATCATCTTTAAGCATGATATTGTATTTTGGATCATGCTTTTTAATTAAATTCATTTCTAAAATAAGTGCTTCTAAATTAGAAGATGTGACGATATATTCAAAATCGACAATGTCGTTTACAAGTCGAAGCGTCTTTCCGTCATGAGATCCGGTAAAGTAGGAGCGCACTCGATTTTTTAATACTTTTGCTTTTCCTACGTAAATGACCGTTCCATATTTATCTTTCATCAAGTAACAGCCGGGCTGATCCGGTAAAATAGCCAGCTTTTCTTTTAAATAATCGTTCATATTTTTCTCCTTCCTCTTCTCTTACTCTGTCCATCTATACATTCGCTTATGAAGCGTAACCTACATTCTTTCCTGCCCTACAATACATGCACATAAGCCGGATTTATGGCGGTGTTCCTTACATCTAGTATAAAACAAACGAACGCATATTCGCTAAATAAAAGTATTCCCAAAAGAGAAAAAGTGGAGAAAAAGAAAAAACCTAGCCTGAGCTAGGTTTTGACTTACGCGTGTTTATTAATTAATTCTGTTAATGCTTCTTTTGGTTGGAAACCAACTACTTGATCAACTTTCTCTCCATCTTTAAATAATACTAAAGTTGGGATACTCATAACACCAAATTTTCCAGCCGTTTCTTGGTTTTCATCAACGTCTACTTTCACGATTTTAACTTTATCGTTAAGTTCGCCATCGATTTCTTCAAGAACTGGAGCAATCATTTTACAAGGGCCACACCATGGTGCCCAAAAGTCAACAAGCACTAGGCCTGATTTAATTTCATCTGTAAAGTTTTTATCTGTAGCATGTGCAATAGCCATTTTAATTCCTCCTAAATATATGCAATATCCAAATTCTACTCACAGTATATCACCTTCAAATAAGGTTTGCTAACTTTTTGCTTACATTTATACTGTTTATTCTCCGCTCTAGTTTGTACAATTCACATAAAAACATACGTAGAAAATTTCGTTTTCCATGAGGCTGAGACATAACGAAATGAATCCTATCTAAAGACGAACGAATAGTATACAAGGGCTGAACCGCTTGCGACACCGCAGATGATTTCTGTGTAAGACTTCGCTTTCTACAGGAGTCTTCGCCTTGCCCTCCAATCAACTGCTAGAAAGACCCACACACATGAAACCTGCGTTTACCCTAACAAAAAAACGAACCACTAATCAAACATCTTGATCAATGGTTCATTTTTCACTTCGTCTAAAATCCTTTTGTCTCAGCCTCTTACGCAGACTGTACTTTCAGCTTTTTGAATTCTTCCGTTAGCAGAGGCACCACTTCAAATAAATCTCCAACGATTCCGTAATCAGCTACTTTAAAAATATTCGCCTCAGGATCTTTGTTAATGGCAACAATAATTTTTGAATTTGACATGCCGGCCAAATGCTGAATGGCTCCCGAGATTCCGCAGGCAATGTATAAATCTGGTGTGACTACTTTGCCCGTCTGACCGATCTGAAGAGAATAGTCGCAGTAATCTGCATCGCACGCTCCCCGAGACGCCCCAACAGCTCCATTTAACACGTCCGCTAGTTCTTGGAGAGGTCCAAAACCTTCCGTGCTTTTTACACCTCGACCACCTGCAATCACGACTTTTGCTTCGGATAAATCAACCCCTTGCGTTGCTTTCCGTACAACTTCTTTTACAACTGTACGCAGGTTTTTGATTTCAACATTTAAATCCTCTACATCGCCTGTACGTCCCTCATCTTTTGCAAGCGGTGAAATATTATTTGGACGAATCGTGACAAACGTAAAAGCATCGGTCATGATTTTCTTTTCAAATGCTTTACCAGAATAAATTGGGCGGGTGAAGACTACTTGATCCCCTCCAACTTCTACATCCGTCACATCTGAGATAAGTCCTTTGTCTAAGCGAGCTGCCAGTTTTGGCGCTAGGTCTTTGCCAAGAGCCGTATGGCCAAATACGATAGCTTCAGGTTGTTCACTTTCAATGATGGCTAATAACGCCTGAGCATAACCATCCGATGTGTAAGCAGCTAAATCTTCATGCTCCGTCACAACAACTTTATTCGCTCCGTATGCAATAAGCTCTTCACTTAAAGCTTTTACGTCCTTTCCTACTAACGCTGCAACAATTTCCCCACCGTCAGCTACAGTAGACGCTGCGGAAATCGCTTCAAACGATACGTTTCGTAATCCCCCATCACGTGCTTCTCCTAGAACTAACACTTTGCGTCCCATTGCAATACCCCCATTGTTTTAACTTTTGACTTATTAAATGACTTTTGCTTCTTTATGCAGTAAATTGACCAGTTCTATCACTTGATCTTTTATATCTCCTTGTAGTACGCGTCCTGCGTCTTTTTTCGGAGGCAAATAAATTTCAATTGTCTTTGTTTTTGCTTCTACATCATCTTCATCTAAATCTAAATCATCCAATTCCACTTCAACCAACGGTTTCTTCTTCGCTTTCATAATCCCTGGAAGAGATGGATAGCGAGGTTCGTTAAGTCCCTGCTGAGCTGTTACTAAAAGAGGAAGCGACGTTTCGATAACCTCGGAATCACCTTCCACATCGCGTACAACAGT
Source organism: Priestia sp. 10L35 (assembly GCF_056395685.1). NCBI lineage: Bacteria > Bacillati > Bacillota > Bacilli > Caryophanales > Bacillaceae > Priestia > Priestia sp. 10L35. The sequence continues at coordinate 173,981 of NZ_JBFTKA010000001.1, read as the reverse complement.
CACTTTTTCACCTTCGATATCCAATTTTGTAATCGTCGTAATATAAGGGATTTCTAACTGTTCTGCTACGCGCGGTCCCACTTGGCCCGAACCTCCGTCAATCGCTACGTTTCCTGCCAAAATTAAGTCAGGAGATTGTTCTTTTAAGTACTGTGCCAGCAGCCTAGAAGTCGTGTACTGATCGCCATCTTCTATGTCATCTTCCGTATTGATTAAAACCGCTTTATCTGCTCCCATAGCCAAAGCTGTTCGGAGTTCTTTTTCTGATTCTTCCCCTCCTACACTCACGACCGTAATCTCCCCGCCATGCTTTTCCTTTAGCTGAATAGCTTCTTCAACTGCATACTCATCGTAAGGATTAATAATAAATTCAGCCCCATCTTCAACAATTTGACCATTTTTTAATGAAAGTTTCTCCTCTGTATCGAATGTTCTTTTTACTAACACGTAAATATTCATTCAATTCCCCTCCTAAGCTTATTTTCCTAAAAATTTAGGCTGGCGCTTTTCAATAAAAGCGGCTACGCCTTCTTGAGCATCCCTGCTTTTGAATACGCTTCCAAAAAACTGCGCTTCTTTTTTGATGCCGCTGTAATAAGCATCTGTTTTTACATGCTGAAGCAGCTGCAAGGTGGCTTTAACAGAGATTGGGCTTTTTTTGGCAATTTTTCTAGCAAGTAAAAATGTTTCATTGATAAGCTGACTTTCTTCAAAAGCTGCATTTGCCAATCCTAACTCCACTGCCTCGCTTCCGGATATTGGATCACTTGTCAGCATCATCTCACAAGCCTTATGAACTCCTACATAACGAGGTAATCGCTGAGTTCCTCCAAATCCTGGTATAATCCCTAACTGAAGCTCAGGCAAGCCCAGCTTAGCATTTTCTGTTACCAAACGGATATGGCAGCTCATAGCAAGCTCCAACCCTCCGCCTAAAGCAGCTCCATGAATAGCTGCAATCACTGGTTTTGGGTAATTTTCAATATACTCAAAGAGCTCTTGACCGTTAACAGCAAGCTTCTCGTATTCTTTTTCCTGCTGAAGTGATGTGAATTCTTTTATATCAGCCCCGGCACAAAAGAATTTCCCTTCACCTTTAATGACGATAACCCTTGTCTCTTTACTATCTTCTAAATGTTTTAAAACACTTGAAAGATCTTTTAATAAGTCTTGAGACAAAGCGTTAGCAGGTTGTCTATTCAACGTAATGAAGCTTATTGCATCAACAGTTTCAACCTGGATAATCTCCATTTGTTTACGCCACCCTTTCTTTCTATTTTCATTACCTTGCGCTTTTCCCCTCGCAGGGGAGCAGCAGGCTCACTTACGATTATGAGCCGCTGCAGCCGTTTAACAGCAGGGAATGGACTTTATCTACCGATTCTATTAGACCATATCGATGATCGTTCATTACCCATGTTGTGACAGTTTCATCAATCGTTCCAAAAATCATCTGTCGCGCAAGACGAATATCTATATTTTCAGAAAACTCACCCGTTTCGATTCCTGTCTGCAAAATAGAATCAATGAGAGTCAGATAATCTTTTAATACATCGTTAATTTTCAATCTTAAATCTTTGTTCGATTGACGCAGTTCGAGCTGGGTCACTGTAGCTAAATGATGATCCTCCGCTAGAAACGAAAAATGTTTGTCAATTAACACATGAAGTTTTTCTGCCGCGGTTTCAATTCCCGCCAGTTCTTCATAAATTTTTTCTACAAATTGCCCCATCTTCTCTTGAAACAAGGAAATCAAGACATCTTCTTTGTTTTTAAAATATAAATATATCGTACCGTCTGCAACTCCAGCCTGCTTAGCAATTTTAGAAACCTGAGCATTGTGGTATCCGTTTTCTGCTATTACTACTACAGCTGCATCGATAATCTGTTTATACTTTGGCTTATTTCTTCTCAATCTTATACGCTCCTTTAAAATATGAATGATTATTCATTCATATCTTTATAATAAAGAAACCGCAAGTATCTGTCAATTATGTTTCAGTAAAAAAATCAAAGGCGACGATCGATTACGTCGCCTTTTTATGCTTTTCATTTTCTTCATCAATCAGCGCTCGTCGCAGAATCTTACCGACCGCTGTTTTGGGAAGCTCATTTCGAAATTCATAAAGGCGCGGAACTTTATAAGCAGCTAAATACTTTCTAGAAAACTCATTTAACTCTTCTTCAGTACATCTTACACCATTTTTTAATACAATGTAAGCCTTCACCGTTTCTCCTCTATATGGGTCAGGAACACCCACCACTACAGCTTCTTGAATTTTTTCATGCTCATATAATACTTCTTCAACTTCTCGAGGATAGATATTATATCCCCCGGCAATAATAATATCTTTCTTCCGATCTACTACATAAAAATAACCTTTATCATCCATATAGCCAACATCACCTGTTAGCAACCATCCGTCTCGCATAACAGCCTCCGTTTCTTCAGGCTGCTTCCAATATCCTTTCATTACCTGAGGACCTTTAACCGCAATTTCTCCTACTTCGCTTACAGCAGCTTCTTTACCTGTTTCAAACGAGAGAATTTTGGCATCTGTGTCTGGCCAAGGCACTCCAATGCTTCCTGGTATTCTCTCTTTCCAAAGAAAATTAGCATGAGTAACAGGAGAGGTTTCCGTTAATCCATATCCTTCCACTAATTTACCTCCGGTGAGCTTTTCAAACTGCTCCTGCACTTCCACAGGAAGTGGAGCCGAACCGCTCATACATGAATCAATAGAAGATAAGTTGTATTTTGCTAAATCAGGATGGTTTAATAATGCAATGTAAATCGTCGGCGCACCTGGAAATAAAGTAGGCTGCTGCTTATGAATGGTTTTGAGCGTCGTTTTTGCATCAAATTTAGGCAGAAGAACCATCTCATAGTTTTGCAAAACCGATAAAACAAGAACCGTTGTTAAACCATACACATGAAAAAATGGGATAATTCCAAGCACTTTTTCTTCTCCATGCCTGCAGCGGTATAACCAATGTGAACACATCGTTGCATTGGCTACCAAGTTTTTATGAGTAAGCATGACTCCTTTTGGAAAACCTGTTGTTCCCCCGGTGTATTGTAAAATCGCGATATCTTCGTCTGAAATTCCCTCAGCGTTACATACTGCGGGAGAGGATTCATCTATAATACGTTTAAATAAATGAGTAGTCTCCGTATGACTCACATCCACGCTTATCTTCTGCTGTTTGCGCTGAATAAATGGATACATTATGTTTTTGGGAAATGGGAGATAATCTTGAATAGAGGTGATGACTACGTGCTTTATTTTTGTTAACGCTTTCATTTTTACTACACGCGGATATAGCAAATCGAGTGCAATAATCATGGTCGCTTCTGAATCATTAAGCTGATACTCTAACTCTCTTTCCGTATACAAAGGGTTTGTTTGAACGACTACTCCTCCGGCAAGCAGAACCGCATAGAAGGAAATGACAGCTTGAGGGCAATTTGGAAGCATAATGGCTACTCTATCCCCTCTTTTTAATCCCAGTTCAATAAGGTAAGATGACAGCTTCAGAGAATCTTGATGCAGCTGGGAAAACGTCATTTTTTTCCCTAGAAAATAGATTGCGCTTTTTTTAGGATCCTTTTGAACTGCTTCTTCAAAAAGCTGTGCTAAATTTTTTTGTTCATAATGAAGCCTAGCAGGTATTTCATCCGGATATTGAGAAAGCCATATCTTTTCGGTGGATTCCACACGCATCCTCTCCCTCAAAAAAAAATAAAAAATTAGAATTTTCTAATTAAAATTATAGTTCATTCTTTTTTTAGATGCAATCGTTATTGAATGTTCTCTTTCCTACCTAATCACTCTTTCATCCTGCAGCGTAATAAATAAAAATTGGATTTACCCCTGTACATTATCCGAATTTTTTGTATATAATAAAAATTAGATTTTTTTAAGGAGCTGTATGAATTGACAACAACATTGACTAAAGGACCGTTCAAAGCAGATCACGTTGGAAGCTTTTTGCGTCCCGAGCGTATCAAACAAGCACGATTACAAGTGGAAAACGGGGAAATGACAAAGAAACAGCTTCGAGCAATTGAAGATGAAGAAATTCGTAAACTCGTAGAAAAGCAAAAAGAAATTGGATTAAAAGCCGTCACAGACGGTGAGTTTCGCCGCGCGTGGTGGCACTTTGATTTTCTGTCAGAGCTTGTTGGCGTAGAACTTTACGAAGCAGAGTCGGGAATTCAGTTTCACGGAGTCCAAACAAAAGCTCACGGTATAAAAGTGACTGGAAAACTAGATTTTAATCACCACCCTATGATTGAAGATTATAAATTTCTTCATCAAGCTGCTGGAAAAGAACACGTAGCTAAGTTCACCATTCCAAGTCCTAATATGCTATTTTTCAGAGGTCATATTGAAGAGTCTTCTTACTCGGATACGGATGTATTTTTTGCTGATTTAGTTAAAACATATCAAAAAGCCATTCAAGCATTTTATGATGCCGGATGCCGCTATTTACAGTTAGATGATACTGCGTGGGCAGTCTTTTTCTCAGAAAAAGGACAAGAACAAATCGCGTCAAAAGGTTTTACGCCCCAAGAATTACTGAAACGTTTTACAGATGCGATCAATGAATCCATTGTGCATAAGCCAGATGATATGGTCATTACAATGCATATTTGCAGAGGGAATTTCCAGTCCACTTATACAGCAAGCGGCGGATATGAAAATGCGTCCAAAGCTATTTTCAGTCAGTTAAACGTAGATGGACTATTTTTAGAATTTGATGATGAACGCTCAGGAGGATTCGAACCTCTTCGACATGTAAAGCGAGATGATCTTCAGATTGTCCTTGGTCTTATCACATCAAAATTTGGAGATTTAGAAGATCCTGAAGCAGTGAAAAAACGAATTGCTGAAGCGGCAGAATTTGTTTCTCTTGATCAAATTTGTTTAAGTCCCCAGTGCGGATTTGCTTCTACAGAAGAAGGAAATTTACTAACTGAAGAACAGCAGTGGGATAAAGTAAAGCACGTGATTTCAATTGCTGAAGACGTATGGAAGTAGTCATTAAAAAAGCTGACCTGCTTTAAGGTCAGCTTTTTTGGTGTCATCATGATGTTAGGAAAAGCTATATAGATAAATAGATAAGACCAATAAGCATAAACACTCCGCATAAAACGAGTAAAATTTTCGCTAACTTCTCCATGACTCTCTCCTATCCTATCCCTGCTCCTATTACATAGGACATACCGATTGAAATAACAAGTGAAATAAATCCAACGGCTCTGTTATCTTGTTCAATTTCGTCATCGATTCGAAATTTTGGCGTCAAAAATTCGAAAATAAAATAGCTGACTAGTAAAAGAACGAATCCATATATTCCCCACCCTAGCATTCTTAACAAGTTGTCGTTATGCTCAATCGAATAGCGAAAAATATTAGCTAATCCAAATATTTTTCCACCTGTTGCCATCGCAACAGCCATATTTCCTTTTTGAATCTCTTCCCAATTCTTATACTTAGTAACGAGCTCAAACACAACAAGAAAGACGACAATGCTCAAGACAACCACGCTGTAATAAGCGGCGGATTCAATATACGGGTCTTTCCAAAAATCCCTCATTTTTGCATCACTCCTAATTTATATTACGCTCCACGTAATGAACTGACAGGTCTCTTTCCTTTACTTGTATCGTTCTTAAAAGAGATAGAAAACCCAGCATAGTCCATGAGCCATGTCGGATTTTCTATCTTCATATATGCTTGTTCAGCGCATCGACTGACACCTTTATTTCAGCACTCTTTTATTTAAATTCCACAACCGTAACGCCAGAACCTCCTTCAGAAGCTTCTCCGAAACGAATATTTTTGACAGAACGATGATTTTTCAAATATTCCTGTACACCTTTACGAAGAGCTCCAGTTCCTTTACCGTGGATAATCGAAACGCGCGGATAGTTGGCTAATAAAGCATCATCAATATATTTTTCAACTCGAATCAGCGCATTTTCATAGCGCTCTCCTCTTAAATCCAGTTCTAGATTTACATGATAATCTTTTCCTTTTACCGTAGCAAGCGGCTTCGTTTCTACAGGTTTTGGAGAACTGATATATTCGAGGTCTTTTTCTTTCACCTTCATTTTCATAATTCCCATTTGTACTTGCCATTCATTATTGCTTACTCGTTCCACAAGCGTTCCTTTTTGTCCCCAGCTTAAGACTTTCACTTCATCTCCAGCTTGAAGAGTGCGCTCTTGTTTTTTCGGCACAGCCGGTTTCTTTTTACTTTTTTCAAGAGTTGGAACTGCATCTTCTAGACGCTTACGCGCCTCAATCAATTCATGCTCTTTTACAAGCGCATGATTTTTTTGACTCATTTTACGCAAATCGCTAATGATTTTCTCTGCTTCTTCAGATGCTGCTTTAACTGTGGCTTGAGCTTTTTCTTCAGCTTTTTCGTACAGCTTATCTCGTTTTTCATTAAACTCAATAATCTGACTCTGTAATTCTTTATGAAGCTTCTGAGCCTCTTTTCTTAGCTCTTCAGCTTCTTCTAGCTCGTGTTCAGATTGACGACGGCTATCTTCAAGAGAGGCAATCATATTTTCTACTTTATTTGTTTCTGAGCCAATATAGCCTTTGGCACGTTCAATTACTTCAGCACTTAAACCTAAACGTTTTGAAATCTCAAAAGCATTGCTTCGGCCCGGTACACCAATCAGCAGCTTGTAAGTAGGGCTCAATGTTTCAATATCGAACTCTACGCTAGCATTGACCACTCCTTCACGGTTATAGCCGTACGCTTTTAATTCAGGATAGTGAGTAGTCGCAACTACGCGAGCGCCTCTTTCATATACTTGATCTAAAATGGAAATCGCAAGCGCTGCACCTTCTTGAGGATCCGTTCCTGCTCCCAATTCATCGAACAAGACCAGACTTTCGTGATCTACTTTTTGTAAAATATCTACAATGTTGACCATATGAGATGAAAAGGTACTCAAACTTTGTTCAATCGACTGCTCATCTCCAATATCAGCAAATACGTGTTTAAACACAGCCATTTCCGATCCATCCAGCGCAGGAATCTGCAAACCTGCTTGAGCCATTAACGTAAATAATCCAAGTGTTTTTAACGTTACGGTTTTACCGCCGGTATTTGGCCCTGTAATAACGATAGACGTATATTGATCACCTAGCTCAATATCATTGGCAACGACATCTTCCTGTGCAATAAGAGGATGTTTTGCCTTCACTAACTTAATATAGCCTCGATCGTTCATTTTAGGTTTTGAAGCTTTTAGCTCATGGCTATAGCGCCCTTTAGCAAACATGAAGTCCAGCTCACCTAACAGATAAACGTTTTGACGGAGTTCATTTGCCACTTCCGCTACCTGAACGGTTAAAGCAATGAGAATACGCTCAATTTCTTGTTTTTCTTTTACTTTTGCTTCTTGAAGCTCATTGTTTAACGTCACAATCGCCTGAGGCTCAATAAATAAAGTTGCTCCGGATGAAGACTGATCGTGCACAATGCCTCCATACGCACTGCGATATTCTTGCTTAACAGGAATAACAAAACGTTCGTTTCGAATGGTAACAATTGCATCTGACAACATTTTTTGAGCAGACGAGGAGCGAATAAGGCTCTCTAGCTTTTCTCGAATACGAGACTCCGTTGAGCGAAGTTTTTGACGAATGCCTCTTAGCTGGTCGCTTGCACCGTCTAGCACTGTACCATTCTCATCAATACTCATTTTAATTGTTTGTTCTACCTCAGGAAGAGGCATTAGTTTTTCGATATGTTCAGTTATAATTGGAAGCTGTAAATCTTCGTCTTCCACTACTTGCTCGATAAATTGCTTGACTTGTCTTGCAGCATAAATAGTGCTTGCTACATCAAGAAGTTCATTAGAGCTTAGCGTTCCCCCAATTTCAGCGCGCTTCACGCTAGGTCGAACGTCAAAAATGCCCCCTAGCGGTACGTTGCCACGCAATCGCAGCACAGTTGTAGCTTCATCTGTTGCTTCCTGCCATTTGACTACTTCTTCATACTGAGTCGAGGGAATCAAATTCGCTACTTTTTCTCGGCCTAAAGAAGAAGCTACTTTTTTCTGAAGCTGTTCCTTAACTTTATTAAACTCTAGTACATGAAAAATACGTGATTGCAAAACTGATTCCTCCTGTTGCTTATTTATGTCGATTTAAAAAGGCGGTTAATTCTTTGAGACTATACGTATTTAATACCGTTTCTGGTTTAAGCCAGCCTTTAATTCCAGTAGATATTCCAATTTCCATATGCTCTAGCATGTCTAGATTGTGAGCATCTGTATTAATAGCAATTTTAACTCCTGCCTCTTGGGCCTTTTTTATGTGTTCAGCGGCTAAATCTAAACGGTTTGGATTCGCGTTTAGTTCAAGAGCCGTTTTTGTTTCTTTAGCTAATTCAATCAACATATCAATATCTACATCATATCCGTTGCGGCGACCAATCAAACGACCGGTCGGATGAGCGATTAAATCTACATGAACATTGTTTAACGCTTGCTTTAAGCGATTCATAATTTCTTCGCGTGATTGCGAAAAACTAGAGTGAATGGACGCAATAACAAAATCTAGCTCAGCTAGCAGTTCATCATCATAATCAAGTGTTGTATCAGGCAAAATATCCATTTCAATTCCTGCTAGTATTGTAAAATCATCGAACTGTGCGTTTAAACGATTAATTTCTTCACGCTGTTTACGAATGCGTTCAGGCGTTAGACCGTTAGCTACTTTTAAATACTGAGAATGGTCTGTAATCGCCATGTACTCATAGCCTCGTGCGCGACATGCTTCCGCCATTTCTTCAATCGAATACGCCCCGTCGCTCCACGTGGAGTGCATATGCAAATCACCTTTTACGGCACCGTAGGTCACAAGGGTTTGAGGCTTTACAAATGCATCTACTTCCGTTCCATCTTCACGAAGTTCCGGCGGAATAAAAGACAGCCCAAAATGTTCATAGAATGCTTGTTCAGACTCAAAAGTCATCACTTCGCCTGTCTCCGCATTTTCAACGCCATACTCGCTAATTTTTTCACCGCGTTCTTTTGCTAATTGACGCATACGCACATTATGATCTTTTGATCCTGTAAAATGGTGAAGCGTTGTGGCAAACGCTTTATCTTCTACAAGACGAAAATCCACAGACACATCGTACTCATAGGCTAACGTTACCGATACTTTTGTATCTCCATTTGCAATGATATCCTTCACATTTGGCAGCGATACTAGCTGTTCACGGACAGCATGAGGCTCAGCTGTTGAAATAATAAAATCAAGATCTTTTACGGTTTCCCTCATGCGGCGAATGCTCCCTGCTTGAGAAAAACGCTCAATGCTATGCATCTGTTTAAGGGCTTCTAAAATTTCTTCCGCTATTGGAAGCATAAAAGCAAGAGGCAAACGATCAGGACGCTTCCCAAACTCTTCAATGGCAGCGATAATTTTTTCTTCTGTCTTTTTACCAAAACCGCTTAGTCCCTGCACTCGATTTTCCATACAGGCCTGATGCAGTGATTCCATATCTCGAATATCTAGCTCTTTATATAATTTAGCGATTTTTTTACCTCCAAGCCCCGGCAGCTTAAGCAAAGGAATAAGTCCTTCAGGAACTTCTTGCTTTAGTTCTTCTAATACGCTTGACTCATTTGTTTCCATATACTCTGTAATGACTGCAGCCGTTCCTTTTCCAATCCCTTGGAGCTTGGTAAAATCCTCAATCTCTGTCAGCGTTCTTTCGTCCGTTTCTAGCGCTGCAGCTGCTTTTCGAAAAGCGGAAATTTTAAAAGGGTTATCTCCCTTTAATTCCATATATGTAGCAATTGTTTCTAACAATTTAATAATATCCTTTTTATTCATCTCTTTTCACCAGCCTATTATCATAATAACGAAACTTTCAAAAACATGATGAGTGACATATTTACTCTCTCAAGTTTTCATCTAGACATACTTTTATCCTCATGAAAACCGCAGATCAGACTGCGATAAAAAAAGAGGGTATCTCAAAAGTATTATGACACTTTCGACACACCCTCTCAACAAGCTATTGTAATTTCATTACATTACACCATACTGAGTCCACAAATCTTGAATCGCAGACGATAAGTATGGAGTATTTTGTACGATATTGATTGCAATTGAAGACTGTTGAATTGGCGTTTGAATTTCACTTACAGGAATCACGGCTCCAATGTATAACAAAATAAAAACGATGATATACACTTCAACGAATCCAAGTGCACCTCCGCCCCATTTATTTAACTGGCGCAGAATTGGCAGTTCGGTTAAAGCCGTTAAAACAGAGCCTGCAAGGCGAAGTACAATGTGAGTAGCAAAAAATAAAATCGCAAATGCAATCATTCGATAAAAAGCGTCTTCTATCGTTCCAGAATCAAATACAAACGATGCGACACTTTGCTGCTGAATATTGTCCGGAAACGGAATCAGCAAGCGAAGTCGGCTTGCCAAATCTCCACTAAACATATAAGCGACGATAAACGAAACCGCAAAACTGACAATATGAATGAGCTGCAAAATAAATCCTCTTTTAAGACCTGTTACAAAGCCTAAAAGAAGCAATATAATTAAAATGATATTAAGCATTGACTCAGTCATTCCTCTTTTCCATAAAGTTTTTGTTCAAGTCTCTCATAGTCTTCTTTCAGTTTTATATATTCGTGTACAGCATTCACAGCTGTTAATACTGCTAATTTATTGATATCTAAAGAAGGGTTTTTAGTACTGATTTCACGCATTTTTTCATCCACTATAGAGGCGACAAGTCGAATATGGCTTGTACTTTCGCTACCGACGATGCTGTACTGCTGACCAAAGATGTCAACTGTCGCACGTGTTTTTTCTTGTCTTGACACGAGAAAATCCTCCGTTCCACGAAAAATCCTAATCCCTATCATACCACGAAGAAGACTTCAATGGAAACATATCTATATTTAAGCTATCATAAGGGATAGTGCTTATAAAGTAAACTAAAATACCCCGAAAGGAGTGAAGCATTATGTCACATGCTGTTATTAAGGTATCAGCTGATCGAATAGCTAAAATGAAGCTTCATTACACATCCTATCTGCAGCCCAAACTGCCGCAGGGAAGTATTTTTTCGGCTAAAACTCCCGGCTGTTCTATCACTGCGTACCGCTCTGGAAAAGTACTTTTTCAAGGAAAAGAAGCTGAAACAGAAGCGGCTAAGTGGGGAGGCTCTTTAGATGCTGCGAAAAAGGCTCCTGTCTCACACCTCCCATCAAACTTCAGCTCACTATCAGTCATCGGTTCTGACGAAGTAGGGACAGGAGATTATTTTGGTCCTATGACCGTAGTTGCTGCCTATGTTCAAAAAGAGCAGCTTCCTTTGTTAAAAGAATTAGGAGTACGAGATTCAAAAGAGTTAACAGATGCTAAAATTATTGAAATTGCCAAGCAGCTTGTTTCATTTATTCCCTATAGTTTGCTTGTTTTACATAACGAAAAGTATAATGCATTTCAAGAAAAAGGCATGTCACAAGGTAAAATGAAAGCTCTGTTGCACAACAAAGCTTTATCCAACGTGTTAAAAAAATTGGATCCTGAAAAACCCGATGCCATTTTAATTGACCAGTTTGTCGAAAAAAACACCTATTATAAACACGTGGTAAAGGAAAAAGAAATTATCAAAGAAAATGTCTTTTTCAGCACAAAAGGAGAAAGCGTTCATTTATCTGTAGCTGCTGCTTCCATTATTGCCAGATACGCATTTTTAAAACAAATGGATTTGCTGACGGAAAAGACCGGGATGGTTATTCCTCGCGGAGCTGGCGCACAAGTTGATATTGCCGCTGCTAAAATCATTAAGAAACATGGCGTGAATGCGCTGAACTCTTTAGCTAAAATTCATTTTGCTAATACGGAAAAAGCTTTAAAATTAGCTAAAAAATAAGAGATGTGGAAATCCACATCTCTTTTCTTATTCTTATGAACGAAGCGTTGCACCAAATTCTTTTTCTACAGCCTCTAACACTGCACCATGTGCTTTTGCTACTTCTTCATCAGTTAATGTACGTTCAGGATCTAAGTATCGTAAAGAGAAAGCTACAGATTTCTTGCCTTCTTCCATACGCTCGCCTTCATATAGATCAAATACCGTCACGTCTTTTAAAAGTTCTCCGCCCGTCGTATAGATGACGCGCTGAACTTCTCCTGCAAGAACGTTTTTATCTACCACAAGTGCAATATCACGTGTAATAGATGGGAATCTTGGAATAGCTGAATAACGAACTTCTTCGACATCTGCAGCTAATAGCTCTTGAAGGTGTAATTCAAATACGTATGTTTCACGAAGACCATACTGTTTCTGAGCAACAGGATGAACTTGACCTACGTATCCAATTTCTTTTTCATCTAACCATACAGCCGCTGTACGTCCAGGGTGCATACCGTCTTTTTTAACAGGAGCATATGAGATTCGTTTCTCCAAACCAAGCTGTGCAAATAACCCTTCTAGTACACCTTTAATCACATAGAAATCAACGACTTTCTTTTCACCTTGCCAGCCGTGAGCATGCCATAGACCCGTGATTGCACCTGCTACGCGCTCCTGCTCATCCGGTAATTCTCCTTCACCTTTAGATAAGAACACTGAGCCTGTTTCGTATAGCGCAATAGAATCCGACTGGCGAGCATTATTATGCTTCACTGCTTCTAGCAAATGAGGCACTAAGCTTTGACGAAGGATACTGCGATCTTCACTCATCGGCATTGCTAGACCAATCGTACTTGTTGCATTTAGTGCAAACTGAGTAGCTTTTTCAGCGCTCGTTAGCGAATATGTTGTTGTTTGTGCTAGTCCCGCACCTTCTAAGAAACGGCGAACTTTACGGCGTCCAAGCTGATACTCTGTTAGTTTTCCTGGAGTTGCCACTGTTACAGGAAGCGTTGTAGGAAGGTTGTCATAGCCATACATACGTGCTACTTCCTCGACGATATCTTCTTCAATTGTAATATCGCCTCTACGAGTTGGCACTGTTACAACAATGGTTTCGTCTTCCACTTTGTTTTCAAATTGAAGACGGTTCATAATGTCTTGTACTTCTTCCATTGATAGCTCTGTACCAAGCACATCGTTAATACGGCCAAGTGACACAGCTACAACAGCAGGTTCCACAGTTAGTGTATCTACTTCTACAGTACCGCTTACCACTTCACCTGAAGCGTATTCAGCCATTAATTCTGCTGCGCGGTCAGCAGCTACACGCGTACGGTTAGGATCAATTCCTTTTTCAAAACGAGCGCTTGCCTCACTGCGAAGACCGTGGTCTTTTGAAGCTTGGCGAACCGTTAAGCCTTTGAAGTAAGCTGATTCAATGAGAACATTTACCGTATCGTCTTTTACTTCGGAGTTCGCTCCGCCCATTACACCTGCAAGAGCTACCGGCTCACTGCCGTTTGTAATGACAAGCTGATTGCCTTTTAATACGCGCTCTTGATCATCAAGTGTTACAAACTTTTCGCCTTCTGACGCGTGACGTACAACAATTTCTTTTGAACCAAGACGATCATAGTCAAAAGCATGCAGCGGCTGGCCGTATTCAAGCAAAATATAGTTGGTAATATCAACAACGTTGTTATGAGGTCGAATACCAGCTGCCATTAAACGCGTTTGCATCCATAATGGTGACGGAGCAATTTTTACGTTTTTCACAACGCGCGCTACGTAAAGCGGATTGTCTTCTTTTGCCTCTACTTTAACGGAAATATAATCAGCTGCTTGCTCATCAGACGTTTGCACGTTTACTGACGGATACTTCACTTCACGACGTAAAATAGCAGCCACTTCATGTGCTACGCCTAACATACTTAAGCAGTCTGAACGGTTTGGTGTTAGCCCTAGTTCTAATACTTCATCGTTTAAGTTTAATGCATCTAGTGCATCCGCTCCTACTTCAGCATCGCTTGGGAACACGAAGATGCCTTCTTGATAATTTTTTGCCACAAGCTTGCTTTCAATGCCAAGCTCTTGAAGAGAACAAATCATACCGTTCGATTCTTCACCGCGAAGCTTAGCACGCTTGATTTTAAAGTTACCTGGAAGTACAGCTCCCACTTTTGCAACCGCTACTTTTTGACCTTGTGCCACGTTTGGTGCTCCGCACACGATTTGAACGATTTCTCCTCCGCCAAGATCTACTTGACAGCGGCTTAATTTATCAGCATTCGGATGCTGTTCACGTTCTACAACGTGACCAATTACCACTCCGCTGATGCCTTTATTTAAGTTTTCTACACCTTCAACTTCAATTCCACTTTTTGTGATTTTATCTGCTAACTCTTCTGCCGTTACGCCTGATAAGTCAACATACTCTTGTAACCAACGATAAGATACAAACATCGTAGCCCCTCCTTTATACTTGTTTAAATTGATCTAAGAAACGAACATCATTTGTATAGAAATGACGAATATCATCCACGCCGTGTTTTAACATAGCAATACGCTCTACACCGATTCCAAAAGCAAAACCACGATATTTAGTTGAATCGTATCCAGCCATTTCAAGGACATTTGGATGAACCATGCCAGCTCCTAAAATTTCAATCCAGCCTGTTTGTTTACATACATTACAGCCTTTACCTCCACATTTTGCACACGATACGTCTACTTCTACAGACGGCTCAGTGAACGGGAAGAAACTTGGACGAAGACGAATTTCACGGTCTGCACCGAACATCTTTTTCACAAATACTTCAAGCGTGCCTTTTAAATCGCTCATACGAATGTTTTCGTCTACTACAAGACCTTCAATTTGCATGAATTGATGAGAATGTGTAGCATCATCGTCATCGCGGCGGTACACTTTACCCGGGCAAATAATTTTAACAGGTCCTTTGCCTTCATTCTTATTCATAACACGAGCTTGAACAGTTGATGTATGCGTGCGAAGAAGCGTTTCTTCCGTAATATAAAACGTATCTTGCATATCACGTGCTGGGTGACCTTTTGGCAAGTTCAGCGCTTCGAAATTATAGTAGTCCTGCTCTACTTCCGGTCCTTCTGCTACTTCATAGCCCATTCCTAAGAATAAATCTTCTACTTCTTCAACCACGCTTGTTAGCGGGTGATGCGTACCTGCTTTAACAGGGCGTCCTGGCAGCGTTACGTCGATTGTTTCTGAAGCAAGTTTACGCTCTACCTCAGCTGCTTCTAACGCCGTTTGTTTTTCTTCAATTTTAGATGCAATAGCTTCACGCACTTCATTTGCAAGTGCTCCCATTACAGGACGCTCTTCAGCTGAAAGTTTTCCCATACCGCGAAGCACTTCTGTGATAGGGCCTTTCTTTCCTAAATAAGCTACGCGTACGTCGTTTAATTCTTTTAAAGCACTTGCTGCTTCGACTTTTGCAATTGCTTCTTGTTGAAGTTCTTGTAAACGTTCTTTCATCACTTATTCCTCCTTTTAACGTAAAAAATGACAAATAAAAAAACCTCCTCCCAAAAAAGGGACGAGGATTAGTCGCGTTACCACCCTTGTTAACTATATACACAGACGTATACAGTTCACTTCATTCAAGTTAACGGAATCTCCGGAACACCTTTACATCTATGTAAGATGGTCTAAGTGTCAACTCAAGAGGTGAATTCACTTATTACATTTATAAAAATGCTTTCAGTCGCGGCATTTTCTCCCTGCATAAACGGACATAAGCTACTGCTCTCTTTCATCGTTTTTTACATATGTAACTATTGTATTATTATAGTGAAAACACGTTCTCGATGCAACTACATTCCGCGTAAATAATAAAGTAAGATTCCAGAAGCGATGGCAACATTTAGCGACTCGCTCTTTCCATAGATGGGAAGGTACAGATTCTGATCCGTTTGTTCCAGCACTTTCTCGCTTACGCCGTTTCCTTCATTTCCCACAATCAGCGCAAATTCGTTTGAAGGTTTTACGCATGAGTAGACCTTTCCATTTTGTAGGGACGTGCCGTAAACTGCTATTCCTCTTTCTTTTAACAGTGAAATCATTTCGAGTAAATCGCTTTTTACAATTGGAAGATGAAAAATAGCTCCTTGCGTTGAACGAACGACTTTTGGGTTGTACACATCCACGCTGCCCTCTCCAACGATAATAGCGTCCACTCCGGCAGCATCAGCGGTTCGAATAATCGTACCTAGGTTACCTGGATCTTGCACCGCATCTAAAAGCAATACTTTCTGTGCTGTATGAATGATTTCTGCATGCTTCGTTTGAAAACACACAGCGATAATTCCTTGAGGTGTTTCGGTGTCAGATAATAATTTGATTATTGCTTCGTTGACAACGGTTATTTCAATACCGTCTATGTTCCACTGTGCTGGCACTTCGATCGATTCGCGTATAATTAGTTCCTTTACGCAATCCTGATTTTTGATAGCTTCTTCGACTAAATGAAAGCCTTCTACCATAAAAAGGCCCTGCTTATCACGGTCTTTTTTATTATGCAGCTTTTTCCACGCTTTTACCTGCGGATTTTTAACTGAATCAATTTGTTTCACAAACATAACTCCTTTATCTATATAAAAATAAATAGTTCGATTACATTTTGCTCAATAATCATTAGATAAGTTTCACTTTATTGTACATAGAAATCGCAAAGAAAACAAAAACTATTGGTAACTTTACGATAGCTGAGGTGAAAATGATGGATCTTAATTTACGAAATGCTGTTATTGCAAACGTTTCAGGAAACTCAAAAGAAGAGCTTGAAGCTACAATTTCTGACGCTATTCAAAGCGGCGAGGAAAAAATGCTCCCTGGACTTGGTGTTTTATTTGAGGTGCTTTGGGAAAAGTCTCCAGAATCAGAAAAAGAAGAAATTCTGACAACGCTTGAAAACGGTTTAAAATAAATAGCCTTGTCCTATGTACAGCAAAAAGCTCATTCTCCTAGGAGAATGAGCTTTTTTTAATTATACGTAATTGCGTTTACCGTATTTCGGTCTAAGCGTTTAATTACTTCCGCAATTAATTTAACTGCATTTTCATAATCATCACGATGAAGCATCGCTGCATGAGAATGGATATAACGAGTTGCGATCGTAATTGAAAGTGCTGGCACCCCGTTAGCTGAAATATGGATAGAACCTGAGTCCGTACCGCCTCCAGCGATTGCATCAAATTGATATGGAATATTTAATTCATCTGCCACATCTACCACTGTATCTCGAAGTCCTTTATGAGAAACCATGGAAGCATCATATAAAATGATTTGCGGACCCTCTCCCATTTTAGAAGATGCTTCTTTATCAGAAACACCAGGTGTATCTCCAGCGATGCCGACATCAACAGCAAATGCAATATCCGGTTCAATAAAGTTAGCGGATGTTTTTGCACCTCGAAGTCCAACTTCTTCTTGCACCGTTCCTACACCATACACAACATTTTCATGTGTTTCATTTTTTAAAGCTTTTAATACATCGATAGCGATTGCACAGCCGATACGGTTATCCCAGGCTTTCGCTAGCAGCATCTTTTCGTTGTTCATAACCGTAAATTCGAAATAAGGCACAACCTGATCACCAGGTTTCACTCCCCACTCCGCTACTTCTTCTCTGCTAGAGGCACCAATATCGATGAACATATCTTTAATGTCAACTGGCTTTTTACGCACTTCTGGAGGCAGGATATGAGGAGGCTTTGAGCCAATAATCCCCGTTACCTCTCCTTTAGATGTAACGATGGTTACGCGTTGAGCAAGCATCACTTGAGACCACCATCCGCCTACCGTTTGAAAACGAATAAAGCCGCGTTCATCAATTTGAGTCACCATAAAGCCTACTTCATCTAAGTGACCGGCTACCATAATTTTAGGCCCTTGTTCGTTGCCCACTTTTTTTGCAATCAAACTGCCTAGCCCATCCGTCGTTACTTCATCTGCATAAGGTGCAATATATTTCTTCATAACCTCACGCGGTTCACGCTCATTGCCAGGAATTCCTTTTGCATCTGTTAGTGCTTTAAGCATCGTCAATGTTTCATCTAACTTTGTCATATGGATTACCCCTTTCATATGTATACCTCTATTATAGCTAAAAAGAGGTTGAAGTAAAATTTCCCATCCCTTTATTTCTAGTATCCTTGTTCTTGGCGTTTAAAATTCACTTCATTTTTTGAGATGTACGCCTTTTCAATATGTTCAGCGAAAAAACCAAACATATCGCCAAGCGTCATGTAAGATACAAACATGTCCACATAGTTTTCTTTCGACTGATCCTGTTCGAAAGCAGCAACTTGTGCAAATACCTGTAAAAATTGTGCTGTTTTTGAATCACTTGCTTTTGCATCTGGTAACTCAGTTAAATCATCGTATCCTTTTTCAATCCCTAAAGAAAGGATAAAATGTACACCGTCCACAAATTCTTCTAAAATAACAGCGTCTTCAGCCGGAGGTTTGACGCTCCAAAATTTGAAGCAGCGCGTTTCGTTTGCCAGCTCTCCCATTTCGACAAGCAGTGCTAAAAGCTTTCTCGGAATCAAATCTTCCTTATGAAGCTCATGCTTATCCTCTATATGCTGATCCAGCTGGCGCTGCATGGTAAATAGCTGTTGTAAATTCAATGTAATCACTCCTGTAATTATGTATATCTTCTTCTTTTTAAACCAATAAAGAAATTATATCAAAAATCATGAAACTTTTTAGAAACTCGAACGTAAAGTAAGAAAACTGTGCCTTGTAAAGGAGGGAGCGTTATGTTTGTTATTGTTATCGTTCGCGTGTTCATTTTCGCGCTTGTTGCTTACACACTATTAAAGCTGGTTCAGCATTTTCGCAGTCCAAAGCGGAAGCTTGTAGCAGCTCAGGAACATCAGCAATTTTTTGTCGTTGACGAAAAAACGAATATCCGCAAAAATTTTCTACTAACGTATAAAGGTATTTTATTTGAAGGAGAAAAATACAGCAATCCCAATGAACCAGAATCTTTGTCAATTACAATGGTGTTAACAGATCCATCTCGATTACATGAACTGCAAAAGCAAGATTTCAAGCTGCTGGAAAGCCACGTACACGACATGTATCCAAATGCTCCTATTCGCTGGAAAAGCCCCGTTCGAGAATTTTTACACTGAGCACAACATCATTTGTGCTCAGCTGATAACAAAAAAGAAAAGTAAATCAAGAGCAGCAAGAATAGGAAAACCTACTGTAAACGATGTGTGCTTCGTTTTATGACGATAGCAATACATCCCAATTAGTCCTCCAAGAGCTCCTCCGATAGCAGCTACCGTCCACAGTGTGCTTTCGGCAATTCTCCACTCATGTCTTTTCGCTTTTTGTTTATCTCTATACATCATTCCTACCCCTACTATATTAATAACAATAAAATAGGTAAGCAGCAGTTCATTCATGATATGTCCTCCGATAGTAAAAAAGCCTCATCATCTAAAGATGACGAGACTTTATATTCATTACTTATCTAAGCCTTTTTTAGCAGCAGTTGCTAATTCAGCAAATGCTTTTTCATCAGCTACAGCTAAGTCAGCAAGCATTTTGCGGTTAACTTCAATACCTGCTAATTTTAAACCGTGCATTAAACGGCTGTAAGAAAGACCGTTCATACGAGCAGCTGCATTAATACGTGTGATCCATAATTTACGGAAGTCACGTTTTTTCTGACGACGGTCACGATAAGCATACATGTGAGATTTCATAACTTGCTGATTAGCAACTTTATATAATCTATGCTTCGAACCGAAGAAACCTTTAGCTAATTTTAAAACTTTTTTACGACGTTTGCGTGTTACTGTACCGCCTTTTACGCGTGGCATAATTGTTTACCTCCTGTATTGTTTCTATCTCAACCCAAATTACTTAATGTTATCTAATAAGTGACGGATACGTTTGAAGTCACCTTTGCTTACTAAAGAACCTTTACGTAATTTACGCTTTTGTTTTGTAGATTTGTTAGCGAATAAATGGCTTGTGTAAGCACGAGCACGTTTTAATTTACCGCTTCCAGTCTTTTTGAAACGCTTTGCAGCGCCACGATGTGTTTTCATTTTTGGCATGGGGTGTTCCTCCTCGTTCTATTACTTTTCGTTTTTAGGTGCCAAGACTAAGAACATGCTGCGGCCTTCCATTTTAGGAGCCGATTCAACTGAACTTACATCTTCGCAAGCTTGTGAAAAACGTTCAAGTACTTTTTGGCCAATCCCTTTATGAGTAATGGCACGACCTTTAAAGCGAATAGACGCTTTCACTTTGTCACCTTTTTCAAGGAACTTGCGTGCGTTACGAAGTTTAGTGTTAAAATCATGTTCATCAATTGTTGGACTTAAACGAACTTCTTTTAAGTTTACAACTTTTTGGTTTTTACGAGCTTCTCTTTCTTTACGTTGTTGCTCATAGCGGAATTTACCGTAGTCCATAATACGACATACCGGCGGTTTCGCATTTGCAGCAACCATTACTAAGTCAAGATTTACTCGTGAAGCAATTTCTAATGCTTCATTTTTTGATTTAATTCCTAATTGTTCACCATTTTGATCAATTAGACGAACTTCGCGAGCTCGAATGCCCTCGTTTACCATCATGTCCTTGCTAATAAGTAGCCACCTCCAAGGTTTAATGAGCGAATACGCTTGCTTAGACCGATTATTAACTCACACAAAAAAGTGTGAGTACATACTGCACCCACACTTCTATCGTTTTAATTAAGATACGATGTACCTGCTAACTGCTCTATGCGTCACTCAGGTGAGAAGCGGGTGCTTCTTCTTCTGTATAAACAAGTATTCAATTACTTAAGCT
This sequence comes from Priestia sp. 10L35, assembly GCF_056395685.1. NCBI lineage: Bacteria > Bacillati > Bacillota > Bacilli > Caryophanales > Bacillaceae > Priestia > Priestia sp. 10L35. The sequence continues at coordinate 153,184 of NZ_JBFTKA010000001.1, read as the reverse complement.
ATTATAGTATCAACAAAGACAAAAGTCAATGATTTCGTTCTTTTTTCACAACAAAAATTATTGTATCAAAGGAAAAACATTTATGCAACAGTTTTTTATAAATGTTAGATAAAAAAGCAGAGAATTTCAATTCTCTGCTTTTTTCATTAGCGAGATGCTTCTGCTTTTACATTTTGTAAAAAGGCTTGGAAGTCCACTGTTTCTGAATTCTGCTCACCGTATTTACGTACGTTTACTGCTTTATCTTCTACTTCTTTATCCCCTACAACAAGCATATAAGGAATTTTTTGCATTTGAGCCTCACGGATTTTATAGCCGATTTTCTCATCGCGAGAATCAAGTTCCACACGAATACCCGCCAGCTGAAGCTGTTCTTGCACTTCTTTTGCATACTCAAGGTGAACGGTAGGTGACACCGGAATCACTTGAACTTGTACAGGTGCTAACCACGTTGGGAAAGCTCCTTTGTATTCTTCGATTAAGAAAGCTACAAAACGTTCCATTGTTGACACCACGCCGCGGTGAATAACAACCGGTCGATGTTGTTTTCCGTCTTCTCCTACATACGTTAAATCAAATCGTTCAGGAAGTAAGAAATCCAATTGAACCGTAGATAGCGTCTCTTCTTTCCCAAGGGCTGTTTTAACTTGAACGTCTAGTTTTGGACCGTAGAATGCCGCTTCGCCTTCAGCTTCATAATAATCAAGGTCAAGTTCATCCATTGCGTCTTTTAACATGCTTTGTGCTTTTTCCCACATTGCATCATCATCAAAGTATTTTTCTGTATCTGCAGGGTCACGGTAAGATAGACGGAATGAATAATTTTCAAATCCAAAATCTTTATAAACCGCTTCAACTAAGCGAACTACACGAATAAATTCTTCTTTGATTTGGTCGGGACGTACAAAGATATGCGCATCATTTAGCGTCATGCCTCGAACACGCTGAAGTCCTGATAATGCTCCTGACATTTCGTAGCGGTGCATCGTTCCAAGCTCAGCAATACGGATTGGAAGCTCACGATAGCTGTGAATACCTTGTTTGTAAACCATCATGTGATGAGGACAGTTCATCGGACGAAGAACCAGGTCTTCGTTATCCATTTCCATTGCAGGGAACATGTCATCTTGGTAGTGCTCCCAGTGACCAGACGTTTTGTAAAGTTCTACACTTCCGAGCACTGGAGTGTAAACGTGCTGATAACCAAGGCTTACTTCTTTATCTACGATATAACGCTCGATAATACGGCGGATCGTCGCACCTTTTGGAAGCCATAAAGGCAGACCTTGTCCTACTTTTTGAGAATTTGTAAATAAGTTTAGCTCTTTACCAAGTTTACGGTGATCACGTTCTTTTGCTTCTTCAAGAAGACGAAGATGCTCGTCTAAATCTGCTTTTGTAAAGAATGCTGTACCGTAAATACGCTGCAGCATTTGATTATCGCTGTCTCCGCGCCAATAAGCACCCGCCACGCTTAATAGTTTAAATTCTTTAATTTTGCCTGTTGACGGCACGTGCACGCCTCGGCAAAGGTCAAAGAATTCGCCTTGTTGGTAAATCGTAACCTTTTCACCTGCTGGAATCGCATCGATCAATTCAAGCTTCAGTTCATCGCCAACTTCTTTAAAAAGTTGAATGGCTTCTTCACGAGAAACTTCTTTTCGTTCAATTTCAATATTTGAATTAACGATTTTTTTCATTTCTTTTTCAATTTTACCTAAATCTTCAGGAGTAATTGATTCTTCCATATCGATGTCATAGTAAAAACCGTTTTCGATAACCGGCCCTACACCTAGCTGTACTTTTGTATCTTTGTATAAACGTTTGATTGCTTGAGCCATTAAATGCGCTGTACTGTGACGCATAATTTCAAGCGCTTCAGGAGCATCTTGTGTAATGATTTCAAGACTGCCATCTTCTTCGATTGGCGTACGTAAATCCAGCAGCTCGCCGTTTACTTTGCCTGCTAATGCTTTTTTCTTTAATCCCGGGCTAATAGAAGCCGCAATATCTTCTGTTGATGATCCTTTTGGATACTCTTTAACAGCTCCATCAGGGAATGTCATTTTGATTACTTCTGACACAACTTTCCACTCCTTTAACATAACTGAATAAACTTTTTGTAAAAACAAAAAACTCGTCCCCTATCAAAAGGGACGAGTTGTGTATACACGCGGTACCACCCTTGTTTCCTCTTCGTATTCTGGATAACCCAAAGAACCCGAAGCGGCTCGAGGTTTTATAACGGAAATTCCGTCAGTAATTACTAGAGGCTCTGCTCGTTTACTACTGAAGTTTAGAGGTGGTAAGAATATATTCCGTGTTAGGAGATTTTCAGCCTGGATCTCCCTCTCTACAAACCGTAAATATACACTCATGTCCTCATCATAACTTGTAACATATAGCTGTTTTTCAATATGCATTTATTATATTCATTTTCAAAATAGAAATCAACCTTTCACGTTATATTTTGCTTTTGATCAAACGGAAATTCATTTTTCTCGTATAACATAACTTTTTCTTGGAAGATATTTTGAATGGTATAAACAAAATCATGATCATGCTGGTCGCTATACAGATGAATAGCAGCTGGAGATAAACTTAGCAAAGGCGCGATAATAGTTGAGTCTATGTATAATGATTCTTGTTCAGATAAAAAGGCCTCTGCTAGAGCTGCACATTCACGTTCAGGAACATATCTACTGTTGTGGTCGTACAGTACAAACTTGTTTTTGTTCAAGTGCATTACATACACGTTACCTGTAGATGACTGTCTTTCATTAGCTGCTTGACGCAGCTGATGAATAAGAATTTGATAGTCTTGTTCAAGCTTATATTCATCAATCGCCAGCTCGGCATAATAGCGCAGCCGCTCTTGATATTCTTTTAAACGGAATTGGAGAAAAGACTCAAAGGTGAATGTTACATTATGAATGAAGAAGTCTTGAAGAGCCTGGCGGATAAGTAATTCTCTTGGAAGAGAAAATGTTTTTTGCGGAATTTCGCCTCTCTCTCCTTCCATAATCCCCCCCATAATTTGAAGCAGCAAATCTTGCTCTTCCTCTTCTGAATAGAAAAATTGTTCTTTTAATATGTTTACCATCATCTTTTTTTCTTTCTTTTTTAAAATTACGTGGGTTAATACCGGTATCACCATGTCTTGTAAAATGGCCTCTCTATTGTATGTCTCATCAATGACTAAAAGCTGATTATTCACCAGCTTCAAGCACTGTGAACCATATGATAAAGCGCTTCGCTTCGCGCATAAAGACTCATATACAACGACTGCGTCTTCTACATATTTAAAGAATATTTTCATTCCTCATAGCCCCCCTTTGGACACGCTTTATTAATGTATATGGGGCAACATGCAAAAAAATGAGCAAGTCGTTACAAGAAATGTAAAACGACCTGCTCATCTATTTCGTTTATTCTCTCCATTCATTTCAACAGGAATGGCTAGAGACTTAATTCGTTCCATGACACGAGCGGCTTTGAGCTCTTCCTGCTCGCCTCTTTGGGTATAAGTCAAATGATGTTGTAGCTCTTTAAAATTTAAATTCGAGCTGAAAAATGTCGGCAAATTTTCGAGCATACGGAATTGTAAAATGGTTCCGAGCACATCGTCTCGCATCCAGCTCGTTACGGATTCTGCTCCGAGATCATCAAGCATAAGAACCGGTACTTTTTTGACATACTCTATTTTCTCATTGAAACTTTGATCTTGAAACGAACCTTTTAACTCACGCAAAAACTCAGGGACATACAGAATGGTAGATTTCACTTTCTTTTCGGCTAACGCATTGGCAATTGCTCCAAGAAAATACGTTTTCCCCACACCAAACGAACCATGTAAATATAAAGCTTTCATTTTCTTATTCGGCTCATATTCTCGCACAAAATCTCTTACTAGTTTAATGGCTTCAAATCTTCCCTGCTCAATTTCAATATCAGACATTGTTGCCTGTAAAATTTCTTTAGGCACGTACATACACTGAATAAAAGATTCTTGTTCTTTTCGCTCATCTTCTTGTACTTTTCTAGGACAGCGTTCATACTGTAAATCAATATTACGGCCTTTTACAACCAGCTGAGGGTGGTATCCTTTCACCATGTTGACACAGCTTTGCAGAGAAGGACACTTGTCACAGCATTTGCTTTGATCGATAAATTCATGCATCTTCATCAGACCTCGGTCAACCATTTGCTCATCTAACTCATGGCGATGCTCTTGCAAAAATGTTTTAACTTCGGGATTAGACAGGATACTGTTTCTTAATGCTTCTAAGCGTGCTTTAAAATCCTTTTTGTTCACTAACTGATTTAGTGAATCATTGATAGGCTTCATCTTTTTCACCTCATCTCTATCATACCTGCTTTTTATTCTTTATGCTTTTGTTTTAGCTCTTGATCTAACTGCTTGAGCTCTTCTTGTAGCTTTCGTTTTTCTTCTTCAAATCCGTCCACTTCTTTTGAAGGCTGCTTTTTCTCTTCTTTTTCTTCATCGCTCAGCCACTCTGGCACCATTTCTTTACGCACAATTTTTCGTCCAGCTGTTTTTTTATTTTGCTTTGCTTCGGTCCAATTCTGATATTCTTTCTGTTCATTTTTAGCTAAATTCATGGCATCTTGAACAGTTTGTACCTTTTTGCGCGCCCAGTGTCCAGCAATTTTCTCTACATAGCTCTTAGATAATTTCATATCGGATCTTAGCATCACGTAGTAAATTAGAACATTTACTACCCCTGGTGAAAGCTTTTGGTTAAACATCACTTCTTCGATCATTTGCAAGTCTGCTTTTGAAGGCTCTGCTCCCCCGGAAAACTCGATCAAAAGCTGTCGAGGAGAAGTCACTTCAAGCTGTTGAATGAGCTGCTCTTCCTTTGTCTGCGGCTGCTTTTCCTGCATGGTACGAAGCATAGGCGGCTGAATTTGTTCGCTTAGATTTGGAAGTGCTTCTCCATTTTCAAATTGGTAAAAGGACTGTGCTGCTTTTCTAAGCAATTCAATATCAACTTGATCGTTCTCATTTAGCGAATCGAGCACCACATTTTTCATTTGAAGAGGATCGATACCGTATAAAAAGGCTAGCTTTTCAATCGCTTGTTTTACTTTAGATGTAATAGACCTTTTCGAAATCATTGAATCTGTTAGACCTGCTAAAAATAAATCAAAATCAAAGGAATCCGGGCTCATCTCAATAGAAGCGCGTTTGGAGGAATCCACAAAGTCCGTTTGAGCATCAGGAGAAAATACATCCTTGCTTTCAGACTGAAAACTTGGAGCCAGCTCTGTTGCTTTAACTGATTTAAATACATCGTTAAATGAATGCGTCACATCTTTGAACGATTGCTCATCGACGAGTGAATCAGAAAAATAATTTTTTACTTTTTGAAAGATAGATTTTCCGAGTCGGTTATATAAATATACATTTAACACGCCATCGTTAAAAAACTGATGGGGCGTCAGAGGAGGAATGAGCTCATAAATGAACACACGAACATCATCTTCTTCCTTAATATATGTTTTTAACAAACCAATGCCTTCTAATTTTAACCGCTCATGGTAAATAGCTTTCAAATTAATTTGCATCATTGACATTAGATGATGATGCGTAGACTCTTTCCCCCATAAACGATCTTGTTCCAGCTCGCTCCATAACGTCATATACAGACCAAAGCACGTTGTACCCACCAACGGCTGATAGAGCATGGTTAAAATCTTTCGGTCGTATTCCTGCAGTATGCCGTTCGAACGAACAACATAACGATCGACCGGTATCATTTCTTTCCAATGTTGTTCTTTCATGTCGTTCCCTACCTACTTTTAAAGTAATAGAAATGACAAAAAAGAGCCTAAAGAATACTTCAATAGCTCTTTTACAGTCGTTCCTTCTTAATTAAATCTTTTAATTCATCAATAAATACATTGATGTCTTTAAATTGTCGGTATACAGAAGCAAATCGAACATAAGAGACTTCATCGATAGCAGCTAATCGCTCCATCACCATTTCTCCTACAACATCTGACTGCACCTCTGATGTACCCTGACTGCGCAGCTCTGTTTCAATATCGTGTACCGTATCTTCTAATTGTTTTAAGCTTACTTGGCGTTTTTCACACGCCTTAATTAACCCTCGAAGGATTTTGTCTTTGCTGAACTCTTCTCTCGCTCCATCTTTTTTTACAACAATTAACGGAAGTTCTTCTACTTTCTCAAAAGTTGTAAAACGATAGTGACACTCTTCGCATTCACGTCTTCTACGAATAGAGCGGCCTTCTTCTACAGGGCGCGAGTCCAGCACTCTCGTTCCATTGTAATGACAGGATGGGCACTTCATATTCTCAGCTCCAATAATAAACCTTGTTTTTCTTTTTATTTTCTCTTATATAAGTTAATTTCCATCTATGTTAGCCGGCTATTCGCCATTTATTATGATTTTTATCATCATTTCCTTTAACAAACACGATGCTGTATTAAAGGATTTGCTTTATTCCATCTTATAGAAAACAAGGCTTGAATACAAGTAAAGGAAAAGGAATTTCCCCATTTTATTTCCTGAAATTCAAAAATGATAAGGAACTTACGAAGAAAGAGGAATGAGTTTTTGATCAAAGCTCTTATAAAGCGTACGTACAAGTTCTTTACTAAAACCAAAATCAACCGGCACCACTTTTGATTCTGTTGTAGCAGAAAAATCGATAGCGGTTTCAAGAGGACGTACGTTAATAATGGTAATCACAACAAAAGCTTTTCTTCCTTTTACAACGTTTAAGCTAATCTCTCCTCGCTCTTCATATGCAGCAAGTATCTCTATCCCTTGCATGTGCTTCAACATTTCATGAACTTGCTTAAATGCATTCCCGGCTGTTGTTTTGTAATAATGCGTTTTTAGAGTTGGATCTGAATGGTGATCGTTTGTTTCTACATGATTAGAAAATAAAGATTTAACTGCTTGTACTACCCCCATGTTGTTATCCCCTTTGTTTTTGCGTATTAAAAATTTATATACTAAAAAGAGGTGTGTAATACACCTCTTAACTTACGTAATCAATCGACACTATTAAAGTGCATTCGCTTTAGTTTGTTTTACCTGAACAGGACCCATTCCACGTGGTAATTCAATTGTTTCACGTGTCTGTGCACTTAGAGCATCTGCAATATAATCTGCTGCGATTGTAGGATCTAAATGACCACAAGTATAAACATCGATACTTGCATAACCATGCTCTGGGAAGCTGTGAATCGTTAAATGTGATTCTGAAATAATAACAACGCCACTTACACCTTGAGGTGCAAATTTATGGAACGCTACTTCGCGAACTTCCGCACCAGATTTTAAAGCTGCATCAACAAACGTTTTTTCAATATAATCAATATCATTTAACTTATCGAAATCGCATCCCCATAATTCTGAGATGACATGACGACCCATTGTTTCCATAATGATATTTCCCCCTTTAACAATTTTTAATCGTTAAACATGAAGTTCTTTCGCCATATAGCATGTTAACTACCACGGGGGAAAGTTAGTCCAAAGAGGTCCTAACCCTTTAAGTAGCCACATCACCGAAAGGTACACAAGAAGTTCACGAAACATAGTATACTTTGTTTACATTTATTTTGCAATACGTGTTTTGATTTTATTAAAGATTGTTCTTGCAGATAGAACTATACAAATTACCCCTGTATTCTCGTGAGACAGTGTGTAAAAGCTGCTAAACGATTATTAATTTTTTATTAAAATTGAGGAAAATAAACACCCCTTTGCATGCTTATCTTATTGCTTTTCCCTATTCTTTTGGATAAAAACAAAAAAAACAGGGCGACAGCTCCCTGTTTTTTTAAAAGCAATCAATAGCTTTCTTAGCTTACTCTTATTTTTGATCCATTACGCATTTCTGCAGCAATATATCTTACCAAATCGACTACGCGCTGAGAGTAGCCCCACTCGTTATCGTACCAAGCTAACACTTTAATTTTATGATCTTCCATTACGATTGTGGATAGTCCATCTACAATAGCTGAATGAGGATTTGTATTAAAGTCAATTGATACGAGTGGTTCCATTGTTAAATTTAAAATATTCTTTAATGGTCCTTCAGCAGCTTTAATAAACGCTAAATTAACATCTTCCATCGTCACAGGTTTCCTTACATCCACAACTAAATCGACAAGCGATACGTTCGGCGTTGGCACACGAAGCGCCATCCCATGAAGTTTTCCTTTTAAATGAGGAAGAACTAATGAAAGTGCCTTGGCTGCTCCAGTGGTTGTAGGAATAATTGATTGAGCACACGCACGGGCTCTTCGCAAATCTTTATGCGGATTATCGATATTCTTTTGATCATTTGTATATGCATGAACGGTCGTCATTAAACCGTTTTCAATTGTGAACGCTTCGTCTAGTACCTTGACAACTGGAGCTAGACAATTTGTCGTACAAGAGGCATTGGAAATAATGTTATGCTGATTCACATCAAACTCTCGTTCGTTTACGCCCATCACAATGGTGATATCTTCTTGTTTACCCGGTGCCGTTAAGACAACTTTTTTCGCACCTGCTTCAATATGTAACTGCGCTTTTTCTCTTGAATTAAATTTTCCCGTTGCTTCAACAACTAGATCAATCCCAAGCTCTTTCCAAGGCAAATTCAGCGGATCACGTGAATTTAATAGCTGAATTCTTTTACCGTTAACAATTAGCGCATCATCATCACATTTGACATCTCCATTAAATGCTCCGTGTATAGAGTCATATTTGATTAAATGTGCTAACGTTTCTGCTGGATAAGATGCATTTATTGCAATAATATCCAAATTTTCCTCTATAATCGCTGTGCGAAACACCATTCTTCCTATTCTCCCAAAACCATTAATGGCAATACGTGCTTTCATGGCTATACCCCTCTCTATATGTGTTATACTATTTAACTTTTTATATTGAATAGTATAACATAAATATTTAAAAAGTGAATAATATTAATTTTTTTTAATAAATTATTTTAATTAAGTTTTACTATATGTATATAGCAAGAACAGATATTTAACACATTCTTTTTTAGAAGCCCTTAAATATTCCCAATAAAAAAAGAGTGAATGCAATCATTCACTCTTTAATCTAGCCATAGGGCTAATATACTTAAAAGCTGTTGTTTTGTTTCTTCCACAGGACCGTTGTTATTGATCACCGCATCGGCTAAGGCTACTTTTTGAATTAAAGGCAGCTGTGCATGGATACGCGCATAGGCATCCTCCGCCGAGAGGTTATTACGCGACTTTAACCTTTCTAGCTGCACAGACTCATCGACATATACAACTACTACTTTATCGACTAAATGTGTCAAATCGCTTTCAAACAGCAGCGGAATATCTAATACAACGGCTTCGTAACCTTCCTCTATATAGCTTTCCTTTTGAGAAAGCATTTCTTTTCTTACGGCAGGATGTACAATTGCATTCAACTTTTTACGTTCTTCCTCTTGATAAAACACAATTTCCCCTAAAGCCGCTCGATTGATCTCCGCGTTCTCGTGAAGAATAGAACGGCCGAACGTCTCGACAATTTGTTTGTATGCTTCTTTTCCTGGTTCTACGACTTCTTTTGCAATGTGATCAGCGTCGATTACTGGAATATTGATATCTCGTAGCATTCCGGTTACCGTGCTTTTCCCGCTTGCAATTCCGCCTGTTAATCCAATTACAATTGACATTGGCCTCTCCTTTATCTCTTTATTTAAAATCTAAAAATACCTAAAATAATGAGCAGAACTCCTGGTACAAATGAGAACATTTTCATCCATGATAAACGTGAAAAAACCTTGCCAAATTGTATGCCCGCACTTAAAAAAAGAGAACTCATAAGAGCTACAGCAATTGCTAGAGCATACGGCGAATAACCTAATAAAGCCGCTCCAAACCCCGCTCCAAATGCATCAAGAGATAATGCAATTCCAAGTATAAATGCTTCAATACCATTGATGGAACCTGAATTATCTAAATCTGCTGCAATTGGCTTTTTTAATACGTTAATGACTAGGCCAATTGACTTAATTTCAATTTTTACTAATGTTTTTTCTTCTTTTACTCGAGGTGAATCTGCCGGACAAAAAAACTGGTATAAAATCCACATCCCAAGCAGAACAAGAATACCTCCGCCTACTTTATTTAGTACATCCACTGAAAATAGATGCGTAAGTACTTTTCCTAAAAACATAGAAAACATTAAAGAAAATGCTGAGCAACATGAAATAATAAAAATGGATTTCAGCGGGATTTTTACCTTTCGAAGTCCGTATGTCAGGCCAACACTAAAGCTGTCAAGACTTACGGCAAAAGCAAGAATAAGTAAAGAAAATGTTATCATGATGAGAGGACTCCTTTCCTTTCTGTCTATACGTAGTATATGAAAGGAGCCCATCCATTGTTATTTTTTAGCCGGCTGACAATTTGGGCAGATATGTGTTCCTCTACCGCCTACAACAAATTTTTCAATTGGGGTACCGCACATTTTACAGGATTCGCCTTTTCTTCCGTACACATAAAGCTGCTGCTGAAACATGCCTATTTGTCCCTGTGTGTTTACATACGTGCGAATGGTGCTGCCTCCTTGTTTCACAGCTTCTTGAAGAGTCGCTACAATTTCTTCGTACAATTTTTCATACTCTTCGTCTGTTAATTGGCTGGCCACTCGTTCAGGATGAATCCCTGCGCGAAACAGTGCTTCATCTACATAAATATTTCCAAGCCCAACCACGACATTTTGATCGAGTAAAACCGGCTTGATTTTTCGAGAGGTTTTGCCGATTCTCATTTTTAATTGACTAGGATTAAATGTTTCGTCAAACGGTTCAGGTCCAAGGCCAATAAGAGGAGGAAACAGATCTTCCTCTCCCTTTTTAAATAAGTGCATAGTACCAAACTTCCTTACATCCCGGTATCGCAATTCCGTTCCATCCGTGAAGTGAAAAAAGACGTGTACATGCTTATCTGGTTCTTCTGCATTCTCATGGAGAGCATATTTCCCTTCCATACGCAAATGAGAAACCATCGTATAATCATCGAGCACAATTTTCAAAAATTTACCTCTGCGTTCAACATCTCGAATGGTTTGTCCAACAAGCGCATCACAAAACTGTTCAACTTGTTCAGGACGTTTGATAATATTAGGCCATTTAACTGTTACACGCTCAATGGTCTTTCCACTGGCTAATTCAATTAACGTACGTCTGACGGTTTCAACTTCTGGTAATTCTGGCACGTTTGTCACATCCTTTTTCCACTACTTTGCTTCGTACCAAGTCTTTCCGTAAGAATAATCTACTTTCAACGGAACTTCTAACTCTAAAGCGTTCTCCATTACTTCTGGTACGATTTTCTCTAAAATTTTAATTTCTTCTTCTGGGGCTTCAAAAATCAGCTCATCGTGTACTTGAAGCAGCAGCTTAGCCTGAAGATTTTCATCTTTTAAGCGCTTATCCATTTCAATCATTGCTTTTTTAATAATATCAGCTGCCGTCCCTTGGATAGGCGTATTCATAGCCGTACGCTCAGCGAAGCTGCGGAGGTTAAAATTTCGGCTCGTGATTTCAGGCAAGTAACGTCGGCGGTGCAAGAGCGTTGTTACATATCCCTTTTCTTTTGCATCGCGTACAATCGTATCCATATACTCCTGTACACCAGGGAAGCTTTTTAAATAGCGTTCAATAAAAGTAGCCGCTGCTTTTCTTGTAATTCCTAAACTTTGCGATAAACCGTAATCACTGATGCCATAGACGATTCCAAAGTTAACTGCTTTAGCCTGGCGGCGCATATTGGACGTTACTTCTTCTCTTTCGACGTGGAACACATCCATCGCTGTTTTCGTATGAATATCTAAGTCATGCTTAAACGCATCAATTAGCTTTTCATCATCTGCAATATGAGCCAGTACGCGCAGCTCAATTTGTGAATAATCCGCTGCAAATATCAACCAATCAGGCTGTGAAGGCACAAACGCACCTCTTATTTTTTTACCTTCTTCAAGACGAATCGGGATGTTTTGCAAGTTAGGATCTACTGAGCTTAATCTTCCCGTTTGAGTTAATGTTTGATTAAAGCGGGTATGAACTTTTCCATCGCTTTCATGAATAACCTTTTTTAATCCTTCAATATACGTAGACTGTAATTTTCCTAGCTGACGGTATTGTAAAATCTCTGGGATAATATCATGGGTACTAGCTAATTGCTCTAATACATCAGCTGATGTGGAATAGCCTGTTTTTGTTTTCTTTATGACTGGAAGCTGCATTTTTTCAAAAAGAACAACTCCTAGCTGCTTTGGCGAATTAATATTGAATTCTTGTCCAGCGTATTCGTAGATTTTCGCTTCAATTTTTTCAAGCTGCTCTCGAAGATCTTCGCCCATTTCATCCAAACGCGCGCGGTCAATTTTCACCCCTTGATATTCCATATCAGCAAGGACAATGGCAAGAGGCATTTCAAGCTTCTCAAACAGCTCAAACTGTTCATTTTCCACCAATTCTTTTTCTAACACTTCTTTTAAATAAGCTACGGCGGCTGCTTTTCTTACAACATGATCAGCTAGCTGATCAGCTTCTGCAATGCTTCGCTTAGCTCCTTTTCCATACACAGCTTCATCTGATTGCACTTGATGGTATCCTTTTAATTTTGCAATTGTCGCTAGGTCATCATTTGCCTCAGCAGGATTCAAGATGTAAGAAGCAATCATTACATCATGTTCAATTCCTTTAATTTCATGCCCCGCCCATTTTAACGATACAATCGTACGTTTCCCATTAAACACCGTCTTTTTTACACGTCCATCTTCTAACCATGCTTTAAATTTAGAAGATGAAAGAGCTGTATCTTTATCAATAAAATAGTGACCATTTTTGTTGCTGATTCCAAAACCGAGCAGCTGATTGTGATGGTAGTTTTCTTCATACCCTTCTACGATCAGAGCTGCTTCGCTTGTTAACATATCATCGTGAACTTCCTGCGCTATTTCAAACGTTAGTTCTTCAAAATCTGCTTCCTCTTCTGCTGATTCACCAAATTTAGCAAGCAAAGAATTAAACCCAAGCTCTTTAAATAATGAGATGACCTTTGAAGATTCAAACCCGTCATACTTTGCATCTTCTACAGATACTTCAAGAGGCGCTTCGCAATAAATAGTTGCAAGCTTTTTACTCATGATAGCTGATTCACGATTATCTTCTAGCTTTTCTTTTAATTTTTTACCGCTGACTTGATCGATAGATTTCAATACATTTTCAACCGTTTCGAACTCTTTTAATAACTTTAAGGCTGTTTTTTCGCCGACTCCGGGCACGCCTGGGATATTATCCGAGCTGTCCCCCATAAGGCCTTTCATATCAATAATTTGTGCAGCCGTAATACCATACTTTTCATCAATGGCTGCAGGCGTATAGGAATCGACATCCGTAATTCCTTTTCTCGTAATATCTACCGTTACATGTTCTGACACAAGCTGAAGTAAATCTTTATCACCAGAAATGACTTTTACGGCCATTCCTTTTTGTTCAGCTTGTTTTGAAAGCGTACCGATAATATCATCTGCTTCATAATCAGGCAGTTCATAGCGCTTAATCCCATATGCATCTAATAACTCACGAATAAAGGGAAACTGCTCTGAAAGTTCAGGAGGCGTCTTTTGTCTTCCTCCTTTGTATTCTGTAAATGTTTTGTGGCGAAACGTTGTTTTCCCTGCATCAAATGCCACAAGTAAATGTGTCGGCTTCTCTTCCTCTAAGATACGTGTCAGCATTGTAGTAAAGCCATATATGGCATTTGTATGTATTCCTTTATCATTGTTTAAAAGCGGCAAAGCAAAAAATGCACGGTAGGCAATACTATTCCCGTCAATTAATACTAGTTTTTGTGTCATTCATGTTCCTCCATTTCGCTCTCTTCTTATCTTACCTTTATTTTAGCAAACAATAAGCTTTAAGGACAAAAAGTAATCTTGAGTTCAACGTTTTATTTTCATGCGGTGATAAGATCTGTACATCATAAAATAAAAACACCGCCTAGTTATTTTAGGCGGTGTAACATGTGAATGGATAGAAATTGTCAAAAAGAATCGGCGAAAATAGCACGGTTAAAGCTATTTTCGCCTTACACATTGGCTCCTTGGATGAAGGGGTTTCCATGAAAAATTGTATCAATTAATTATTAAGCTACATTAAATAAATTGTAAAAGGAACGTAAACATTTTACATCTGCGGCAAATACTTGTGCAGCTTGACCGAAAAAGTTGTCCCTTTATTGACTTCACTTTTCACTTCAATTTCCCCTTTATGAGCTTCAACGAGATGTTTAACAATTGCTAATCCAAGACCTGTTCCTCCGGAATTACGGCTTCTTGCTTTATCTACTCGGTAAAAGCGCTCAAAAATACGTGAAATTTCATCAGAATCAATACCGATACCTGTATCTTGAACATGAACCGTAATCGTTTCTTCTTCCTCTTCAAGCGAAACGTGAACAGTTCCTCCAGGCATTGTATACATGAGCGCATTGCCGATTAAGTTAACAAACACTTGCATAAGGCGCTGACTGTCACCATCAATCCACGCTTCTTCAGGAAGCGTATCTAACGTTAGCGTGATTTCTTTTTCAGTCGCTCGGTTTGATAGCACTGTTATGACCTCATAGAGAAGGGTATTCAAATCTACTGGATGGATGCTTAGCTTAAACCCTTGCTGTTCAACTTTAGACAAATCTAAAAGATCTTGAATCAAACTCTCCATGCGCTGACTTTCCGTTAAAATGATCGATAGAAACTGCTGGCGCAGCTGTGGATCTTCCATGGCACCGTCTAACAATGTCTCACTAAACCCTTTTATAGACGTAATAGGAGTTTTTAGTTCATGAGACACATTTGCTACAAAGTCACGGCGAACTTGTTCTAGCTTTTTCAGCTCGGTAATATCATGGAAAACAAGCACAATCCCTTTCCATTCATCGTTTAAGCCAATAATCGGCGCTCCGTAAACATCAAAATATCTTCGTTCAATATTTAAAGGGAGAACCACTTGTTTTCGAACCTTTACTTCCGTCATAAATATTTTTTCCACAAGCTTAATGATTTCTTTATGCTCAAATACCTCGTAATACAAATGATAAAGGAAGTCATCCGGATGTATATGAAACTGCTCTTTATAAGCTCGATTCACTAAGTTTATATAGCCTCTACTATCGATAAGAAGCATGCCGCTTCCCATATTTTCAATTAGCGTGCGCAGCCTGTCCTGCTGCATTTCTTGATTAGTGATAGACTCTTGCAGATTACGAGCAAGTGCGTTAATAGACTGACTCAGCATCCCTGTTTCATCTACATAATCTTCATATGTACGAGCTTTATAATTCCCTTTTGCAAGTTCCATAGCCACTTTGGTTGCCGATTCAATAGGACGAGTATAGCGTCCCATAATCTTTACACCTAAGAGTAAAATCACAATCAAAGCTAGACCTAAGCTTCCAATAAGAAGGCCCCAAATTTGCTGATTTACTTGTTTTAATGAATCAAACGATGTACTCAGCACAACAAATCCCTCTTGCTTACCTTCTATAATAAGCGGGATGCCATAGTAATATAAGTCGTAATCTTCTTTAATTTGATCAAAGCTTTTTTTACTGTTTAACTGCTTTTTTAATACTTGTTGGATTACGATACTTTTTTCGATTCTTTGCTGCTTGCTGCCTGGATTTGAGTCAACTAATATTTTTCCGTCTTTTTGAACGATAGTCGTTCGTACACTTAACGAATGGCTGATTTGATCAACTTTAGATTTTAAAGCAGGACTTGTGATACCTTCTTCGCTAATGTACATTTCTACAAGCTTTGCCTCTTTTTCCATTCGCTCTTGAAACGTCTGAAAATAAAAGTTTTTAAACAACTGTCCCAGCAGCAGGCCAAGACCTACTAATACAATAATAATAAGTACTAATAGAGCCAAAAGTAGCCTTGAACGAAATTTATTCATCTACCTTTGGTTCCTCCAGCTTATATCCTAATCCTCTAATCGTTTTTATATAAACAGGTTTTCGCGTATTGTGTTCAATTTTCTCACGCAAATGGCTGATGTGCACATCTACAATTCGCGTATCTCCGGCAAAATCATAATTCCACACTGCACTTAGCAGCTGATCACGAGTTAATACCCGTCCTTTGTATTTTGCCAAATATAATAATAACTCAAATTCTTTCGGAGTAAGCTCAAGCTGCTCTTGATTAAAGTAGGCCTCATAATGATCTGGAAGAATTTTTAAATCACCGATCATGATGCGCTCGCCATCTTCCTCTTGTTCATTTTCCTGAGCAATAATTTGTGTTCTGCGTAAAATGGCTTTTACACGCGCTACTACTTCTCGAGGGCTAAATGGTTTCGTCATGTAGTCATCTGCGCCAAGCTCTAGCCCTAATACTTTGTCGAACTCATCGTCTTTTGCAGTTAACATTAAAATAGGCGTCATCACTTTTTGCTGACGAAGCTTTTTACAAACTTCAATTCCATCCATCTTAGGAAGCATCAAGTCTAACACAATTAAATCCGGTTTTCCTTCTAGTGCCTTGTTGTATCCTTCTTCCCCGTCTTCAGCTGTTTCTACTGTAAAGCCAGCTTGCTGTAAATTATATTGTAATAATGTTGAAATTGATTGTTCATCATCTACGACTAATAATTTCTTACTCATATTAACGATATAAGCCTCCATCTAGTTAAATTAAACCGCAGCTTCATCCAAATGATATTATTTTCTATTTATCTTCTCTTATCATACAATGTTTTAGCCTCGTTCTCCAATACATTTCAACATTTTCAGAAAATATGACCAAACAGTTTCTTCTATATTTATAAATATTTAAGGCGTTTTAAAAATTTTCAAAGTCGTGTGTCTCTACCGATGGAAGTCTAAACGGCGGATACACAAGAAACCGCGCCGTTACTACTTTCTCTTTTTGCTCATTGACCGCTTCCACCTCAATCGTAACAGTTCTAGAAGAAACATCTACCTCTGTCACTTCAAATAAAAATTCAATCGTGCTATAATGATGAATCTTTTTAGGGAAGGCTACCGTATGTTCTGCAACGTGGCTTCCAGGTCCGGGCAAATACTTTGAAATGGCTGCTGTCATAATACCGGTAATCATAATACTTGGCACAATAGGTTTTTTAAAAGGGGTCTGAGATGCGTAATCATGCTGAATGTATAAAGGGTTAGAATCGTTTGTCAGCCCTAAGTACAATAAGATATCTTTATCTTCAATTCGTTC
This sequence comes from Priestia sp. 10L35, assembly GCF_056395685.1. Taxonomy (NCBI): domain Bacteria; kingdom Bacillati; phylum Bacillota; class Bacilli; order Caryophanales; family Bacillaceae; genus Priestia; species Priestia sp. 10L35. Next base: position 135,884 of record NZ_JBFTKA010000001.1, on the reverse strand, counting down.
CGTTAGCGTTAATTTTTCTCCAACTTTTATATCTTCAATACTTCGGCCTATTTTTTGTTTTTTACCTAATACCATCATCATTCCACCTTTTGTATAAAGTAATAGCTTTTCTTTATATACAAGAAAAATTCGAGGTTTCCCTCGAATTTTCCTTGTGACTATTGTTTGAATATTGATAAAAACCTATACTCAAACCCATTTTATTGTATTAAGCTAATACACCCATGACAGTTTTAACTGATTTTGCTGATTGGTCTAAAGAAGCTTTTTCAGAATCAGTCAGTTCTAATTCAATTACCTGCTCAATTCCTGCAGCTCCTAATACGGTTGGAACACCTAAGTAGATGCCATTATAACCATATTCACCCTCCAGGTAAGCAATCGCTGGTAAAATACGACGCTGATCTTTTAAGATCGCTTCTGTCATTTCCACTAAAGAAGCAGCAGGCGCGTAGTATGCACTTCCGTTACCTAATAAGTTAACGATCTCGCCGCCGCCTTTGCGTGTTCTTTCAACAATTGCTTCAAGACGCGCTTTTGGAATAAGCGTTTCAAGAGGAATACCGCCAGCATATGAGTAGCGTACAAGAGGTACCATATCGTCGCCATGTCCACCAAGTACAAAACCTGTAATATCTTTTACTGAAATGTTTAACTCCTGCGCTACGAACGTACGGAAACGTGCAGAATCTAATACGCCTGATTGACCGATTACGCGGTTTTTAGGAAAACCAGATTCTTTAAATACTGTATACGTCATAGCATCTACCGGGTTTGTCAACACGATGATGTGACAGTTTGGCGAGTATTTAACAACTTCTTGAGTAACAGACTTCATGATTTTTTGGTTCGTTGTTACTAAATCATCGCGACTCATACCTGGCTTGCGCGCGATACCAGCTGTAATAATGACAATGTCAGAATCAGCTGTGTCTTCGTAGTTGGCTGTTCCTGTAATGTTAGCGTCAAAGCCTTGTACAGGACTTGCTTCTAACATATCCAGCGCTTTACCTTTAGCTGGATTTTCTAATTGCGGAATATCAACTAATACAACATCAGCTAATTCTTTTTGACCAATTAAAAAAGCAGTTGTAGCTCCTGTAAAGCCCGCTCCGATAACAGATACTTTTTTACGCATATTTGCCATTATAATTCCTCCCCTAAATGAATAGCTATTAAACTGTTACTTGTTTTCCTAGATTGCTAATTAATTCATCAGCAAACTCTGAACACTTCACTTCTGTTGCGCCGTCCATTAAACGTGCGAAATCATATGTTACTACTTTTGAAGCAATTGTTTTTTCCATTGATTTCATGATTAAATCCGCTGCTTCATTCCAGCCAAGGTGTTCAAGCATTAACACACCTGATAATAATACAGAAGATGGGTTTACTTTATCTAAACCAGCATATTTAGGTGCTGTACCGTGAGTTGCTTCAAAGATAGCATGTCCAGTTTCGTAGTTGATATTTGCCCCTGGAGCAATTCCGATACCGCCAACTTGTGCTGCTAATGCATCTGAAATGTAATCTCCATTTAAATTCATTGTTGCTACTACATCGAATTCACGTGGACGAGTTAAAATTTGTTGTAAGAAGATATCTGCAATTGAATCTTTTACAATAATTTTTCCTGCTGCTTCCGCTTCTGCTTGAGCTTTGTTTGCAGCCTGTGCACCTTCTTTTTCAACGATGCGGTCATATTGAGCCCAAGTAAATACTTTATCGCCGAATTCTTTTTCAGCTAGCTCATAGCCCCAATTTTTAAATGCGCCTTCTGTATATTTCATAATGTTACCTTTGTGTACAAGCGTAACAGACTTGCGGCCTTGTTCAATTGCATAGTTGATTGCTGCACGCACAAGACGCTCTGTTCCTTCAGAAGAAATAGGCTTAATACCTAATCCAGAAGTTTCAGGGAAACGGATTTTATTTACGCCTAATTCCGTTTGTAGGAATGAAACAAGCTTTTGTACTTCTTCAGAACCCTTCGCATATTCAATACCAGCATAAATATCTTCAGTATTTTCACGGAAGATAACCATATCTGTATCTTCAGGGCGCTTAATTGGAGAAGGTACGCCGTCAAAGTAGCGAACAGGACGTAAGCATGTGAATAAGTCTAATTCTTGACGCAATGCCACGTTTAGAGAACGAATTCCACCGCCTACTGGTGTTGTTAATGGTCCTTTGATTGCAATTATGTATTCGCGAATTGCATCTAACGTTTCTTCCGGTAACCATTCGCCAGTTTGATTAAATGCTTTTTCACCTGCTAATACTTCTTTCCAAACGATTTCTTTTTCACCATTGTATGCTTTTGCAACCGCTGCTTCTAATACGCGAGAAGCTGCTGCCCAGATATCCGGACCAATTCCGTCACCTTCGATAAATGGAATAATTGGGTTATTTGGTACGTTTAACACGCCGTTTGCTACAGAAATTTGTTCACCTTTTGTCATGAGAATGACCTCCTTAAAAAATTTGTCTACTTTCACTTATGGAAAAGTGCTCAACGAACGTGAGCACCTTCGTCACATTGTTTAGCTGCGCTCTTCAAGCGGAATGTACGTTTGTTTTCCAGGACCGATATAATCAGCTCTTGGACGAATCAAACGATTGTTTGAATACTGCTCTAAAATGTGAGCAATCCATCCTGATACGCGGCTTACGGCAAAGATCGGAGTAAATAGATCGTGATCAATCCCTAAGCTGTGGTATACAGAAGCTGAATAGAAATCAACGTTTGGCGGAAGCTTTTTCTCGCCTGTTACGATCTCTTCAATTTTCACTGACATATCGTATAGCGTTGTATCTCCTGCTTGTTTGGTAAGTTTTTCAGACATTTCTTTCAAGTGCTTGGCACGAGGATCACCCTGCTGATACACACGATGTCCAAACCCCATAATCTTTTCTTTTTTCGCGAGCTTTTCGCGAATATAAGGTTCCGCGTTTTCAACTGTTTGAATGTCAGACAACATTTTCATAACAGCTTCATTCGCTCCTCCGTGAAGAGGACCCTTTAACGCTCCAATAGCGGCTGTAATTCCTGAATAAATATCGGATAACGTTGCCACACAGACACGAGCTGTAAAAGTTGAAGCATTTAGCTCATGATCAGCATGTAAGACAAGTGCTTTATCAAATGCCTCTACTTGGATATCAGTTGGCTCTTCGCCAGTTAACATATATAAAAAGTTAGCGGCAATGCTATAGTTTTCGTTTGGTTCAATTGGCTCTAATCCGTTACGGACTCTTGAAAAAGCCGTTACCACCGTTGGTAATTGTGCTTGCAAACGAACAGCTTTGCGATAATTTGCTTCTTCATCCATTAAATCAGCTTCAGGATCGTACAACCCCAATAGTGATACGACTGTTCTTAAAGCTGCCATTGGATGAACATCTTTAATTGGATAAGTTTTGAAATGCTCTAAGACTTCTTGGGGTAATTTAGCGTTTTCTGCTAGTAATCTAGAAAACACAGATAATTCTTCTTTGTTAGGTAATTTTCCGTGCCATAGTAAATACACCACTTCTTCAAATGTTGCATAATTCGCTAAATCATCAATATTGTAGCCTTGATATGTTAAAGTGTCATCAATAATTGAACTTACTGCTGACGTTGTAGCGACTACCCCTTCTAGACCTCGAGTTGCTGTCATAAATCTCCACTCCTTTACAGAAAAAATTCCCCATACCTTTCTGTGTAAAACGTGAAAAACAAAATTGAGCCCCTGCTCAACTAGACATTAAATGATATACGAAGCGCCTCTTTTGAATATATATCTTGGAAGAACATTCCTTCACCCCACGTAAAGAAAATGCTTACATTTCCATTTGTTTCAATAACACACAAAATCAAAACATCTGCATGTGTCATTGCTTTGTTACAGCCCTATAGGTAAAACATACAATTGTATGTAAAAAGATGCGGCCTCAAAATATATTATAAACAATTATCTGACTTTTGTGAATCAAAAGAGAGAAGAAATTTTAAAAAAATTATTATTATACAAAAATTTCTACGAAAAAAGTTCAGTTAATTTCATAAATAAATAAGCGATTCCAGCACCGATTAACGGACCTACTGCTACCCCTTGAAACAGCGCCACAGCAAGAATTGTGCCAAAAACTAAAGCGGTCGTAATATGCGGATCATCTTCCAAGAGTGTAAGTCCATATTTGGCAATAATTGCTACAGCAATTCCGGCACCTAGAGCAATCCAGGCATAAGAAGATTTCACGGCCTCTCCTAATTGTTTGAATCCTATGTCTCCTGTTGCAATTGGCACAAGAACGGCAATTGTAATAACCGTTACTCCAATATTAATTCCTTTTGATTGTAGAAACGGAAAAACCTTACCGTCTAACCCAATTAATTTTAAAATAAGTAAAAATGCAACTGCAATAATTAATGATTGATTTTTAGCCACTAATCCAATTACGAGTAAAACAGCTAAAAAAAGCATGGGTTGTGAGAACATTTTACTCATCCTTTCTTTTTTTATTGTGATAAATCTAAAGCGTATTACGTAAATATTTTATGAGTAGCTTTTTCTTTTGTTGACTATCGTTTACAAGGAGGCCTCTATTTATTGTGTACAAGCTTCATTTACATCGACTATTTCGCTTAGCTTGTGTGTTGGCAATTATTGCAGCATCTATATTTCTTAGTTATTATGTCTCTTCTCTCATATATCCATTTATTATCGCCTGCTGCATCGCTTTTTTTATAAATCCTATGGTTAATCTATTTGAATTGAAGCTGCGCTTACCCCGCTACTTAGCTGTTTTACTGTCAATGGTTCTGATCTTCTCTCTTTTGGCTGGACTTATTACGTTACTTATCACAGAAATCATTGCAGGAAGTACGTATTTAGCGAAAGTTGTTCCCACAAATTTCAAAGAAGTGGTCATATTTATTGAAAATATTGCTACAGAACAAATACTTCCTTTTTATGAACGCATTACTTCTATGTTTAATAACTTAAATACCGGTCAGCAAGCAACTATTTTATCGAACATTAAAGGGGTAGGCAACCATATCGCTCAAACGGTGGGCGATTTTCTCCAAAATGTATTGCAAAGCATCCCAGTACTTTTATCCGTACTGCCTAATGCAGCTACTGTGATTATTTTTTCATTATTGGCTACTTTTTTTATTAGTAAAGATTGGTACAAGCTGATGGCTAAAAGCAGCGTGTTTATTCCTAAAAAAGTAAGGGAAAATGGACAGACAGTGGGTGTGGAGCTTAAAAATGCACTGTTTGGTTTTATTAAAGCTCAGCTTACGCTTATTTCGATTACCACAATTATCGTTCTTTTTGGTTTACTTGTTCTTAGGGTTGATTATGCTATTACAGTCGCTTTATTGATTGGCTTAGTAGATATTCTTCCTTACCTCGGAACAGGACTGGTTTTTGTTCCTTGGATGATTTATGCCTTTGCCACACATAACGTGTCATTTGCTGTAGGGCTTTCGGTACTATATGCTGTAGTACTTGTGCAGCGACAAATTATGGAACCAAAAATTTTGTCATCAAGCATTGGTCTTGATCCTCTCGCTACATTAATTTCTTTATTTGTAGGATATCAATTGATTGGGTTTTTCGGATTAATAGTTGGCCCTGTGATTCTTGTTATTCTAAAAACACTTCATACAACGGGAGTTTTTAAAGAAACGTGGCAATTTATTATAGGAAAATGAAAAAGTGTGTGAAAGAAGCTTCTTTCACACACTTTCTAGTTAACGAATAATCGTCATTCGATTACGTCCTTGAAAAAATCTTCTTAGCCACGTTAAAAGAAAAGGCTTAACGATTCTGCGTGTAAACGGCAGTAAAAAGATAAAGCCCACAACATCTGTCAAGAAGCCTGGAAACAGCAGAAACAGTCCGCCAAATAGTACACACATGCCGTCAAGGATTTCACCGCTTGGAACATGTCCCTGGCTCATCTGACGCTGTGCCTTTTGAAAAAGAGATGTTCCTTGTTTTTTCGCTAGAAACGCACCAATAAAACTGGTAGCAATAATCAGTAAAAATGTTGACATTACACCAATGAGATGACTTGAATAAATCAAAATCATTACCTCAACAGCAGGTACAATAAGAAGGAGCGGAAGGAGCTTCCTCACCATCATCACCTCTTCGCTTATTGAATTGCCTAAACAAAAAGAGAAGGATTCCCCTTCTCTTTTTTCTATCATCTACGTATTCTTACAGTACGCTTGCGTGTCCGTTGTATACGACACCACGTGAAGCATCAACTGTAATATCTTGATCTTCTGAGAATACGCTTGTTGCATTTTCTACGCCTACAATGACAGGAATGCTTAAGTTTAACCCTACTACAGCTGCATGGCTTGTTAGACCGCCTTCTTCTGTAATAAGGGCTCCTGCTTTTTCGATTGCACTGATCATATCGCGATCTGTGCTGTTTGTAACAAGGATAGCACCTTCAGTCATTTTTGCATTTGCTTCTTCAGCAGTTTTAGCAATAACTACTTTACCAACTGCTGCTTTACGACCAATTCCTTGTCCTTTAGCAAGAACGTCACCTACAACTTGAACTTTCATTAAGTTCGTTGCACCTGATTCTCCAACTGGAACACCAGCTGTAATAACCACTAAGTCGCCGTGTGCTACAACGCCTGTTTTTACTGCGTCATTTACAGCGTGATCTAACATATCGTCAATCGTATTTACGCGCTCACCAACAACTGGTGTAACACCCCATACTAGAGACAGACGACGTGCAACAGAATCGTTTGCTGCAACAGCTACGATTGGAGATTGCGGACGATATTTAGAAACGATTTTCGCTGTATAACCACTTTCTGTTGGCGCTACGATTGCACTAGCGTTTAAGTTAAGCGCTGTGTGTACAACAGATTGTCCAATTGCATCTGTAATAGATGGGCCAACTTGCTTGCTGCGCTGTTGTAAAATCTCAGAGTAGTTTAGAGCTTGCTCAGCACGAGAAGCGATTGAATGCATTGTTTGTACAGCTTCAACTGGGTAAGAACCTGCAGCTGTTTCACCAGATAACATAATTGCATCTGTACCATCAAAGATAGCATTGGCAACGTCACTTGCTTCCGCACGAGTCGGGCGCGGGTTGCGTTGCATTGAATCAAGCATTTGTGTAGCTGTAATAACTGGTTTGCCAAGCGCATTACATTGTTTGATTAGATCTTTTTGTACTAATGGTACTTCTTCAGCAGGAATTTCTACCCCTAAGTCACCACGAGCAACCATTAAACCGTCTGAAACTTCAAGAATTTCCTTGATGTTATCTACGCCTTCTTGGTTTTCGATTTTTGAGATGATTTGAATGTGAGCTGCATTGTGTTTTTCTAGTAGTTCACGAATTTCTAATACATCAGATGCGCGACGCACAAAAGAAGCAGCAATAAAATCAATGCCTTGTTCGATACCAAATACAATATCGCTTGCATCTTTTTCAGTGATACCAGGAAGGTTTACACTTACGTTTGGCACGTTTACACCTTTTTTATTTTTTAATGTACCAGGGTTAAGTACTTTTGTTTTAATTTCACCATCAGTTTTATTGATGTCTAGTACTTCAAGACCGATTAAACCGTCATCTAAAAGGATTTTTGATCCTACGTGTACGTCATCGATTAGACCTGGATATGTAATTGAGAATTTTTCAGTTGTTCCCACTACTTCTGTCATAGAAACAATGATTTCAGAGCCTTCTTCTAACTCAATTGCACCATTTTCCATTGTGTTTGTACGAATTTCAGGTCCTTTTGTATCAAGTAAGATACCTACTGTTTTACCTGTTTGTTTCGCAGCTTCACGAATGTTAACAATACGTGCACCGTGCTCTTCAAAGTCACCGTGAGAGAAGTTTAGACGACAAACGTTTAAGCCTGAGTTAATTAGTTCAACTAATTTTTCTACACTTTCACTCGCTGGTCCAATAGTACATACAATTTTAGTTTTACGCATTCAAATTTCCTCCTATATATTTACTATTTACTCCTTAGATAGGGCAAATAGCTATTTCTTTTACTAACCTTGTACTAGCAGGCTGTGAACAAATATTTTGTTGCCCTGACTTGTTCACCTTGCTTTACGTGTAACTTATGAAATACCTATGTAGCGCTGAATCAAATAGCAAACACAAACACATACACAGCACTTTAACGATGAATTTCTTCATCGTTTGCTTCTTGTTTTACTATTCCCTGCAATTCATACAGCAATACTTGCTGCCTGATTTGTCTTATATATCTCACGTTTTAGAGAAAAGACAAACGCTAGCACAGCTGCTAATAACCATAGGAAATTTTTTAAAAACACTCTTTTTCTACTTTTACTTAAAGGTTTTTGCTGTCTATAAAATACCACGAAGAACTTGTAAACACAATAGAGAAGGGCTATACAAACCGCACAAAAACGCGCACCCTTATTTTTCAAGAGTGCACGTTTCTTTATTTTATAGTAATGGCATCGTTTTCAGCTGCAAATTGTCCGATTTTTTTGTATTTTAAATAACGCTCTTCCACTAGCTCTTCTTTTGATAAATTCATCAGCTCTTTTAATGATTTCTTGATAATGCCCTCCATGTATCCAGCTTGTGCATCGATATCTCGGTGAGCTCCGCCTTTTACCTCTGAAACCATTTCATCTACAATGCCCAGTTCTTTCAAATCTGGTGCTGTAATCTTCATCGTTTCAGCAGCTTTTTTCGCAAGAGAAGAATCTTTCCAAAGAATGGCTGCCGCTCCTTCTGGAGAAATAACTGAATACGTCGAGTTCTCAAGCATATGAAGGTGATTTCCTAAACCTAATGCCAAGGCTCCCCCGCTTCCTCCTTCTCCAATTACAATGCAAATAACAGGTACAGTTAAGCCAGCCATTTCGAAAAGGTTTTTCGCAATAGCTTCGCTTTGTCCGCGCTCTTCTGCCGCTTTTCCTGGATAAGCTCCTTTTGTATCAATAAAGCAAATAATTGGGCGGTTAAATTTCTCCGCTTGCTTCATTAGACGCAGTGCTTTACGGTAGCCTTCAGGATGAGGCATACCAAAATTACGGCGAATATTTTCTTTCGTATCTTTACCTCTCTGATGTCCAATCACGGTAACAGGCACGCCATTAAACTTGGCAATTCCTCCTACGATTGCTTCATCATCTCCATAAAAGCGATCTCCATGACACTCTAAAAAGTTTGTAAACAAGCGAGAAATATAATCGAGTGTTGTAGGACGCTCAGGATGACGAGCAATTTGAACACGGTTCCATGGGCTTAGATGATTGTAAATATCGTTTTCTACTTTTTCTAAGCGATTTTCTAACTTATCAATTTCGCTAGATAAATCCACTTCTGTATTTTTAGCAAACTCTTTAAGCTCTGCAATCTTGTTTCGCAACTCAACAATTGGACGTTCAAATTCTAATTCGCTTACCACTCGATGTCACCTCCTGCTACGTGTATATCTAAAATAGTTGTTAACGTTTCTTTTAAATCATGACGGTTAATAACTCCGTCTAGCTGACCATGCTTCAACAGAAATTCCGACGTCTGAAAATCTTCTGGAAGCTCTTCTCTAATTGTTTGTTCAATAATACGTCTTCCAGCAAAGCCAATTAACGCGCCCGGCTCGGCTAAATTATAATCACCTAACGAAGCAAAGCTTGCTGACACGCCTCCTGTAGTAGGATGTGTCATAATCGAAATGATTAAGCCGCCTTCATCACTGAACATTTTAAGAGCTGCGCTAGTTTTAGCCATTTGCATCAAGCTCAGAACACCTTCTTGCATACGTGCACCGCCTGAAGCTGTGAAAATAAGGAATGGAACATGCATTTCCTTCGCTTTTTCAATGGCGCGAGTAATTTTCTCGCCGACTACAGAACCCATGCTTCCCATACGGAAGTGTGAATCCATAACAGCAACTACTACTTTAATGCCCTCAATATCTCCTTCACCCGTAACAATCGCTTCACTTAAATTAGTTTTCTCACGATCTTTTTCGAGCTTTTCAAGATAATCAGGGAACCCAAGAGGATTTTCTGACGTCATATCTTTGTCGTATTCAACAAACGTTCCGCTATCGATTAAGCTTTCGATACGCTCTGGTGCTGTCATTTGGTGATGATATCCACAGTTTAAGCATACTTTTAAGTTTTTATTTAACTCTTTCGTATACATTATTTTTTTACACTTTTTACACTTGGTCATAATTCCTTCAGGTACATCTTGTCTCATATGCTCAGAAGGAATCGTAGCATATTTTCGTTTTTTTGGAGTTTTTGTGTTTTTTGTAAATAAATCTCGTAACAAGGTGTAACCTCCTTTTGGTTCTTCTCTTTATCATAAGAACCTTTATTCTTCCTCTTCTTCTACTATTTACAAGTTGTGAAAATCCGCCTCAAATACAAATCAAGTGACGGATAGACAAAAATTGGACGAATTGTTCGCTTCACTTTATTAGTTGCTATTTACTTTACTAGATGACTGTTTGATTTTGTGTAGAAAGATGGCATGTCTCTTTCGACAAATTCCTTCTTTCACACTTGTTTGTAGCACTGATGGTGAAGATTTAATACAGCTGCTTCATCTTTTTTAGCTAACGCCTCTACTAATTCACTTATCAGAATGTCGCTTGGCGCTGAGTTTTGTTGAAAAGTTTGAGAAAAACGGCAAATAATCAGCCAGATTCGGTGTAATAGCCGATTAGGCTGCAAAGAAAACAAATAGTCAAACAAGTTCTTCAAACAATCGTCATTCTGCTTTTGAATTGCTTTCGAAACATTGATTTCGTCCTGTTCCGCTAAAACAAAATACAAACAGCTCTTTTCAAGAATATATCTAGTCTGAATTAAGTCTGATTTTGTTTTACCGTCTTGTACTAAAAAAGTAGCTAATAAATCAATAAATTGATGATCCCCTACTTCTTTAATAAACGTACCTTCACCTCTTCTAGTTTCAATCAACCCAATTAGCTCTAACGCTCTGAGCGCTTCTCGAACGGAAGAACGTCCTGCGCCTAACCGTTCAGAAAGCTCTCGTTCTGACGGGATTTTATCCCCCGTAGTTAAACGATCGTCTTCCATTAGCTGGCGAATTTGTTTTAGAATTTCTACATATACTTTTGAACGTTCATTCTTCAAGTTTACTACCACTCACTTTACATTACTTTAACAGGCATGCTTGAAGCATCATGCCTGTCAAAGAACAGTTGATGTAACCTTATTCAATAATCGCTAAGCGACGTGTGTTTTCAGCTACGGCTTCTGGCTTTACCTTTATTCGGGCAACGCCTGTTTCCATAGCTGCTTTTGCAACAGCGGCGGCTACTGCCGGAGCCACTCGTGCATCAAATGGACCTGGAATCACATAGTCTGTATTCAAGTCCTCTTCCGTAATCAAATTAGCAATGGCCTCAACTGCAGCCATTTTCATTTTTTCATTAATATGAGTAGCACGTACATCTAGTGCACCTCTGAATATCCCTGGAAACGCTAAGACATTGTTCACTTGATTAGGAAAATCAGAACGTCCGGTGCCGATTACTTTCGCGCCAGCTTTTTTAGCTTCTTCTGGCATAATTTCAGGCACCGGATTTGCCATTGCAAAAATGATTGGGTCTGGATTCATCTTTCCAATCATCTCCGGTGTGAGTGCTCCTTCAACCGAAACTCCAATAAATACGTCAGCTTCTTCTAAGGCATCAGCTAACGTACCTTCTACTTTGCTTCGATTTGTATAGGCTGCAACTTCATCTTTTATACGGTTCATGCCGTGAGGACGCTTGTCATAAATCGTTCCTTTGGAATCACACATAATGATATCGCGCACTCCATAGCTGTATAATAATTTAATAATAGCAATGCCAGCAGCTCCTGCTCCATTCGCTACCACTTTGATTTGTGACATTTTTCTTCCCGTCAGCTTCAGGGCATTAAGAAGGCCCGCTACCGTAACAATAGCCGTCCCATGCTGATCATCATGAAAAACCGGGATATTTGTTTCCTTTTTCAACCGCTCTTCAATTTCAAAACAGTTAGGAGCCGCAATATCTTCTAAATTAACGCCTCCAAAAGTAGGTTCTAGCAATTTAACAGTTTCTATAATTTTGTCCACATCTGTCGTGTTTAAACAAATTGGGAATGCATCTACGCCGGCAAAACTTTTAAAAAGGACAGCTTTCCCTTCCATTACTGGCAGAGCAGCTTCAGGACCTATATTGCCTAAGCCCAATACGGCAGTGCCATCAGATACAACAGCTACCATATTTCCTTTCATCGTATATTCATATACATTGTTTACATCATCATATATTTCTTTGCAAGGTTCTGCTACACCAGGGGAATAAGCAAGGCTTAAATCCTCTGCGTTTCGAACAGGAATTTTGGACTTTGATTCTAGTTTACCTTTGTTAATGCGGTGCATATGCAATGCTTCTTCACGTAAAGACAATGAATTTCACTCCCAATAAACAAAATGATAACAAATACTGCGCCTGAACCATGTTCTTTCCCACACTCATATGATGTTATAAATCCAATTGCATTTCATTTCAAGAAAAACGCATCTAATTCGTATATTTCATAAAAAACGGTGGTCAGACCACTTTTTTAACTATTTTACCATATAACATCACATGAAATCTGTAAAGACTATATCTTCTTGAACACAACGTGGTTCTCTCCTAGCATTGCTTTTAAAGTTTTTATTAACTCGTCGCTTCGTTCAATAGAATAGTGAACGGGAAGCTTGACCAATTGACGTTCTGCCTCATAATAAATTTTCACGGGAATTTTCCCTCTATGAGACTGAAAGTGCTGGTAAATAGTATGAAGCAGCTTTTCTGTACCTTGCTTTGTTTCTATACGTAAGTATAATTCTTCTGACGGTAGTTTTTGAACCGCCTCGCTAGCAGCTTCAGCACGTTGACAAACAATTTGCTGCTGCCCATTTCTTTCATCTATCTTTCCTTGTATCAGTAAAACCGTACCTTGTTCAAACAGCAAACGATTCTGCTCAAATACGCGGGGAAACGCAACAACTTCTCCTTCTCCACTTTCATCCGTGATGCGTAAAAAGGCCATTTGCTCTCCTTTTTTCGTTCGAATGACACGAATTTCCAACACAAATACTAAAAGAGAGACCGCTTTTCCTGAAGCGTATTCTTTCATATCGTGAAGAGAAACAACAGAATAAAAGGAATTCAGTGCTTCATACTGAGAAGCAGGGTGGCTTGATAAATAAAAACCTAGCATATCTTTTTCATACTGAAGCCGATCTTCTATTTTCAGTTCCTCTTTTTCCATATATTTAGGTTTTAACGAAAATTCATCTCCAAATCCAAAATCATCATCTGGGAGTACCAAGCTTGCATGTTCAAACGCTACATCAATCGTTGCTAATAAAGTAGCTCGATTTTCTCCGAACTCATCAAAGCCTCCAGATAGAATCAAAGCTTCAAGCCCCTTTTTATTCACGGCTTTTTGTGAAACACGGGCACAAAAATCAAATAAGTCTTCAAATCTTTTTTTCTTTCGCTCTTCTGTTATTTCCTGCATAGCTGCTGCACCAATATGTTTAATCGCTGCAAGGCTATACCTTATACTTTCACCTTCTACGTTAAACGAATACATGCTCTTGTTAATAGAAGGTGGGAGAACTTGTATTTTTTTTCTTTTTAGTTCATTAATATATTGAGCAATTTTCCCTTCATTTCCAATAACGCTCGTTAGTAAAGCTGAAAAGAACTGCAGCGGGTAATTTGCTTTCAAATAAGCTAACTGATAGGCTACCATACTGTAAGCAACAGCATGACTTCGGTTGAAGCCATAATCAGCAAAACGCACAATAAGGTCATACACTCGATTAGCAACGGATAGGTCATACCCTTTCTTCTTGCTTCCTTGGATAAAATGAGCTCGTTCACGATCCAGCACTGCCCGTTCTTTTTTACTAACTGCTCTTCTCAACAAATCTGCTTCTCCAAGAGAAAAACCGGCCATTTTTGAAGCAATCTGCATAATTTGCTCTTGATACACGATAACGCCGTGCGTGGATTGTAAAATGTCTTTAAGCGTAGGATGATCATATATTACCTTCTCCACTCCATGCTTGCGCTTAATATAGGTTGGAATATTTTCCATCGGACCAGGTCTATACAGCGCGTTAACTGCTACAATATCTTCTAGCTCTGTAGGTTTTAATTGCTGAAGCACTCTTCTCATTCCATCTGACTCTAGCTGAAAAATACCGGTCGTATCCCCTTTACTCAGCAGTTCAAAAGTTTTTTGATCGTTAAACGGTATATGAGACAGTGACAGCTTTCGATTCATGTCCCGCTCAATTTTCTTTAAAATATGATCTAAAATGGTTAAGTTGCGCAAACCTAAAAAGTCCATTTTCAAAAGCCCAATGTCTTGCAGAGCTTCCATTGGATATTGAGTCAGATATACATCATCATGTCCTTCTTGTACAGCTACAGATTGCGTCAGCGGCTTCTCACTAATCACAACGCCTGCTGCATGCGTAGAAGTATGCCTTGGAAGTCCTTCTATCTTCATGGCAATGTTGTACCATTGTTTTCTGGCTTCATTTTCAGATAAATAGTCTTGAAGAACTCTTGAATCACGAAGAGCGCTTTTCAACGTTGTACCTGGTTTAGTTGGAATCGCTTTGGACATTTTGTTTAGCGCTTCTTGATCAAATCCCATCACTCTCCCTACATCACGTACGGCTGCTTTAGCTGCTAGTGTTCCAAATGTAATGATTTGAGCTACGTGCAGCGCTCCATATTTTTGCGCCACATACTGAATGACTTGATCTCGTTTGTTATCAGGAAAATCAATATCAATATCAGGCATCGAAATACGTTCAGGGTTTAAAAAGCGCTCAAATAAAAGCTGATGCTGAATTGGATCAACATTTGTAATTCGCAAGGCGTATGAGACCAGTGAGCCTGCCGCTGAACCCCGGCCTGGGCCCGTTAAAACACCGTGTTCATGAGCATAATTCATAAAATCCCATACGATAAGAAAGTAATCACTAAAGCGCATATTTTCAATAACGTTTAGCTCATAATCCAAGCGTTCCTCATATTGTTCCGTGATCACTTGAACTCTTTCTTGCAATCCTTTTTCGCAGAGAGTGCGCAAGTAGGTTGATGATGTAACAGACGAGGGAACAGGATATTTTGGAATGGACATTACGCCTAGAGAAATTTCGAGCTCGCATCGTCTTGCGATTTTTATACTTTCTTCTATTAAAAAATGCTGGTCATGAAAGAGATCTTCCATTTCATCAGGTGATTTGAAATAGTACTCGCTGCTCTTACTTTTTACCTCTTCATCGCTATGTAATTTCTCTCCGTCTCGAATAGCTGCTAAACACTCATACGCATCCCGATCTTCTTTTTTTAAATATTTCACTTGATTCGTCGCAACAAGCGGGATATTTTCTTCAGCAGCAAGTTCCGTTAACTGCTGATTTATAAAAGCTTCATCCTGTCCGTGGCGCTGTATCGATATATACAAAGACTGCGAATATACTTTTTTAAAGAATTGAAGCACTCGCTTAGCATCTTGAAGTTTGTTTTCTGCTAACAGATTTTCAACTTCTCCAGTTAAACCGGGTGTAATAGCAATCAACCCGCTGCTGTAATGATGGAGCCATTTTTTATTTACACCGTGTTTTTCCTTGGTTTGAACTAAACTGCTTAGTTTTAATAGATTTTCATATCCCTTATCATTTTCCGCTAACAAAACTAAAGGGTACGCTCGCTCGCTTTCTTCATGTTCTAGAATTGATAATGTCAGCCCAATAATTGGCTTGATCCCCGCTTTCACGCAGGCTTTATAAAAAGGAATGACTCCGTACATCACGTTTTCATCAGTCAAAGCAATCGCTTCATAGTTCATTTTCTTAGCTGTTTCTACAAGTTCATGAATACGAACGGAACTGCTTAATAAGCTATAAGAACTTTGAAGCTGCAAGTGAACAAAAGGCACAGGACTTCCCACCTTTCTTTAATTCTTTATTCTTATTATAAATTTTGTTGCCGGCGTAGACAAATTACATAACTCTGAGCGTTTGTCCATATATATGTAGGAAGCGTGATTCATTGATAAAATAGTAAAGGAGGACACGTCATGACAAAAGAGCCTTTTATGTCTCTTTTCATTTGGAGTTACTTCACTTCATTAGGTATTATTTTAGGCGGTTCATTAATTGGAGCATTTGCAGGGTTTTTAATTGGCAAATCTCCTTTATACGTCATGCATACCCTCAGCAATAGTTTGAAAATCTGGGCAATTGTCGGAGCAATTGGAGGAACATTTGATACGTTTTACAGCTTTGAGCGAGGACTCTTTGAAGGAGCCACAAAAGATGTATTCAAACAAATCCTTTTAATTCTATCCGCTATGGGAGGAGCTCAGACCGGGGCTCTTATCATCAAGTGGTTAACTCAGGAGCATTTTGTATGAGGGTACCCAGCGAGCGAATGTTCAAGCGCTCCGACTGGCAGCGTTTTTTTGCCGGTATAGTCATTGGAGCAATTGTTAGCTGGGGGGTGTTTTTAACGATTTATGGCGTTTCAAGAGATAGAGAGCTAGAAGAAATTCGAATTGCTAATGATAAGCTAGAAAAAGCAAATTTGCAAATTAGCGCATGGCAAGAAGATGTAAAAGCATTAAACAAGGAAATGAAGCAGCATTTAATTATTCAGAATGTGAAAGTAAAATTAGTAAACGGCAATCGTTATAAAGTAAACTCTGTGGTTGAATACAATATTCAAAAAAGCGTGGACAAAGAAGCACAGCACTTAATTGCCCAAGATATTGAAAGTGCATATCGAAGCAGGGATATCTTAAAAAAAGCAATTGAAAATAAAAAATACGAATTCGATAAAACAATTTATGAAGTTGAAGTTCATCAAATTTATTTTTATACAACACTTTCGATTGAAGTTCGAATTAAAAAGATGGAAAAAGTACTATAAAAAGCCGCTGATTTAAAATCAACGGCTTATTTTACAGATTACTCCTGACTGCAGAGCTCTTCTAAATCCAGCAGTAAAGGCTCTACTTCTTCCCATGAATAAATGGAAGCGCCGGACGCAAGAGGATGGCCTCCTCCGTTGTATTTTCTAGCAATTGTATTAATGACAAGCTCTTTTGAACGAAGGCGAACACGAATTTGATTTTCTTCCTCCACAAAAAATACCCACGTTTTTACTCCATCAATTTGCCCTAACGAACCGACTAGCTGAGAGGCATCGGCTGGTGTCACATCATATTTTCGAAGAATTTCATTCGGAATTTTCATATGAGCAACTCCTGTTGGAGACATCGTAAAGTTTTGCAGCACATATCCGTGTAAGTGAGCGACGTTTTCTTTTGTTTTGTATAACTGATCATATACGTCTTTAAAATTGAAACCATATTGAATCAATTCACTTGCATAGCAAAACGTTTTCGGCTTTGTATTTGGAAATAAAAATCGACCCGTATCTCCGACGATACCGCTGAAGATCAGCTTTGCTCCTTCATCATTCAGAGATAATCCCTTTTCTTTTCCTTCCAAGTAAAATTCATAAATCATTTCGCTTGTTGAAGAAGCAGACGTCTCAACCCAAAGCAAATCACCGTAAGGAGTTTGGTTTGGATGGTGATCAATTTTAATGACCATTTTTCCATTTACGTAGCGCTGATCTGACACTCGGGCTTCATTAGCCGTATCACAAACGATGACAAGCGCATCCTCATAGGTGTCATCAGCGATGTCATCCATCCGGTATAAAAATTTTAATGACTCCGCTTCTTCTCCCGTTACGTATACCTTCTTCTCCGGAAAAGATGTTTTTAACAATTCCGCTAATCCGCACTGAGATCCGTATGCATCTGGATCTGGACGAATGTGCCGGTGAATAATGATGGTGTCAAACTGCTTAATAGCTTCTAATATTTGTGCTTTCATTTTCTCTCTCCTGTCAATACTGTTCTTATTTTATGTACGTACCGCATGCACTTACATTTCCGCAGCGCTGTATCCATATTATTTATTAAATCATATCTCTTCTCTTTTTTGAAAGAAGAATCAATCAATAGTAGAATTTTCTGTCATCTACCTGTAAAATAATAGATAATACTGTAAGCACTTTCAAAACTACGCATTACTAACATCTAGAAACATTATGGATAGAAATACACCGGACTGGAGGGGCGTCTGTGCCATTTTTCATGATTTTAATCGTTGTGTCCTTTGTTTTCTACATGTATTTAAAAGTAAAATACGTACGTTCGAAACGCCCAATGGAACGAAAGTGGATTTCCGCTAAGTCGAGTATTTGTCTTGGCTCTTTTGTATTATTTTTTGGAATCAATCAATGGTTTATTTACGAAACAAGCCTTTCGCTTATCATCGGCATACTATTTGTATTATTCGGTTCAGGCAGCATATTAGCAGGTATCAAAGCTTACAAGTACTATCAGCCTTATGCAATAAAAGAAGCTGGTCAAATGTAAAAGAAGCTGCAGAGCAGCTTCTTTTTTTATACTCTTTCCAATAACTGAGCCATCATCATCGCTTTCCCTACTACAACCCCGGCATTGTAGACTTCTACATCTAATTTAGCAAACTTCCGACCAAGTTCTAATAGCTTAGGGCGAATTTCAATTACGCTTTCAATTTGAACTGGCTTAATAAAATAAACGGTGATGTTTTCAATAACCAAATCACCTTTTTTATATAAGCGAAGAACACGATTGGCGGCTTCCGTTACAATAGTAGTGAAAACTCCGTATGAAATAGTCCCCATATAATTCGTCATTTGCGGCGTTACTTCACAGCGATACACCGGTGCTTCTTTTGTCTCTTGTACATCCATAAATTGATTGGTTACAATGTCGTCAATAGTTTCTCCTACCTGCGGTTGACGCTGAATCATTTGCAGCGCCTTTAAAACATCTTGACGGCTGATAATGCCCTCTAGCCGGTGGTAATCATCCACTACAGGCAGCACTTCAATCCCTTCCCATACCATCATATGCGCAGAAGAAGCAACCGATGTTTTCCCGTGAACCGTCATCGGATTTTTCGTCATTACTTTTTCAATTGAAGTAGAAAGGTCATATCCAATAACATCTTTTGAGGTGACCATACCGTGAACTTTCATATGCTGATCCACTACAGGAAAACGACTGTGGTGAGTCTTATCGTTACATTCATGCCATTTTTCAATCGTATCGGTTAACTGCAAGCTAACCGCTTCAGAGATAGGTGTTAAAATATCCTCTACAAGCACAATTTCTTTTTTTATCAGCTGATCATAAATAGCACGATTAATCATCGTTGCAACTGTAAACGTATCATAGCTCGTTGAAATAATAGGAAGTTTAAGATCATCCGCAAGCTTCTTAACCCATTCTTCCGTATCAAAGCCGCCCGTAATTAACACGGCTGCTCCTGCTTCAAGAGCTAATTCATGAGCGTTTACTCGATTCCCCACGATAAGAAGGTTTCCGGCCTCGGTATATCTCATCATAGCATCAAGCTTCATCGCTCCAATAACAAACTTGTTTAACGTTTTATGCAAACCTTCACGTCCGCCCAGCACTTGTCCATCCACGATGTTTACTACTTCAGCAAACGTGAGCTTTTCAATGTTTTCTTTCTTCTTTCGTTCAATTCGAATGGTCCCAACTCGTTCAATCGTTGAAACATATCCTTTATTTTCCGCGTCTTTTATTGCTCGGTACGCCGTGCCTTCACTGACATTCAGTTCTTTGGCAATTTGGCGCACTGAAATTTTTTCACCAATTGGAAGCGAATCGATATACTGTAAAATTTGCTCATGTTTTGTCGCCACGTGTACTTCACCCTTCTAAAACGTTTTTACGTTTCATATGTCTTTTCTTTTATTATACGGGGGAAGTGAAATGGATTCAATCTAACCTCTTTGACGCAAAGGCTTTCTCGCACTATTTTTTTGAATACCTGCCTTCTTGCGGCGCGGTGCATAAAGCAGTGATGACAAATTGCCTCCGGCTACAAAAAGAGCAAAGGTAAGCCAGCTTATGCTAAAAACCCCTTGCAAACTCGAAGTTGTTAACACTAAGTGCGGCATTGCATAGTAAAGCATCACTCCGCATAATAAAAGCGATAAAATAACTCGATTTTTTTCCATAGCTCTCCCTCCTTATTATTACTATCGTATGCAGGGAAGTAAAAAAAGCAGAACGTTTCTTTACAAATAAAAAGAGATTAAGACATAACTTCATCGATTCAAGCTAAAGATGAACAAATGTGAAACCTACGTTCACCTTAACAATAAAAAAAGAACGAGTGATCGATAATATCGATTACTCGTTCTTTTTTAACTTTAACTGAAATCGTTTTGTCCCAGCCTTTATTTATGATTAAAGATCCAATCCTTCTCCAACTTTTAATACTTTTCCTTCAATACCAGATAAAGACTCAACAAATTGATGAGGATCTTGCTTAATTACAGGAAATGTATTGTAGTGAATTGGCACAACAAGCTTTGCCTGCACCCATTCCGCTGCGATAGCCGCATCTTCAGGTCCCATTGTAAAGTTATCTCCAATTGGAAGAAATGCTACGTCAGGCTCATGGCGACCAATTAACTTTAAATCAGAAAATAAAGCCGTATCTCCAGCATGATAAATTGTCTTTCCTTCAATCGTTAAAAGCAAACCAGCCGGCATTCCTGTATAAATAATTTTCTCATTATTTTCTGTATAACTTGAACCGTGGAAAGCTTGTGTCAATTTTACCGTACCAAAATCAAATGTATAGGCTCCGCCTATGCTCATTGGATGTACGTTTAAGCCTTGCCAGCTAAGATATGTAGCTAATTCTGCTACTGCCACAACAAGTGCACCGCTGCGCTTAGCAATTTCCACCGTGTCGCCTACATGATCATTATGGCCATGAGTCAGTAAAATCACATCTGCTTTTACATCTTCAGCATTTAAATCTGTTAATTCATTTCCAGTGATAAACGGGTCAATTAAAATTGTTTTTCCTTTTATTTCAATTTTAACAACAGAATGTCCATGATAAGAAACGCGCATCATATATTCTCTCCTTTTACACTAACCTTTTCTATATTCTACCCGTCTGTTTTGGTTACAAAACAAGTGAATACGCGGCTATCATATCACAAACTGCGCAAAAACATGCCTTATTATGCTTGCTCTAATAAAGTTGTTGCATCAGCGTAAGTTAGACCGTGTGCATCTGCAACAGCCGCGTAAGTGACAAACCCATTTAGGGTGTTGATGCCTTGAAGAAGGGAAGGGTTTTTTAAGCACGCTTTTTTATATCCCTGATTTGCTATTTGCAGAGCATAAGGAACCGTTACGTTGGTCAGCGCTAAGGTCGACGTGCGTGGAACAGCTCCAGGCATATTAGCAACAGCATAATGCAAGACCTCATGCTTCGAATAAGTCGGGTTATCGTGAGTGGTAATGCGATCAGTTGTTTCAAAAATCCCCCCTTGATCAATAGCAATATCAACTACAACGGACCCTTTTGACATCGTTTGAACCATTTCCTCTGTGACAAGCTTTGGCGCTTTAGCTCCCGGTATGAGAACCGCTCCTATCACTAAATCTGACTCTTTTACAGATTGTGCGATATTGTAGTGATTTGACATTAATGTCGTCACTTCTTTACCAAATAAATCATCAAGCTGGCGAAGGCGATCAGCGTTTAAATCAATTATTGTAACATCAGCCCCTAATCCGACCGCAATTTTAGCAGCGTTGGTTCCCGCTACTCCTCCTCCAATAATTGTTACTTTTCCTCTTTGCACGCCTGGAACTCCACTTAATAAAATCCCTTTGCCACCTTTGGTTTTCTCCAAAAATTGAGCTCCAATCTGAGAAGACATTCTTCCTGCAACTTCGCTCATCGGAGTTAACAGAGGCAAGCTTTTGTTTGGAAGCTGTACAGTTTCATAAGCGATGCCTACCACCTTTTTATCAATCAATGCTTTCGTTAATGCTTCTTCAGCTGCCAAATGTAAATAGGTAAACAAAATAAGTCCTTCACGAAAATATCCGTATTCTTCTGAAATCGGTTCTTTTACTTTCATAACCATTTCAGCATCCCATGCTTCTTTTGCAGTATTTACGATAGAAGCTCCTGCATTTGTGTAATCTTCATCATGGAATCCAGAGCCTTCTCCTGCCTGTGTTTCAATATATACATCATGCCCACCGTTAACTAAAGCTGTAACACCAGCTGGAGTAATAGCCACGCGATTTTCATTGTTTTTTACTTCTTTCGGCACTCCAATTTTCACCTTTATCCCTCTTTTCTTATATCAGTGATTAACTGAAAAAAGAACGCCACACCAAATCCTTTAGAAAACCGGATTTACTATGACGTTACCTTTCGATAGAGCTCAGCATAATCCTGCTTTTCTTAGTCTATATACAGTATATGCATCTAGTTATTCATATAGTTCGTTATCACTCTGTGCTTCTGGATTTTCCACTACAGAAGCCATAGCATCGCCAATGACGCCGCTTGAATAAGAATCCATTAGCTGTCTTGATGTCTCTTTTTCTCCTTCAAAATCATATTCATATACATGCTGCGGATGTTTTTTGTCTTTCATATGTCACTTCTCCTTTTTCACTTTATTTTCTTTACGAATGTAAACTTTACTTCATAATCCCTTACATGATCTTTTCTATTTTCTTCTTAAATGCTCTAGTTATACCATTTATCTCACATCAAAAAACGCCCGCAGATTTTTCTGCGGACGTTTTGATAACTTTTTTATATCGATGTTTTTTCATGCAATTCATCTTTAGCTAGCTGAATTGCTTTTTTTACTTGTTCAAATCCTGTTCCTCCCGCGCTATTGCGGCGATTAACAGCTGTTTTTGGACTTAATACATGATAGATGTCTTCCTCGAATAAATCTGACGCTTCCTTATATTGTTCAAGCGGCAAATCCATTAGGTAGATATTTTTCTGAATACAAACGAGAACCAGTTTCCCAACCACTTCATGTGCTTCACGAAACGGCATACCTTTTGAAGCAAGATAGTCAGCTAACTCCGTTGCATTTGAAAAATCTTGTTTCGTAGCTTTTTCCATAACATTTGTTTTTACTGTCATTGTTTCGATCATGCCAGCAAAAATGGTCAAACATCCTTCAATCGTTGTAACCGTATCGAACATGCCTTCTTTATCTTCTTGCAAGTCTTTGTTGTATGTTAAAGGGGTACCTTTTAACACAGTCAATAGGCTAAATAAATGACCATATACTCGTCCTGTTTTACCACGAATTAACTCCGCCATATCAGGATTTTTCTTTTGAGGCATAATACTGCTGCCCGTTGCGTACGTATCATCCATTTCAATAAATTGAAATTCTTGACTAGACCATAAAATTAACTCTTCACAAAAACGAGATAAATGCATCATTAAAATAGAACTGTTGCTTAAAAACTCTAAAATAAAGTCACGATCGCTGACAGCATCCATACTGTTTTGATAAATCCCATTAAAGCCTAGAAGCTCAGCGCTATAGTGACGATCAATTGGGAATGTTGTACCAGCTAAAGCTCCTGCTCCTAAAGGAGATAAATCAATACGCTTCAGCGATTCCGCATAACGTTCAGCATCGCGCTTGAACATTGAAACATAAGCCATTAAATGATGAGCAAAAGAAACCGGCTGCGCGCGCTGCAAATGTGTGTAGCCTGGAAAAATGGTTTCAACATGCTGATCTGCTTTTGTAAGCAATACATCTTCTAGATTTTCAATCAGACCTACAATTTGCTGAACATGCTTTTTTAAATATAAGTGCATATCTGTAGCAACTTGATCATTACGGCTTCGACCCGTATGAAGCTTCCCTCCAACCGGACCAATTTCATCAATTAATAACTTTTCTAAATTCAAATGAATATCTTCATATTGAGCAGAAAATGTTAATTCTTTCTTCTTAGCTTTTTCAAGCAGTGTTTGAAGGCCTTTTTTAATTTGTGACGCTTCATCTCCAGAAAGAATACTGCATTTCTCAAGCATTGTTACATGTGCTAAACTTCCTTCAATATCTTCTTCTACAAGATGCTGATCAAATGAAATCGACGCACCGAACTCGTCAATCCATTGTTCAGGGCGTTTCGTAAAACGCCCTCCCCAAAGTTTGGTCATACCGTTGTCACCTTCTTTTGATTTACCATGCTGCTCACTTGTGTTGGAAGTCCCCATAATGAGATGAAACCAACTGCTGCATTGTGATCAAACTCATCTTCTTTTGTATATGTTGCAAGTTTTTCATTGTATAAAGAATTAGGAGATTTACGTCCCTCTACGATAGCATGCCCTTTAAATAGTTTTACTCTCACTGTTCCGTTCACATATTGCTGCGTATCTTTCAAGAATGCAAGCAGTGAATTTGTTAATGGAGAGAACCATAAACCTTCATAGATAACTTCTGTTAATTTTTTCTCAATCACTGGTTTGAAGTGCGCTACTTCTTTCACTAATGTTAAATCTTCAAGCTCTTTGTGTGCTTTAATTAATGTCATAGCAGCTGGACACTCATATACTTCACGTGATTTAATTCCCACAAGACGGTTTTCTACATGATCAATACGTCCGACTCCGTGCTTACCTGCAATTTCATTCAATTCTAGAATTAACTGAGCTAGCGTGTAAGATTGACCGTTTAATGATACTGGAACACCTTCAACGAATTCAATTTCTACTACATCCGCTGTGTCCGGAGTGTTTTCAAGAGAAGCCGTTAGGTCATATGCTTCTTCAGGTGGAGCTGCCCAAGGATCTTCAAGAACGCCACACTCGTTACTTCTTCCCCACAAGTTTTGGTCAATTGAAAATGGGCTGTCTAAATTAATTGGAATTGGAATATTCTTTTCTTTTGCATACTCGATTTCTTCTTCACGAGACCATTTCCAGTCACGAACAGGAGCTAAAACTTCTAAGTGTGGATTTAATGCTTTAATTGATACTTCGAAACGCACTTGGTCATTTCCTTTTCCCGTACATCCATGTGCGACAGCTACTGCATTTTCTTGTTCTGCTACTTCTACAAGCTTTTTAGCGATTAGCGGTCTAGATAGTGCAGATACTAATGGATATTTTCCTTCATATAATGTGTGTGCTTGAAGTGCTGCTAACGCAAATGTATTGGCATATTCTTCTTTTGCATCAATCACATATGATGATACCGCTCCAACTGTTAAGGCTTTTTCTTTAACGAATTTCAAATCTTTTCCTTCGCCTACATCTAAACAGCAAGCTACCACATCGTACCCTTTTTCCTGTAACCATTTAATTGCAACTGATGTATCTAAACCTCCGGAATATGCTAAAACAACTTTTGGATTACTCATTATCTATTCCTCCTACAAATTATATATATATTAATACAACCGTTTTAATTTTTATTCATTTAATCTACTATTACTTTAACAACTTTTTAATCTATTTTCAATAGTTATTCAAAAAAAAGTATATAAATTCACATTTATTTTAATTTAATAGGGTGAAATCTCTTAAAATACTGTAAAAATAGATATGGATGAATATTCCTCCCTTACATACTTTGTATATTTATATGCATAAATCAAGTATACATGATTTATTTTTCACTTACAGTAGCTCTGGCTTTTGTCATTGTATAAAATGGAAGGGAAGAGGTGAAAAAATGGAGCGCTTTTTTACTTATGACAACAGACTCGGTATAAAAATTCCTGCTCTCGAAAGAGAATGGACATTCTATTCTGAAAAAGTTCAGCAGGATATCCTCCTAACATGGGAATCCATTCGGGGGCAGATTCCAGACAAAATTCAATCTTTAGAAAAGAGTATTAATCAAAAACAAGCGGCGTTAGAAGATGAGACTAATTTTATCCGCTCCTGTGAATTAAATAGCGAGATAGGAGAACTTGCTTCTATTATTAATGATTTGTGGATTTGGTATCGAACAAATGAGGAAATATCAAAAAAAGTTCACGGATAGACAAAAAAACGAGTCTCATGAAAAATTAATGAGACTCGTTTTTCTTATCCAGCAAATAGCGGTATTGGTAAAAGCGCTTCGCATAATCTGTCACTTGTTTGGCCATTCGATAATTCATCCCTCCGCCAACCATCATGCTTACAATCGGCAAACGATTATAAACTTTTCGCTTCGCAGCGAATATAGCTAGCGTTTTCCCAATTTGCACAACGATTTTTTGCAGCCACGTTTTATCTACAATTTGATCAACACCTTCATAAAAATACGGGTCAAATTCTTGGCTTAACTCACCCTTTAATTGATGCCACCCCTCAGCCTGAAGGTGTCTAGGTAAGGTTGCTGCATGGAACACTTTTAGCGTTAGCATAAGCTCTGAAGGAGTCTGGATATGATAACCGTAGCTCATTGCTGCCTGTTGCACCGCTTGAATATTCATGCATAAAACAGCAGGTATATCAATACCGACTAGCAGCGATTGTCCGGTTCCTGAAAGTGCTCCTTGACTCAGCGCATACAACCGAAGCTTGGCCATTTGCTGTTCGCATATATAAGAAAGCTGATCTACTTGAAGGGAATTCATTTCTGACAGATCTGTGATATCCTCTTTGAATACACGAGAGGTTTCAATAATTCGTTTTGTCGCTTGAGTTTGCATTTCCGTACCTTGAATTAATGCAGTTAACTGAAAGAGTCCCTCATCAATTTTATGTAAATAGGTCTCACGAACAGAAGCTGGAATTAAGTTAAGCCCTTTTTCTAACCACTCTTCGTACAATAACTCCATCTCAGTTGCTTCTACACTCTGTAAGCTCTCTTCCCATTTATAGATTTCTTCTAAAAGCTGTTCTTCGCGATTCGTTAGTATCATCATGTCACCCTTTCAAGAAATAAGTAGTTTTATTTTTATTATAACAAATAATGCATCCGTTACATTTTGCTTCCTATATTATTTCTTTCTTCTATACGTTGTAAACCTTCTTTCAACCGTCAGCTACTTACGCTATATAAAAAAGCTGATTTCCAAACAAGGAAATCAGCTTTTCGTTAGTTTGCCTGACAATTTATGAGAATTCATGCATTGAAGAGGCACTTTATGAACTTAAATATTCGCTAAACGAGTAACGTCACGTGCAATCATAACTTCTTCGTCTGTAGGAATAACCATAACTTTAACTGGAGAATGAGGGTAGCTAATAAATGCTTCTTCTCCTTGTACACTATTTAAAGCTGGATCCCAATAAACGCCCATGAACTCTAAACCGCGCAGAACGCGAGCACGTACAACATCACTGTTTTCTCCAATACCTGCTGTGAAGATGATTGCATCTACACCAGACATACGAGCAGCATAAGAACCGATATATTTATGAATACGGCTAGCAAATACTTCAAGTGCTGTTTCAGCGCGTTCATTGCCTTCAGCGCTTGCTTTGATTAGATCGCGTAGGTCACTAGAAATACCAGATACACCTAAAAGACCACTTTCTTTATTTAATACATTTAATACTTCGTCAGCAGTTTTTCCTGTTTTCTCCATAATAAATGGAATTAATGCAGGGTCAATGTTACCTGAACGAGTTCCCATTGCTACACCAGCTAATGGTGTGAAGCCCATTGATGTATCAATTGACTTGCCGCCTTCAATTGCAGCGATACTTGCACCGTTACCTAAGTGACAAGAAATTAAGCGCAATTGTTCGATCGGACGGCCAAGAAGCTCAGCTGCACGCTCAGAAACATATTTATGAGATGTGCCGTGGAAACCGTATTTACGAACGCCATACTTTTCATAGTACTCGTACGGTAAGCTGTACAAGAATGATTTTTCTGGCATTGTTTGATGGAATGCTGTATCGAAAACTGCTACAGCTGGAACATTTGGAAGAATATCTTGGAACGCTTTAATTCCCACAATGTTTGCTGGGTTGTGAAGCGGTGCTAAATCAGATAAAGCTTCAATTTCCGCTAGTGTTTCATCTGTGATTAAAACAGAATCAGCAAATTTCTCTCCGCCGTGTACTACACGGTGACCTACACCAGTGATTTCATCGTATGATTGAATGATGTTTTGAGAAAGTAACTTTTCAACTAAAATTTTAACTGCAACAGCATGGTCAGGGATTTCTGTAATATCCGTTTGTTTTTCACCATTTACCGAGATCGTGAAAACAGCGTTATCTAAACCAATTCGTTCTACTAAACCTTTTGTTAATACCGTCTCACTTGGCATTTCAAATAATTGAAACTTAAGTGAAGAACTGCCGGCGTTGATTGCCATGATTTTTGACATAAAAAAACAGCTCCTTCTTTATTATACGTGCATCATAAACATAACGAACAGAACATAAAAGTGTAATCTCTACAATATTCTATGCATTTCGACACGATTTCTATCCTTATTCATTTAATCATTCACGACAATAGATTTCAAGAGCTATACATCATGAAAACGCTACCGAAAAATATTCATTATTTTCGAAAAAGACTTACTTTTTATTCACTCGGAACCATTGGTCCATTTGAGCCATAATATCACTCATTGCTTCCCGATTGCTGAACTTCGGCAAATTCACAAGCAGCGCGTTTTCAGGTGCTGTTACTCCTTCTCCCTGCTTTTGAAGAACCATAATACTTTTAGCAGCCTGCTCTTGTTTGAACATTGAAAGTGGCAGCTGAATAATCCCTTGCACGATTGCTTCCTCTTTTAAGAGCGGCTGTAATAAATAAGACTGTTCCGATTCAAACAAGTTATTTGGAATAAGAGCCACTACGTATCCTCCGTCTTTTACATGACGCAAGCTTTGTTCAATAAATAAGTGATGAGCATAAGTGTGACCTTCTTCAGCTCTTACCTTATACTCTTTTGCCCCTTCGTCGTTTGGATAATAACCAACCGGCAGGTCACAGACAACTAAATCCACAGGATCAATAAAAAGCGGCTGTAAGCTGTCTTGATTGAATAATTGAACGCCGTGCTTCTGTAAATTTGCATTTACATATGTTAATTGAAGTAATAAATCATCCACGTCTACACCGTATACGTGTTCAATTGACGCAGCGTGTGTGTTTAAAATGGTTGTTAATAAATTCCCTGCTCCTACTGCGGGATCTAAAAGCGTATATTTATCTTTTCCTGCCATGAACTTTCCAACTAGATAGCTGACAAATAGTCCTACAGCATCAGGCGTCATTTGGTGGTTAGGCTGAACTGCTTCTTTCATGCCTTTTAAAATAGCCAGCTGATACGCTTTTCGAATCGTTTCTTTTTCAAAATGATCAAGCGTGATTGAATCGTATTCTTTTTTTAAACGTTTTTTAGTTACCTCATCTAGCTCTTTTTGTAAAATAGTTCCTTGAAACAAATTTTCTCCCGTTTCAGCTACTGCTTCTAAATATACGCAGTTTAGTTCTTTTCTTAAAATAATAGCTGTTTGATCAATTACACCAAATAGCTTTTCCATACTAGCTAACTGACTCATATTCTGCCTCCTGTGTAATGAAATAATATCTATATAAATGAGTAAACGTCCTATTTGGAACATCATATTTTATCATAAAAACTTCTTAAAACACAAAGAAGGCGAAAAACATTGTTTTCCGCCTTCTGCCGAACGCCACTGACAATCTTACTTAGCTGTTTTAGCTGCTTCGATTGCTGCTTCGTAGTTCGGATGCTCAGTTACTTCTGGTAAGTACTCAACATACGTTACGTTGTCATTTGAGTCTACCACAAAGATTGAACGAGCTAATAAGCGTAATTCTTGAATAGCTACACCATATGCTTCTCCGAAAGATAAGTCGCGGTGGTCAGATAAAGTTTGAACATTATCAATGCCATTAGCACCACACCAGCGCTTTTGAGCAAACGGTAAATCTACGCTTACTGTTAATACTTTTACGTTATCTAATTTAGCTGCTTCTTCGTTGAAGCGGCGAGTTTGCGCATCACAAACTCCAGTATCAATAGAAGGAACTACACTGATTAGGCGAACAGAACCCTTTGTACTGTCAAGCGTTACTTCTGATAAATCATTTGCTAAAACAGTAAAGTTTGGAGCCTTGTCTCCAACCTTCACTTGATTTCCTAATAATGTTACATCGTTACCTTTAAATTTAGTCACGAATAATTCCTCCTTTAAATAAGTATGTACACTGTTCATATTAGCTTGTCTGTCTCTATATTGCAATTAAATGACATACAAAACATGGCACTCCAAGCTAGAAAACAAACCAAACAAAATAAGCTTTGCTTGCTTCTTTTACTATTCAAAGAAGCAAGCAAAGCTTTATTTTATACTTACAAATTAAAATCGTTTGCACTATCATGATGCTGATTTTGTTGATTATGCTGATCCTGCTGATGATTGTTTCGTTTAAACATTTGTTGCAAGCGTTCAATTGCTTGAGGTGCTGTATCTAAAATCTTTTCATATAAATGTGTACTTTCGTTAAGGTGAAGCATTTTAATTCCGCTTCCACTCACAATTAAAAAGGCAATTGGCGTAATTGATACACCGCCACCGCTACCTCCGCCAAATGGATGACCTGATTCTTGCTGATGCTGTCCCGGAGAAGATGGTGCATGCCCTTCTACTCCAAATTCACTTCCGCCCGCTGCAAAACCAAACCCTACTTTTGAGACAGTTAAAATAACACTGCCATCAGGTGTTTCTACAGGATCACCAATGATTGTATTAACATCAATCATTTCCTTTAAATTTTCCATAGCTGTCGACATTAAACTTTTAATTGGATGTTCTGCCATTAAGATAACCTCCTTATGTTTTCACAGAGTGTGTCTTGTTCTTATTTGACGACTTCCATCTTTTACGACGCTTTTTGGACGTATGCCGCCAGTATCTCAAGGTCCGTAAACCTACTAGAATAGCTTGACCAACTCGAAAAGAAATTATGCACTCAAATACCGTTTCTGACCAAAGATGTTGAAATACAGGAGTAACGCTCATGACAGGCATATCTTTTAATTTCATATAACGGCTGATTATACCAACTATGCTCCCCTTTGCAGACCATACAGCCCCGGTAAGTACGCCTGTTAACGCAGCGTCACCTAAGCCGAAACGGCTGTGCCATCTAATATCACTTACCGTTACTTTCTGTAAGAAACGACGGAAAATTTTATGAAAACCGACTACCTGTTCAAGAAATTGCTTCGCATTTTCTAACATGCTTAGCCCGTCTTCTACAGAATAATCACTCCATGAATTCTCATCTTCTTTTCCTTGATCACCCGTTCCTTTCTTCTTTTCAACAAGCAAACGCGGTGAATCTTTTCTTACTTTCACTACCGGAATTTCATATGTATAGCGAATAAGACCAAACCAAGCCCTGAGTCTCACTCTGTAATAATCGTTATCTCGGACATGGTGAAGATCTACAAACAGCGTAATTTTTGTCCATACAATAAGTACAATAACAATTAAAAGTGCTAGCAATATCCATAAAAGCCATAGCACATCCTTCACTCCTTCTTAGCTTCACATTATCTCCAAAACACAGAATATTAAACCTTATGGAAACAATAAAAAGAGGTTGAGATATAACGAAATGAATCCAATCTCAAGATGAACAAATGGGATACATGGGCTGAACCGCTTGTGACACCGCAGTTGATTGGAGGACAAGGCGAAGACTCCCGCGGAAAGCGAAGTCTTGCACGGAAATCAACTGCTAGAAGAATCTAAACAAATGAAACCTGCGTTTACCATAACAAAAAAAACGAACCACTAATCAAAAGTCTTGATCAGTGGTTCGTTTTTTACTTCGTCTAAAATCCTTTTATTCCAGCCCGTTTTTATTATCTGCTGATTGTACCTTCGTGTATGACGGTTGTATCTGCGTAGTAATCGTGTGCTCCTTGCTTCTTAGGTAAAAACGCAACTAATAAATAGCCTAGTAAAAAAACCGTTTTAGAAATATAGCGTCCAACTCCTTCACGAAACAGCACAACAGGCCAAGTTAACGTGGAGTCTTTCAGCGATACTACTTTAAGCCCAAACACCATTTTTCCAAGCGTTTGTCCAAAATACTTGGTCATTAAAACAAAATAACCATAGAAGATAATAACCGTTACAATCGTATAAGGAGAAAAAAATCCATCTTCTCGAGAAATACCTGCTAAATGGAAAATGGGCTTGATCAGCAGAGAGTTCAAGCTAGCTACCACAGCTAGATCTAAAAGATATGCCCAAAAGCGCATCCAAAAGCCTGCATAATGGAATTCACTACCTATTGGCGTACTTACCGCTGGCTCATGTTTTATATTGTCGTTTGATTCGGTTGAATGAGACTGATTTTCCATGTTCCCACCTCTATTCTGCATATAAATACATCAGACGCGGAGAGCTTGGCTGCGCAAATGTTTTTAACATTGCAGTGACTTGTTCATCTCCACCTATTACTTTTTGCATGCTCATTGAAAGCCAAGAAGGCAGTCCGAATCCTTGATTGTATTGAATTACTTGAGCCCCTTTTAACTTATAATCTTTCTCCATTCCTGTTACCGCATCTTCAAAATAGCCTAGTTGATCGACCAGCTTCAGCTCTTTAGCCTGACGTCCATCGTACACTCGTCCATCTGCTATAGAACGCACTTTTTCTTTAGACAAGTGACGTCCCTCAGAGATAACATTGACGAAACCATCGTACGAGTTGTCTACAAGTGTTTGCATAATTTCTTTTTCTTCTCCGGTCATTTCTCTTGTTGGAGACATAATATCTTTATGAGCCCCGCTTTTAATCACGACAGATTCTACTCCTAGTTTATCAGCCAGCTTGCCGTAGTTAACGCTTTGCATAATTACACCTAGTGAACCTGTTAAAGTGTCCGGGATTGCATAGATTTTGTTAGCCGCTGTTGAAATGTAATAGCCTCCTGAAGCAGCCATTGATCCCATTGAAATATACACTGGCTTTTTCGTTTCTTTCTTCAGCTCTTCAATTTTTTTATGTATTTCAGCACTTTCAACGACGCCGCCGCCCGGTGAATTCACCTTAATAATGACTCCTTTAACTGCCTTATCATTTTTTGCAGCCTCTAGCTGCTTTAAAAATGCTTGGTGGTTATAACCATTTTGGGACATAAGCGGAGAGGAACCGCTTCCTGTATCTTGAATCGTTCCATTGACCTCTAGCACTGCAATTTTCTTAGCTGTATTCCCTTTTTCAATAACTGTTTCTGATAGTTCGCTGTCGTCTCCTCCAAAGATGCCTGCCAGACCGTCATCTTTTTCTTCTTTGACTGAAAAACCAATATTAACAATCGCAGAAAAAATGAATAAGCAGGCCGCAATTAAAAGAGCAATCCACCTTTTTTTGTTCATGAAAATCCTCCTTTTTAGGTGTCAGAATTAAAAGATTATTCTTTTAATTTCTAAAGCAATAATGCTATAATTATTGTAACAAACTTTTTTTAAAAAGTTTACTTTATCGCTAATATTTTACATATCAGACAAACAAGGGGGAACTATCTATGCCAAATCGTCGCAACGTTTATTTCTTTCATCCAAAAAACCAGGAAACAAAGGCGCTTGTAAGTCCACTTATTGAACTTGCAAAACAATATGACTTTCAAGTAGTAGATCATTTCGACAGCGCTAACATCATTGTAAGTATTGGCGGTGACGGAGCTTTCTTACAGGCTGTCCGTCAATCTGGCTTTCGAGATGACTGCTTATATGCTGGTGTCACAACTTCAGATCAACTAAGCTTTTACTGCGATTTTCATATCGATGAAACGGATAAAATGATTGAAGCTATTACGACAGAAAATATAGAAGTACGTCGATTTCCCGTTTTACAAACTCAAATTGATCAAGGAACTTCTTTTTATTGCTTAAATGAATGTTCGATTCGATCAGGTGTTATAAAAACACTCAGTCTAGATGTTTTTATTAATGAAAATCACTTTGAAACATTCCGTGGGGATGGGATGATTATTTCAACACCAACAGGCAGTACGGCTTATAATAAATCGGTAAGTGGAGCCGTAGTTGATCCGTTAATTCCTTGTATGCAAGTCAGCGAATTGGCATCGCTAAATAATAATAACTATCGTACATTAGGATCTTCATTCATCCTAAGCGCTGAGCATACGCTCACTTTAAAACTATCCAATGACAACAACCACAGTCCAATTATTGGAATAGATAACGAAGCATTAAATGCACGTCAAGTTGATCAAGTTCAAATTCGTTTAAGCGACCGTCAAATTAAAACGGTCAAGCTGAAAGATAACTCTTTCTGGCAACGAGTTAAGCGTACATTTCTATAATAAAAAGCGCCCAAAGGCGCTTTTTATTTTTGATATACAATTTCTCCATTAATAGCAGTCATCTGCACCTGTACCCCTGGAATATCATCTGCAGGTATCTCAAACAGATCTCTTTCTAATACGGTAAAATCAGCTACATAGTCCTTTTGAATATATCCTTTTTTATGCTCTTGATGAATGGCCTGCGCGCTTCCTAAAGTAAACAGCTGAACAGCTTCAAATACTGTAAGTCGCTCAGACGGTATGTAAACGACCGAGCTGTTCGGAGAAGTTTTTCTAGAAACTGCTGCATGAATTGTTAACATGGGATTGATAGGTTCAATAGGCGCATCCGATCCGCCTGCACACATAACGCCCTCGTCCAATAACGTTTTCCACGCATAGCAATAGTCCAAATGCTCTTCTCCAATTTTTTCAATGACCCATGGAAAATCACTGGCTAAAAACCGAGGCTGGATATCCAATACAACCGGGAGCTTTTTTACACGCTCAACTAAATCTTTTCGTAGAATTTGCGCATGAATAATACGATCTCTTTGCCCTGTTTGAGGAGGATATTGTTCGATGCTTTCTACTACATATTGAAACGCTAAATCACCAATCGCATGAATTGCAACCGTCATGCCCAATTCTCTGGCTTTTCTCACTAGCTGTTTTAATTCATCGAGTGATTGAATAGCTACACCTCTTGTAGATGGGTCGCTTTTGTATGGAAAGCTTAAAAGAGCAGATTGACTGCCGAGCGAACCATCAGCAAAAATCTTCATTGGCCCTATTTCAATAAAAGCGGATGTGTCTTTCTTTTCTTCAACGTATGTATACATATCATCTACAGCTTCATGATGAACAAGTAAATGAGCACGAAACAGCTGCTTTTCTTTATGAATAACGTCTTGAAATGCTTGATATGCACGCAAAAAGCCTCCATAATAATTTAAATCTTCCGTATGTCCACCCGTCAATCCGTGCTGAACACAATCTTTAATGGCTACTGAAAGAGCTTGTCGAATGTATGCTTCTGATACTTGAGGAATATGAGCCGTTACTAATTCTTGCGCTTGATCAGCCAAAAAACCGGTAGGATTTCCCGCTTCATCCCTCTGGATAATACCTCCCTCCGGGTCGCGTGTTTCAGCTGTAATCCCGGCTATTTTAAGAGCAGTCCCGTTTACTACTAATCCGTGACGACAGACTCGCTTCAACATAATAGGATGTTCAATTGAAAGTTGATCAAGATCTTGATACTGAATCAAAGAGGAATCTTCCCACTGATTTTCATCCCAACCTTCTCCAATTACCCATTCTCCTTTTGGTGTACTCTCTACTTTTTGCCGAACGCGCATCAGCACGTCTTCCCTAGAAGTAGCTTGAGACAAATCAAGCCTAAGGAGCTTTTCACCGTGACCAATTAAGTGAAGATGGCTATCTACAAAGCCCGGATACATTGGATATCCTTTGAGGTGTACTTCTTTGTTAATCTCAGGACCCCATTTGATTCTTAGATCTTCTTCTGCGCCTATATCTTCAATGAATCCTTTTTCAACATATACGCTTTCTACATGCTCATCTTCTTTTAGCATCGTATATATTTTGCCGCCGTAAAATAAAGTCCCCATCGCCAACATCTCCTTTACTTTATAAAGCTTGATCTTGTCTCTATTATACGTGACAAAACAAACAAGACAAAAGAGTGAGGTTTCCCCCACTCTTTTTAGCCATCATTATTTAGTTAATATGACTTATTTACCACCAAGTTGTTGCTCAGCCATTTGAACTAAGCGTTTAGTGATTTCTCCACCAACAGATCCGTTAGCGCGAGCTGTTGCTTCTGGTCCAAGATTTACACCGAATTCAGAAGCGATTTCGTACTTCATTTGGTCGATAGCAGCTGCTGAACCAGGAGCTACTAATTTGTTTGTGTTTGCCATGTGTTTTCACCTCCTTGTTGAATATAGATTGTGTCAAAACACATGGCATCATACATTATTTTTTTGGTAATTTTATGAAATTTAACTTTTAAAACAAATCTTCTACGCTGTCTGCGGTATTTGTAGCCGAAGAAGCTGTCATCTCAAGCGTTTCTACATTATTTACCGCTTCTTGAATTAATGTTTCAAAGTCATAAAATTGTTCGTATCGATTTATTTTTTCACGCTTTGGCTTCGTTTTTGGTGAGCTTGGCGTAAAAATTGTACAGCAGTCTTCATACGGTCGATTCGAAATTTCATGTGTATCAATTTTGCGGGCAATTTCAACAATCTCCGTTTTATCCATTGTTACAAGCGGACGCAAAATTGGCGTATTAGTCACTTCATTAATCGCATACATGCTCTCAACCGTTTGACTAGCTACCTGCCCTAAGCTGTCGCCAGTTACGATAGCTAACGATTCATTTTTTTCACGAATAAGGTCCGTAATTCGAAGCATCATACGGCGTGTAGAGGTCATGGTATAATTCTCTGGAATTTGCTTTTGAATCGCTTGCTGTACAGCTGTAAACGGTACAATGTGAAGCTTTACTTTTTCGTGATAAGCCGTTAATTTTTGCGTTAAATCGATGACTTTTTGCTTAGAACGTTCACTTGTAAAAGGCGGACTGTAAAAATGAACCGCCTCTATTTCTAAACCGCGCTTCATGGCTAAGTATCCTGCAACCGGGCTGTCGATTCCTCCAGAAAGCATCAGCATCGCTTTTCCACTCGTACCAACTGGAAGACCTCCTGCTCCGCGATAATCAAAACATGTAATATACGTTGCTTCACTTCTCACTTCTACTCGTACATTTACGCTTGGTTCTTTTACGTTTACCTGTAGATGCTCTGTATTTCGTAGAATATGACTTCCTACTGAATAATTTAATTCGTTTGTATCAAGAGGAAATTGTTTATACGCTCTCCGAGTAGATACTTTGAATGTTTTTCCTTCTATATCAAATTCTTTCATTGCTTCTAACGCTGCTTCTTGAATCGCTTCAAGCTCATTTTCAACTTTTAATGCTAAACTAAAGCTTTGAATACCAAAGATTTGCTGAAGACGTTCGATGATAGGCTCATGATTTTCACCGTTTAAGTGAATATACATGCGGTCTCTTGTGTATTTCACGTGAATATTTTGGAATGCACTAAGAGCCGTTACGATATTTTTTCTTAGCTGGGCAACAAATTTTTTTCTATTTTGTCCTTTGGTTGAGATTTCTCCGTACCGAATTAAAATATGGTTATATATCATAATCATTTACCTCATTACTTTCTTTAGATCTTCAATTACTGTGA
This sequence comes from Priestia sp. 10L35, assembly GCF_056395685.1. Classification (NCBI taxonomy): domain Bacteria; kingdom Bacillati; phylum Bacillota; class Bacilli; order Caryophanales; family Bacillaceae; genus Priestia; species Priestia sp. 10L35. The sequence goes on along the minus strand of NZ_JBFTKA010000001.1, from coordinate 98,284 downwards.
AAATAGCATTTACAATGGGCGTTACTTCATTATAATCATTTAAGCCTGACAAGCTTAATCGAATGGACTGATCGGCTTCTTCGTAATTTTTACCGATAGCTAAAAGCGTTTTGCTTGGCTTTTTTCGCTTTGATGAGCAAGCAGATGTAGTGGAGACAAACACTCCTTTTTCTTCAAGAGCGTGAACAAAAACCTCACCTTTAATACCTTGTGCTGTAAAATTTATAATATGAGGTGCCGAATGCTCATTCGGCGTATTAATTGTGATTCTTTCGTGAGCAGAAAGGTTGTCCATCAGTTCTGCTTTTATTTTCCGCATTTTTTGCTGATTTTGAGCAGCATGTTCAAGTGTTAAACGAAGTGCTTTAGCAAATGCTACGATTCCTGGCACATTTTCCGTGCCTGATCGATGCTGCATTTCCTGAGAGCCTCCGCTAAGCAGCGGATGAAGCTGAACTCCATTTCGTTTATATAAAATTCCCGTCCCTTTTAAGCCGTGAATTTTGTGTCCTGATAATGTGCATAAATCAATTTTATGATCCGCTAAAGAAAGCGGAACTTTTCCAATCCCCTGCACATGATCGACGTGAAAAAGCACCTTTGAATAGTTCGTCAGCATCTGTCCAATTTCTTCAATTGGCTGAATGGTGCCAATCTCATTATTTACATGCATAACAGATACTAAAATGGTTTCATCCGTAATAGCTGATTCAATAGCCGCAGGTGATACAAATCCACTGGAATTTACCGGAACATACGTAACGTTAAATCCTAGGGCTTCTAACTGCTTGAATGGTTCATGAACAGAATCATGTTCAATATTTGTCGTAATGATATGCTGACCTCGGCTTTTATATTGCATCGCTACGCCTTTAATAGCCAAATTATTCCCTTCCGTTCCTCCAGATGTAAAGATAATTTCATTTGACGATACGTGCAGCAATTCTGCTACTTGCTCACGCGAACGGCTCAACAAATTCTCCGCCTGTACGCCAAACTGATGGAGGGAGGATGGATTGCCATAATAAGTTGTAGCTACTTTAGTAAAAGATTGTATGACTTCATTATAGGGTTTTGTTGTAGCGCTATTATCTAAATAAATCAAGGATGCGCGCCCCCTTCTTCATTTTTTCGGAACAACGTATTATCATAACATACCTTGATGCTTTTTTAAATTAGGTTTTGCCTTAGTAATCATAACAAGGATAGACGATCTTTTCAAAGCTATTTGCCACTTTATAAGCAAGGCCTCCCCTTGCTTATCCTAACAGTTGCTACCGTATGTATAGACTATACCATTAGCATTGAAAGAGATACGAGATAGTATGCAAAGAAAAGCGTCATAAAAAAGCTCGCGTCCTTTGGACACGAGCTTTTTAACTCTGTGAAGATACAATACGCTGTATACGATCCAACGCACCAGGATCTACTTGCTCAATAGCTGCAGATGCCTGTTTTAATGCTTCTTTGTATTCATAATGACGAAATGCTTCTTCTGCTTCTTCTAAAGACTGTGCAATTGAGTGATGAGTACTTCTATAACGGTTACCGTATTGAATCACTCTTTCAACGAGTCGCGCTTCTTCTAACATTGCCTCTGTTTCATCAAATGTATCCTGAACAAAACCAACAGCATCTTCAAGTAAAGATTGAACAGCTTGAATATTAAGCGGTTTTTCTTTCAGCTTAGCGGTTACTTCATTTAAGATATGAACCGTTTTTTCAAGCTGCACTTTATATTCTTCAGGAACACCAGGAAGGTTGCTTTTTTGAATAAGGCGTCGTGCTTCAATCAACTGAGATTTCAGTTCTTCTATTTTGTCCTTAGCTGAGAGCTCATCTTTGCGAAGAGCTTGTAGCATATCGCTATAGGATTCCTGAGATTCTTTTAATTGGTTAAGCTGTTTGGAAACGTCTTCGAGTTCTTCTTGGATCACACTGTAGGCTAAATTGTGCTCCGCCACCTTGTCCGAAATATTATAGTACAAGTTAGTCAATCGTTTTAGTTCGCGGTCCATTTTATAATATACGTCTAAATCGCGCTCTTTAAAATGATAGCTTTGCTGTACAAATAGCGTTTCTTCACGAAGCTCACGGTTTCGTTCTTGAAGCATACGAAGGAAGTTAGATACCGTATGAGATTCACGGTTCATTTTATGATAGGAGAAAACCTCATGCTCAAGTGAGTCATACAACTGCTCTAAGCGTTCGTTCACATCATCTAGTTTTGTAATCGCTTCTTCCACATATAATTCTTCAATATCTGCAATAATTTCAGCAGTTTCTTGTTTTAAAAGCTCTACCGTTTCTTCTACTTGCAGATGATCTAACACATATCCCTGCTCACTCATTTCGCGGAACCCTTCAAGCAGTTCATTGAACTGAACAGGAAGAGTGGTCTGACACTCAACTAACACTTTTGGAATTTGTTCTAAATACGAATCAATAGCTGTTAAATCAGTTTTTAATTGAAGAACAATCTCACGTGCTTGAAGATAGTTTCCGTTAATCGTCTCTTCCTCGTATTTTTTAAACTGCTCTTTAGAGGTATTAATTGCGTATTCTAACGTTTTTTCAGCATTTCCATAGGAATACCGATGTGCGAGCAATTTTTTCTTCACATGGCGGTGAAGCTGATTTAATTCCTCAATATCATATCGATTATCTTGTTCGCTACCAATTAAATTTTGAAGTTCAGTAAGTATGTTTTCAATATCTATCTTGGTTTGTTCTAAGGCTTGATCAATATGTATAGATAACTGCTTCGCTTTTTTAAATCGGTATTTATCCGCTGCTTCTTCCGTTTCAAACAGTTCTTTATCAATTTTCGGGAGATTAGTTGATATAATTTCATCCCACTGCTCACGCCAACGTTCAAATAGCTCTTCAGTTTGACCTGTCATGTTCAATTCTTTTACTTTTGAAATTTCCTCTGCAACTGGCGTATTTGCTAATTCGACTTTGATCGTTTCCAGGCGATCAATTTCTTGATAAATCTTTTTACGTGAAAACATTCCGTACACAACTAATCCGATAATAAGTATGATTAGTGCTATAATGAATTCCATACTAAGCCCCCTTACAGTGTGTTCTACATGACAAGTTTCTTATTTATAAAAAGGGTGAATTTAATCCTTTAAATTTTTTTGCGTCAATGTTTTTATGATACCATGTAAAGTCCAACTTTTGAGCAAAAAATTAAATTTTTTTATACAAAATATTGGCATGGAGTCACTTTGTGTCGTTACAATGGAAAAAGAAGAAAAAAGGAGGCATTTTTTATGAAAGTTGACAAACATATTCATACTCCATTTTGCCCACACGGTTCACCTGATTCATTGCAACAATATGTTGAACAGGCGATTTCCCTGAACTTTGGCGAGATTTCGTTTACAGAGCATGCTCCATTACCAAAAAGCTTCAGTGATCCGACGCCTGATCGCGACAGCGGAATGGATCCTGACAAACTTGATCGCTACATTCAAAACGTACAGCAAGTTAAAAAAGAATTTGAGCGCGATATTCGTATCAATATCGGATTGGAAGTTGACTTTATTGAAGGATTTGAACACGAAACAACAGATTTCTTAAACGAGTATGGTCCTTATCTCGATGACAGCATACTTTCTGTCCACTTCTTAAAACATGAAGAAGGATATGACTGCCTAGATTTTAGCGCTGACGTATTTGCACATATTGTACAGAAGTTTGGCAGCGTAAGCAAAGTATATGATAAGTATTACAACACGGTATTACGCTCTGTACAGGCCAGTTTAGGCGTTTATAAGCCTAAGCGCATTGGTCATATGACACTCGTACATAAATTTCAAACTCGCTTTCCATATGAAGACACACTTTCCCCTATTATTTTAGCAATACTCGATGAAATAAAAATGAAAGATCTGGCTTTGGATTATAATGGTGCAGGGTTGTTTAAGCCTTTGTGCAAGGAAGCGTATCCAGCTCCCTTTGTCGTAAAAGCAGCCCAACAGAAAAAAATCCCTCTCGTATATGGGTCAGACGCCCACTGTGCGAAGGATTTAGGCCAAGGCTATGGAGAGCTCCATTCAGGATAATTGAACGCGCAGTTTGTTTGTCCGTTCATATGGTAAACATACCGTTGTGTGCACCCATTGCTCAAGCTCAATCGCATATTGCTGAACAAAATACGGTTCGTGAGGCAATATATGAAGAACTTCACTTAGGTACTGAGGATGAAGATAAGGCATAGACAGCATGCCCTTAAGCTCAATGATTGTAAAGGAAACGTGCAGCTTTCGAAATTCCTTTTCTTTCATCCCTCTTTCAAGGATTGTTTTTAAGTAGTATTTTTCCTTGGTTAAATACGTAGTCATAACTTCTCGAATTAAAATCGTGTCAAGAGAGATTTCTCTATATACAAGCCGGGCAATATGCCTATTTTCGTGCTGGTAATGTAAGATAGCTCGAATCATCACGATCATACTTTCTGTTGAAGACAGCTTTTTCATTTCTTCGAATGCTTGCTCCAGCACCCCAATATAACCTTCAAAATAAGAAATCACTAAACTTTCAAGCAATCCTTCTTTGCTATGAAAATAATATGAAATATTCGCTACGTTCACTTTCGCTTTTCCTGCAATCTCGCGCACCGACGTACCATCAAAACCTTTTACGTTAAAAAGAGAAACAGCCGCATCAATAATTTTCTCTTTCGTTTTTGACTGTACAGCCATCTATCTACACCTCATTTCGATTTATTTTTACAAAACACATATGATTGCAAAATTGTGTAGAAATCGTTACAGTATTTAAAAAGGATTTTAGTAGCCTCTCTACATAATTCGTGATAGGCTTTTTAGTTCCTGTAATCTTTTATCGACAAAGTAGCGTTAAAACTGACGTTTCCTGATAAAAATTCATTAAATCTTATGTTGAATGGAGGAGAATACATTGTTTAATGTCGAAAACTACAGCGGCTCAAAACAAAAGGATTATGAATTAGTAATTAAGCAATTACGCGCCCTATTAGAAGGAGAAAGCAATACCATTGCTAATCTAGCAAATGCTTCAGCTTTACTAAATCAATTTTTAAATGAAGTAAACTGGGTAGGTTTTTATTTAATGGAAGACGGCGAGTTAGTACTCGGTCCTTTCCAGGGGCTGCCGGCTTGTGTTCGAATTCCACTTGGAAAAGGCGTATGCGGTACAGCAGCTCAAAATCAAAGAACAGAGCGAATTGAAGATGTTCATGCATTCCCTGGCCACATTGCATGTGATGCTGCTTCTCAATCTGAAATCGTTGTGCCAATGGTAAAAGACGGTAAACTTTTAGGTGTTCTTGATATTGACAGTCCAATCAAGAATCGCTTTGATGAAATCGATCAACAGTATCTTGAAGAATTCGTGAAAGAACTCACTTCTTTTCTTTGAATATGAATAAGCAAAAAAACCGCTGCAAATCAGCGGTTTTTGCTTATTAAACAAACGTTTGATTAGCCCATCACCACCGTTTTCTTACGTTCTTTCTTCTCCTTTCATACTTCAAATGAATATATCCTTTCTTTTACATTCTTTTAATCTTCAATCTTCCTTGACTTTATACGAGGAAACACCTATAATACTCGTTGTGTGAAATATTGCAGCTTATACAATCTTCTTTATGTTTTTTCATTTTGTTCCTCATTAAAAGATTGTTTTACAGAAGTAGCAATCCTTTTAACAAGATGGTGTATCGTGTAACTCTCTGCTGCTAGAGCGATGGTACATGAAAACAAAATGAGCATATCGCTAGAATGTGTCTGTTTTTGTTTTGCATAAAATAAAAACACAAACAAGGAGGAGTCATCATGGCTCGTTATACAGGTCCAAGTTGGAAAATCTCTCGTCGCTTAGGTCTTTCTCTAAGTGGTACAGGTAAAGAATTAGAAAAACGCCCTTACGCTCCAGGTCCACACGGCCCAGGTCAACGTAAGAAAATTTCTGAGTACGGTTTACAATTACAAGAAAAGCAAAAATTACGCCACATGTATGGTGTAACTGAGCGTCAATTCCGTAACTTATTCGTTGCTGCTGGTAAATTAACTGGTAAGCACGGTGAGAACTTCATGATTCTTTTAGAAGCTCGTCTTGATAACTTAGTATACCGTATGGGTCTTGCACGCACTCGTCGTCAAGCTCGTCAATTAGTTAACCACGGTCACGTTTTAGTTGACGGTAAACGCGTTGACATCCCATCTTACCGTGTACAACCTGGTCAAGTGATCGGTGTTCGCGAAAAATCTCGCAACCTTTCAATCGTGAAAGAAGCGCTTGAAGTTAACAACTTCGTACCAGACTACTTAACAGTAGACGCTGAGAAATTAGAAGGTACATTCACTCGCTTACCAGAGCGTTCTGAATTATCTGCTGAAATCAACGAAGCACTAATCGTAGAGTTCTACTCTCGTTAATAGTAAAAAGCCGTTCCTTATGGAGCGGCTTTTTTACTGTCTATATATAAAAAAAGGCCTTTCGGCCTTTTTTTATGCGTATTGAATAAGCGTATATTTTTTCTTGCCTCGACGAATCACTGTGAATTGACCTTCAATACGGTCTTCTGCACCTACTGTTTTTTGTAAATCTTGTTCACGCTCACCGTTTAAGTAAATCGCACCGTTTGAAATATCTTCACGTGCTTGACGTTTAGAAGGAGAAATTTTACTTTCTACAAGTAAATCAATTAAACCAATATCTTGACCTGTATGCGTGTAAGAAGGAACATCCTTGAATCCCTGCTTAATTTCTTCTGCTGTTAACTCTGAAATACTTCCGCTAAATAAAGCTTGCGAAATACGAATTGCTTGCTCAAGAGCTTCTTCACCGTGTACAAGCGTAGTCATCGCTGCCGCTAGTGCTTTTTGTGCTTCGCGTTTTTCAGGAGCTTCTTTTGCAGAAGCTGCTAATTCATTAATTTCCTCGTGTGATAAGAATGTAAAGTATTTTAAATATTTTATAACATCACGATCATCTGTATTAATCCAGAATTGGTAGAATTCATACGGACTTGTTTTTTCAGGGTCTAACCAAATTGCTCCGCCTTCTGTTTTACCGAACTTCGTCCCGTCCGCTTTTGTTACAAGCGGAACTGTTAATCCAAATGCTTTTGCATCTTCTTCTGATTTACGAATTAATTCTAAGCCAGCTGTAATATTTCCCCATTGGTCGCTGCCGCCAATTTGAAGCTTACAGTTATATGTTTGGTATAAATTCAAGAAATCGTATGATTGTAAAATCATGTAGCTAAATTCCGTAAATGAAATGCCTGATTCGATACGAGATTGAACAGAATCCTTTGCCATCATATAGTTAATACCAAAGTTTTTACCGATATCTCGTAGGAATGTAATAACATCTAATGAGCCAATCCAGTCATAGTTATTTGCAATAACTGCTGCATTTTCACCTTCTTCGAAATCTAAGAAGCGTGAAAGCTGACCTTTAATACGCTCACTAAACATGGCAACCGTTTCTTTTTCATTTAATGTACGCTCTGCTTTTTTACCGCTTGGATCTCCAATAAGACCCGTACCTCCACCAACTAATGCAATTGGTTGGTGTCCAGCTTGTTGAAAGCGACGTAAAATTAAAACAGGAAGCATGTGGCCGATGTGAAGGCTGTCGGCTGTCGGATCGAATCCACAGTACAAACGAACAGACTCTTTACTCAAAAGTTCACTTAAACCTTTTTCATCCGTTTGTTGGTTAATGAGCCCTCGAAACTCAAGATCTTGTAAAATATCCATGTTATATATTCTCTCCTTTATCTAATTGCTCGTTACAAGTTGTTGAACAACATAAAAAACGCCCCTTCTTAAAAAAGAAGGGACGAAAATATCGCGGTACCACCCTATTTGGAAATAAATTATTTCCCACTTAAATGATGTAACGGTCTACCCGTCTTTTGCTACTGTAAGTTCACAAAAGATGCTCAAGGACGTATTTCATATTTGTCTATGTACTGATTTTCAGCAACCATCAGCTCTCTTAAACAGGGAGACAAGTATTACTTCTTCCTATCACTGCAGTTTATTTTATTTAAAAGTTTACACCCCACAATTATGAATGATTTCATTTTAAAATTCAAGTCCAAAAAAAAGTTCAAACAGCTGGCTGTTTGAACTTTATAAAAATCACTTATTTTCCCTACAAAGATTGAAACATTTACTCCTTAGTCTTCCATCGTTGACAAATCGCCCGTTGGCAAATCTAATTCCCACGCTTTTAAAACGCGACGCATAATTTTACCACTTCGTGTTTTAGGTAGCTTATCTTTAAACTCGATTTCACGCGGGGCTGCATGAGCAGCTAACCCTTTTTTCACAAATTGACGAATATCTTCAATCAGTTCATCTGAAGATTCATACCCATCTCTAAGTGCGATAAATGCTTTAATAATTTCCCCGCGCACAGGGTCAGGCTTACCAATAACACCCGCTTCTGCTACAGCAGGGTGTTCAACAAGCTTACTTTCTACTTCAAATGGACCCACGCGTTCTCCTGCCGTCATAATAACATCATCGATTCGGCCTTGGAACCAAAAATAACCGTCTTCATCCATATACGCCGAATCACCTGATACGTACCAATCACCTGGAATAAAATATGACTCATACTTTTCTTTGTTGTTCCAAATCGTATGCATCATAGATGGCCAGCCTTTTTTAATTGCTAAGTTACCCATTCGATAAGGTGGAAGCTCTTGTCCTTGATCGTCAACGATTGCTGCTTGTACACCTGGAATTGGTTTCCCCATAGATCCTGGCTTAATTTTCATAGACGGATAATTACAAATCGTCTGACCGCCAGTTTCAGTCATCCACCACGTATCATGAATACGTTTTTGGAACACCTTCATTCCCCAGCGTACCACTTCAGGATTTAACGGTTCTCCCACACTTAATACATGTCTGAGATTGCTTAAATCATAACGTTTAACTAAGTCATCACCAGCACCCATTAGCATACGAAAAGCTGTAGGTGCACTGTACCAAACCGTTACGCCAAAATCTTCAAGTGCTTGATACCATGCATCTGGACTAAATCGTCCTCCTACAATCACATTGGTTGCTCCAGCAAGCCAAGGACCAAAAATCCCATAGGAAGTCCCCGTTACCCAACCGGGATCTGCTGTACACCAATACACATCGTCATCTTTTAAGTCGAGTACCCACTTTGCAGTTTGATAGTGCTGAAGCATTGCGTTGTGAACATGAAGCACCCCTTTTGGTTTGCCAGTTGAACCTGATGTATAATGAAGCAGCATACCATCTGTTCTATCTACCCACTCAATTTCCACCTCTTTATTCGCCGCTTCTAATCGCTTCAGAAAATCTAGTTGAATGCCTTCTTCTTCTACATTTTCCCCTACCAGGAGAATGTGTTTTAAAGCTGGCAAATCTTTCACCGGAACGCGGCTCAGCAGTTCAGGCGTCGTAATTAACACTTTTGCATCACTGTCTTGCAAACGATCTTTTACTGCACCTTCCATGAACGCTTCAAATAAAGGCCCAACAATAGCACCAAGCTTCACCGCTCCTAACAATGCAAAATAAAGTTCCGGAGAGCGAGGCATAAAGATAAACACGCGATCTCCTTTTTCTACGTCTGCTTGTTTTAGCACGTTTGCGGCTTTGTTTGACCATTCTTTCATTTCTTTGAATGTGTATTTTTCATTGCGCTGCGCGTCTCGATAATAAAGCGCAACTTTATTTTTACGCGTAGAGTTTGCGTGCTTATCAATTGCTTCATAAGCTGCATTTAGTTTACCTGTTTCATGCCATGAAAATTCCTTCTCCACTTGTGACCAGTCAAAGGTTTGATACGTTTTATCATAGTCCTGTAAGTTGTATACCCCTTCAATTACAGGAAGCGCTTCCACCTTCATCACAAACTCCCCCTTATGTATAAAATTTACAAACCTATTATATAACAAAAATAGACTTTTCACAATTTTATAAAAATTATTTGTCGGAATTGGGATAATAGTCTCCCTTGTTATATGACAACCTCTGTTATAGAAGTGTCGAATGAACAAGAATCTCTTTTAATTTTTTATTCTATGTATTCTAAAAAACTCCTTTTCTTTTATTTAATTTTTTGAAAACGCTTTAATATAAAGTTTTTTTTGTATTATAATACAGATAAGACTGCTTGAAGGTGGTGATTCATGTGAAACATTCCCAAACATACAATATGAAAGAACTAAAAACCGCTGTTGGAGCAATTGTTATTGAAGGACCTGTTTCCTCCCAGACCTTGCAACAACTTGATTTTCATGAGCAACTAACAGCCTTTCGTCCACCTGAACAGCAAAAAGAAGCATTGATCGAGATTGCCAACTTGCCTGAAGGTAGAATCATTATTGCTCGCCATCATCATACAATCATTGGTTATGTAACCTTTTTATATCCGGATCCTCTAGAACGATGGTCGGAAGGAAATATGGAGAATTTAATCGAATTAGGAGCTATAGAGGTAGCCGCTCCATTTCGCAGCTACGCTGTTGGTAAAAACTTGCTTATCGTATCTATGATGGATGATGCAATGGAAGATTATATTGTCATTACGACAGAATACTACTGGCATTGGGATTTAAAAGGAACAGGGCTAAATGTGTGGGATTACCGCAAAATTATGGAGAAAATGATGAATAAAGGCGGACTGACGTGGTTTGCCACAGATGATCCGGAGATTAGCTCCCACCCTGCTAATTGTTTGATGGTAAGAATCGGGAGCAGAGTACCTCAAGAAAGCATACAAGAATTTGATAGCCTGCGCTTTCGAAATCGCTTTATGTATTAAGCTGACCTTTAAGAAAAGGAGCTGTGTCTGATGATTGTTGAAGAGATGATGAAAACTGATCTCGTTACCTTAACCCCCGACCATACGATTGCTGAAGCTATGAAACTTTTAGATACACATAAGATTAGACATATTCCTATCATTAATGACCTTCATCACGTAGTTGGCATCATTTCTGATCGTGACGTAAGAGATGCAAGTCCATCTATTTTAGATAATACTTATACATCTGCTCTTCTATCCGAACCCGTGCGGATGATTATGCAAACAGAAGTCATTACAGCTCACCCTCTTGATTTTGTTGAAGAAATTGCAAGTATTTTTTATGAACATCAAATCGGTTGTATTCCCGTCACAAAAAACAAGCGGTTAGTAGGCGTTGTTACCGAAAGAGATCTATTACATACGTTTATTCAGCTTACCGGCACCAATAAGCCAGGTTCACAAATTGAAATAAAAGTAGAAAATAAGGCTGGCGTGCTCGCTGAAGTTACATCCCTCTTTGGTTCAACGAGAACAAACATCTTAAGCGTACTTGTCTACCCTGACGTAGATGAACGATATAAAATACTTGTGCTTCGCATTCAAGCTATTAATCCATTGATTAGTATAAATACATTAAAAGAAAACGGCTATGAGGTGTTGTGGCCTAAATTACCGGAGATGACGTAATGACTAGTAACGCTGTATTTATTTATTCAGATGATATTCTTTCGTACAAATTCAGCAATAATCATCCGTTTAACCAGCTTCGTGTTCAACTAACATATGAACTGTTACGGGAATTTGGCGCTTTAGGCAATCAAGATATTGTATTACCGCGGATGGCATCTGATGAAGAACTTCAGCTTGTCCATGATACTAGCTATATTCAAGCGGTAAAATTAGCAGGAAGCGGCGAGCTTTCTGTTGAAAAAGCAGCAGATTTTGGTCTTGGAACAGAAGATACACCTATGTTTCCCAACATGCATGAAGCCAGTGCATTTTTAGTTGGTGGTACACTTACTGCTGTAGATTATGTGATGACTGGAAAAGCTCAGCATGCTCTAAATTTAGGAGGAGGATTGCACCACGGCTTTCGAGGAAAAGCTTCCGGCTTCTGTATTTATAACGATAGCGCGGTAGCCATCAAATATATGCAGCAAAAGTACAACGCGCGTGTTCTCTATGTCGATACAGATGCTCACCACGGTGACGGCGTGCAATGGACATTTTATGACGACCCTTCCGTTTGTACTCTTTCCATTCATGAAACGGGACGCTACTTGTTTCCAGGCACGGGAAACGTTAACGAACGCGGGCACAGTGAAGGCTATGGTTATTCATTTAATGTGCCTGTTGATGCTTATACGGAAGATGAGTCTTGGCTCGACGTTTATAAGACCTCTTTAAAAGAAGTAGCTGCTTTTTTTAAACCAGATGTTATCTTGACACAAAATGGAGCCGATTCTCATTATTACGATCCGCTCACTCATTTATGCGGCACCACGAAAATATACCGTGAGATTCCTAAAATTGCTCATGAAATTGCTCATGAATACTGTCAGGGAAGATGGATTGCGGTTGGCGGAGGAGGTTATGATATTTGGCGGGTTGTTCCTCGGGCTTGGTCATTCATTTGGCTTGAAATGATTGAACGAAAGGCAGAAGGCATGCTTCCTCTGTCATGGCTTGAAAAATGGACAAAAGTATCGCCTAACCCCGTTTGCACGCAGTGGGATGATGAACCTAATATCTATCAGCCAATTCCAAGAAAACCAGAAATAACAGAAAAAAACGCTCAAACTCTTAAGCGCGCTCTTTATCCTATTCGTTCTCATACATCTCATTCTTAAAAAAAGGCTATACAAGCGTATGGCCTTTTTCACTGTGCTTCGGGATCTGAAATAATAATTTCGACGCGTCTATTTTTTTGTAGATTGTCATTAGACGTGTTCGGAACAAGCGGCTTTGTATCTCCGTATCCAAGTGCTTCAAAGCGGTTAGCAGAAAGAGAAAAATGGTTCGTTAAATAACGTATGACGCCGCTAGCACGCGCTGCCGATAGTTCCCAATTAGATGGATAACGATAGGTGTGAATGGGTCGATTGTCGGTATGACCTTCTACTTTAATATCATTTGGAATAGTACTGAATAACCTTCCTAATTCATCCAGAAAAGGGGTGCCTTTTTTCAAAATGTCCGCTTGTCCTGTTTCAAACAACACCTGTTCTTGTAAAATAAGCACAACTCCGCGTTCATCTCGCTTAGCAGTAATGACATTCTGAAGCTTATTTCCCTTCAGGTAATCCTGCACTTTCGCTAAAATGTTATCCAGCTTTTGAGACTGCTGGCTCTTTTCTACAGAAGCTAATGAGCCACCGCTTGTAAGCGAATTGACAACGGTCTGAAACTTTTGATTATCCACGCTAGACATTGAAAATAGTAAAATAAAAAAAACTAATATTAACGTCACCAAATCAGCAAATGTTACCATCCATTTTGGCGACTGTGCCGAATACCTTTTTCTTCTACGCTTCACGAACGTGTTCTCTCTTTTCTTCCAGCTTTCGTTTTTCAACAGGGGCAAATACTTTTAGCTTTGCTTGCACAAAGCGAGAATTTTGACCCGCCTGCAAGCCGATGACACCTTCAATAATCACTTCTTTAACAAAAAGCTCATGCTCCGTTTTACCAGCTAATTTAGCTGCGATTGGCTGAAAAAACAAGTTTGAAAGCAGCGCCCCGTAGAAAGTCGTTAAAAGAGCAATTGCCATGTTAGGCCCAAGCGATGAAGGGGTATTAAGGCTTTTAAGCATTAGCACTAGCCCAACGAGCGTCCCAATCATTCCCCAAGCGGGGGCATAATCGCCTGCTTTTTCAAACATACTTCGACCTCTCGCATGTCTTTCTTCCACTGCAGCTATTTCAGCTTCAAGCAACTCTCGAATCATTTCCGGTTCTACTCCATCAATGGCTAGCAAAATACCTTTTTTCACAAATGAATCATCGATTTGTTCAAGCTCTGCTTCTAACGATAGAAGTCCTTCTCGACGCGCTTTCTCCGATAAATGTACAAATGTTCCTACAATTTCTTCTACGTTTATTTCTTTAGATTGAAACGCTTGTTTCCCTACTCTTCCCATATTTTTTAATTGTTTTAAAGGAAAGCTCACGCACAGCGTACCAAAAACGCCTCCCAGTACAATTAAAATCGATGGTACATCAATAAAAGCTAAAAAACCGCTCATTCCCCCACTTGAAATAACCCCAAACACAACCATAGAGATACCAATTAGTATCCCTATAGGTGTGAGCATATCAATTTTTTTCATATTCTATCTCCCCGTGTCTGAACTTTGGATTCGTTCTTATTCATTCACAGGTATTATTTTGTTGACTGTCTGAACTCGATGCGGTGAGGAAGCTGTACAATGCTGCTGTCTACCGTTTCTTTGTTCATGTATTTTGTTAAGAGACGCATCGCTACTGCACCAATATCATACATTGGCTGTACAACAGATGTTAACTGAGGACGAACCATTGTTGAAAGTCTTGTGTTATCAAAACCGATAACTTCTAGATCGTTTGGTACATTCAACCCGCGATCTTGTGCCCCGTGAATAACGCCTAATGCCATTTCATCCGTTCCAACGAAAATAGCAGTTGGCTTTTCAGCTTCTTCTAATAGTTTTTCAACCGCTTCAATACCTGAATCGTACGTGTAGTCTCCTTCTACAATATAAGAATCACGTACAGGCAATCCGCTTTCAGTAAGAGCACGCTTGTACCCTTTTACTTTTTTCGCATGATTGATTGGTTCTTCTAACGTACCTGAAACGAATGCAATATTTTTATGACCGCTGTCAATTAGTGATTGCACTGCATCAAAAGCTGCTTGTTCATAATCAATAGTTACAGATGGGATTTGGTTAGTTGATTCGATTGATGCTGCAAGTACAACTGGAACCGGTGATTTTTTTAGCTCTTCTACGTGTTCTTCCGTTACATTCCCACTCATGAAGATGATTCCGTCTACTTGTTTACCAAGCATGTTATTTAAAAGGTGAAGTTCTTTATCTTGATTTTGATCGGAGTTACTTAAGATGATATTATATTTGTACATTGTTGCAATATCTTCGATTCCACGCGCTAATTCTGCATAGAAAATATTTGAAATATCAGGAATGATAACTCCTACTGTCGTTGTTTTTTTACTTGCTAATCCACGCGCTACTGCGTTCGGACGATAGCCTAGTCTTTCAATTGTTTCTAATACTTTTTTTCTAGTTGATGGTTTTACATTTGGATTTCCGTTTACCACACGAGAAACCGTTGCCATCGACACGCTTGCTTCCCTTGCTACATCATAAATTGTTACGTTCACAACAAACACTCCTTATCGAAAAACATTTCGTTTATTTTATCCTTATTTCATTTCTTGTATTTACGTATATAAATCCATCTTCCTTTATAGAATGGCTATTTCTAGCTCCTTCACTCTTACATACAGCTTAGATACCCTGTATGCATCTAAATCATTCCTGTTATGCCCTTATTATTACGTGGCAAAGACAATTTTACCAGTTTATATGTAACAATGTAAAAGACGGTGTATATTAAGTAAATAAAAAAAGTGAATCGCGAATTTATATCATATGCAATCACAGAATGATAGCGAATATCTGTAACTACTATACGATACTATGTGCTTCATCGCAACGTATTTACCGCCTTTTTCCGACAAGTTTCACGAGAATTTCATAAATTCTTGTTTTTTGGATTTGCACTTATTCTTTCCTATTTTGACAAAAGTTATCGACTGTTTTCAAAATACGTGACAATTTCGCTTATCTTTATTATAACGAAAGGCAAACAAGCTTGAAACCATTAAGTGCCTCAAACTTGTCATAAAAGTATACGAATTTTTCATTTTTATGTTTTTTTATAAATTTAAGTTACATATAGGTTTTAGCTGCTTCATAAATTCTGTAAATTGCGGGATATCCATTTGCTGAGCTGAATCAGAAAGTGCTACCGCAGGATCTGGATGAACTTCTGCCATAATTCCATCTGCACCGATGGCAAGAGCTGCTTTAGCCGTTGGAACAAGTAAATCTCGTCTTCCCGTTGAATGGGTGACGTCGACTAAAACAGGTAAATGAGTTTCTTGTTTTAAAATGGGAACAGCTGAAATATCCAGCGTATTTCGCGTTGCTCGCTCATACGTACGAATTCCTCGTTCACACAAAATCAGCTGATCATTTCCTTTTGAAACAATGTATTCAGCAGCATTAATAAACTCATCAATCGTAGCGGCTAAGCCTCGCTTTAATAAGACAGGCTTCTTCACCGCACCCGCTTCTTTTAACAGCTCAAAATTTTGCATATTACGAGCGCCAATTTGAATCACATCTACGTATTCTACAGCTGTTTCAATATCAGCGGGATCGACAATTTCACTAATAACGGCTAAATCGTATTCGTCAGCTACTCTTTTTAAAATTTGCAATCCTTCTAAGCCAAGGCCTTGAAAATCATAAGGAGATGTTCTTGGCTTGTAGGCTCCGCCTCTAAGCATCCGCACGCCCTGCTGCTTCACGGCTTTTGCTACGGCTGCTACTTGCTCATAGCTTTCAACGGAACAAGGTCCTGCTACAAAACGCTGAAGTCCGTCACCAATTGTTTCTCCTTTTACCGTAACAATTGTATTTTCCGGCTTCTTTTTACGGGATACAAGAAGTGCTTTACGATGATCGTCTTCTTGAAGCTCTAAATGAGCTTTGAAAATCTCTTTGAAAATATGTTGAAGCGTAGAAGTTTGAAACGGTCCTTCATTCTTGCTTAAAATCGCATCAAGCATTGCTCGTTCACGAACGGGATCAAACCGTTTGGTTGACTGCATGCCTTTTAACTTTCCTATTTCTTGAACGAGCTCGCCTCGCTCATTAATAAGCTTTAACAGTTTCATATTTACTTCGTCAATTTGAGATCGCAAATGCTGAAGATTTGAATTCGTCATGTACGTCCACCCTTTCACTGATTTTAAAAAATCCGTTTAGCAGGGTTACTACATAAGATGATAGATGATGGAGGATATATGTAAGGGGCTTCTCTGCTTTTATGTGCTAAACTACATCTATTGTACGAAAAAGCGGATGAAACCGCAATCAGCTTATAAAAAAAAGAGGTTGAGGCATAGCTAAATCGCTCCAACCTAAAGGCGAAAAAATGGGATAAACACTCTATTATGGATTGCTTATCATACAGTAAACCTACGTTCACCCTTCCAATGAAAAAATCCGAACGATTAATGTTCGGATTTTTCTTTTACTAAAATACTTTTTCGATTAGTGAGCTACGTTTTTCGCTAATTCGTCTTCGTTAATGTTCCAGTGAGAAGCATGCCACTTCACTTTTCCATCTTCAAACAGAAGCGCTTGAGGTGATTCATGCTTCACTTCATACGTCTCAGCGATATAGTTAGATACATCACGTGAATCTTGAACATGAAGATAATAAGAAGGAATGTCTTCATGACTAGAAGCAAATGCTGAAAATGCCTCATGACCAGCTGCACTAATTGGACACGTTGTACTGTGTTTTAAAAATAAAAAGCGATTGTTTTCCTTTACAACTTGTTCGAACTCTTCAACTGTTGAAATTTTTTTCATTTTTTTCACCCTTTCTGTACTTACTCTTAAGTTTACATGGTTTGAGCGTTTCCATACAAAAAGAGTGCTCAGCTTTATGTATGATGCTCATAAATTCATTTATAAGGTGGAGTTTTTTTCTGCAATGAAACGATTATTTACTTGTTGTTATCCAACCTAAATTACATACAAAAAAAGCGTTCACCCTATAGGGTAAACGCTTTTGATTCTTTATTATGGTCGTGGCACTGTGCTTTCCACTTCATCTAGTGCTTTTTGAGCTTCTGTTAGCTTTTGCTGAACGTCTTCGTTGCTTTGAGACTCAACTTCATCAGCAAGCACTTCTAAGCTTGTTGGCGGTAATGCTTCGTGTTCAGGATCTACTTTACGGAAGTTTTTCACCTTGTCCACTACTTGTGAAGATTGCTCAGACAGTGTTTGTGATAAACCAGCCGATTTTTCTTTAGCCGTTTGAGCAAACCCTTGTCCTTTTTCAACAGCGCTGTTTTTCGCTTGCTCTGTTTTTAAACGAACGTAAGCTGCCTGCTCATTTAAATCAGAACGGAACTCTTTACCTGATTTTGGAGCAAGTAGTAATGCCGTTGCAGCTCCTACAACTCCTCCAATCACTGTTCCTACTAAAAAGCCTTTATTTGAAGTGTTGTTTGGTTTATTTGGTTTGTTTGACATATGCGTCTCCTCCTTTAAAGTTCATCCTTATGAAAATGAGCGTGAGCGTTGAACCGCTTTTTCTTTTACTTCAACAGGTACAGGCTCTGCTTCAACTTTTTTCTGTTTTCTTAATTTTATACGTTCCCATACGTCTAATGCAACATTGCTCCATTGAACAACTTGAGCAACAGTTTCTTTATTTTCTTCTACTTTCTCTGAAACGCTTGATGATACGCTTTTAATAGACTTATTTAGGTCTTGGATTGAGTCACCTACGCCTTTAACAGAATCCACCACTGTGTTCAGCGCTTCGGATTTACGCTGAATATCTTCAGCTAACAGATTAGTCTTATGTAAAAGTGCAGTTGTTTCAGCTGTGATTCCTGTCATTTGCTTTTCTACACCGTCTAAAGTACCTGCCACTGAATTTAATGTGTGCTGAACGGATTTCAATGTTTTGGACACGGAAACCACCAGGTAAAAAATCGCAATGGCAACAATAGCAGCGCTTAAATAAAGAATAATAACCATCTGTGCAAGGCACCTCCTATTTTCTTCTCTCTTGTTATAACTACTTTCCCAATTTTATAAACAATTAAACCTTCTATTCCCTACAGACTCTTTAACTTTACCATATTCTCTCTGCTTTTATTCAGAAAAAGGGAAGATTGTACATTATTTCGCGATATATGAGTTATTTCCCTTCCTAAAGAAAAAAAGGATTTTAAAGCATAAAAACAAACAAAATAAGCTCAGTGGGGTACAATAGAAAGTGAATCACCAATCATTGCTATTTTAAGGAGGCACTATTTATGAAAGACCCTAGAATTGCGACATTAGCTAAAAATTTAATTAATTATTCTGTTCGCCTTCAAAAAGGAGAAAAAGTATTAATCGAAAACTTTGGACTTCAGCGTGAACTTGTGACAGCACTTGTAGATGAAGCGTACAAGGCGGGTGGTTATCCATTTGTACTGCTAAAAGATCATTCGGTAGACCGCGCTCTTTTAAACGGTGCACGAGAAGAGCAGTTCAATATGATGGCAGACTTCGAAGCAAATGTGATGAAGGAAATGAATGCTTATATTGGCTTGCGTTCTGGCTCAAACATTTTTGAACAATCAGATGTTCCGGCAGATAAAATGAAAATCCAAGGGAATACGATCGGTAAAAAAGTACATAGAGAAATTCGCGTTCCAAAAACAAAATGGGTTGTTCTTCGCTATCCAAACGATTCAATGGCGCAGCTTGCTAAAATGAGTACAGAAGCATTTGAAGATTTTTATTTTGATGTATGTAACTTAGACTATGGCAAAATGAGCAAATCGATGGATGCTTTGGTTGAGCTTATGAACCGTACGGACAAAGTGCGTTTAACAGGTGAGAATACAGACTTAACGTTCTCTATTAAAGATATTCCTGCAGTGAAGTGTGCCGGGGAAATGAATATTCCGGACGGTGAAGTATACACGGCTCCTGTACGTGATTCTGTAAACGGAACAATTTCTTACAACACTCCTTCTAACTATCAAGGCTTTACGTTTGAGAATGTATCCTTAACATTTAAAAACGGTAAGATTGTTGAAGCAACCGCTAATGATACAGAACGCATCAACGGCATTTTTGATACGGATGAAGGCGCACGTTTTGTTGGCGAATTTGCGATTGGCGTAAATCCATATATTCAACATCCAATGCAAGACATCTTATTTGATGAAAAAATTGACGGAAGTTTCCACTTCACTCCTGGCGAGTGCTACGAAGATGCGTATAATGGAAACAAGTCAAATATTCACTGGGATATGGTGATGATTCAGCGCCCAGAATACGGCGGCGGTGAGATTTATTTCGATGACGTGTTAATTCGTAAAGACGGGTTATTTGTCATTGAGGAATTAAAAGCGTTAAATCCTGAAAATTTAAAATGAGTTTTGAAAGAAAAAAGGCACTCTCCTGAGTGCCTTTTTTTTATGATACGGTTTGCTGATATAGTTTTTCAAACTTTTGAATGTCTCCAGCACCCATAAATACTAATACAGCTTCATTATGGTCTTTTAACGATTCAATTGTTTCTTCATTAATTAATTCAGCTCCGCTGATTTTGCTTCGTAAATCTTCAATTGATAATTTACCTTGATGCTCACGAGCTGATCCAAAAATATCACATAGATATACTTTATCAGCGTGCTGTAAGCTTGCTGCAAAGTCCTCTAAGAACGTTTGTGTACGCGTAAAAGTATGCGGTTGGAAAACAGCCACAACTTCACGGTTTGGATACTTTTGACGAGCAGCTGAAATCGTTGCATTAATTTCCGTTGGATGGTGTGCATAATCATCGATTAGCACTTGTTTGCCAACGTTCTTTTCACTGAAACGACGTTTTACACCTTGATATGTTTTAAAACGCTCTTGCAGCACAGCAACGTCAATTTCTTCATAATGACAAAGTGCAATAACAGAAAGTGCATTTAAGATGTTATGGTCGCCATACCCTGGAATTTCAAATGATGCGTGGAATGTATTACGAACGAACACATCAAATGTTGTGCCTGTTGTGCTTTTTACGATATTACGTGCTTGGAAATCATTTTCTTCGCCTAAGCCGTAATAAAGAACAGGTACCTTCGCTTGAATTTGCTGCAGATGTTCATCGTCACCACAGGCAATAATTCC
This sequence comes from Priestia sp. 10L35, assembly GCF_056395685.1. NCBI lineage: Bacteria > Bacillati > Bacillota > Bacilli > Caryophanales > Bacillaceae > Priestia > Priestia sp. 10L35. Next base: position 77,486 of record NZ_JBFTKA010000001.1, on the reverse strand, counting down.
TTTTTTGACTTGAAGTGCCATCTCTTGGAACGCGCTGAATACATCGTCGATATTGGCAAAATAATCAGGGTGATCAAAATCAATATTCGTCATAATTGCATAGTCTGGCGTATAAGATAAGAAGTGGCGGCGATACTCACATGCCTCAAACGCAAAATACTTGCTGTCTTTTACACCTTTACCCGTACCGTCTCCAATTAAATATGAAGTAGGTTCAGCTCCTTGAATCACATGCGCTAACATACCCGTTGTGGATGTTTTTCCGTGTGCTCCTGTTACGGCTACACTCGTATACTGTTTCATAAAGTCACCTAAGAAACGGTGATAGCGTACAAGCTTGACTCCTTCTTTTGAAGCTGCTTCTGCAATTTCTTCATGCGTATCAGGAAAAGCATTTCCTGCGATTACAGTCATGCCGTCTTTAATATTATTTTTATCAAATGGTAAAACAGGAATTCCCTGCTGTTCTAGTGCTTTTTGCGTAAAAATTTCTTTTTCAATATCCGATCCTTGAACTTGAAAGCCCATATCGTTTAGGATTTGCGCAAGCGCACTCATTCCTGTTCCTTTAATACCTACAAAATGGTAAACTGTCATATAAAGAACCTCCAACATTCGTCTATCTGTAAGACAGTATATGACGGTTATCTAGAATTGCTCTTACAAACGTATATAAATGTCGTTTGATTGCTGATTTCACGATAACATCCGTACATTATATCACTTCTTATAACATAACTCCATGACTCCATTTCTACTCTCTTCCCTTGCGAAACGGCCTTTTATTTTGGCTTCATCACATAGTATATAGCCTGCTGTTTTAAAAACGAGCGCCATGTCATTGCATTTTTTTTGTCATTATATTGCGTTACTAACTGTTCAATGCGTTGTTTATGTCCTAAAAAGAAAGAGTCAATTAACACGTCATATCCGATTGATTTTATTTTTCGAATCCAAATTACTTGTTGTTCCTCTAAATTTGCAAATCTTCCTCTTACATCTTTGATGATAACCTGCTCATTTGTCAATGGGGTATATCCTTTTAAGAAAAACGAATTAGGTACTTTAGACACAATAATTGGCTCTAGTACACTCGTCAAAAAAAAGGCTCCTTGAATCAAAAACGACTCTGTTTTCTGCTTTGCCTGATCAGCTAAAAAAAGCTGCAGCAGGGTTTTCCCCTGAATGGTTACATATTCAAATGCAAACCACTGAAAAAATAATTGTTCATGGGAATCAGACAGAGGCGCCTCATGAGGCAAGTTTACTAACTCTTTAAATAAATGTGAAGCCCGCACTTTTTCTCGTATATTCGTATAGCGGTTCACAAAAAAGAAATATTGATTGTAAAAGTCGCAAATAGCATTATCAGACTGAAGCTGCTTTTGTTCACGAATTTCATTAAAGTTAATCAGTTCATGATTTTCTTCTCTCATTACTCTTCACTCGTACTCTAATTATTTTAGTTTGTCCTCTTTATACGCCTTCAGCTCATATGTTTCTGCTGGTGAGAAATGATAGCAAACTACCACATGCTAAAAAAGCAACACACACATTATCCTTACATATAGTAAATCATTTTACTAGTTCTGACAAACCTTTTCCTTTTTTTCTTCATGGATTTCTTCCAAAATCTCTACTCAAATTCTGTATAAACGAACTTAAAGCAGGAAAAAAAGAGGCGACGGATACAGAGACAGAGCGTTAGCTCACACAATGCTGTATCCTGCTGATCTTGCATAGCCTCTTTTTTAACCTACATGTAGAAAAACAGCTTAAAATGTAGAAGTGGCTGTTTGACTTTCCATTTCCTGAAGCTCGTTTTCGGTAATGAGCACATCTCTCGGCTTGCTTCCTCTTGCTTCTGAAATAATGCCTTGCTGTTCCATCATATCAATGAGGCGCGCAGCGCGATTGTACCCCATTCTGAAGCGTCTTTGCAGACTGGAAGTAGATGCACCGCCTTGGTCTAGCACAAACTCGCATGCTTCATAGAAAAGCTCATCTTCTTCATTTGAAGCAAAGCTTTGCTGCTTTTTCAACAAATCTTCTTGATCAAATAGGTATGTTGGCTTCATTTGCTTTTTGACATGATCTACAACGCGGTCAATTTCTTCATCTGAAACAAAGTTCCCTTGAATTCGAACGCTTTTAGAAGAGCCGTTTTCAAGAAGCAGCATATCACCTTTACCTAGTAGCTTCTCTGCTCCCCCTGTGTCGATAATTGTACGTGAATCAACTTGCGAAGAAACAGAAAATGCAATACGCGTTGGCACATTCGCTTTAATTAAGCCTGTAATCACATCTACGGAAGGACGCTGAGTTGCAAGCAATAAGTGAATGCCACATGCTCTTGCCTTTTGTGCAATACGGCAAATAGCTTCCTCTACTTCCCCAGGAGATACCATCATTAAGTCGGCAAGTTCATCAATAATAATAACTAGATATGGGAGCTCCCCGCTTTTTTCATTATGTTCTTTTACACGTTCGTTGTATTTTGTAATATCACGTACGCCCGCATGTGCAAACAATTCATAACGGCGCTCCATTTCCTCTACTGCCCATTTTAAAGCTGTAGTAGCTGCTTTAGCATCCGTGATAACCGGGCTGACTAAATGCGGAATACCGTTGTAAGGAGCTAGCTCAACCATTTTAGGGTCAATTAACATAAGCTTGACTTCGTGCGGCGCAGCTTTATAAAGCAAGCTGACGATAATAGTATTAATACACACGCTTTTACCAGACCCTGTCGCTCCGGCAATCAAACCATGAGGCATTTTATTCAAGTCAGTCACAACCGGCGTTCCTGAAATATCTAACCCTAAAGCCACCGTTAAAGGAGAGTTATCTTTTCTAAAAGAAGGATGCCTCAAAATTTCACGAATTAACACCGGCTTACTTTGACGATTTGGCACTTCAATTCCAATCGTATTTTTCCCTGGAATTGGCGCTTCAATTCGGATATCACGCGCGGCTAGGCTCAGTTTAATATCATCTGTTAAATTCGTAATTTTGTTCACTTTCACACCGGGTTCAGGATGTACTTCAAATCTGGTCACGGTAGGACCTTGTGTGACGTTTACGACCTTAGCTCGAACGTTAAAGTTTTTTAATGTCATATCCAAAAGCTCACGCTGCTCATCCGCCCATTGATTATCTTCTTCAATAGCAGCTGGAGGAATGTTAAGCAAGTTCATTCCAGGAAATGCATAAGGAGAAGAAGCCTTTACATTTACAGGTTCTTCAGCTTTTAACGAAGCCTGCGGAATTGCTTCTTTGGTTTTTTCACCGTGAACTTCTTCTTGCCTACTTACTTCCGTTTTTTTTTGCAGAGCTTCTGTCTCCTGCCTTTGGTATGAACCTTGAGACGGCTGACTTTTTTCTCGATCGCTGTTATTCATCTTTGTGCGGTCTTTTTTCAGCATCATCACGTTAAAAGGTACTAATCGCTTACCGCGACCTCGTTCAGCATTTCCTGGCTGTTCTGCAGGTACAAGAGGTTCTACAGCTGACTCTTGCTGTACTTGTTCTTGTAACTCTTGACTTTCCTGCATACTGCTTTCTTCCTCTTTTATCACCGAATTTTCAAGCTCTTGGTGAACAACAGCCGATGCCGCTTCTGGTTGCCATTCATCAGCTGCGGGTTGCGATGAATTTAAACTTTCAGAATTCAGCTCATGTTCTGCTTCCATATGAACACTGTTTGCAGGCTCTTCTAGAATGACGTCACTTTCTTTCTCAGCAGCTGGAGCTTCTTCTTTCTTTCTAGGCTTTAGTGCTTCTACTTCTTCTGCTGCTTGTAAAAACACTTCGCTTCCGTCCATCAACGTTTCTACTTCTTCAGTCTCATTTCCTATCTCTTGTTGGAGAGAAACTGATGGTTCAGACGGGCTCCTTTCCTCTGAAGTTGGAACTTCTTCGGGCGCTGTCATACCTTTCGCTAAATCCCAGTCAAGAGTGCTCTCTTGTCCCACTAACGGTTCGACCGCGTGTGATTCTTCAAAAGTTGGCACCTCTTCCTGTTCTTTTACGGCTACTGAAGAACTTGGCTTTTCTTCAGGAAATGATAGCTTCTCTTTTTGATTTCCCTCATATTGCTTCCACTGAGCAAAACGCTGAGAAGACAGTTGCATCATTTCTTCTGTTTCTTGAATCGGTGCTTCTTCGGCTATAGGCTTAGAAACTGGTTTTCTTAACGGCTCTACAACAGCTGTATTCATCGCTCGTCGGTAAATTTCATCTTCAAACGCCGCTTTTGATAACTGTGTACTCGGAAGCTCATATTCTACTACTTCCTCATTTCCGTTTTGTACAACATTAGAAGGCCGCTTATTAAACCCATAGACAGGTGAAGGAATTTCAGTCGGACGAAACGGACGTTTTCTTACTTGCGGAACCGCTTCTTTCTTTTCAGATACCGTTTTTAACGGCTGAGATACTGACTTAGGCTGCGTTAGCGCCGACTTGCGAACAGGCTCTTGATAAAACGGAGCCGGTGCCTTTTTTGTTACAGGCCTTGGTTCATTTTTAGGCGCTGCTGCCTTTTTTGCTTCTCCCGTATCATCAATTAAAGGAAAACGAAACGTTCCTTTTGGATATTGATAAGCTACTTTTGTATGAACATCTTGCTGTTCTTCAGTGTAACTCCGCTTTTGCGTTCTGGCCGAGTGTGGAACAGAAGGTTTTGGCGCTGCTTTCATCACTGGCTTTTGATGAACTGACTGCATTTGTTTAGGGTTAGGAGCCTTCTTTTTAGGAATTGTTTTTTCTCTATTTAAAGGGTATTCTTCCGTTGTATTTCCATGTTCGTCTACAACAATTTCTTTCACTTCGTATCCTAGTAAATAATCCATTACTTTTCGTACAAAACCCATTTTTATCACTCTTTCTATCAGACTATCTTACTTCGTTTAGCCTCTTATACCGCAGTGCTGCGATATCTACAAAAAGCTATCCATGCATCCTTTATTTACCTTTGGCCTCAAAGTATTCTCTGAGATGGATATATATACTATCTTTTCATTTATCATTCTATCACGTATGCTTGAACTCTTACTATAAAATCTACTATTTTGCTTCCCTTATTTATACAGTAAAATTCCTCTTTGCAAAAATATTTTTTTGCGTCTAGTTAGCACTCATAATTAAACGCGAAAAAAGCCACTAGTATATACTAGTGGCTTTTAATTTTATCAAACCTTTTTAAGAATTGACAATTGCTTTTCAGCAACTGTAACGCTTTGAAATATACGTGTAAAAAAACATCATGCTTTTGCCCTATAAATCAGTATCGCACTCTGCTTTTATGCTTGAAAAGGTTGACCTACTTCATATTTGTCTTCAAGTACTAGAATTCCTTTTTCTTGAGGAGCGTCCGGAAGCGCCAGCTCTTTAGCAGAGCAAATCATACCTGAAGAAGGCACACCGCGCAGCTCTGCATCTTTAATGATCATGCCACTTGGCATAACCGCTCCTACTTTTGCTACCACGACTTTTTGACCTGCGTCTACATTTGGTGCTCCACACACAATTTGAAGTGTTTCTGTGCCAACATCTACTTTACAGATGTTCAGCTTATCTGCATTTGGATGCTTTTCTTTTTCTTGAACGTATCCCACTACAAATTTAGGAGATAAATCCACTTCAAGTTTACCTTCAAAACCGCTTTCGCTAAGTACACGATTTACTTCTTCGACCATTTCTTCTGTTAATTCAAGAGAACCATTTCCCTCTACTTTTAACTTAGAAGAAGCATGAAAGATGTTATAGCCAGCTGTTGTATTTGATTTTTGATCAAAGATACGCACAACGTCGCCTTTTGTTTCAAACGTGCGATTTTCAATTGCGATATCTTCTAGCTTGACGATTAATGTATCGCCGATACCTTCTTTATTATAAAAAAGATTCATAATTAGTCCCGTCCTTTACTGCGATTTTTTCCTAGAATAAAAATAGGTTCTAGCTCACCGTTTTCGTATAAAAATGAAAGAGCTGTGATGGGTACACGTCCACTTGCAAAAAAGCTCATGGTCATTTGCGCAAGAATATCATAACCCGTTTCGTTTTGAATATCAGCTAGAATCAGCACATCTTGATGAGGTACTGCTACAGCCATTGTGCCCGAAACACTAGAAGCAAAATCTTGCAAAAATACCTCGTTAAGAATTCGACTTGCATCGTATCCATCGTTCTGATTTACAAAATAAAAGTCATTGCCTGCTACCGTATCTTTTTTATGTGAAATGGGCAAAGAGCGAAGATTAAATTTAGCCATTTCCCGCACTGCGGATAGATCTAAATTTTCCTTACGAATTAGTTTCTCATCTAATAGACGATATGTATTGCCTAAATCAAGCGCATAATAAATGCGTGTTTCAGCTGTATGTTCATCATAAATCAACGGCACGTCTTCATTCGATTTATCTGGAAAAGACGTTGAGCGAATAACTGGATAAATGCGCTTTTCTTTTCCCGTTACCTGCTGTTCATCGTTCATAACACGAAGAGCTTCTTTTATATAATATACCATTTCATCTAGAGCCGCTTCCTTTTTTTCTTCCCATTTTGCAATTAGCCCAGGTAAAGAAATGGTTACACCTTTTTTCGTTTCCTGATGTTCAACGCGCAGCGTATCTTTTTCACGATCAAATAAAAATGACCAATCTGCACCCGTTAATCGCTCTTCTAGTAGTTTTCTCATCTTTTGACTATTCATTTTCGCCATATTTACGCCTCCTTTTCTCATTTTTATGTATGAAGACTGATAGCTGTAAATCGCTATCAGTCTTCACTTGATTTATGCATTTAAGCCGTTAATAAACTCTTCAATTTCTTCTTTTGTTTTACGGTCTTTGCTGACAAAACGCCCTGTTTCTTCTCCGTTGCTGTAACCAACAAAGCTTGGAATTCCAAAGATGCTTAATTCTGCACAAAGATCGATAAAGTCATCGCGGTCGACATAGTGAAATGTATACTCACTATGATTCGCCTCAATTTCTGGAAGCACAGGCTCGATTACTCGGCAATCTGGGCACCAGTCTGCTGAAAACATCATGATATGCTTTCCTTCTTTAATGATTTCTTTGTATTGTTCAATTGTTTGCATTTTTTCCATTTTTCTTTCCTCCACTTTTTCTTTTACTTTCGTATTTAAACGGCTAAAGCCCTATACATTATTTAATCCTTCTACATCAAAACATAGTATATGAGTTGTTGCAACTATCATACACTGATGCTTTTCTATTATAAAGGGTTACAAAGAAATTTCCTATTGAACAGCTTGATTTGTCCTAAAATCAAGCTGTCCTTTTAGCATTAAAACAACCTGATAAAACATAGCGGTCCGATCTAAATTTCCATTGGTGAAAATACCGATTGCTCCTTCTTTTTTTCGGATATTCTTTTGGTTTGTATACACTTCCATAGCTTCGGCTAATTCTTTTTTATCATGACGAAGCATACCGGCTACCGCTTCAGGAAGCCGAATACGAGCCCCTCCACCTAAAATCGGTTCAAGGTCCTTAGAGGTAACAAGGCTTCCCCAATTGCAAAGGAATAAGCCATGAGGCGTTTCCTGCACCCCTCCTTCAAGCCCAATACCAATATCAGCACCTGTCTCTTTCACAGCAGCACGCGCGCGATTAACCGCTCCTTGGATGGTTTCTTCGTCAGAAAAAGGCTGTGGCGACACCCCGGACTGCACGGCTACCTCTACATATGTAAAAGTATCTCCAAATACTTTTTTTACTGCATTTACTTTTGTTGGATTTTTCGTTCCGATTGCAATTTTCATTTTTTTCTCCTGTCATTATGAAACAAAGCAACCGCAAAAGCAGCTGCTTTGTTCTTTTTTATCCGTTTTGCTTAATCGTATCGAGCGTGGTTTGGTCTGTAGAACGTACAAGTTTGACTAGTAATTCTTTTGCAGCTGCATAGTCATCTACATGAATCATAGAAGCATGAGTATGAATATAACGTGAACATACGCCGATGACCGCAGAAGGAACTCCATTATTAGAAGTATGAACGCGCCCTGCATCCGTACCTCCTGGAGAAACAAAGTATTGATAAGGGATGCTGTTTGTCTCAGCTGTATCTAAAATAAATTCTCTCATTCCTCTATGTGTGACCATCGTACGGTCAAAGATACGAAGTAATACGCCTTTTCCTAATTGTCCAAATGCATTTTTATCGCCTGATGTATCGTTAGCTGGACTAGCATCTAGTGCATAAAACAAATCCGGTTTAATCATATTCGCAGCTGATTGAGCACCGCGAAGTCCTACTTCTTCTTGCACAGTAGCTCCAGAATATAAGATATTTGGCAATTTTTCATTTTTTACTTCTTTTAATAATTCAATCGCAAGTCCGCACCCATAGCGGTTATCCCATGCTTTCGCCAGTATTTTCTTTTCATTTGCCATTGGCGTAAACGGACAAATCGGTACAATTTGGTCGCCAGGACGAATGCCCATTTCTGCTACTTCCTGCTTACTATCTGCGCCCACATCAATCATCATATTTTTAATGGCCATTGGCTTGTTGCGCTGTGATTCGTCTAATAAATGAGGAGGGATAGAAGCAATTACGCCGGTGATAGGACCTTTTTGTGTAACAACATGGACGCGTTGAGCTAGCAGTACTTGACTCCACCATCCTCCTAGAGTTTGAAAACGAAGCATTCCTTTATCTGTTACAGACGTAACCATAAATCCTACTTCGTCCATATGTCCCGCTACCATTACTTTAGGACCTTTTTCTTCATTATAGCGAACGCCGAATAAACTTCCTAACCCATCTTGAATGACTTCATCTACAAGGGGTTCAATTTGCGAGCGCATAAATGAACGTACTTGATGTTCGTTTCCAGCGGCACCTGGTAACTCCGTTAATGTTTTAAATAGAGATAGCGTTTCATTGTTCATATATACTCTCCTTTATGTATCATTTTCTTTATTGTATCGAAAACCGGAAATAGTTGCTAGTTCCGTCCTTCTCTTCTATAACTCAACTTAACAAAGCATTCGACAATTTGATATAATGATGAAAACATATCCTTAAAAAGCAGGTGAATAATGTGAAATGGACTCAACTAATAGCAGGAGCTGCAGTCGGATTTGCAAGCGCTTATATTCTTCAAAAAAGAAAGTCGTCGATTTCCTCATCGGAAGCCCTTACGATTGTTAAAAGCGCTTTTAAACAAAATGGGGCAATCGATGGCTCATGGATTGAAACAACGACTAAAGTCATTCAAAAACATGGTCTCTCTTTTTATGGTTATACAGGTGGAATTATCAGAACACGTGATGCAAAACAGGAACATTACGAGTTTTTCATTGATAAAAAAAGCGGTTCTATTATTGAATTGACGCTGAATGCACCCGTTTAATTTCGTCAACTATTTCTCCTTTGTTATCCCATTTTACAGCTCGATAAAAAGCATCATGATAAAAACTTAGCCAAGCTTGATTCTCATAGGCATAAGCTAGCCACTGCTGCTTTTGTTCAATCGAAGTCATTGGATAATCATCATATGCCATTACCCATAAGACATTTTGATGTGCATGTGTTGGCAAAAGATCGCCCATGTGCACTAAGATGTCATTGTTTCCTTTTAATACAACTACAGCATGACCATCGCTGTGACCGCCGGTATGATGAACCGTTACTCCAGGCACAATTTCATCTTTATCGCTAAATGTTGTTACTTGATGCTGAATAAATTCCCAATTTTGTTTCCAATACGTATTTTTAGAACGTATATTAGGATTTCTCATTTCATTCCACTCGATCTCACTAACAAAGACTTCTGCATTTGGAAAAGCAGAGGAAAAATGTCCGTTGCTGCATTTTGTTAAGCCTGACACATGATCAAAGTGAAGATGCGTCATAATGACATGAGTAATATCTTCGCACGTAAACCCTAACTTTTGTAAATCTTCAGCAATAAATGATTCTTCTGTTACACCAAAATGACGCTTTTTTTTCTCATCCAACATACCATTCCCTATACCCCCATCAATTAACATGAGGTGTTTTTCAGTTTGAACGAGCAAAGGATCAGTCCTCATTGGAATTCGATTTCCTTCTGAGATAGGATATTTTTTTGTCCAAAGCTCTTTTGGAACAACACCAAACATTGCTCCTCCGTCTAAATGATTATTCCCTCCACGAAGCCATGTCACTTTTAATTCGCCTATTGTTAACGTTTCCATTTTACACCTCCATTATATTCCTTTTTATTTTATCACTATCTCCTTCTCTTTTTGAACAAAAAAAGACTGAGGAACTCAGTCTTTTTCGTTCAGGTATTTTACTTCACAGCGGTAAATACGGCTGCCTTTTTGTGAAAATTTCTCTTCATATTCCGTCATAACATTGCCTTCAAAATCGCTTTTATGCAAATCTAAGCTAATGTATTTGAGAAGAAGCCCATATTCTGAAAAGCTTGTCAATGAATATTCAAATAGACCTTGATTATCTGTTTTAAAGTGAATTTCTCCACCATCAACCAGCAGGTTTTCGTACATGCTTAAGAACGTTTTGTATGTTAAACGGCGTTTGGCATGTCTCTTTTTTGGCCATGGATCAGAGAAATTGAGATAAACGCGATCCACGTCATTTTTTGCAAAAAACTCACTAAGGTGGTTAGCATCTACATTCAACAGCTTTAAATTTGGAAGCTCTTCTTCAATCAATCGTTCTAGAGCACTTAAGATGACACTTTCATACATTTCAATTCCAATATAGTTGATATGCGGATTTTGTTTAGCCATCCCTACTAAAAATTGGCCTTTTCCTGTTCCTACTTCAATATGAAGAGGATTTTCGTTTCCAAAAACCTCTTTCCAGTTCCCTTTATACTCTGCTGGGTTTGGAACCACGTATTGGGGATTTTCAGCAATTTTATCTTTTGCCCAAGGTTTGTTTCGTAATCTCATGTTGCACCTCTTTAATGTATTTTGACGCATTGAAAATGTCGGTTATTCGAAACAACCGACATTCTCATGCATAATTGTGTTTAGATAGAAAAAAATAAGAGCATCATACAGGAAAGGATGATGCTTAATGCCTTTAAATGCCGAACACCAAATGAATATATTAAAAGATATTTTATCTAATCATCAAAGTGATTGCTGCGGAACGGTTGCGGAATGTGAACAGGTTGAACGTTTAATTCAATCAATGTTAGCAAAAGGATACGCTAGCACAGACGTACAAGCAACACTACAAAACGTGTATAAATACACGCAAGATGCAAAAAGTGCTGCTCATTTAGACGAACATATTCAAACCAATCAACAAAATTTATCACAATGGGTCCAAGAACTATCTACCTTGTCATAATCTTTGCTACTGTGCTTGAATGTCGTTGACGAGCAACATCCGAAGATATTCAAGCCAGTAGTTCATTTCAGAATGTTCATTTTTCGAACGATGCCATTCAATGAATAAAATGGTTTGACTTATCACATACCACTTCATTCTCTTTTTCAAGTTCTCGGTTAGTTCAACTCCATAATGCTCAAGCCATTCTTCCCACTGAGATGGATTGATGTACCAATAAAGCAATAAACCTAAATCAATAGCAGGATCTGCAATCATCGCTCCGTCCCAGTCGATTAAATATAGCTGCGTATTCTCTCCAAGCATCCAGTTATTGTGGTTCACATCACAGTGACACACAACATATTTATCTGTCTGAACGGACGGAAGCTCTGCTTGTAAATAACTGATTCCCTGCTCTACAATACTTTCTTTTTGAAGTCGCTCGTCCACATTCTCTACAATATCGGCTAGCACGTCTTCGGGAAGAAGCGGTGTTTTCCCCAACCTTTTCAACATATCTAATAACTCGTTTGAATGATGAATTTTACTAAGCAATTCTGTCACTCGACTCGAATTCATATCTTTTGGTTTTAATTCTCGACCATCTAGCCAGTGCTGAGCTGTGATCACATCTCCATTTTCCATTCGTCTTGTCCACACGAGCTTCGGTACGATTCCTTCAGCTGACAATACTGCTAAAAAAGGTGATGAATTACGCTTTAAAAAAAGCTTTCGGTCTTGAAATTTTGCAAAATAAGCTTCTCCTGTCGCTCCGCCAGCAGGAGTAATTTCCCATTCGCTTCCTAATATATCTTCCAACCAATTCACCTTCAATTTCAACACACACATTTCGTTTAAAAATTTCACTCAATAAAGCAATCTATTAAGACATCATGACGTTATTTTCTTAGTAAATAAAAAAGACGGCTATTGAGGATATGTATCAATAGCCATCCTTTATAAATATTATCTCCATCATACTTTTTTCGTCAAGTGGTTGAAGACAATAATTACGTTTGAAATAAAATAAGAACGCTAAGCTTTGAAACGTTTATAGCATTATCCTCTATAGTAGGATACCCATTTTTATATACTTTACAATGATCAAGTGCTATTTTCCATGGTCCTTCTGGCAAAACTACTTTTTCTTCCATTAGGCCTTGATTAAAAAACACAATAATATTCTTCCACGGACCGTAAGCCAATACGTTTGATAAGCAATAGCCAATAACGGATTGCGGCGTATTTAGGAAAGAAACATGCTGCCTAATCGCTGAAGCATCTCCCAAGCGAAATGCACCGTGCTGTTTGCGAATACGAATCAGCTCTTGAACCCAATTCACATCAGGAGAAAATTTGATCCGTCGATTCCAATCAAGTGCATTAATATCATCGGGTGAATTATAGCTGTTCTCTACGCCTTGTTTAGTGCGGTAAAACTCTTGACCACTATGAAGAAACGGTATGCCTTGCGAAAGAAGTACAATAGCAGTAGCAAGGCGGTGACGACTTCTACGAATGTCTTCGTCTTCTTCTCCATTTGAATTCGTTAACTTATCCCACAGCGTATGATTATCATGTGATTCAACGTAATTAACTGATTGTGCTGGATTTATAAATAAAGCCCGGCTGTCTTCTTTATCCAGAATGCTCCCCGCTATCACAGATTGCACGGTCTCTTTTTGATAAATATTTCCGCTGATAAAACCTTTTTCATATACATCAAACGTGCTTCCTTTTACAGAATCTCGAAAGCGATCATTAAAATAGCCGATTTGAGGCGTTTGGCGGGCATTCGCCATAATTGCTTTTTGATTATAGGGGAGAGGAGTATTTAAATCCCAGCCTTCGCCAAACACCAAAATAGTAGAATCAATTTCATTTATTTTGTCCCGAATGATGTTCATCGTTTCTATATCTAAAATCCCCATGAGGTCAAAGCGAAGCCCATCAACGTCGTACTCTTTTATCCAAAACAATACTGAATCGATAATAAACTTTTGCGCCATTTTCCGTTCAGAAGCAAAATCATTTCCTACTCCCGTCCCGTTCGAAGGCATCCCAAACTCATCATGTCGAAAATAATAGCCCGGAACAATTTTTTCAAAAGGTGATTCCTCTCGTACAAATACGTGATTATAAACTACATCTATAATAACACGGAATCCCTGTTGATGAAGTGTTGATATTAATTGTTTCACTTCAGCAATACGAGTGGCAGGATTTGAAGGGTCAGTGGAGTAGCTTCCTTCTGGTACATTAAACAACAATGGATTATACCCCCAATTATAAGAAGCATGAGGGTTTAATTCATCTACTCCGCCAAAATCGTTAATAGGAAGAAATTCAAGGTGGGTCACTCCTAGCTCTTTTAAATAATGAAGACCTGTTGTTTTGCCTGGCTGCCCGCTTGATTCAGTAACAGCTAGGTACGTGCCCTTTTTTTCTATCCCGCTTGAAGGATGAATAGAAAAGTCGCGAACGTGCATTTCGTAAATAACGGCATCCGTTGACTGAAGGAAAGGTGGCTTTTCATGGGGATAAACATAGGCTGTATGAAGATTTATCAGAACTCCGTATTCACTATTTGCTGTAGCTGCAACGGTATAAGGATCCACCGCTTCATTTGTCCGGCCGTTTACATCTATTAAAAATCGATAATAATACCCTTCTTTATCTAAGGGAAGTTTCTTTTCCCATACGCCTTTTCTTTGACGAGCCATGACGTACAGTTCTTCTTTGCCGCTGTTTGCATGTATTAATTTTAAAATCACTGCTGATGCAGTCGGGGCCCAAATTTTTATCATAATATGATCTGAATAAAAGGCTGCACCCAAATCATTTTGATTATAATAAAATCTCTCATCAAACTCTTTGGTTCGTATAACGGCCCCTACCTGCAGCGGAACTTTCTCTCCGTAATTATCACAGATAACGTACGACTGTCCAATTTCTATGCTACCTTCAACCTTGCCTTCATATTTGATAAAACCTTCTAATTCATGTACGTTTTCAATAGAGATGGTCTCATGCATTTGTGTACTTTTAATCACAAAAAAATCAATTTGACCTTCATGATAAGAAGTTGGAACTAAAAGAGTAATACGATCTATTTGATCTAAATAAGCTTGAAACTTATTATCACCAGTCATCCTTTTCTCCTCCTTATGCCAATTACCTCTTTAGTAGCATTATATGTAGTAAACGCAAAAACGAAAGCACTTTCATAGCGTTAATGTTCGTATTATTCACCTGCTTCGAATTCCCGGTCAAAATAAATACTCTGGCTGTGTTCGAGCAATACTTGAGCTGCTTTCATCTGCTTAAACTTTAAAGGTGCTTTAGATTTCCTAAGTTCATAAAACCATTCTTCATACTTTCTAGCATCTACAAATTCAACCTGATAAGGCTCCGCAGCGTAATCAATGTATCCATTTCTGCTCAGTAATATTTTCTTTACGTTATGTTCAATATCGTGAATACGATAGATGCTTCGGACAATTTGCTCCGTTCGATTTAACCCAATTAAAGGATTTAATATCTTTTTTTGATCTCTTCCTCTTAACTCTGTCCAAAAATTTTCTTTTGAATACTGAAAAACAGCACTTTTATATGTTTCTATTAAACAAATACAGAGGGTTTCCGTTGGAGTAACAATAATAATATCTCCTTCTACCGGAGCTTTATTAATCAGGAAAACAGGCTTGTACATCACGAGACATGTATCAGGAAGGCGCTGAATAAAATAACGGAGAGCTTCATCATGGTAATATTTACGATCTGCTTGTGAGAACTCAAATAAAGTGGATGTAGCCCATTTCATTTGAAGATCAAATACATTTTCTAAAAACAATATTTTCAAGTCTTCCGCTGTTTGTGGAAGAGTTGTAAACCTCAATAGCTCTTGATTTTCCACGCTATCGCTAGAGAACGCTTCTTCCACTTCACACGTTTCTTTTTTTCTTGTAAACCGCTCTTTTGCTTTTTGCAAAAATGAACGTTGAGCTTTTGTTTCTTCTTGTACAGGCGGCTCATGTAATAGCCCTTCTTCAAATAATTGCTTTGCTTTCTTCCAATTATGCTTTTTTAAGTGATTAAACTGAGACGTATAGTGATAAACGTCTTTTTCATAACGGGAAATATAATCTTGCACCTTAAGTAGCTGCGCCACGTTTACATCAATCCCCTAATTAAAATTCCTCTAAAACTTTGTTCGCCGATGATTTCTCTATTATCATCGGCGTTTTCTTTCCTTTGATAAGAGCGATTTTTAAATAACCTCTCTCCATGCTTGTATGTTCATATGCTACTGTGACTGCAAGGAAAAAGATAGTATTTTTTTATATTTAGGTTTGCTAGCAGGATGAACTTCAAAAAGGGCAAATGAACTTACTTGAAACTGTTCTTCAATCGACGTTTGCTTTAACTGTTCTTCCAAAAGTCCGGCTTCCCCTCCCCACTTCTTTGCAATCGTAATATGAGGACGATAAGGACGTTTTTCGTATAAGCCGCTTAGATCTTCCCATACGGCCTGTATATCCCTTTGCAGATTCATAAGCTTATCATTTGGCCTAAGGCTTACATAAAGCACTCTAGGCTTGTTATACGCACCGAACACATCGTACTGACCTGTCTGCAGCGAAAAACTTGAATGACGGGAGGCTACTTCTTTTAAGCGCGTAATCAGCTTTTCCTTTTTGTCATCTAAAAACCCTAAAAATTGTAGCGTTATATGATAATCGTCAGGGTATGTCCATTGTTTGAAAGGAAAAGGTATTAATTCCTTTGCCCAATTTTCTGCCTGATGTGCAATGGATACAGGCACGTTGATTCCAATAAAATAATGTTTATCGCCTTTCATCAAATCGCTCCTTTTCTTTTTATTATCTTTCCCCAATTGGTTATGTTCAAAAAGAGCTAGATCTATTTTAAAGGTTTTTTCGGATGAAATAGAGAGGTTTTTCTGAAAATTTGTCATGTGCTTAAAAAATAAGAATTTGTGTTATCATAGAAACAATACAGAGAATTTTTATAAGAAAAGGATGAGAATAATGAAAGTTGTTAACAATATGGCTGATTTGATTGGCGAAACACCTCTTGTTAAGTTGAATCGTCTTCAACCTGCAGATGGAGCATCCGTTTACTTAAAACTAGAATTTTTTAATCCAAGCCGTAGTGTAAAAGACCGTGCTGCTTTTAATATGATCGTGGAAGCTGAAAAAGCAGGCTTCCTCAATGAAAATTCTACTATTATTGAACCAACGAGCGGAAATACAGGTATTGGCTTAGCAATGAATGCAGCGGCAAGAGGTTATCGTTCTATTTTAGTTATGCCAGATACCATGACTCAAGAACGAATTAACTTGTTAAAAGCATATGGTGCTGAAGTTGTTCTAACACCGGGCGATGAGAAAATGCCTGGAGCAATTCGCAAGGCAGAAGAGCTTACAAAAGAAATTCCAAATGCATTTATGCCCATGCAGTTTGAAAATAATGCAAACCCTGACGCTCATCGAAAAACGACTGCTAAAGAAATTATCGAGGCAATGAACGAGTTAGGCAAAGACTTATCTGCTTTTGTTGCTACTGCTGGAACAGGCGGAACGATTACAGGAACTGGTGAAGTACTAAGAGAAAACTACCCAAATATGACCGTTCATGTTGTGGAACCAGCTGGGTCTCCTGTATTATCTGGAGGAAGACCTGGGAAGCACAAGCTTGTAGGAACAAGCCCTGGATTTATTCCTGATACGCTTAATGTAGATGTTTACGACGAAATTTTAAAAATTAAAGATGAACAAGCCTACGATATTACGCGACGCTTGGCTTCTGAAGAAGGAATTTTAGTCGGTCCTTCATCTGGCGCTGCGTGCTATGCTGCTATCGAGGTAGCCAAAAAATTATCTCCTGATCAAGTGGTCGTATGTATTGCTTGCGATACAGGTGAACGTTATTTATCAAGCGACCTATTCTCATTTGAATAATAAAAAAGCGAACGCAAAGGCGTTCGCTTTTTTTATTTAGCTAATTCGTAAATAGCCTGTGCATAAATAGCTGTTGCACGAAGTAAATCTTCAATTACCATGTACTCGTCTTTTTCGTGCGCTACTTCTTCACGGCCTGGGAAAAGAGGTCCAAATGCCACCCCCGCTTCCAATGCTCTGGCATACGTTCCTCCTCCAATTGAAATAAGTGTAGGTTCTTCATTTGTTTGTTCTTGGTAAACCTTTTGAAGCGTTTGAATAAGCTCATGTTTTTGATCGACATGATGTGGTTTAGAATCTGTAAAATGTTTGATGGTCATTTGATAAGATTCACTTTTTTCTGTAATCGTATCAATAATGTCGTCAATATGAGCTGATACAGGATAGCGAATGTTTAAACCAAAGTGCCCCGCTTCTTCTTGATTGTAAGACATGATTCCAACATTTATCGTTAAATCACCCGTGACCTCATCTTTGCGATTTAAGCCCATTTTTTCTCCTAGTGCATCTTGAACTAAATACGCATTTGCATAACCTACAAACTGATTAGCTTGTTCATCAAGTTCTAATGTGTGTAAAAAGCGAAGAAGCGTAAGTCCAGCATTTCTCCCTTTATCAGGCACACTGCCATGTGCTGAAACGCCTTCTAAAGTAAGTGTGTATACACCGCTCTTTTCTGTTATTGAACCTTTTAAAGACTGATCCTTTAAAAATTGATCATATTTATTTTTAATATCCGTTTCACTATGGAATTCAAGAACAGCTGTTGCAAGATCAGGAACCATATTGTAGCGTCGCCCAGAGACAAATGATGTAAGCTGAACGCTTCCCTTTGTTCCTTCAATTGGCTGCTGGCGAATTTCTACGTCTGTAATGCCTTTTTCAGCAAAAATGATAGGAAAATCCGCATCGGGCGCAAACCCCATAGTTGGCATCTCTTCATGATTGAAGTAGTGGTCCACACATCTCCAGTCACTTTCTTCATCCGTTCCAATGATCATTCGAACCCGTTTAGATAGAGGAAGCCCTAAATCTTTCACAATTTTCATCGCATAATAAGCAGCCATCGTCGGGCCTTTGTCATCGATTGCTCCTCTAGCAAAAATTTTCCCGTCTTTTATTTCACCGCCGTATGGATCAACCGACCACCCGTCTCCTTCAGGAACAACGTCTACGTGACAAAGAATGCCAAGAAGTTCTTTCCCTTCTCCTGCTTCAATATGACCAGCATATCCGTCTACGTTCTTGACGGAAAACCCGTCATTTTTTCCTTTATTTAAAAGAAAGTCAAGCGCTTGAGCAATTCCAGGTCCAAATGGCTCTTCTTGTTTTTCTGTGCTTGTCAAAACACTTTTAATTTGTAGAAAACGCTGCGTCTCAGCTAGAATTTCAGCTTCTCTTTTTTGAACTTCCTCTTTCCAATTAATTGCCGTCATCTGTTTGTCTCCTTTTCCTGCTTTTACAGATTGTATCTATCATTACTATTGGTAAATTTAACTTTATCATACCTTTATATAGAAAGAAATAATTGTCTCTTTCCTTTCATATCAAAGGTTTACAGAGGCAAAATTCCGGGAAATAAATTGTAGGCACAATCGATAAAAACGGATTCTATTTGTTTATTGTTTACATATACTATAAAAAATGTGCAAATAGAGGAAGGAGATGTTACGAAAGGATTACATATTTATATCATTTTTTGTAAATATTGTGTTAATTTGCGTTTTCTCTTTTATTTTTCTGTCGATTTTGTGTACAATAAGGATAAGGACTGAAATAGTGCTTGACATCTCAGAGTTATAAAGAAGTTGTGCCTTACGAAAAACGAATAAGGAAGTGGTTTTTTGAAACCTTCAACTAATCGAATGCTAACTCGTATCAAATCGGTCTATATGTTCATTTGTAAAAATGGAACAGTTACAACGCAAGAGCTCGTAGACGAATTTGGTATTACACCAAGAACCATTCAGCGTGACTTGAATGTGTTAGCATATAATGATTTAGTTCGCAGCCCAAGTCGCGGTACATGGACGACTACGCAAAAGAAGGTCAAGATGTCATCCTAGTAAGTTTATTTCAAGGGTAGTAAGTGATTTATATATAGAGATAAAATTCTACGCAGTAGAAAGTCAAGACTTGGACGAGTGCATAGTCCCCCGCTCCATTTGCACGTCAAGCAGAGTTGGTACTCGTTTAAGTGCTTTAACGTGAAATGTTTCACTTGTCTAACAAAGTGGACAAAAAAAAGGAACCATTTTAGACTTAGGTTCCTTTTTCTTTCGCCTCTTCTTAGGCATTTGAGTTTTGCAATAAAGCTAGTTCTTCTTCCGTTAACTCCCTATACTCTCCTAAATCTAACGACTCGTCTAATAGCAAAGCTCCCATAGATAAACGTTTTAAATACGTTACTTTTTTTCCTCTTGCTTCAAACATACGCTTCACTTGATGAAATTTTCCTTCAACGATCGTTAATTCAATTTCTGATTCCACACCGCTTGTTAGTATCTTTAACTCTGCTGATTTTGTTACATATCCATCATCAAGAGTGACACCTTGCCTAAATGCTTCAGCATCTTCTTCAGTCACCGGTGCATTAATTTTTGCAAAATACGTTTTAGGAACGTGCTTTTTAGGAGATAGCAGCTGATGTGCAAGCTGACCGTCATTCGTCAGCAGCAAGAGCCCTTCTGTATCTTTATCTAAACGCCCTACCGGAAATGGGTTATACACAGCATCATCAAGTTCAAGCAAGTCCAAAACTGTTTCATGAAGAGAATCTTCTGTCGCTGATATGACGCCTTGCGGCTTATGAAGCATAAAGTAAACAAATTCTCGGTAAGAAACGGCTTCGCCATGCACAGTTATTTCTTGTTCATCTGGATTAACGTGGACCTTAGCATCTTTAACTGCTGTACCGTCTACCTTAACAGCCCCAGTCTTTAAAAGACCTTTAACTTCTTTTCGGCTTCCGTACCCAATGGTAGAAAGCAATTTATCCAAACGCATGTAATATCCTCCTCTTTTTTGAAAAGAAGATGACTCTAACGAGTCATCTTCTTAGGCACTGCGCTGTTTATTTCGGCGCAGTATCTTTCGTTCAATTGCACCTGTTACCCTCGCTCCCATTACTTTTTCAAGCAGGCTTGTACGATAGGTAATAATAAAGTAAATAAGGCCGCCTACTGCTGCTCCTATAATCGTAATAACAGTGGCAGAGAATCGTCCTGGCGTTGTAAACAGGCCAATCACTGCTGCGACAATTTTTACGCTGATTCCCATAATCGCAACAAAAATGAGAATAAGCACAGAGCGTTTTATAAACTCACTGTAGTTATATTTTGCGTGTTTTTGAATAAGCGCAAACATATAAACAAGAGATACGATATAGCCTAGTGCAGTCGCTAAAACTGAACCAATCTCGTGGAACATAAGAATAAATGGAACGTTCAAGACAATTTTCACAATCAATCCAAATAATAGACTTAAAACAGCATATTTTTGTTTGTTGATTCCTTGTAAAATAGCTCCATTCACCGTAAAAAATGAGAACAATAAAGCTACCGGTGCATAGTAAAGCAAGACATTCCCACCCGCATCCGATGCATCTGTTCCAAAGAAAAACGTATAGGCTGGGCCAGCTAAAGCCATTAATCCTACAGATGCTGGCAGCACAAGAAACATAATCGTTTGATATGTTTGGTCAATTTGCTTTTGCAGCACGTTATAATCTTTATTCACAAAGGAACGTGTAATCGTTGGTACAAGAGTCAAACCGAACGCAGTAGCTAATGAAACGGGAATCATCACAAGCTTTGGAACATAAGACTGAACAATTCCGTTCATTGACTCTGCTATTTCTTTTTGTCCAGCCGCTACCATTGCACGGTTAAATGTGAATTGGTCCACATACTGATAAAGCGGAATAGCCAAGCTGACAAAGACATATGGCAATGAATACGTAAGCAGCTCTTTAAAAATGGATACGGTAGAAATACGCGTAGGCGTTACCGTCTGCTCGTTCACCATTTTATCAAGATAAGGCTTTCGTTTTTTCCAGTACCAAATCAATACAGCCAGTCCAGCAAGAGCTCCTACAAAAGCCCCCATCGTAGCAAATCCAACGGCTAATGCAAGACTCCCGTGGACAACTTTGATGACGATATAGGTAGATGCCAATAAAAAGACAACCCGCACAAGCTGTTCAACTACTTGTGAAACAGCTGTTGGTCCCATAGACTGGTGACCTTGGAAAAATCCTCGCATTAAACTCATCATCGGTACTACAATTAACGCAACACTAACCATTCGCATAACCATTACTACATCTTCTAAGGAGTTATTTAAATCAGAACCTCCCAGTGTAATTCTAGACATAACAGGAGCTAACGAATATAAAAGTAAAAATGCAAGTATTCCTGTGACAAGCATTAATTTCATGCCGGCCCGGTACATTCTTCTACTCGTATAGTAATCACCGAGTGCATTATATTTTGATACAAATTTCGATACGGCCATTGGCATACCGGCTGTAGCAATACTTAAATAAATAGCATATTGGTTATATCCGTAACCAAACAGTGCTCCCCCTACGGTTCCAACAAGGATCGCAAATGGAAATAAATAAATCATTCCCAAGATTCGGGATACATAGGTGCCAAGCGTCAGCACAAAGGTCCCTCTTAACAATTTTGAATCAGACATACGTTTGCCTCCGATACTTAATGTTACATACTGATAATAATGATAGAATTGAAAAGAAGCAAGTGACAGTATACACTAAGAAAGGTCTTATACTCACTCGCACTCGTCAACAAACTAAAAAAACAAAGACTATAGCCCATTTTATCCAATGTTGAGAGATTTGTCAGTGAACAAACTAAAATTTTTTAAGAATAGACAGGTTGGTGAAAGTATGATATATGATGTAGTCGTAATCGGAGGAGGACCTTCTGGTTTGATGGCATCGATTGCAGCTGGTGAGTCAGGTGCAAACGTATTATTAATTGATAAAGGCAATAAACTTGGACGAAAGCTTGCCATTTCTGGAGGCGGACGCTGTAATGTGACAAACCGTCTTCCCATTGATGAACTTATTAAACACATTCCAGGAAACGGACGCTTTTTATACAGTGCGTTTTCTGTTTTTAATAACGAAGATATCATCTCTTATTTTGAAGGCCTTGGAATTAAATTAAAAGAAGAAGATCACGGCCGTATGTTTCCGGTCAGCAATAAAGCGCAATCTGTTGTTGACGCATTAATTAGCGAACTTCACCGTCTTCGCGTGACAATTCGCACAAACACAGCCGTTAAACGCGTAAACTATGAGAACAACACCGTGAAAGAAGTTGTGCTTCAAAACGGGGAAGCAATCCAAACGAAAAGCGTTGTGATTGCAGTAGGTGGAAAATCAGTACCTCATACAGGTTCGACAGGAGACGGTTATCAATGGGCAAAAGATGCGGGGCATAAAATTACTGAGCTTTACCCAACAGAAGTTCCTATTACATCTAGCGAACACTTTATTAAAACCAAAACGCTTCAAGGTCTATCGCTTCGCAATGTAGGACTAAGCGTGCTTAATAAAAAAGGCAAGCCTGTCATTACTCATCAAATGGATATGATTTTCACTCACTTTGGCATCTCTGGCCCTGCCGCTCTTCGCTGCAGCCAATATGTTGTTAAAGAGTTAAAGAAACAAAAAAGCAACACTGTTCAAATGTCTCTTGATTTATTTCCTAGCCAAAACGAAGAAGATATTTTTCAACAATTAGTCAAAACAACAAAAGAAGAACCGAAAAAAGCAATTAAAAATGTCTTAAAAGGTTTTGTATCTGAACGTTATCTATTGTTTTTACTCGAGCAGGCAGGCATTGATAGCCAAGCGCTAGCAGGACAGCTTCAGCATGAGAAACTGAGAGAATTTGCAAGACTGTGCAAACGATTTGAATTTGCTGTAAACGGCACGCTTTCTTTAGAAAAAGCATTCGTCACAGGAGGCGGCGTATCTGTTAAAGAAATTCACCCAAAAGAAATGTCTTCGAAATTTATGCAAGGCCTTTACTTCTGCGGGGAAATTCTTGATATCCATGGATACACTGGAGGATACAATATCACTTCTGCTCTTGTAACAGGCCGTTTGGCTGGAAGTAATGCAGGAGAATTTGCAACAAGCCTAGCATAATATGCTAGGCTTTATACATAACCATGGCTGAAAAACAGTACACCTGCTCATCACGATCAACATCCACTGTCACTTGGTATTTAATATCAACGACGTCTTCATCCTCTAATTTCCGTAAAAATCGGTTCACCGCAAATTCTAAATCTTTTTCATGCTCTTTATCAAACATTTTTACTTGTATCACAGCTTCTACCACCTTGTCCTATCAAATTTGTTTCAATCAGAATGGACTGTTTCTCTTGATGATGGTTTTTGTACGGATTTTCAATCTCTTACTACCTCTATTTTTATGAGGGCTTTTATAGATTTAGTCATCATTTGTTTTCCTGCTATCATTTTAGTCGGTTGGCAGAAGTTTCATTCAAAAAAGAGGTTAAGACATAACGAAATGAATTCAATCTAAAGACGAACAAATGGGATACATGAGCTGAACCGCTTGTAACACGGCAGTTGATTTCCTTGCAAGACTTCGCTTTCCGCGGGCGGCCAGTGATCCTCCTCCTCCCTTGCGCTCCTGGGGGGTCTCACCTGTTCCGCTTTTCTCGCAGGAGTCTTCGCCTTGCCTTCCAATCAACTGCTAGAAGAAACGAAACAAAAAAAAATGAACCACTAATCAAACATGTTGATCAATGGTTCATTTTTCACTTCAGCTAAGATACTTTTGTCCCAGCCTCTTTTTATTTATTAACCGTTTTTCCTTCCCACTCTAACATACCGCCAACCATATTTGTTACTTTATATCCTTGTTCTTGAAGGTAGTAACATACGTTTTCACTGCGGCGGCCCGAACGGCAAATGAAAATATATTCTTTGTCTTTATCGAAATAATCCACATTACCTGGAATATCATTCATACGAATGTGTTTAGCAGTTGGAATCATTCCTTCTGCTACTTCTTCATCTTCGCGCACATCAACTAAATGAAGTTCTTCTCCATTTTCAACTCGTTTTTGAAGTTCTTCAGGCGTAATTACTTTTACTTCTTCCATCTTCGTCATTCCTCTCTATTCTTTCATTCAGCTTGCTATCGCTATTGTAGCAAATTCAAATACCTTTATGCCACTAAATAAGAAAAGCTTAAGCAGCAGCCTGCCTAAGCTTTTCCAATCGTAGTTAAAGGTTGACTAAGCGCCTGACTAAAGAACTGTCAGGGGTTCTGTTCTACATCAATACTTAATTAGCTACGATGTTTACTAATTTACCAGGCACAGCAATCACTTTGCGCACTGTCTTACCTTCAATGAACTCTTGAACATCTTGATTAGCCATTGCAATATCTTGAAGCTCTTCACGAGATGCCTCAGCAGGTACGTTTACTTTCGCACGTACTTTACCGTTAATTTGAACGACAATTTCCACTTCATCATCTACAAGTTTTGCTTCGTCAAACGCAGGCCAAGCCTCATACGAAATTGTATCTTCGTGACCTAGTTTGCTCCATAATTCCTCAGTCGTATGAGGACAAATTGGTGCTAATAGCTTCACAAATCCTTCTACGTATTGCTTTGGCAGCACGTCAACTTTGTATGCATCATTGATGAATACCATAAGCTGAGAGATACCTGTATTAAAACGGAGGCCTTCGTAATCTTCCGTTACTTTTTTCACCGTTTGGTGATACACGCGTTCAAGCATAGTGTCATTGCTTTCTTGAACCTTGCTGCTTAATTCACCGTTATCGTCAACAAGTAAGCGCCATACACGATCTAAGAAACGGCGTGCACCATCAAGCCCTTTTGTTGACCAGGCGATTGACGCATCTAAAGGCCCCATGAACATTTCATAAAGGCGAAGCGTATCTGCACCGTGGCTTTCTACGATCTCGTCTGGGTTTACAACGTTACCTTTTGACTTACTCATTTTTTCGTTATTTTCTCCAAGAATCATACCTTGGTTAAACAGTTTTTGGAACGGCTCTTTTGTTGGAACTACGCCGATATCATATAAAAACTTATGCCAGAAACGAGCATATAATAAGTGAAGAACAGCGTGTTCAGCTCCACCGATATAAATATCTACCGGCAACCATTCTTTTAATTTATCTGCATCTGCTAACGCTTCACTGTTTGTTGGATCAATGTAGCGTAAGTAATACCAGCAGCTGCCTGCCCATTGAGGCATTGTATTTGTTTCACGGCGCCCTTTTTTGCCTGTTTCCGGATCTACAACGTTCACCCAGTCATCAATGTTTGCTAACGGAGATTCACCTGTGCCTGACGGTTTGATTTCAGTCGTTTTTGGTAACACAAGCGGAAGTTGATCTTCAGGAACTGCAGTCGTTGTGCCGTCTTCCCAGTGAATAACAGGAATTGGTTCACCCCAGTAGCGCTGACGGCTGAATAACCAGTCACGCAGACGGTATGTTACTTGTTTTTCACCTTTTTCATTTGTTTGAAGCCACTGAATCATATTTGAAATTGCTTCTTCTTTATCTAAACCATTTAAGAAGTCTGAATTAACGTGCTCGCCGTCGCCTGTATAAGCTTCTTTTGAAACGTCTCCGCCCGCTACTACTTCTTTAATCGGCAGTTCAAATTTAACAGCAAATTCATAATCACGCTCATCATGAGCCGGAACAGCCATAATTGCACCTGTGCCATAGCTCATTAGAACATAGTCAGCAATCCAAATTGGCATTCTCTCGCCGTTTACAGGGTTAATTGCATAAGCACCAGTGAATACGCCAGTTTTGTCTTTAGCTAAGTCTGTACGTTCTAAATCGCTTTTGCTTTTAATTTGATCTAAATACGCTTCTACCGCTTCTTTTTGTTCGGCTGTTGTAATTTTTTCTACAAACGGATGTTCAGGTGCTAAAACGGCATACGTTGCCCCAAATAGCGTGTCAGGACGCGTTGTGAACACAGTAAATGTGTCCTCGTATCCATCGATTGTGAAGTGCACGTGAGCTCCTTCAGAGCGGCCAATCCAGTTGCGCTGCATTTCTTTAATACTTTCTGGCCAATCAAGCTCATCTAAATCTTCTAGTAAACGATCTGCATAAGCTGTGATTTTAAGCATCCACTGCTTCATTGGACGACGCTCAACTGGATGTCCCCCACGCTCACTTTTGCCGTCAATAACTTCTTCGTTCGCAAGTACTGTTCCTAGAGCAGGACACCAGTTAACAGCTACTTCATCCACATAAGCTAAGCCGTTTTTATATAGCTGTAAGAAAATCCACTGCGTCCATTTGTAGTAGTTTGGATCAGTTGTATTAATTTCTCGCTCCCAATCGTAAGAGAAACCTAACGATTTGATTTGACGACGGAAATTATTAATGTTAAGTTCGGTGAATTCAGCCGGGTCGTTTCCTGTATCTAATGCATACTGTTCAGCAGGTAGTCCGAATGCATCCCATCCCATCGGATGAAGTACATTGTATCCTTGCATACGCTTCATACGAGATAAAATATCCGTTGCTGTATAACCTTCTGGATGCCCAACGTGTAAACCAGCGCCAGATGGATAAGGGAACATATCTAATGCGTAAAATTTACGCTTTCCTTCATCTTCTGTTGTTCTAAATGTTTTATTTTCTTCCCAAACTTTTTGCCATTTTTGTTCGATCTTTTCATGATTAAAAGCCATACATAATCCTCCTTGTACGCTCCAGCTGTATTTAATTAAACTAAAAAACCCCTCATCCCTCAAACAAAGGGACGAGAGGTTGAATAAACTTCCCGCGGTACCACCCAAATTAGCACAATTATGTACTCACTCATTTTCCTTAACGCGGATAGACGGCAAATGTTACTTTACTTCACATTTACAACTCCAAGGTGAGTTCATGAACGCTCGTTTGCTGACTCGCACCACCCGTCAGCTCTCTTAGCTCGCTTCGTTCACTACTATTCCTTATCATAGTTTTTACATCATACTACCTTGTATTGTAAATAATATGTTCGTAAACTGCAAGTTGTTCAAGGGATTTTGTAAAAGTTTCTGCAATGCAGCACTGCTTTGTTGCTAAATCCTCTCTTTCATTCTTATATATGAACAACTTCTCCCAAAAACATACATCGACGGCCAAACAAAAAAGGGATTGAGACATAATTAAATCAATCCAATTTAAAGACGAACAAATAGGATAAATGCGCTAGTATGAATCTCTTGGTTACAACGCTGTTGATTTCCGTGCAAGACTTCTCTTTCCGCTGGCAGCCGATGAGCCTCCTCGTTGCTTACACTCATGCGGGGTCTCACCTATTTCAGGAGTCTTTGTCTTGCCCTCCACTCCGCAGCTAGAAGCACCTAAACAAATGAAATCTACGTTCACCATAAGCATGAAAAGATCCGAACGATTCATCGTTCGGATCTTCCTTCAACTAAAATACTTTTATCCCAGCCCCTGCTTTCTTTAGCTGCTATTATTAAATGCCAAATCCAAAAGAAAACAGGATGATCGCAAGTACAAGACCAACAAGCGGCACAATCACCGTCATTGCTGCAACTGATCCATACGCATCTTTATGAGTTTCTCCGCAAATAGAATTAATGGTTGTTACGACATAACCATTATGAGGCAAGGAATCTAGTACTCCAGAGGAAATAGCTACTACGCGATGGAGAGCTTCTGGATTTACACCAGCATCTAGATAGTGAGGTGCTAAAATTGGCAAAGCAATCGCCTGACCTCCTGAAGCCGAACCTGTCATCCCCGCGATAACACTCACGGCAATAGCTCCTCCGATCAACGGACTTCCTGGAATATGCGTCATGGCATCTACAGCCACTCCAAACGCGGGAACAGCCTTAGCAACTCCTCCAAAACCTACGACAGCGGCTGTATTCCCAATAGCAATTAACGCACCCAGCGTTCCTTCTGAAGCTGCATTCCAAAATCCTTTAAAATGCTTTCGGTTCACAATATAAGTGACAATGATCCCGCTTAAAAGTGCGACAATCAGCGCAGATTGCTGAAGTGGCTTATGAAGTGCAAAAGAAATAGTGAGCACGACCACAAGCGGAAGCAAACTTAATAAAGGATTAGGAAGAGACTGATTTTCCATTACTACTGGATCTTTCTCGCGTGATATAAAACGCTCTCCATTTTTAACTGCTTTTGAAATCAAGCGCTTTAACCACCAGTAGCCGAATACAGCCATCACTACTGCTACAACTAAACTAACTTCCCATCCTGCATACGGACTAGTCTTCAAATATTCAATTGGAATCCAGTTTTGGATTTCAGGCGACCCAGCCGAGGTCATCGTAAACGTAACGGAACCAAATGCTAAAGCAGCAGGAATAAACCGCCTCGGCAAATCGGCTTGTTTGAATAAGCTCAAAGCCATTGGATAGACAGAGAATGCTACTACAAACAAACTGACTCCTCCGTATGTCAAGACCGCACAGGCAAGTACAATCGCCAACACTGCTCTTTTCATTCCTAGTTTACTGACAATCCAGCGAGAAACACTATCAGCAGCCCCGCTGTCTTCCATCACTTTTCCAAAGACGGCTCCCAATAGAAACATTAAATACCAAGAAGCAATAAATCCTGTGAAACCAGACATGTAATTTCCAATAAAATTTGCTTCCCCTTCTTTCACCAGCTGTGGAAATAAAGGCATTCCGCTTGTTAACGCAACAACTAAAGCACTGAGCGGACCTGCTATAAATAAATTCATGCCTCTCATCGTTAATACAATGAGCAGCAATAATCCTCCAATTAATCCAATCATACTAAGCATATTTAGCCCCCCATGAAGTCATACAATTAGAAAACGCTTACATATTTACAGGTATATACTCCTTCCTTTGCTTGTCACGACCCTTACTATATTATTAAAGGAATACTGAAGACATTCCTACGTTTATTAAGCAGTCAAAAATAAAACCATCTCTATTTATTTAGAGATGGTTAACGAACGCTGACGTTTTTCTTTTAATTTATAATCGTATATCCATGTTGTACACATGCTGAATAGCAATAGCCCAATTAATAAATAGCACAGCGTAGACATATTAAACGCATCGAAAATAACGCCTCCAAAGAGAGGACCAATCATTTTACCTGCAGTAGCCATGCTGTTAACTACACCTTGATAAAATCCTTCTTTTCCAGATGGTGCCAACTGACTTGCAACAGCTGGAATGGCTGGCCAAACGAACATTTCTCCAATTGTCAACACAACCATGGCTGTTAAGAACTGCGGAAATGTTGTAGCATTCACCACGATAACAAAAGAAGCCACAAAAATAACCGTTCCAATTAGGACTTGTACTTTTAATGTTTTTGCTACTTTTTGAATGATGGGTACAATCAAAGGCTGACCGACTACAATTAAAATCCCGTTAATCGTCCAAAGCAAACTGTAGCTAGAAAGAGGTATATTCAGCTCACGCGTATGCGTAGCAATCGTTGTTTGCCACTGAACATACGCCACCCAGCATAAGACATACCCCGTACATAAAATAAGAAGAGCAGTCAGCTTCGTTTTATGCCCAATGCTCCCAGCTTCATTAAGGACATTCGTTTGCCCAACTGTAACCGAAATATGGCGATATGAAAAAATAGCAATAAGCAGAAAAATAACGTATAAAATTGTATTAGCTAAGAAAATATACGTAAATGAATAAGACGCTACAATGCCTCCTACCGCGGCGCCAATAGCTACTCCTGCATTTTGAGCAACGTACATCGCATTAAATGCTTTTCTTCCGCCCTGTGGCCAAACGGACCCTGCCATTGCATACATAGATGGAAACACAATACCAGATCCAAACCCTACAACAACCAAGAGAACAACGTATGTAGGCCAACCATGGAAAAACACGAGTCCCACTAATGCAATAAGAGTAATAATAATTCCTGATAAAATGGATTTATATCCTCCGATTTTGTCAAAAAGCGTTCCTCCAAGCAAATTTCCTACTACGCTTGCAGCAGAATTCAGCATAAGAACCACTCCTGCGACGGACAACGACTTTCCTAAATGTTCATTTATATAAATTGTATTGAGAGGCCATAAAAATGAAGCTCCCGTTACGTTTACAAGCATACCAATAATCAAAAACCAAAGTGATTTAGGCATTGATCTCCCCCCTATCTATTCGAATGCCAACGTACATTCTAGTCTTTTCTTAAAGGGTTCGCAATGCTTTTACATATAGACAATTTATTTAAAATTCGCTGACTATTTAAAAAGGTGATTTCACATGACAATATCATGCAAAACCACCTTTTTATCGCTTACTTTTGCTTCGAACGAACCGGCTGTGCACGCTTGCTGTTTCGTGCTTTTAATTCTTTTACCGGATCAAAATCTTTTCCTAGCTCAATGTCATTGCTGTTGATCCCGTTTTTTGTTTTTTGTTCCGGATTATTTTGATTTGAACGCGTTGCCATAAAATCCTCTCCTTAATGCTGAGTTGTGATCAATTTATTTTGCAGCTGCTGAACTTGAAGGCGCATGCGATATAGCTGCTCTCTTTGCTGTGCATTTGCACTGTGAGAAAACTCTTCAATTTCTTTATAAGCATTTTCTAATTTTTCCTGTGCTTTTGTATACTCAGTGTCGTTATAATGTTCTTGCTTCATGCCTTCCTGCAACTGGCCTTGTCCAAAGCGAATAGCATCTTCACACTGTTGCATAAGTTGATCCACTGCTTGACGAGTTGTCATTCTCTATTCCTCCTATTCGTTCATTTCTGTCTTATTTTGCGCAACTTTACTTCCCTTTACGACAAGAAGAACCTGTTAAATATAAGCATCCTTAAATTTGTTTGGCACTTTTTCACGTTTTTGATACAATTTGTTGATGTATATTGCATGTAAAAAGGAGGTTGCTGATTTGAGTCAGACAAACCCATTTCCGTATAAATCTGAAAACAAACGTTATCACACCTGGAATTACCACTTACGTAACCACTTTGGCCATAAGGTATTTAAAGTAGCCTTAGATGGAGGATTTGATTGTCCAAACAGAGACGGCACGGTAGCTCACGGCGGCTGTACGTTTTGCAGTGCTGCCGGCTCAGGGGATTTTGCCGGAAACAGAGCGGATGACCTCGTGACACAATTTAATGAAATCCGTGAAAAAATGCATCATAAGTGGAAAGACGGAAAATACGTTGCTTACTTTCAAGCATTTACTAATACTCATGCTCCTGTCGAGGAGCTTCGTGAAAAATATGAAGCCGTCTTAAAGCTTCCCGGAGTTGTTGGGCTTTCTATCGCCACGCGCCCTGACTGTCTCCCCGACGATGTGGTGGAATACTTGGCTGAATTAAATGAACGAACTTATCTATGGGTAGAACTTGGACTGCAAACTGTTCATGAACGAACTTCACTGCTTATTAATCGGGCACACGATCATCAATGCTATGTAGATGGGGTAGCAAAGCTTCGAAAACACGGTATTCGCGTTTGTTCTCACATCATTAATGGTTTGCCTTTAGAAACACCTGATATGATGATGGAAACCGTACGTGAAGTAGCAAAATTAGACGTTCAAGGAATCAAGATTCATCTGCTTCATTTACTAAAAGGAACTCCTATGGTCAAACAGTATGAAAAGGGCCTTGTTGAATTTCTTTCATTTGAAGAATACGTAAAGCTTGTATGCGATCAGCTCGAAGTACTCCCTCCTGAGATGATTGTTCATCGTATTACAGGCGATGGACCGATAGACCTCATGGTTGGACCGATGTGGAGCGTAAATAAGTGGAGCGTATTAAATGCCATTGATCAAGAGCTCCAACATCGTCAAAGCTATCAAGGAAAATATTACGAAAAAGAGTTGATGGAAAGATGAAAATAGAACGTATCCTGCCTTTTGCCCGCACATTGCTCACTAATGCTGTGGCCCAAGGAGATGTCGCGATTGATGCCACAGCAGGAAATGGACATGATACATTGTTCTTAGCTAACTTAGTCGGAGATACAGGTCATGTATATGGATTTGATATTCAACCTCAAGCCATTCAAGCAACTCAACAGCGATTGACAGAATACCATGTAGAAAACAGAGTAACACTTATCCAAGAAAGCCACAGCAATATAAACATGCTTCCTCGTTCTATTAAAGGACGAGTCACGGGCGCTGTCTTTAATTTAGGTTATTTACCAGGTGGAGATAAAGACATTGTCACCACTTCTGAAACAACAATCTCTGCAATTGAGCAGTTACTTGATTTGCTAGCACCTGAAGGAGTGATTGTGCTCGTTATTTATCATGGACACGAACAAGGGAAACAAGAAAGAGACGATTTACTAACGCATGTCCAAAATCTTGATCAAAAAGACGTTCACGTTTTACAATATCGTTTCATGAATCAGCAAAACAACCCTCCCTTCATCATTGCTATTGAAAAAAGATAAGCCGCATATGGCTTATCTTTTTAACATTCGGTACAAGCGTCCGTTGATATAGAAAAAGTAGCTGAGGGCTCCCCCCGCTTTTATTAACCTACGTGCATTCACATGAACATGTTTTTGTGCCCGCACTTTTTGATCCGACAAATAAACGCCCAAGAGTCCTTTATAGATAAAGCAGTGAAAGTGATAATCTGGCAGTTTTTTAGCATATTCGTCCGCTTTTACGACAAAATGCAAAAAGCGATCCATCATTTGCTGATAATGAGGATAATAAAAACAAAAGTTCAAATCTCCTCCTGCTTTATCTTCTTCTTGGTCAATTAAATAATCGAGTAAAATATGTAAGCCTTGAATATAAGGAAAATATCCTGCTTTTATTTTCTGCGTCATTTCTTCGGTCATCTCTTCTTGAAAGCTATAAGCAACTAAACAAAAAATTCCTAACGTTGAACCAGAGCACGCTGAAAATTCATACCACTCCATTTCAGGAACACTGTGCCGGTGAGCATCGAACCAATTCTCTAATCGTGGAACTCTTTCCTTGATTTCAACATGCTTATGTATTTGCAAATCACAATAATAATTAGCTAGTTCTAATAAATGTGAAGAGACTATATGGTAATTACAAGCTTTTCGCAAGGACTGCTGACAAGTCTGGACAAGTCCAGCTAAGTATCCTCCGTCGTCTTTATCCGCTCGAAAACGATAGTAATCCCCAAGAGGTGCATGAGGAGTCAACGCATCTGGCATCGATTCATGTAAGGCGGCAAAATCTTTAGGGTCTAGCGAATTGCTGCGGTCACATAAGTTATCTAAGTAATCGCTGATTGTTTGGTAGGCAACAATAAATTTCACGCATTCAATCATGTTTTCTTTCGCTAAAATCGATAGGATACCGCCTCCTTCACAATGAAAAGTTTTTGTATCGATACTTGCCAATGCTTGAGTACGCAATTCTTTATTAGGAATCTCTTTTGCTCGTTCGCGCCAATGATTAAGCTCATGATGAACGACAGGAAACACTTCTCGATAAATTTTTCTCATTAATGAAATAGGATGAGACGGAATCTTCATTTATTTTCACCTCAATTTCTTACCGCACTTATTAAATGTGAAGATCCACAAAACTTTTCGCATATGTAAAAACGTATTCTCTTTCAGGCTCATTAAAGATTTCGTGATACAGCTGAGACCATTCTTTGTAGATTTTTTCACTTAGCTCTATTTCATCAAACCACTGCCTAACAATCAGCTTTTCAATAATTTTATCTTCTCCTGCCTGCATCACAAGAAGCGGGACATCAGGCAAACGATCGATATCTTTAAAAGCTAAGTTGACAGCTTGGATCAATTCCCGGTACCATCTTACAGAAACTTTTGTAACATACAGTGAGTCATTTTCATCTTCATCTCGAACTTCTTGGTTTCTTGTTGCTTTTTCAACAGTGAGACCTAAATCGAAAAGTTTGTTCGGCATGACTTTATTTAACCCTTTAGATAGCATATCTAAATAAGCCGGTACTTGCTCTTTTAATCCTAGACAAGGAGAGGAAAGAATCGCACCCCATATAGGGAGGTTTTTTGTCTGGAGCGTACGAATAACCGCCAGTCCTCCCATACTGTGACCTAACAGGAAAATAGGCAAATCATATTTTTGCGCTTCACGTACCCATTCTTCCACTTCATACACATATTCATCAAAGGATAGGATATGTCCTCTTCTTCTTGTTGTTAAGCCTTGGCCAGGAAGGTCTCCCATAATTACGTGCATTCCAACCGAACGCCACATCTCAATCAGCCAGCGATAGCGTCCGTGATGCTCCGCTGCTCCATGGACCATGACAATAACGCCTTTTGGATTTACTGCTTCCCATTTATGCATTTGAGTTACTCCTTCTTCCTTTTTTTGTTTACCTGCTTAAAAAACCTTTGTACACTTACATTAGAAGATTTACTACTTTTTTTCAACTAATAAAGGGAGATGATTTGATGATTTATCCGTATAAAGAAAAAATGCCTACCATTGCACCCAGCTGCTTCATCGCAGACTATGTCACGATTACTGGAGATGTCACCATTGGTGAAGAAAGCAGCATTTGGTTTAACACTGTTATTAGAGGAGATGTTTCACCTACGATTATTGGTAAACGAGTAAACATACAAGATCAATCAACACTCCATCAAAGCCCAAATGCTCCTTTGCTTATTGAGGATGATGCAACAGTAGGACATCAAGTTATTTTACATAGCTCCATCATCCGCAAACGCGCGCTCATTGGCATGGGTTCTATTATTTTAGACGGTGCGGAAATTGGTGAAGGTGCTTTTATCGGTGCTGGAAGCTTAGTGCCTCCCGGTAAAAAAATACCCCCCAATACTCTCGCACTCGGCCGACCTGCTAAAGTGATCCGCACTCTGACAGAAGAGGATTTAAAAGATATGCAGCGCATTCGTACAGAATATGTAGAAAAAGGGCAGTATTATAAATCTATTAAGAAATCTGATTCTTCATTATAAAGGAAACGTTCCCTCAGAAAGTCATACTGAGGGAATTTTTTTAGTATCTCCACAAACTCTCCAATCATGTTCTATTCTCTCCACAATTGTAAAGAAATTCCCATATTAATTTACATCGTTTTAGTACTGCCTACACAATTAAAGATTAAACTGAATAATAAAGACGTATTTATTGAAAAGGGAGCGACTCTATGAAAGCCAAGTTAATTCAGTATGTATATGATGCCGAATGCCGATTATTCAAAAGCGTAAACCAACATTTTGATCGAAAGCACTTAAATAGATTTTTACGTTTACTAACTCACACTGGCGGAGCCACGTTTACCATTGTGATAGCGTGCTTGCTGCTATTTCTGCATCCTTCATCCGTCGCTTACGCTTGTGCGTTTTCTCTAGCCGTTAGTCATATTCCTGTCGCCATTGCTAAAAAACTATATCCGAGAAAACGACCTTATATTCAATTAAAATATACAAAAGTATTAGAAAATCCCTTAAAAGATCATTCATTTCCGTCTGGGCATACAACAGCTATTTTTTCGTTGGTTACCCCTCTTATGATTGTTTATCCAGCCTTCACTGCCGTTCTTTTGCCTCTTGCAGTAACGGTAGGAATTTCAAGAATTTATCTCGGTCTGCACTATCCGACGGATGTCATGGTAGGCCTGATACTGGGCATCTTTTCAGGTGCTGTGTCACTGAACATATTTTTAACTTAATTGATAGGAGGAGTACTAATGAGAATTGCTTTATTTACGGATACATTTGCTCCAGAAGTTAACGGAGCTGCTAAAACACTTTATCAGTTTACCCAGTATGTCAAATCAAAGCAAATTCCCATCCAGGTATTTGCTCCTGAATTTGCTCATGATCAGTCATTTTCAACGTATGTTCACCGTTCGCCCAGCATGCCGTTTTTCCTTTATCCAAACAGCCGCTTTTCATTGCCAAACGTTCTAAAAATTAAAAAGCAGCTGCAGGAATTCAATCCTTCTATTATTCATTTGGCCACTCCTTTTACAATGGGGCTTTGCGGCTCCTATTACGGGAAAAGATTAGGTGTTCCTCTTGTCGGCTCTTATCATACCAATTTTGCTGATTATTTATCTCACTATGAACTTGAAAAAATGCGTGTACCACTGCAAAAATATATGAAATGGTTTTATAAACCTGTACAAAAAATATTCGCTCCCTCTGAAGTGACCAAACAGCAGCTAGAAGAACAAGGGTTTCACAACGTATCTATTTGGTCGCGAGGAGTAAATCATAAATTATTTCACCCCCACTATGACCGCTTTGATATTCGTATTAAATATAATATTAAAAAGCCCTACATTTTAACGTATGTAGGAAGATTAGCTAAAGAAAAGAACGCTGATTTTTTAATGAAAATCGCACGATCTCTACCGGATCATATCCGCCATCAAATTCACTGGGTTATTGTGGGAGACGGCTCTTTAAAAGAACAAATGCAGCAGCAAGCATCTGAGCATATGACATTTACAGGCTTCCTTGAAGGTAAGCAACTTGCTCATATCTATTCATCATCTGATTTGTTTGTTTTTCCTTCAGAAACAGAAACCTTCGGAAATGTTGTACTGGAGTCTCTTGCTTCTGGAACTCCTGTAGTGGCAGCAAATGCAGGAGGAGTTAAACAGATGATTCAGCACGGGCGAAACGGCTACCTTTGCAAACCTCACTCCTTAGAAGAATTCAGTTCGGCTATTACAGGTTTACTCGATGATTTGCACCAGCGGCTTCACTTTGGCCATGCAGCGAGACACTATGCTCTTACTCAATCATGGGACGCCATTTTTCAGCATTTGCTTTCAGAATATGAAGGTGTCGTAGAAAAATCTGCTGCAGATATTCAATGGGCATAAAAAAAATCTCCGTTTTCACGGAGATTTTTTTATTATTTAGCTAAAGCTTGAGTTTTTAATGCTTCCGCTTTGTCTGTGAACTCCCAAGGAAGCTCCACGTCCGTACGACCAAAGTGGCCGTAAGCTGCTGTTTGCTTATAAATTGGGCGACGTAAATCAAGCATTTTAATGATGCCCGCTGGACGTAGGTCAAAGTTTTTGCGTACTACGTCTACTAGTACTTCTTCAGAAACTTTTCCTGTACCGAATGTATCAATTGAAATAGATACTGGTTGTGCAACACCAATTGCATATGCTAGTTGTACTTCACATTTATCAGCAAGATCAGCTGCTACAATGTTTTTCGCAACATAACGAGCTGCATAAGCTGCTGAACGGTCTACTTTTGTTGCGTCCTTACCAGAGAATGCACCGCCGCCGTGACGAGCATATCCGCCGTAAGTATCAACGATAATTTTACGACCAGTTAAACCAGCATCTCCTTGAGGACCGCCGATTACGAAACGTCCTGTTGGGTTAATGAAATACTTTGTATTTTCATCAATTAACTCGTTTGGAACAACTGGATTAATAACATATTCTTTTAAGTTACGTTGAATTTGATCTAACGTTACTTCTGGATGATGCTGAGTTGAAATAACAATTGTATCGATGCGAACAGGTTTGTTGTTTTCATCATATTCAACTGTTACTTGTGTTTTACCATCCGGGCGAAGGTAAGGAAGAATTTCTTCTTTACGTACTTCTGTTAGACGGCGAGCAAGTTTATGAGCTAATGAAATTGGAAGAGGCATTAATTCTTTTGTTTCGTTACATGCATAACCAAACATTAAGCCTTGGTCTCCAGCTCCGATTGCTTCGATTTCTTCATCTGACATTTGACCTTCACGTGCTTCTAACGCTTGGTCTACACCAGCAGCGATATCAGCTGACTGCTCGTCGATAGATGTTAATACTGCACAAGTTTCAGCATCAAATCCGTATTTTGCACGAGTATAGCCAATTCCTTTAATTGTTTCACGAACTGTTTTAGGAATATCCACGTAAGTAGAAGTTGTAATTTCACCACTTACTAAAACTAAACCAGTTGTTACGCTTGTTTCACAAGCAACACGAGCATTTGGATCCTTTGCTAGGATAGCATCAAGAATTGAGTCAGAAATTTGGTCACAAATTTTATCGGGATGTCCCTCTGTAACAGATTCTGACGTGAACAGACGACGTTGTGTTGACATCAGTTTTCCTCCTTATAAATACGATACATTGTGATACGGTACTCATTCCCTTATTTTCATTACACGTTAAAAAATATAAAAAAACCTTTCCTTGTATCGAGGAAAGGTATCAAATTCTACATAAGCCTTTCACTCTTATCGATCAAGGTTGTGCCCTTGCATCAGGTTAGCACCTTATCGTCTACACAAAAAAATGACGATGGTTGCTGGGTTTCATAGGGCCTGTCCCTCCACCAGCTCGGGATAAGAGAGTATCCGTTCAAGGACATATAATACATGAAAAAGCGCTCCACTGTCAACAACATTCAAATGGAAATCATCTCTTTATGTTTGAATCTGTTTTAATGTAACATACTCAAATTCCGAAATAGTACACCTTATTAAGAATCATCACTAAGTTTAGTTAATAAGACAGATCAAAATGAGGCTTTCACTTAAAATAGCTTCACTTTTTTCGCTCCTAGCACATATACATGTGTCTAAAATAGGTATAACGTACATTTTTTTATAATACACAAACATTTTTAGTTAAATAGTATAGAATAATTAAATAAATGTGTTATACTAATTATAAATTTCAAACATTAATGAATAAATAATAGCTAAAAAAGGAAGGTAGTGCACATGAGTACTGTTGATATGTCTATCGAATTAAATGGTTTGCTTCAATTAAAAACAACAAAACACCAATTATCTGTTCCACAACTTGTTGAAAAAATTCTAGCTCGACGCGAAGGAACGCTGACTTCTACAGGTGCTGTGTCAGTCGAAACCGGAAAATATACAGGTCGCTCTCCTTTAGATAAATTTATTGTAAGCGATGCTGTGTCTTCAAAAACGGTTGAATGGGGACCTGTCAATCAGCCAATTTCTGCTCAGCGATTCGATGCGCTATACAAAAAAGTCTTAACCCACTTAAAGAAGCAGGATGAACTTTTTGTTTTTAATGGATATGCTGGAGCTGATAAAAAGTATCAGTTACCAATTCAAGTAGTTAATGAATTTGCATGGCACAACCTATTCGCTCAGCAGTTATTCATTCGCCCTTCAGCCGAACAAAAAACAAATGATGATGTGAAGCCGTTTACAATTGTAGCAGCTCCAACGTTCAAAGCTGATCCTGAAACAGACGGGACGAATTCTGAAACCTTCATTATTCTTTCGTTAGAGCGACGCATTGTGCTAATTGGAGGAACTGAATACGCTGGTGAAATGAAAAAATCTATTTTCTCAGTGATGAACTTCTTACTTCCTCAAAACAATATTCTATCCATGCACTGTTCTGCTAACGTAGGAGAAGAAGGTGACGTTGCATTATTCTTTGGTTTATCTGGAACGGGTAAAACAACGCTTTCTGCTGATGCAAACCGTCGTTTAATCGGAGATGACGAGCACGGTTGGTCAAGCTCTGGTGTATTTAATATTGAAGGAGGATGCTACGCGAAGTGCATTCAGCTTTCCGAAGAAAAAGAACCGCAAATCTTCAATGCAATTCGCTTCGGCGCCGTACTGGAAAATGTAGTGTTAAATCAAAATACGAAAGTAGCAGATTACAATGATAATAGTTTAACAGAGAATACTCGTGCCGCTTATTCAATTGACTCTATTGATAATACGGTATTGCCAAGCGTTGCCGGGCACCCTACAGCTATTGTCTTTTTAACTGCTGATGCTTTCGGTGTCTTACCTCCAATCAGCAAGCTTACAAAAGAACAAGCAATGTACCATTTTCTGAGCGGATACACTAGTAAGTTAGCTGGAACAGAGCGCGGCGTAACATCGCCACAGGCTACTTTCTCTACATGCTTTGGTGAGCCTTTCTTACCTCTTGCTCCAACAACTTATGCAGAAATGCTAGGAAAGAAAATCGATGAACATAATGTAAATGTCTACCTTGTAAATACTGGATGGACCGGCGGTGAATACGGGGTGGGCGAACGAATGAAGTTAAGTTACACTCGAGCTATGGTTCAAGCAGCCCTTGAAGGAGAACTCGCTAATACCGAAACAGTAACAGATGCTATTTTTGGTTTATCGATTCCAACTCATGTTCCGGGCGTTCCTGATGAAGTGCTTCAGCCTTCTAAAGCATGGAACGATGCAACAGCTTATAACCAAAAGGCAACTGAGCTTGCTGCTAAATTCAAAGCTAATTTCAAGCGTTTTAACGATGTAGCATCTGACATTTCAACATTAGGCGGACCTAGAGTCTAATAAAAAAACGATCGTCTTATAGACGATCGTTTTTTTAGTTAGTCGAATGTAATTTTGTCAGTTCATATGTGATAATGGTTTTTTCCTGCTCCATTTCTACCTTACGCACAACAGCAGTTCCAATACATTCTCCATTTTTCGTTTTGTGAACGTTTAATGGAATATCTAACGGATACAAGCGATATCCTTTTTTCTCAATTTGAAAAATGTTATCCGTTACACGCTTTTCGTTGCCTTTTGTCACAATCATTGTATTTAATTCTAGCGGCATCCCCATTTTTTCTCACTCCTCACTGTTATTCTACTTGTTTTCTCTATCGTAGCATATCTTTTATTGCGCTTTCATCCACTTCGTTAACTTCTTCACCGTTTCTCGGTTTTCTTTTGGGGGAAAAGCATGTGGAAAGTTTTCGAAGTACCAGCTGGTAACTTTTTTATTGGCCTTCTTTAGTTTAGATTCTAGCTGATAGGAATGATCAATCGACACGTTTTTATCTTCTAAACCATGAATAAGCAAGACCGGCGGCTCGACGAGATGAGCACGATGCAAAGGGGTCCTCCATTCGTATCTTTCAGGATATTTAGAAGGAGTTCCTCCAATCACCCGCTTCATCATTCTTCTTAAATCTTCTCTTTCTTCATATGTCAGCACCATATCCGTGACGCCTCCCCATAACACAAGAGAGCGGCTGTCGTTTTTTTCAATAGCTGTGAGTAAAGCCATCACTCCCCCTCTTGAAAACCCAAAAATATGAATGCGGTCATGGTGGACGTTAGGGAGCTGTTTCAGTAAATCGTAAGCAGCAAAAGCATCGTAACGATCATCTCCTGCAAAATCTTCGTTTCCTTCTCCTCCTTGATTTCCCCTGTAGAACGGAGCCATCACAATAAAACCTTGAGAAGCAAATTGAATGAGTCGAGCAGGACGAACCGTTCCTACGTTCTTGATACCTCCCCTTAAGTATAAAAAGCCGTCATACATTCCTTTTTCTTTTGGCTCTGCGAGCATTCCTTTAATCTTAAGTCCTTGACATGCATATGTAATCACCCACAGCGCCACGCGAGGGTTTGATGATGGGAAACGCTGTTTATGAAGAATTGTTCCATCTTTCATTTTTTTCCT
Source organism: Priestia sp. 10L35 (assembly GCF_056395685.1). Classification (NCBI taxonomy): domain Bacteria; kingdom Bacillati; phylum Bacillota; class Bacilli; order Caryophanales; family Bacillaceae; genus Priestia; species Priestia sp. 10L35. Next base: position 35,699 of record NZ_JBFTKA010000001.1, on the reverse strand, counting down.
CCATTCTTTATATAACTAGCCTGCTTTCTCCCGCTAAGGTGTACTTTCAATTGTTGACTAATAGTTCTTTGATTTTCCACATAGTTATATAGGCACTCACCTTCTTCCACTTCTTTACATACATTATCATAAAATATTTTATTATTTTAAGGGGGTTTGCTTTATGAAACCAATCAAATGGCTTTTTTCTTTGCTTGCTATTATGATTTTACTCATTCCACTAATTAGCTGCGGCAAAACAACATCTGTACAAACGGTTCGTGTTGGCGAAGTAACTCGTTCTATCTTTTATGCTCCCCAGTACGTCGCTATTTCAAAAGGCTTTTTTGAAGAAGAAGGACTAAAGGTAGATTTAAAAACAACGTGGGGCGGAGATAAGACAATGACGTCACTTTTATCTGACGGCATCGACGTCGCCTTAGTCGGCTCGGAAACTTCAATCTACGTATATGCACAGGGGTCTAGTGATCCCGTCATCAACTTTGCACAACTAACCCAAACCGACGGAACATTTCTAGTAGCACGTAAAAAAGTCGATCACTTCTCATGGGATCAGCTTAAAGGCAAAACGTTTCTTGGTCAACGTAAAGGCGGCATGCCGCAAATGGTAGGGGAATATGTGTTGAAACAGCATAATATTGATCCTAAAAAAGATGTAAAACTTGTTCAAAACATTGATTTTGCTAACGTTGCGAATGCTTTTGCTTCTGGTACTGGAGATTACGTTCAATTATTTGAGCCAACGGCTAGTATTTTAGAGAAACAAGGAAAAGGACATATCGTTGCTTCCTTCGGAAAAGAATCAGGAACAGTTCCTTATACAACATTTATGGCCAAAGAAAGCTATTTAAAAGATAACCCTGAAGCAGCAGCTAAATTTACTCGAGCTATTTACAAAGCACAAAAATGGGTGAATACACATAGCACAGATGAAATTGCTGAAGTGGTTGCACCGTATTTCGAAGATACTCCTAAAGAAACGCTGAAAACTGTTATTGACCGCTATAAATCCCAAAAATCTTTTGCAACTAACCCTTTATTAGATCAAAAAGAGTGGGATCATTTGCAAAAAATAATGGATGAATCTGGAGAACTCCCAAGACACATCGATCACAACAAGCTAGTCAACACAAAATTCGCAAAAGATGCAATGAGTGAGTAATATGACAAAACTTCACATTCAAGATGTTCAGCATATGTATCTTACGACAAAGTCTGCTACCACTGCACTTGAACATATTAATTTGTCTATTGAAGAAGGAGAATTTGTTTCCTTTCTCGGCCCAAGCGGATGTGGAAAAACGACGCTTCTATCGATTATTGCAGGCTTGATTGAACCAACGTCCGGCTCTGTCACAATAGACGGTGAAAATATCGGAACATCAGTCCCAAACATCGGTTATATGCTTCAACAAGATTATTTGTTTCCGTGGAAAACTATTAAAGAAAATATTTTACTTGGGCTTGAAATTCGCGGACAGCTAACAGATAAAACAGAGAGTAACGCACTGTTACTCCTAAAAGAAATTGGTTTACAGGGCGTAGATGACCTATATCCGCATCAGTTATCCGGAGGCATGAGACAACGTGTCGCTTTAGTCCGAACACTTGCCATTGACCCCGCTATTTTACTCTTAGATGAACCTTTTTCAGCACTTGATTTTCAAACAAAACTCAAGCTTGAAGAACTTGTCTCCAAAACGCTGATGACCTATCAAAAAACAGCCGTTTTGGTCACTCACGATATCGGCGAAGCTATTGCCATGAGCAGCCGAATCTTTTTATTCTCAGCAAAGCCGGGAAAAATCGCAAAAACATTTACGGTTCCTTCTATTTTACGAACCCTCTCTCCGTTTGAAGCGCGACAGCACCCTGTCTATAACGACTTATTTATGGATATATGGAAGGAGCTTGATCAACTTGAAACCTACTAGCTCCCTAGATACTCTTCATGAAAGCTACCTTCGCAAGGTTTTGGTCGAAAAACGATTAGTACTGAGCGTGCAGCTGATAATTTTCTTAGCCTTTTTTAGCTTATGGGAACTGGCTTCTCGTTTAAAGTGGATTGACCCTTTAATCTTCAGTTCTCCTACTAAAGTATGGCATTTATTTTTAATTAAACTTGCCGACGGCTCGCTGGCAGAACATATTGGTTTTACGTTATTTGAAACAGTTCTTGGCTTCATTTTAGGCACAGTGCTAGGTATTTTACTTGCAACGGCTCTTTGGTATTCAACTAGGCTTGCACATATATTAGACCCTTACCTCGTTATTTTAAACGCCATGCCAAAAGTAGCGCTGGGCCCTATTTTAATTGTAGCGATCGGTCCAGGTTTTTTCTCAATCTTAACGATGGGGGCGATTATATCCGTTATTATTACATCCATCGTCGTTTACACAGCATTTAAAGAAGTTGATCCGAACTATATTAAATTACTAAAAAGCTTTGGGGCAACGAAAACCCGTTGTTTTAAAGAAGCCATTTTGCCAGCTTCCATGCCTGCTATTATTTCCACATTTAAAGTAAATGTCGGCTTATCTTGGGTAGGAGTCATCGTAGGAGAATTTTTAGTTTCTTCGAAAGGGCTTGGATATATGATTATTTATGGTTTCCAAGTCTTCAACTTTACTCTTGTTCTTCTCAGCTTATTATTAATTGCCATTTTCGCTACGATTATGTATCAAGGCGTTGCTTATTTAGAAAAGAAATTGATCCGACGCTCATAAAAAATCCCCCCGTACAAACGGGGGGATTTTCATTGATAGGATACTTTTACAAAAATGTTCGCTTTACATATTTCATTACATATTGTAAAACATTATCTTTCATGATGAAGCTGTATGCATCATCTTGTTGAATGCCCGAAGGTAGTTCATCAATCATTACGGGACCATCCGTTTCCATGTAGTCTTCTTTTTTAATTACATTTCCAATAGTAGCAAAATAAATGTTTTTAATAATGGTCTTTCCTTTACTTACTACTTTATATTGCCCAATATAAGTTAAAGAAGAGACTTCTCCGCCTGTTTCTTCAAATACTTCTCGAACCGCTGCTTCTTCTGGTACTTCATTCCCTTCTAGTTTTCCTCCGGGAAATTCTAAACCTCGTTTTGAGTGATTCGTTAGCAACCATTGATTTTCATACCTGCATACGACCCAAACATGACGTGGAGTTTTCGAGAATGGATTTTTTTCAAATGATAAAAATACTTGATTATGATATGCATCCTTAAATGTGTACATGGTCGACTCAAACTCCATTTGATTTTTCCCTTATTTTATCATACATTACGGCCATACCTGATAAGAAAAGTATGCTCGTACTTTTTTTCTTTGCTTTTTACCCCTTATTCCATTCTATCTGAAGATAAAATATTCATCTGTTTGATATGTGATTTTGTTTCATCGTCTCCTAGCTGATAAAGCATGGCATATATTTCAACTGTCGTTTTATCGTACATATCATTTTGAGAATCATGATGATATTCCAGATACGGAATATGTGATCGCCAAAAGCTTGACCAATCGCTTGAAGCACGCTGATCTAAATACGTTCTCAGCTTCTCCACTTCTTCATCTGTTGCTTCAATCGCATAATTCCAATCTGAAGCAGTATTTGACTGATTGATTTCTCCTGAACTCAGAGATACATAATATTTTTTTGTCATGAAAGATATTCAGCTCCTTCTTTCTAGTGCCAACTTATCTTTCTTATTTGTATCTTATTCTTTTTTTATACACTCTACGATTTAAAGCGGTCTTTTAAAATCGCTATTGCTTTTTTTAGCGGCTCTGGAATTGGAATTCCTACAATTCCTGCATTTTCTGTAATTGAAATCATTTCATTTAAAATATAGAACAAAATAGCTCCATCTCGAATAATATGACCGTTTTCCCAGAATACGGAATCGATAAAGTTTGCTACAGCAATCATGGCAAAAATAAAAATCTTTTTCGCAATTCCTTTAAAACCTACTTTGCTAGATAAACGTTTATTTATAAAAGCTGCAATCGTGCCTGTCAAATAATCCATTGTCACTAATGCTACTAAAGCCATTAGTAAATAGTCCCACTCTCCAAATAAAAAAAAAGCCAGTGAACCTAAACTTGAAATTATCAAGACAGAAAGCTTCTGCATATCCACTTTTTTCACCCTTTCAGCAGTCATATCCCTACAGTATATGCCGGTGAAAAAAAAGTGTTCGTCCATCTTATCATAAAAAAACCTGCGATTACTCGCAGGTTTTAATTACTTGCCTAGGAATGATTTTAACATCCACGTATGCTTTTCTAAGCTTTGATGAATGGCTAACAGCATGTCTCCTGTTGTTTCGTCGCCCGCTTCACCGGCTGCGTCCATTCCTTCTTTTAATTCAGCAGTTAGCGTATCAAAATCGCTTACTAAAGAAGCAACCATATCTTTAGCCGTTTCGCTTCCATCCGCTTCTTTAATAGAAGAAAGTTCTAACGATTCTTTCATTGTCGCTACAGGTTTTCCTTCTAATGCTAAAAGGCGTTCTGCAAGGTCATCAATAATTGTAGCTGTTTCCGTATACAGCTCTTCAAACTTTTCATGAAGAGTGAAGAATTGTTCACCTTTTACGTACCAGTGAAAGTTATGAAGTTTTATGTACATTACACTAAAATTCGCTACTTGTTTATTAACGATTTCATTTACATTTACTGCCATGTTTTTCGCTCCTTTGTGAACTCTTTGTATAATATAGTTGTACCCTTTTTTAGTTGATTAAAACATTTTTTTCATAAAAAGAGACATTTCCCTTTCTTTAGACTTAGAGAAACTTCTTCATCTTTTTTCAAATAAAATAAGCAGCCCAGCGGACTGCTTATTTTTAGCCAAATACTTTTTCTAAATCTTCTTTGTCCTGTTCTAGCCAGAACTTCATCAAGCGTTTTGCTCCTTCTAAATCGTGAAGTTTCGCTTGACCGCACTGCTTTTCGTTTGCTGCTGGAATTTCAGTAATGTTAATTGCATCTTTTAACGTATCGTCTAACAAATCAATAATTTCACGTACAGTCGGCTCACCGCTCACTACTAAGTAGTACCCTGTTTGACATCCCATAGGCGAAATATCAATAATATCAAAGTGATCGTATTTTTCTACATGAGTACGAATATTAAAAGCTAATAAATGCTCTAGCGTATGAATAACGTCCGGCTTCATTGCTTGTTTGTTTGGCTGGCAAAAACGAATATCAAATTTATTTACAACGCCGTCGCTTCCCACTTTGTGAACACCGCAGTGTCTTACGTAAGGTGCTTTAACCGCATTATGATCTAGCTCAAAACTTTCTACTGATGGCATAATACCACTCCTTTTTTCTTCTTTCACCTATCATAACATGCAATTCCGATATATTTCATCCATTTAATAACCTTTATTTCTTTTAGTTGCTTTTTATTCCTTCTATCCCTTATAGTATGAGCAAACACGAAAGAAAGAACGTGATAATAAATGATTGCAAAGCTTTTGCTTTTACTTATAAAAGGATATCAAAAAGGAATTTCACCTTTTCTTCCGGCAAGGTGCCGGTTTTACCCTACTTGCTCCCAGTACGGAGTTGAATCCATTAAACGCTTTGGTGCCGTAAAGGGATCTTATTTGACTGTAAAACGAATTTTAAAATGCCACCCGTTCCATCCGGGTGGCATCGATGAAGTACCTGAGAAAAAATCACACTAAGCTTTAGTTGTTTTCGATTGCTTCATACCCATTTACAACAACATCTAGCTTTCCTGTATTTGGATCAATAACTAGTCCATGTACAGGAGTATCTTTTGAAAATAGAGGATGATTACGGATTGTCTCTACACTATGCTGAACAGTCTCTTCTACTGAATCAAAACCCGTTAACCATTGTTTCAAGTCCATAGAATATTCAATGGTATTAATCACTTCATCTGAGATGCCTTTTGCTCTTACTTTCTCTAAAAAAGGTTCCGCCTGAAGTTTACCTGCTCCACAGTCGTGGTGACCAATTACACATACCTCATCTGCTTGAAGCTCGTACACAGCTACTAAAATGCTTCGCATAATACTTCCAAATGGATGTGAAACAAGCGCTCCTGCGTTTTTAACAATTTTCACGTCTCCGTTGCGCAAATTCAAAGCGTGTGGAAGTAATTCTACCAATCTTGTGTCCATACACGATAAAATAACCATTTTTTTATCAGGGAATTTGCTTGTTTCGTAAAGTTCATACTTCTTTTCTTCTACAAATTTTTGGTTGAATTCTAAAACATCTTGTAATAAGCTCATCTGCTGTCTTCTCCTTCATAAAAAAAATTCTTTCTTGTATTATAATACTTTTTCCTATAAGATGAAAAGTGTTAAATCGTAATCGTTATTATTTACAAACAAGAAAGTAGGTTATAACAGTGAAAAAAATTCCCGTTACCGTTTTAAGCGGATACCTTGGTTCAGGTAAAACAACTCTTTTGAACCATATTTTAAAAAATAAAGAAGGTTTAAAAGTCGCGGTCATTGTCAATGACATGAGCGAAGTAAATATTGATGCAGACTTAGTTAAACAAGGCGGATTCTCTCGAACAGAAGAAAAACTTGTTGAAATGCAAAATGGCTGTATTTGCTGTACGCTTCGAGACGATCTAATGAAAGAGGTAGAACGCCTAGCAGACAATGGTGATATTGATTATATTGTCATTGAATCTTCCGGAATCAGCGAACCTATCCCTGTTGCTCAAACATTTACTTATATTGATGAAGAGCTGGGCATTGATTTAACTCAGAAATGTTCGTTAGATACGATGGTCACTGTAGTAGATGCCAATCGCTTTTGGGAAGACTTTTCATCCGGCGAAAGCTTATTAGACCGCAAAGAAGGAACAGATGAAAACGATACAAGAGAAGTGATTGATTTGTTAATCGATCAAATTGAATTTGCAAACGTCATTTTGTTAAACAAAGTTGATTTGTTAACAAAAGATGATGCAGATGAGCTGGAGGCTGTTCTTCACAAATTAAACTCAGAAGCCACTGTTATCCAAACAATTAATAGTGAAGTAAGCCTTGAAGCCATACTTCATACCGACTTATTCGACTTTGAAAAAGCTAGTCAAGGAGCCGGATGGATTAAAGAATTAAATGAGGAGCACCATACGCCTGAAACGGAAGAGTTCGGTATTTCTTCTTTTGTATACAGAAGGAACCGTCCCCTTCATCCTGAACGCTTTATGAAATGGTTAGAGAACTGGCCGGTTGATATTGTACGTGCAAAGGGATTTTTCTGGCTTGCTTCACGTAATAATATGGCAGGACTTCTTTCTCAAGCCGGTACGTCCATTATGATTCAAGCAGCGGGTGAATGGATAGCAGCTTACGCCCCGGAAGAAAGAGAACAAACCTTAAAAGAAGAGCCTGAATTACGAGCAAAATGGGATGAACAATTTGGAGATCGTATTAACGAGCTTGTGTTCATTGGTATTGATATGAACAAAGCTGAAATAATTGAAACTTTAGACCGCTGTTTGCTGACAAATGAGGAAATGAATCAAGATTGGGCTGCTCTCAAAGATCCCCTTCCTAAATTTACAGTAGGTGCGTAAATTTTTAGTTTTCAAATCGTAATAATTACGATATAATAACATAGGTCATAAATGGTTACGATACGAACGGAAGGAGCAACATAATGAAATTCAAACCACTTTTAATGGTGCTTGCATTAGGAATTGGAACAGCTCTTGCGGGGTGCAGTTCAAGCAGTGCAAATAACGCATCTGATAATAAAAACAAAAAATTAGAAGTTTATACAACAATCTACCCTTTACAGGACTTTACTGAAAAAATCGGTGGAAAATATGTAGAAGCTAAAAGCATTTTACCAACCGGTGTAGATGCGCACTCATTTGAGCCTACAACAAAAACAATGGTCAAAATCGCCAACGCGGACGCATTTGTTTACTCAGGAATTGGGCTTGAAGGTTTTGCAGATAAAGCACAGTCTACACTTAAAAATGAAGATGTAGCTTTAGTAGAAGCTGCAAAAGGAATTAAATTAGCAAAGAGTTCTGAAGATGAGCATGCCCACGAAAACGAACATGCCCATGAAGAAGAGCATAACCACGGAGATACAGACCCTCACGTTTGGCTTGATCCTGTTTTAGCTATTCAATTAGCAGAAAATATTAAAGACGAACTTATTGAATTAAAACCAGATAAAAAAGCAGAGTTTGAAAAGAACTTCCAATCGTTAAAAACTCAGCTTGAAGATGTGGACCAAGAGTTAAAAACAACGATTGGCGACGCACCTCATAAAGAAATTTTAGTATCACATGCAGCCTATGGCTACTGGGAAAAACGATACGGCTTAAAGCAAATTAGCGTAGCGGGTTTATCTCCTACAAATGAGCCGTCTCAGAAACAATTAGAAAACATCGTAAAACAAGCAAAAAAAGACCATATCAAATACTTTATCTTTGACCAAAATTTAAAGCCTAAAGTGTCTACGCTTGTAAAAAATGAAGTAGGAGCTCAAGCTTTAACACTTCATAACTTAGAGTCATTAACAAAAAACGATGTTAAAAATAAAGAAGATTATTTCTCCATTATGCAACACAATATTGATACGTTGAAAAAAGCATTATATTAATAAAAAAACTAGCCTCCCGGCTAGTTTTTTTATTGTAATTTATATTTTTGCTTAAAGCGTTCTACACGGCCGCCTTTATCAGCAAATTTTTGTTTTCCTGTATAAAATGGATGTGTATCCGAACTGATTTCAACTTTTAAAAGCGGATATGTGTTGCCATCTTCCCATTGAACGGTCTCATTTGATTGTTTTGTAGATCCTGATAAAAATGATGTTCCGCTATTTGTATCCATAAATACAACTTTACGATAGTCTGGATGAATATTTGTTTTCATTAAATATCTCTCCTTTAAAACAATATATACTCATTATAATCGTAATGATTACTATTTTCAAGTTATATGTTTTACCAATTCTGATGCATAAAGCGTGGTAAAAAGTGGACAATAAGGTTTATCAATACTTTACTGGAAAGGTTGAAAAATGAATGGATCATTTAGTTACTGCACGTTCAATGTTTGGTCTGAACATGGGAGTACATATCATTTTTGCCACTCTTGGCGTCGGCATTCCTCTCATGATTTTATTGGCTGAAATTCTTTACTACAAAACAAAAGATAAAGATTATGAACTTATGGCACAGCGTTGGACAAAAGGAGCTGCTGTCCTGCTTGGAGTCGCCATTCCTACGGGAACGATTGCTGGTGTACAATTAGCGTTGCTTTGGCCGGGTTTTATGGAAATCGTAGGAAAAGTGATGGCTCTTCCCTTTCAAATTGAAATTTATGCTTTCTTTATTGAGGCTCTGTTTCTCTCTATTTACGTATACGCAGCGGACCGTATTTCTCGAAAAATGAGGATTATCAGTCTAATTTTAGTAGCAATAGGCGCTCTTGCCTCTGCCGTTTTAATTACAAACGTGCACGCATTTGAAGGAACACCTGCTGGCTTTCGAATTTTAAATGGCGAAATTGTAAGCGTAGATCCTTGGGCAGCTTTCTTTAATCCGAGTTTCTTTGTAACGTCCGGTCACGTAGCCGTTTCTGCTTATACAACCGGAGGCTTTGTCATTGCTTCAGTCGCTGCCTTTAAAATGCTTCGTGCGCGAAAACATAATCCAAGAGAATATAAATTTCATCATAAAGCGCTGATGATGGGATTAGTAATCGGCGGGATTTTTTCTTTTGTAACAGCTTTGAATGGACATGAATCTATGCAAAAAGTATACGAATATCAACCCGAAAAACTTGCAGCAGCTGAAGGTCTATTTGAAACGCAAGATCATGCGCCATTAGCTTTAGGTGGATTCACAGATGAAAAAGAACAGCGAGTCAAGTATGGAATTGAGTTTCCATGGATGCTCAGCTTCTTGTCGGGTAATAGCTTTAATACAGTGATTACTGGACTTAATGACTTCCCTAGGGATTATTGGCCGCCGCTTTTTGTGCATACCTTGTTTAACGGTATGGTCATTATCGGATCGATTTTAATTTTAGTGGCGCTAGTGGGCGTTGTTTGGTACAAGTTTTTAAAGAAGAAAAGCTTCCCTAAAATTTTCATGTGGGCATTTGTCGCAACGGGCCCTCTCGCGATCATGGGCATTGAATTCGGATGGATTTTCGCATGTACCGGAAGACAGCCCTGGGTCATTTACCGCATCATGCGTACATCAGAAGCAGTTACCACTTCTGCTAATTTGCATATTTTATTTTTTTTATTTTTGCTTGTTTATATCGTACTCGTGGCCGCAGTCGCCCTTGTACTGGTGTTTTATTTCAGAAGAAATCCACTTTCTAAAGAGCTTGCTGCGCAAGCAGATTAAAAAGGATGTGAGAATATGGGTGATTCATTACTAGCAATTACTGTAATATGGGGCTTCATTTTTATCTATGCCGTAATGGGAACGATGGACTTTGGAGCTGGCTTTTGGTCGATGGTATATATTAATCGTACGAAAACAAATGCTACAGATGTAGCAAACAGATATCTATCACCTACTTGGGAAGTAACCAATGTATTTATCGTTGCGATTGTTGTTGCGCTGTTTAGTTTTTTTCCTCGAGCTACATTTACGCTTGGCACAGTGTTACTAATACCCGGAAGTATCATTTTACTTCTCTTATCTATTCGAAGCGGATTTTTAGTGTTTTCACACTATGCTAGCAGCTTCAAATATCGGAGAGCGTTGGTTTATATATCCGGTATATCCGGCGTGTTAATTCCTGCTTTTTTAATCGCTGTACTGCCAGTAAGTCAAGGTGGGTTTATTGATATAATTGATGGCACGCAGCAATTAAACTTAGCAAAAGTATTTTCAAGTCCGCACGTCTATTCATTTATCGGATTTGCCATAAGCTCTTCGCTGTTTCTATCGTCTCTGTTATTAGCAGATTACTCGAAGTCATCTGACGAAATGGAAGCTTATGCGGTCTATCGGCGTGATGCGCTCATTACAGGACCTCTTTCCCTGCTAATGGCTATCTTTATTATGATTACAATGCAATCAGAAGCAAGCTGGTTATATGATAAAATGATGCAGTTTAAGCCCCTTCTTTACGGATCTGTAGGTCTATTTGTAGTAGCTGGTATTGCTCTGCTGCTACCTTCTCAAAAAGGAAAAGGCATGCCTCGTTTAGCCGTGGTATCCATTATCCTTCAATATTTCTTAGCAAGTTACGTATACGGACGAAGTCATTTACCTTATGTTGTCTATCCAAACGTAACGATTGAGAATGGATTTACACATCCCGATGCATTTCATTCTTTATTTATTGTGTATATTGTTGGTTTTGCTATTTTATTTCCTGGATTCTTTTATTTCTGGCGTCTATTTATGAAAGACAATAAAGAATACAGCAAAAAGAAACCATATTAAAAAACCCGGTCAGCACTTGACCGGGTTTTCTTATGAAGCAGCAGATTTTGCTACTATTTCAGCAAAACCTTTAGCAAATACCTTACATTTTTCTACATCTTCTCCAAAGGGGGAGAGCTGGATTTTCAAACCGGGAACGGCTATATTTCCGTTACGTTTCTTTATTTTTTCTTCAATTAAATCAACTGCTCCGCAAAAAACATCATATGATGAATCACCTGAGCCAAATACAGCCATCTGCTTTTGACTGAGATCTATATCATCCATTTCATCATAAAGATCTAAAAAATCATCTGGTAGCTCTCCATCTCCCCACGTATAAGCTCCAAAGATAATAGATTCTGCAGATACAAGGTCAGAAGCATCAATGTCATATACTTCTGCTCGTTTCACATGCAATCCATGCTTGACTAATTCTTCTTCGATTAAATCGGCTATCGCTTCTGTGTTACCTGACATACTCGCATAAGCTAGTAAGATTTCCTTCATGTAAATGACGCTCCTTTACACCAGCAGTGTTGGCCGCACATCCCCTTCTCCAGCGCATTCTTGTTGAAGAGGACAATTTTCACACTCACTGGATGCATAATTCTTTTGAAAATGTTTTGGTTCCATTAACACACTTTTGACAATATGTAGTTGAAGTATGGCTTTTTGATAATCGTCTGGTGCAATATGATAAGTTGTTGTTTCTCCAGTTAATAATGAATAAAAACGAATTTGTTCAGGAACCTTTTTAAAAGCTTGTTTCGAAAAAACGATAATAAAGTCTTTCATGGCGTTTTTCACTTCTTCATGGTCATCTAGAATGAATTTTGTTACCGTATAAGACTTCTCTGTCCATGCAGCAAAATCAATGGTTAGAGAAAGGTTGCTTTGAATTTCTTCTACATAAACGCTGTATTTCTCAAACACAAAAAGCGGTAATTCTACATGTGCTTTCTTTCCTAAAAACCTTAGTAAATAATCGCTTACTTTAGCTAACACATCGTAATAGTGAACGGGTGATGAAAACATATTTGGCTTTAGGCGCCAATATTTTTCAATGAGCTGTAAAACATAGAGGTTTGAGCGATACTCAACTGGCTTGCTATAGTATGTTTTAATGATTTGATGGACAGTTACTTGAACGAGCTGTTTCCAATCTATAGATGTTTTTTTCAAAAGAAGCTGCTGCTGATAAAATTTGTATGGACATCGAATAAATTGTTCGATGTGGTCGTTAGAGAGTGTCTTTATATTCACTTTTATCGGTTCCACCTATGTCTCATCACCCTAATTGAAATTCATTCTCAATAATAAGTAAAAATTAAATCATGAAATTTGCTCAATCACTTGACGAATAGCACTCCATGAATGTTTGACGAAATAAATCGGTTTTTTTTGTTTTTTTGCTTTCTCTTTAATGACTTTTGCCATATTGTGATTAATAAAATCCGTAATAACTAATACAAACCCAATATGTTCAGGTATTTCTCGCTTCACCATGTTGCTTTTACGGCCATCTAAATGAATTACTTCATTAAATCCTTCTCCCGCTAAACGATCTGTAATATGCTTTAACCTGTCTCCTCCTACAACCATAACTGATGACATATTTGTTCCCTCCCAATTAATTATTCATTTAATGATTTGCCAACAACTTGTATTCTTTACTATATACACAGTTTAATTGAGAATGATTCTCTTTGTCAATGTTTAATTGATAAAAATTCTCAATTAAAATGAAAGTCTACCACCTTTCTTATAATTTAGTTGAATTTTGACCATACTATAGCTATCACATACAAAGGAGGGTTAACGTTGGAACAAAACATTCTTTGTGAAGTAAATAACTGTCACTTTTGGAAAAATGGAAATCACTGCAGCGCAGAAGAAATTTACGTGGTAAGTCATAGTGGAAAACATGCAGCAAGCAGTTATGAAACAGACTGTAAAACGTTCAAGCCAACTGAAGCGTAACCCGCAAAAGGACAGCCTCTGGGTTGTCTTTTTTCTCTCTTCAAGATCATAAAAAAGGAGACTACTATGAAAACTGAACAACTGATTCATTTTTTTAAAGAAGAAGCAATAAAAGCAAATGAACAAACCTTTCCAATCTATGTACAATCGTTTACTCATTTATGGACATATAAATGGGGAACACTTGAAAACATTCCAGAAGAAATTGATGACTTAATTACCACACGTGCGTTAGAACTTGGACTTATTCACTTAAAAAAAGCTGACTAATCAATAAGGAAATTAGTCAGCTTTTGTATTTATAGATCATCAAATCCATTCGCATCTGATGCTTTTGTATATTGTCTTGATTTCTGTTCAAAGAAATCCGTTTTCCCTAAATCTACCTCTTGATAAGCAATAATCCAACGAAGAGGATTTTCAATCGGTGCTTCTGGGAAAGCAGCTCGGCCGAAGCCTAATTGATTACAGCGTTTATTAGCCATGTATTCAATATACTGCTGCAGTTCTTTCATCGTGATGCCGTCGAATTTTTCTCCAATAACAGATTCCGCCCATTCAATTTCAAGACGAGCTGCCTCTTGGAACGTTTCAACTACAAACGTTTCTAGCTCCTCCGTACGATAAGCTGGATTTTCATTTAGTACTTCCTTGAAAATCTTTTCAAATAACCCAACGTGAAGCTGTTCATCACGATTGATATAGTTAATCATCGTAGATGTCGCCACCATCTTTTGATTTCTCGCAAGATTATAGAAGAAAGCAAATCCGCTATAGAAGAAAAGGCCTTCTAAAATAACATCATATACCATAGACTTCAAAAAGTTTTCAACCGTTGCTTCTTCGCTAAATGCTTTATATCCGTTTGTAATAAAGTCATTTCGAGCGCGAAGCTTTTCGTCTGTGCGCCAGTATTCAAATACTTCATCTTGTTTTCCTTTTGGTACAAGACTTGATAAAACATATGAATACGAATGATTATGAACCACTTCTTGCTGCGCTAAAATAATCATTAGAGCATTAATCGAAGAATCGGTTACATAGTCAGCTACTTTGCTAGCATAATCTGATTGAATACTGTCCAGTAGCGCCAGCAAGCCAATAATTTTCAAAAAGCTCTCTTGTTCGTCAGCCGTTAACTGAGGGAACTGCTTAATATCTTGACCCATATTAATTTCAAACGGCGTCCAGAAGTTAGCTAGCATACGTTTGTATTTAGGGAACGCCCATGAAAATCGGACGTCATCCCAGTTTAGAATATTTGAGCTCTTGCCGTTAATGATTCCTGTCGAACGGTTCGGAGCTGTTTCGTTCATTAATTCTCGTTTTAACATGCTTGTCATCAATTATTCACTCCTTTTAACTATGACAGCTTTCACATTCTTCAATGACTTCACTTGATGTTGAACGTACGTAGTAGGTCGTTTTTAACTTTTCTTTCCATGCCGTCATATGAAGATCCAGCAGCTCTTTTGCTCGGATATCATTTTGCACATATAAGTTGAATGAAATGGATTGATCAATATGACGCTGGCGCTTGGCGTTTTGCTTAATGCTCCAGTGCTGATCAATTAAATAAACGGACTTATAATACCAGTTTGTTGCTGGTGATAAATCTGGTGCCGTCACCGGGATTTTATAGTTTTTCTTTTCCTCTGAATAAAACTTACGGAAAATCGGATCAATACTTGCAGTAGAACCCGCGATAATAGATGTTGATGAATTAGGTGCTACAGCCATTAAGTAGCCATTTCTTATCCCATTGCTTTGAACATCGTTACGCAGTTCACTCCACGCTTCGCTTGTGTATTTACGTGTTTCAAAATAAGCGCCTGACTCAAAATCTGAGCCTTTAAATAATGGATATGCACCTTTTTCTTTAGCTAAGTTCATGCTTGCCTGTACGGTTAAGTAAGCAATTTGCTCGTACAATTCATCGCAATATGCTACCGCTTCATCTGTTTCCCATGCTATTTTCTTTAAGGCAAGCAGATGGTTCCAACCAAATGTGCCAAGTCCTACTGCGCGGTACTTTTGGTTTGTTAGTTTTGCTTGAAGTACTGGCAAATCATTTAACTCAATAACGTTATCAAGCATGCGTACTTGAATTGGAATTAAACGTTCAAGCACATCTTCAGTTACGGCTCTCGCTAAGTTGATAGAAGAAAGATTACATACAACAAAATCGCCCGGATTCTTTGTAATAATAATTTTTCCGTCTTCCGTAATTTCCTCTGTTACGACCGTTGTGCTTTGGTTTTGCGTAATTTCTGTACATAAGTTGCTGCAGTAGATCATGCCCTCGTGGCGGTTTTGATTAGCTCGGTTAACCGTATCACGATAAAACATATAAGGCGTTCCGGTTTCAAGCTGGGAAAGCATAATGCGCTTGAAGATTTCAATAGCAGGTACTGTTTCTCTTGAAAGCTGTTCATTATTTACACACTCAGCGTAACGAGTGCGGAACGAACCGCTGCCTTCTTCTTCATCATAAAAATCTTCTAACGAGTAGCCCATCAGCGTACGAACTTCGTGAGGATCGAATAAGTGCCAGTCTTCACGTGCCTCTACTTTTTCCATAAACAAATCTGGCAAACATACGCCAGTGAATAAATCATGCGTGCGCTGACGTTCGTCACCATTGTTCAAACGCGCGTCTAAGAATGAAAAGATGTCTTTGTGCCATACGTCTAAATATACGGCAATAGCTCCTTGTCGTTGACCTAGCTGATCGACACTTACAGCCGTATTATTTAGCTGTTTCATCCATGGAATTGTTCCTGATGATACGCCTTTAAAGCCTTTTATATCACTTCCTCGGCTTCTAATATGACCAAGGTAGACACCAATTCCGCCTCCATTTTTACTAAGCGTGGCCAAATCTGTATTGCTATCATAAATACCGCGTAAGCTGTCATCAATCGTATCAATAAAGCAGCTAGATAGCTGTCCGTAGCTCTTTCCTGCGTTTGAAAGTGTTGGTGTGGCAACCGTCATATATAGACTAGAAAGCGCCCAATACGCTTCTTTTACTAATGCTGTTCGATTTTCTTTCTTTTCTTGAGACATCAGCGTCATAGCAATGATAAGAAAACGTTCTTGCGGTAATTCGTATACGCGCTTATCATGTGATGTCGCTAAGTAGCGATCTGCTAATGTCAACAATCCAATGTATGTAAATAAACGATCGCGTTCAGGAATAATGACTGAAGCAATTTCATTAATTTCTTCTTCTGTATATGTTTTTAATAGCTGCTTATTATAAATGCCGATTTTTGTTAGTTCTTGAATAAGCTGATAAAACGAACCGTACTTCTCTTTTTTATCGTAACCTCGGTTGTCCGCTGCTTTTCGATATAGTTCGTTTAAGTAGACGTCTGCCGCTACGTACGTCCAATCGGGTTCTTCCATTGAAATACGCTCTAAGGCTGCCAAAATTAGGACGTTTGCAACCTTTTCGTCCGTCATATTTTCCTTTACTGTAACAGTTTGAATAACCTTTTCCTCATAAAAAGAAAAATCAAGCTGCGTAAATTCTTTTTTTAAACGTTCAATATATGCAGTTAATTCATGTAGAATTGTAGGCTTTAATGTATTCACCATAAATATGGCTCCTCTCTTCACTTCAAAATAAAAAATCGCTCACCGTACCTCGGTGAGCGAATAGAACGAAGATAGAAGAAGACACTAAGTCTTTTCTCAATCCTCGCTCTACCCTCTCACCTCCCGAAGAAGATAAAACGACATAAAAAAGGCAGGTCTCCTGACTTATGCTTCTTTTTACTTTAAGGCCTTCCCATGATGTTTACTCACAGTGGATTTCCTTATTTCATCAGCATTCACAGTTGCGGGGACAGCTTTGGATTTTCACCAAATTCCCTTTTAAGTCTTTTTATCAGACACCTTTTTCACTGGAAAACACAAAATATAGTATTTTATTATGGATTTCAAAACAACATATTGTGTTATGTTATAAACACATTATATAGGACAACTTAGAAAACTATCAACCTATTTTCAAAAATAATTTTGTTTTTTACGATAAAACTCTTCGACTTTTTTCATCAAACTATTCCATCATAACATGTTTTGACACGCTTGATGGAACAATGTGCTCTTTTTAAAAAATTTGTCCTATTTTTCTACTAAACATTGACAACCTCAATAAAAAAAACCGTTTTTCATCAAAAAACGGTTGTTAATTATTTGTATTCTTTTTCAAATGCTGTGATTGTTTTGATAAACTTTTTATCAATATCGTATCCTATCCCCGGTTTTCCCTTCACCTTTATTACTCCGGCTTCTACCTCTACTTCGGGCTTAATAATATCTTTTTCCCAATAGCGAGACGACGCAGAAATATCACCTGGTATCGTGAAAGAAGGCAGTGTGGCAAGGGCAAGGTTATGAGCTCGTGAAATCCCTGCTTCTAACATTCCTCCAACCCAAAGTTTTACACCATGCTGGGCGCATAAATTATGAATTTGCTTTGCTACGGACATTCCGCCAACTCGCCCGATTTTCACATTGATAATCTTACAGCTTTCTTGTTCGATTGCATGACGTGCATCTTCATAGCTCACAATACTTTCATCTAAGCAAATTGGCGTCTTTATTTGCTTTTGTAACAATCGATGATCAAGGATATCATCAGAACTTAACGGCTGTTCGATCATCATTAAATTCAATTCATCTAGTTTCTTCAATGAATCACTATCGCTTAACGTATAGGCCGAATTGGCATCAGCCATAAGAGGAATGCTTGGAAATTCATCTCGAATTTGTTTCAGTAGCTCATAGTCAGCACCCGGCTTAATTTTCACTTTAAAGCGCTTATAGCCATCTTTCATGTAAGTCTTTATTTGTTCTTTCATTACAGAAATGTCATTTAAGCCAACTACCACTCCAGCTTCTACAGCAGGCCTTACTCCGCCAATTACTTCAGATAACGGCTTATTTTGCCGCTTTGCATACAAATCCCATACAGCACAGTCCAAAGCTGCTTTAGCCATGTTATTTCGCTTTAGAGGTTTGAATAGCTTTTGAACATCCTCTGGTTTTTGAAGCTGCTGATGAAGAAGCGAGGGAATTAAAAAATCGTCTAACATATGAAAACACGTCTGAATCGTTTCTTCCGTATACCAAGGAGATGAAAAAGCAACGACTTCTCCCCACCCCGTAAATCCTTTTTCATCTTCTACTTCAAGCAAAATAAATTCTCGATCCTGCACTGTACCATAGCTTGTTGAAAAAGGAGAAAGAAGCTTCATGTCAATTTTATAAAGATGTACTTTTTTTATAATCATCAATTAGCTCCCTTTCTGTATGAACGATGATAGCTTCCGGCGTATGATTTTATTAGAAGCCGTTCGCGGCAACTCCTCTACTCGAACGAAATACTTTGGAAGTTTGTACTTTGCTAAAAATTGTTGAATGTGTAAAGATAATTCTTCATCTGAAACGTCTTCGTTTACAACAACACATGCAGCTGGCACTTGTCCCCATTTTTCATCAGCTACTCCCGTTACACCGGCCTCTTTAACAGCGGGATGCTTCAACAAAACATTTTCAATTTCAGCTGGATATACATTTTCTCCACCTGAAATAATAAGGTCTGAACGTCTGTCTAACACATATAGAAAGCCTTCTTCATCCACTTTCCCGATATCTCCTGTATAGAACCAGCCTTGTTGAATTGCTTTTTCAGTAGCTTCTGGTTTATTTAAATATCCTTTTGTAACATTTGGACCTTTAACAATGATTTCTCCTGCTTCGCTGGTCTCATTTCCTTTTTCATCTACAATTTTCATTGCACATGGAAATAATGGTTTACCTGCTGATCCCAGTTTTCGCAAACTATCTTCAGGTGAAAGCGTAACGAACTGTGAAGATGTTTCTGTCATTCCATACGTTTGATAAACAGGAATTTCTTTATTCACACAAGCCTCTAAAATAGTAAGCGGTGCAGGTCCTCCTCCTAAAAGCATGCATCGAAACGTATGCGGATATTTCCGTTCCCCTAACTCATCGAGCATGTTGGACAGCATGGACGTGACAACCGAAATAATCGTTACCTCTTTGTTTTCAATCGCTTCATTTACTGCTCTTGCTTCAAACCGTTCTTCTAAAATGATTTTCATTCCGTAAAAGACGCTCCGCATTAAAATAGATAAGCCGCTAATATGAAACAAAGGAACCGCTATAAGCCAGCAGTCTTTTTCATTTAATCCTAAATTAAGCGCTGAGCCAACGGAACTCCACCAGTGATTTCCATATGTCTGCAGCACTCCTTTTGGATGACCTGTTGTTCCAGACGTATACATAATGGTGAATGTGTCCTCGAGATTCCACGTTTTTTGAAAACCCGTTTCTGCTTCTGGAGAACTTTTTAAAGCAGGTAAAGTAAGCTGAGTAATGGAACTTTGGAATTCTCTCATTAAAAATGTTTCATCCGCAATAAGCAACGATACGTTTGCATCTGTTAGCTGATAATTAATTTCTTCGTTTGTCAAACGCGTGTTGACGAGCAGCAACCGGGCGCCAATATAAGAAACCGCATGTAAAATCTCAATAAACTCCACTCTATTTTTCATGTATAAAGCAATGGTATCGCCTTGCTTTACACCGTTAAACGAAAGCTGCTGTGCTACTTTTTGAACACGTTTATGAAGCTCTTGAAACGTAAGAGACGTTTGCGGTGTTTCTACCGCCACTCGATTTGGCGTCAAATATGCTCTTTGCATAAGCCCATTAGGAATCGTTTGGCTACTCATGAATTTCTCTCCTTTTTATACTGATTAACTAAATTAAATTGAAAAAACAGCCTGATGATAATCACCAAGCTGTTTCAGCTGTTTAAGGGAAACGTGGGAACTGTTGGAAGTCTGGATTGCGTTTTTCCTTAAATGCATCGCGACCTTCTTTTGCCTCATCGGTTGTGTAATAAAGAAGCGTTGCGTCACCCGCAAATTGCTGGATACCAGCTAAGCCATCCGTATCAGCATTAAATGCTGCTTTTAAGAAACGAAGAGCGGTTGGACTTTTTTCTAACATCTCTTCACACCATTGAATTGTTTCAGCTTCAAGCTGTTCTAATGGAACGACCGTGTTTACTAATCCCATGTCTAGTGCTTCTTGAGCGTTGTACTGACGGCATAAGAACCAGATCTCACGCGCTTTCTTATGACCTACGATGCGAGCTAAGTAACCAGAGCCATATCCTGCATCGAAGCTTCCCACTTTAGGACCTGTTTGTCCAAAGACTGCGTTATCCGCTGCAATTGTTAAGTCACATACAACATGAAGAACGTGGCCTCCGCCAATTGCATAGCCTGATACCATCGCAACAACCGGCTTTGGAATTACGCGAATTAAACGCTGTAAATCCAGAACGTTTAGACGTGGAATTTCATCTTCTCCTACATAGCCGCCGTGGCCGCGAACTTTTTGGTCTCCGCCTGAGCAAAATGCTTTATCTCCAGCACCTGCTAATACAATTACTCCAATACTTGCATCGTCACGAGCATAAGCAAATGCATCGATCAATTCCATTACCGTTTTTGGACGGAATGCATTGTGCACTTCCGGACGGTTAATCGTAATTTTAGCGATTCCGTTATATGTTTCGTATAAAATGTCTTCATATTGACGTGCTGATGTCCATTCAACTGTCATCTTTATTTCCTCCTAATTATGTAGTAGCTAAGAACTCACTTACTATTCTACCAAAAATCTCGGGTTGTTCCACGTGAATTGCATGGCCTGTCCCTAAAATAATTCTAGAAGTAGCATTTGGTATTAATGTTTGCATTTCTTTGGAAATTAAACAAAACTTTTGATCTACTTCTCCTGTAATAAGCAAAACCGGCATCAACAGATCGTCCAGCTTCTCCCAAAGAGACGGCTGGACTCCTGTTCCCATTCCTTTCAAACTGTTGGAAAGGCCGATTGCTGTATGCGAAAGTCTTTCTTTACGCACCGCTTCTTGAACATGGCTAGGCAATTGCTTTTGAGAACTAAAAAGAGGAATTCCCTCCCAAAAGTTCACAAACTCTTCAATTCCATTTTTCATAATGCGGCTCGCCAGCTGTTCATCTTTTTCTTTTCTTAGCTTTTGTTCTTCTCGCGTTTTTAAACCAGGCGATGCGCTTTCTAATACCAACTTTTTCACATGCTGTGGATATCGCTGAGCAAATGAAAGAGCAAGCCTTCCTCCCATCGAATATCCAACTACATTCACCTGTGATAAAGATAGCTGTTGAAGAAGCTCATGCAGTGCTTCAACAACTGCTTCCATTGAATATGGTTTGATTTCTTTCGGAGCTGCTGATTGGCCATGACCAATAATATCAACAGCAATTACCTGATAGTCTTTAGCGAATTTCTTCATAAAGGTACGCCAAGTTTGAGAAGAGCCGGTAAAGCCGTGAAGCAGAAGCAGCGGCTCTCCTTTTCCCTCGGTGTGCACATAGTAAGATACACCACTTAATTGATACATCATTGCCTATTCCTCACCGTTTGACAAATTTATTTCCTCGGAAACAAGTTTCCACAAACTGCGATGAGTCTCTACATTTTCTGTACGAGTTGTACGAATCTCTACAACATGCAATCCGCCTTTTGTGAAAGCATGGTTCATTGCATGTCGAAATTCTTCCCAGCTGCTTGCTGAAGAAAATGTGCCATCATACAGACGAGTGGCATGCTCAAAGTTTAATCCAGTTGGCGTACCGAATAGAAATTCAAAGTGCTTTTCTTGTTTTGACTGCGGTAAAAATGAAAAAATTCCTCCGCCGTCATTGTTAACTAGCACAACGGTTAAATTTAAATTATGCATTTTAGCTGCCAGCAGACCATTTAAATCGTGATAAAACGATAAGTCACCAATAAATAAAACGGTGTGATCGTAAGCCGTGCTTACGCCTAGAGCAGACGAAACTACACCATCAATTCCATTTGCGCCCCGATTTACAAAGAGTGGAATATCTTTTTCCGTATTTAAGAAGAAAGAATCAATATCTCGAACAGGCATTGAATTTCCAGCAAACAAAGCCGTGCCTTCAGGTACTACATCAACAATTTCTTGAACTACTTGTCCTTCGAACCATTCCTGGCCGGAAGTTAATGTTCTCAGAGCCTGTGCAGTTTGAGCATTAATCTTTTTCCACAGACTCAGCCATGAAGTAGACTCCTCTTGATTCGCTGAAAGACGCTTGATCAGTTCTTCACAAAATAATGTCTCATCAGCTTCAATCATCACTGTCGAACGTAAAGTAGGGTCTCTCCAGCCTTTACCTTGGTCAACTACAAACATTTCTGTCGGCTCGTGGGCTTTCAAAAATTGCAATAGCGGTTTCGATACCGGCATCGCGCCAAAACGAATGACAACTTCCGGATAAAAACGCTCATCAACCTTATCACTTTTTAAAAATGTATCATATGTCTCTATTACATTTTCTTTTGAATGCTTGCCGCTTCTTAATTGTGATAACGGATCTGCGATCACTGGAAAGCTTAAAGATTCAGCTAAACGGCATACGCTGTCTGCTGCTTTTAAAGACATTTGATCTCCGCATATAATAAGTCCTTTTGTTGTTCCCTCTAAGCGCTTCGCAATTTCTTCGAAACCTTTTTCAGATAGAGATGCTTCTCCATGAATAGCAGACACATATGATTTACCGCGTTTCCCTTGACTCCATAAATCTTCAATAGATAAATCTGGTACAATCGGTTCACGTAAAGGTACGTTAATGTGTACAGGACCGCTCGGTATAGCTTGAGCTGTATGAACAGCCCTTGAAGCTACTGTTCGAATATAACGATTCATATCTGCACTTTCTTCTGGTAAAGCTGTATCTACAAACCACTTCGCATATTGACCGAAAAGATGATTCTGATTAATGGCCTGCGGGGCACCTATATCCCTTAACTCATGCGGCCGATCGGCTGTGATAACTACTAAAGGAATGCGTGAATAGTGAGCTTCAATTACTGCAGGATAATAATTCGCTGCAGCTGTTCCAGATGTACATACAAGCGCCACTGGTTTTTTCTTTGCTTTTGCTATTCCTAGAGCAAAAAAGCCGGCGGAACGCTCATCAATATTTAAGTGCACATGAATATCAGGGTGCTCAGCCATAAGCATCGCAATAGGCGTTGAACGTGACCCTGGACTGACCACTACTTCTTCAACATTTGCTTCTACTAATTCATCCACGAATGACGCAATATACGTTGTTAATGATTTAATGTGTTCCACGCATAATCCCTCCTAAAGCTGAAAGCATCGGGTTGAATTTAATTCTTGTTTCTTCATATTCACTTTCAGGCTTAGAATCTGCTACAATTCCACAGCCCGCAAATAAAACGGCTTCTTGCTGCTGAATAACAGCGGAGCGGATTCCTACTATAAATTCACCGTTTCCGTTGATATCCATCCATCCTAAAGGAGCTGCATACCACCCTCGGTCAAAGGATTCTAGCTGTCGAATAATAGGCAAGGCCTCCTGTTGAGGATATCCTCCTAGCGCTGGTGTTGGATGGAGCTTTTGAATAAATGAAAATAGCGTTACATCTTCCTTTATACGCCCTTTAACAGGTGTATACAAATGTTGAATATGCTTTGTTTTATATAAACTTGGCGTACTTGGAATTTCTACTTCATAACAATAAGAATTCATCGCTTCTTTAATCATATGAACAACAACATCGTGTTCAATTAAGTTCTTGGGATCTTGAAGCAATTCCTCACCTAGTTCGTGATCTTCCTGCCTTGTCTTTCCTCTTGGAATCGAACCCGCTAAACATGTGGAAAACACATAATCTCCTTGTTTTTGCACTAGCCTTTCTGGGGAAGCGCCGATAAAATGCTGATGCTCTCCCTCTAAAATATATGTGTAGCTAGTTGGCTGTTCCTTTAACAGACGCTGAAGCACGTATTCAGTAGAAATATCTTCATTAAATTTTACTTTTAATTGACGAGCAAGAACTACTTTCTCTATAGCCTGTTGCTTAATTAAAGTAGTAGCTCTTTCAATATTTCCTTTAAATTTCTCTACCCCAATTTCCTCTTTTTCCAACAGCAAAGGGGAAATATGGGATTCCCCGTCGTACTCTTCACAAAGAACAAGTTTTTGGACCTCTTCGAAATAATTGATGTGCTTTTTAACAGAATCTTGTCCTTTAACCATCATATTAACGGTAAGGTATCCTTCTTTGTCTGCCTGAGTATATAACACAGTTGGAATCATAAATTTTGAACTCGGGAAATCACTCCAATAGTTTTCTCGATACTGATTTGGGTCAAATGAAAATCCTCCAAATAAAAGAGGACCTGTCCCATCAGGGGAAATTTGGTTATTTTTATAAAAGTCTTCTTTTATAAAGCGCTTCCATTCATTTTCAATGTGGAAATAACGTTCTTTTGCCGCATTGGTGCAAATAGTATGCGCATATCCTAATCCAACAAATGTATAATAACTGTTGGGATCTTTCCAAAAAAAGCGTTCTTTATAAAACTGGTCATGTCCGTTCGCATAAAAAATAAGGGGGTCAATAGGTCTTACTTTTTTCACTAAACTGACCAATTTTGGCTGATTTTCATTTTTTGCACACTCAATCGCATCTTTAATGTATTCTTGTACTAACTGTTCGGTCGTTGCAATCACACTACGTCCCCCCGTTCATCTTTTTTTCTTAAGTCTGTAACTAACTTATTATAAACTTTCAGTTCAAAAAAATCTAGCATCGCGATTCACGAGAAAAAATTAATTTCGCTTGTCTAAATTATGCCTTTTCATTAAATGAATCAAAAATCTTTATGATCTATTCAGTACTCTTTAGACCTCGAGAACGTTATTTTTATCATACCCTTTTCTATAACCTTTAACTTTCTTTAATTTTCCACTCCTTTTCTCTCTTAGCTTCATGAATATCCCAAATACTCCTAACATGAATCGTGTTTTTTTGAATTTTTAACACATACTACAAAAGCACAATAAATTTTTAAGGGGGAGCTTCATGACACTTTCAAAACAAGAAATCAGTCAGTTAAAACAAAATTTACAGCAGCAGCAGGCTGATATTCAATCGCACTTTGATCAAAATGATCATTTTGGTCTAACTCGAAGCGACGCTCACGATGCTGTAGGAGAACTTTCAAGCTACGATAACCACCCTGGTGACACAGCCACGGAAACATACGAGCGTGAAAAAGACCTTGCACTAAATGAACATGCAAAACAAGAGCTACATGAAATAGAAGAAGCACTTCAGGCAATCGCTCACAGCACGTATGGAACGTGCAAAGTATGTGGAGAAGATATCTCGTTTGAAAGACTTCAGGCTGTACCAACTACTTTATACTGTAGAGAACATAGCCCATCACAGGATATTCCAAAGCACAGACCTGTAGAAGAAAATGTTCTCCATCACCCATTTGGTCAATACGACTATGACGATACCGAAACAACAGGATATGACGCAGAAGATTCTTGGCAAGACGTTGCGCGTTACGGGACGTCTGAATCTCCTTCTGATTTTATAGAAGATACGTCTAACTATAGTGAAACCTATATTGAGGCAGATGAAGCTATTGGGTACGTTGAAGATTATGAAAACTTTGCCGCTACCGATTTATATGGACAGCCTCTTCCTATTTACCCTTCAAAAGAGCATGAGCGATATGAAAATGCACTGGATGAAGAAGGTACGATGACCATATTTGGAGATTTACCAGCCTATGAGAAAGATCCATACACTGAAAAGGAGTAGTTCTTCATACTACTCTTTTTTCTATTTTTAGTAGGAGCTATAGGAGATGACATCGAATGAATAGGAGATTAGAATTAATAATGAGGTGAAAATGATGAATGCACATGAAATTGATTACAAATTGTATGGAGATGACATGCAGTTTGTTGAAATTGAATTAGATCCTTCAGAAAGTGTTATAGCAGAAGCTGGAGGAATGATGATGATGGAAGATGATATTGAGATGGAAACCATTTTTGGTGACGGTTCTTCTTCCAACAGCAGCGGGCTGTTTAATAAACTCAAAGGAGCTGGGAAACGCGTATTAACTGGTGAAAGTTTATTTATGACGGTATATACAAATAACGGATATCACAAACGAAAAGTATCTTTCGCTTCACCTTTTCCAGGCAAGATTATTCCTGTCGATTTAGAGCAGCTCGATCATAAAATCATTTGTCAAAAGAGCTCCTTTTTATGCGCTGCCAAAGGCGTATCCGTTGGCATTGATTTTCAAAAAAAACTAGGAACGGGCTTCTTTGGCGGTGAAGGTTTTATTATGCAAAAATTAGAAGGTAATGGCTTGGCATTTTTGCATGCAGGCGGAACCATTCATAAAAGACAGCTGCAGCCGGGTGAACGCCTTCGTGTGGATACTGGATGTTTAGTAGCCATGACCCGTGATGTAAACTACAACATCGAATATGTAGGGAAAATTAAAACAGCTCTGTTTGGAGGGGAAGGCATGTTTTTTGCTACTCTGTCAGGACCGGGAACAGTTTGGATTCAATCTCTTCCTTTTAGCAGACTAGCCGATCGCGTTTTATCAAGTGCAGTTTCCCCAACGGGAGGTAAAGGTGAAGGCAGTATCCTTGGTTCTTTAGGTGATTTCTTAAACGGTGACAACAGATAAAATAGAAAAGGTGTAGTCTTTGACTACACCTTTTCTATTTATTGATTTAATAAATTTTTAGTGGAATGAATTCCCCAAATATCAGATGCATATTCCTCAATCGTTCGATCACTAGAAAAAAAGCCGGAGTGTGCAATGTTCGTCGCACTCATTTGAAGCCATTTATTTTCATTTCTATAAGCTTCGTTTACTTTTTGCTGTGCCGTAACGTATGAGTCAAAGTCACGGAGTACATAGTATTCATCATTTTGCATTAATAATGAATCATATATAGGCTCGAATAAGTCATATGTGTCAGGCAGGAAGCCGTTGGTAAGCTGCTCGAGCACTTGTCGAATCCGCTTATCATGATGGTAGTAATCATAGGCACGGTATCCTCCATTTTGCTGATAGCTCAACACTTCTTCGGCTTTTAATCCAAAAATAAAGACATTATCTTTTCCTACTGCCTCGCTAATTTCGACGTTCGCTCCGTCCATCGTGCCAAGAGTTAACGCTCCGTTCATCATGAATTTCATATTTCCCGTTCCCGAAGCTTCTTTGCTGGCGGTTGAAATCTGTTCACTGACATCCGCTGCAGGAAAGATATACTCAGCAAGTGACACACGATAGTTTTCTAAAAAAACGACTTTTAAAAACGGTGATGTTTGTGGATCATTATTGACAACATCAGCTACAGAGTTAATTAGCTTGATGACTTTTTTTGCATAATAATAGCCGGGAGAAGCTTTCGCACCAAAAATAAATGTACGAGGAACGATTTGAAAATTAGGGTCTTCTTTTAATCGATTGTACAAATACATAATGTGCAGCACATTTAAAAGCTGCCTTTTGTAAGCATGAAGCCTTTTAACCTGTACATCAAAAATAGAATTAGAATCTATTTTAATTCCCGTTTGCTCTTGAATAATATCCGCAAGCAGCTTTTTACGCTGTTGTTTTACTGTTTTTAGTCCTTGTAAAAAACTTGGATCTTCCACGTATTCTTGGAGCTTTATAAGAGAATGCGGCTGTTTAATCCATTTATCTCCTATCACCTCGGTAATAAGGGAGGAAAGCTGTGGGTTAGCTTTTAACAACCAGCGCCGGTGGGTAATTCCGTTCGTTTTATTGTTAAATTTAGCAGGATAAAACTGATAAAAATCTTTCATTTCTCGTTCTTTTAAAATATCAGTATGAATCTTTGCCACACCGTTTACTTTATAACTTCCCACAATTGCTAAATGAGCCATCTTTACTAACCCGTGCGCTAAAATAGCCATATTTTCAATCCGCTGCCAGTCCCCTGGATATGATTCCCATAATTCTTTACAAAAGCGCTCATTAATTTCTTCAATAATCATATACACGCGTGGAAGCAAGGGTTGAAATAAATCAATCGGCCATTTCTCAAGGGCTTCAGAAAGAGTCGTATGATTTGTGTATGATATGGTATTGGACGTAATATGCCATGCATCTTCCCATTCCATTTTTTCTTCATCCAGTAAAATTCTCATTAGCTCAGGAATCGCAAGTACAGGATGAGTATCGTTAATATGAATGGCTACTTTTTCGTGAAAGTTTGTAAGTGTTTGATAGGTATTTCGATGTGCTCTGATAATACTTTGTAAGCTAGCTGATACAAGAAAATATTGCTGTTTCAATCTTAATATTTTACCATCTTCATGTGTATCATCTGGATATAAAAATTCTGATACAGCCTCTGTTTGACGCTTATACTCCATCACATCTTTATGTACTGGAAATGATGAAGGCTCCGCATTCCACAGGCGAAGTGTATTCACTGTATCTGTTTTATACCCGATAACCGGGATGTCATAAGGAACAGCAGAGACGGGTTCTCCTTTTACATGACGAAAAGAGAATTTTTCGTCTTCCTGTACCATTTCAACTTCGCCCCAAAAGTTCACTTCTATGGCTTGATCTAATTTACGTACTTCCCATGAATTCCCATGCCTTAACCACTGTTCTGGGAGCTCAATTTGAAAGCCGTTTACAATCTTTTGATCAAACAAACCGTGTTTATAGCGAATCCCATAACCGTGGCCAGGAAGATTAAGTGAAGCAAGAGAATCTAAAAAACAAGCAGCAAGCCTGCCTAATCCGCCGTTTCCTAATCCTGCGTCTACTTCTATCTCTTCAATATTTTCAAGTGAAATATTCAGATCACTTAATCCTTCTTTTACAACTTCCCGAATTCCTAAGTTCAACAGATTTTGACCCAATAGTCTGCCTAGTAAAAATTCGATAGAAAGATAATACACTTGCTTTGTATGTGAAGACCTATGAATTTCATTGGTTGAAATCCAATCGCTGCTAATATACTCTCGCACCATATTTCCTAATGTATGATAGTGATCTTGAACAGTAGATTCTTTAAAGCTCTTTCCATATGTCATTTCCAGCTTTTTCAAAAAAGCCTCTTGAAAGCTTTTTTTATCAGAGAACAATCTGCTCACCCTTTCACGATGGAGTAGATGTCAAATTTGAATACAATTGATTATATTTAAATGCCGATTGCCCCCAGCTATAATCCTGACTCATAGCATCCATCATTAATTTTTTCCATACATCTTTCTGGTGATAAAATGAAACAGCTCTTTCTAACGTATGAAGCATGTCATGAGCATTATAATTCTTAAAAGAGAAGCCATTTCCCTCTCCGCTATATTCATTATAAGCTTTGACCGTGTCATTCAGGCCGCCCGTTTCACGCACGACTGGAATGGTTCCATATTTTAAGGCTATTAATTGTCCGAGTCCGCAAGGCTCAAAACGGGAAGGCATTAAAAATAAATCCGTACCAGCATAGACTTTATGAGCAAGTTCCTCATTAAAACCAATAATAGCTTTTACTTGTTGCGGGTACGTATCTTCCATCTCACGGAAAAACTGCTCAAACTCGTATTCTCCAGTTCCTAAAATAACAATTTGGGCTCCTAAGTTAACCGTCTCATGGAAAACGTGCTTAACTAAATCCAATCCCTTCTGCTGAGTTAACCTTGTAACCATCGAAATAATTGGAACATCCTTATTTTCTTCTAATTCAAGATAGCGCTGGAGCTCTTTTTTATTTTTATATTTTCCTTCAATCTTTTCTACCGAATAAGGATAAGATATAAGCTGATCTGCGTCTGGGCTATAAGCTTCTTCATCGATTCCATTTACAATCCCAATTAAATCTTGATTTCGCTGACGCAATAATCCATCTAAACTTTCTCCGTAATATGGCATTTGAATTTCATCTCGATATGTAGGACTTACCGTGGTAATTTTATCAGCTGATACAAGCGCAGCTTTCATAAAATTAATATTCCCATAAAACTCGAGCTGGCTTGTAGTAAAATAATATTCATTTAAATTTAATAACTCATATAAATTGCTCTTAGGGAAGATTCCTTGGAATTGTAAGTTATGAATCGTAAAGACCGTCTGAATATGATCATACATATCATAATTAGCACGAAGTAAAAATGGAATCATAGCCGTATGCCAGTCGTGACAATGAATAATATCAGGCTCATTCTCTAAAAATGGGATAGCTTCAAGCACAGCTCTGCTGAAAAAAGCAAATCGTTCAGCGTCATCATAGTGTCCATATAAGCTATCTCTTTTAAAATAATATTCATTATCAATGAAAATATATTTAACGCCATCCATCGTTAACGATTCAATTCCGCAGTACTGTCTTCTCCACCCAACCTGCACATGAATAACTTTTTCAAGCACCATTTCATCTTGATAATGTTGAGGAATCGTTCCGTACTTTGGCATGACTACACATACGTTCGTTCCTAACTTTTTTAATTCTTTAGGCAGGGCACCAGCTACGTCTGCTAATCCTCCTGTTTTAATAAAAGGTACACATTCTGATACAGCAAATAATACATTCACGACTTCATCAACGCTCCTTGAGTTGTTCCTTTAGCAATGACTCTAGGTAATCCTGACTCACCTAGCAACGTTTCATTACTTCCTATTTTCACATCTTTGTCTAAAACAACATTTTCTAATACACTATTTTCTAAAATAACGCCTTTTTGCATCACAATGCTATTCTTAACGACCGTACCTTTTCCAATTTTAACGCCTCGGAAGATAATACTATTTTCCACATGCCCTTCAATCACGCACCCGTTTGCGATCATTGAATTTTTCACAACCGCTTTTTTTGCGTAACGAGTAGGCGGTTCATCTTTTACTTTAGTGAAAACAGGACGTTCGTTAATAAATAGCTGCTTCCAAACATCTGGAGATAAAATTTCCATACTTGTTTTATAGTAGGCATCTAAGCTAGAAATCTCAGCCGTATATCCATGGTGCTCATACTTTTCTACACGATGAGATTGTGCCATATATCGAACCATTTCTTTAATCGTATAAAAATCATGGGATTCATTTTGCAAAATATTAACTAGAATAGATTTATTAATAATATACATATTAAGCGATTTATCACCCTGCTTCATTTCAGTAATATCTGCATTTGAAGCAATATGACGTTGCAACACGTGCTCAAAGTCAACTGTACATATCGTATAACTATTCGCAATTAATACGTATTCCTGCTTACTTCTTAAGAAATAATCAATATGATAACGGAACTGCGTGAATAGTGATGGACTTTCTAAGTGTAAATCACTTGTCATAGGAGGGAAGATAAACAATCCATCTCGCTTCCGATCCAAATCCCACTCTTTTCCTGAACCTATATGATCCATCAATGCGCGATAGCGATCACGAGGAAAAATGGCAACGCTCGAAATTCCAGAGTTCACCATATTAGAAAGCGTAAAATCGATTAATCGATAGCGTCCTGCAAAAGGAATGGCAGCAATCGATCTATAAAAGGTTAAAGGCTGTAGCGCTGTTGTGTTTGTACAAGCATCAATAATACCAAGCATTTGATTATTCAATGTCGTTCATCCTCTCTGTTCGTTAAATGCATTTAGCAACTGATTCAATCAATTCTTGAGTAACAAGAATTACTTCTTCGCTTCCTTTGGTCGGTCGAATAATAGTACCGTCTGGAACTTCAATATCCGATGGGACAATAGCGTTTTCAATATATACGTTAGAACCTATCTTTGCAGTAGGCATGACAACCGTTTTCTTGACTTCAGAACCTGAGCCGATTTGTACACCTGGAAATAACACGGACTGCTCTACGTTTCCTTCAACAACGCACCCTTCATTTACTAATGACTCCACCACGCAGGCGTTTGGCGCGATATATTGAGGAGGCTGATTAGGGTTAACAGAGTATACTTTCCATGAAGAGTCAAATAAATTAAGCTCGTCTTTATCACATAACAAATCCATATTCGCTTCCCACAAGCTTTTTACAGTTCCTACATCTTTCCAATAACCTTGGAATGGGTATGCAATTAGCTTTTTCTTTTCGTCTAGTAAAAGCGGAATAACATCTTTACCAAAATCATGGCTTGAATATGGATTGCGTGCATCCATTTCTAAATATTCTTTTAAAATACTCCATTTAAAAATATAAATCCCCATGGAAGCTAGATTGTTTTTAGGACGCTGAGGCTTTTCATCGAACTCCATTACGTCTAGGTCACTATTTGTATTTAAAATACCAAAACGGCTCGCTTCCTCCCAAGGTACTTCAATAACAGAAATCGTTACGTCTGCTTCTTTGTTTATATGATAATCAAGCATATTTTCATAGTTCATTTTATAAATGTGATCACCTGATAGAATCAGTACGTACTCAGGATCATACTGTGTTAAATAGTTTAAATTTTCATAAATAGCACTAGCCGTCCCTTTATACCACTTTACTCCATCTGACTCCGCGTATGGAGGCAATACCGTAACGCCACCATTCCGTCGATCCAAGTCCCAAGCGCTTCCAATTCCAATGTATGAATTGAGAACTAGCGGTTGGTATTGTGTTAACACACCTACTGTTTCAATACCTGAATTTGTACAATTACTTAAAGCAAAATCAATAATTCGATACTTACCACCAAATGGTACAGCTGGCTTTGCTAGATTTTTTGTAAGTGAACTTAGCCGACTACCTTTTCCTCCTGCCAATAACATCGCTACGCATTTCTTTTTTAACATGTTGTTTTCTCTCCCCTCGTTTTCTCTTTGCTCGTAGTATACTAATGCCAAACGGCGGAATATTCATTTCAATGCAAAAAGGTTGGCCGTGAAACGATTCATCCACTGATTTTAATGCCTTTTTATTTACAATACCTGAACCGCCGTACACTTCGTCATCACTGTTAATAACTTCAATGTACTCTGTCTCAACTGGAACTCCAACTTTGTAAGAATGATATGGATGCTCAGAAAAATTGCTAACAACTATAAAAATCTCCTGATTTTCTTTCGACTTACGAATAAAAGAGAAAATTTGTTGATGATGGTTGTTAACATCAATCCATTCAAATCCATCTGGATTATGGTCTAATTCATATAAAGGCTTGCTTCTCTTATAAATCTTGATGAGATCCTTCATATATCCGTTAAGATTGCGATGCATATCAAAATCATAAAGCATCCAATCCAACTCCTCTAAATCTTTCCACTCATCAAATTGGCCAAACTCTCCGCCCATAAATAAAAGCTTTTTCCCAGGGTGTGCAAAGAAATATCCATATAGCAGTCGAAGCTGTGCAAACTTGCGCCAGTAATCACCTGGCATTTTATTAAGTAATGATTTTTTCCCATGTACGACTTCATCATGAGAAAGCGGCAAAATAAAGTTTTCGTTAAACGCATACATTAGTGAAAAGGTCATTTTATCGTGAAGATAGGGACGTCTTTCCACGCCAGCTTCCATGTATGTTAAAACGTCATTCATCCATCCCATGTTCCACTTATAATTAAAGCCTAAACCACCCTCATACGTAGGTGCTGTAACAAGCGGCCAGTCCGTTGAATCTTCTGCCATCATTAATATCGTTTCATCAGATTCAAAAACAGCTTCATTCAACTTTTTCAAAAAGCTGACAGCTCCATCATTCACTGCTTTTCCAGAAGAATTTTGCCAATAAAGCATATTGGCTACAGCATCTACTCTAAATCCATCTATATGGAAGTACTCCAACCAAAACAAAGCGTTCGAAATCAGAAAACTTTGGACTTCAGGCTTTCCTAAATCGAAATTAGCTGTTCCCCAAACGTAATTTTCACGATCGGGCTCTTGTTTGTATTCATAAGTAGGTTCTCCATCGAACATATACAGACCATGTTCATCCTTACAAAAATGCCCGGGTACCCAGTCTAAAAGAACCCCTATATTGTTTTGATGACACTCATCTATAAAGTTCATCAACTCTTTAGGTGTACCGTATCGACTGGTAGCAGAATAGTATCCAATGCCTTGATATCCCCAGGATCGGTCGAGCGGATGCTCAATGACTGGTAATAACTCAATATGTGTAAAACCTTGTTCAGCAATATAAGGAATAAGCTCCTGTGCTAATTCACTATATGTATAAAGGCTGCCATCTTCATGAGTCCTCCAAGACCCTGCATGCAGCTCGTAAATACACAGTGGTCTTTCATATATATTTTGCTGTTTTTTCTTTCTACGCCAATATTGATCGTTCCATTTGTACCCATCTAATGAGTAAACAATAGACGCAGTGTTCGGACGCACTTCACTGAAGAAAGCGTATGGATCTGCTTTTAATTTTTTTTGATTGCTTTGTGTGATGATTTCATATTTATAAATAGTCCCTTGTTCTAACTCAGGGATAAATGTCATCCAAATACCTTGTTCATTAACTTTAACCATTGAATGTTGAAAACCGTTCCATTTATTAAAATCACCTACAACGCTTACACTCTTTGCATGAGGTGCCCACACGCAAAATCGTACGCCTTCAATTCCTTCTACCGTTACCTGATGCGCACCGAAAATAGAGTAACTGCGAAATAAGTTTCCTTCGTGATACAAATGAACATCAAATTCAGTAGGCTGAACCGCTAGATTCACTTTTGCCACCCCTTTAACTTCAAACATAATATACGCACATAATATACGCTTCTTACCACTCATTCCCTTTTACAGTAAAAACATAAACCTTTTCTACAAATATAATAGAATAAATGTTCTTTTAAATTGCTCTTTATCCCATACTCTTCATACTTTATTACTTTATGAATAATTCTATATGACATAGGGAAAATCCTGCTTAAAACTTACTTTTTATTCTGAAAATTCATGGTAATTATTCCTAACTATTATTTCTGTTTACTTAATCTTTAAAAAAGCGCAAATAAAAAAGGTTTGCATATATGCAAACCTTTTTGAGATGACCCGTACGGGATTCGAACCCGTGTTACCGCCGTGAAAGGGCGGTGTCTTAACCGCTTGACCAACGGGCCATATTTGAATTTAAAACGACTGGCGGAGAAGGAGGGATTTGAACCCTCGCGCCGCTTACACGACCTACACCCTTAGCAGGGGCGCCTCTTCAGCCACTTGAGTACTTCTCCGTATGGCTCCACAGGTAGGACTCGAACCTACGACCGATCGGTTAACAGCCGATAGCTCTACCACTGAGCTACTGTGGAATATGGTGGGCCTAAGTGGACTCGAACCACCGACCTCACGCTTATCAGGCGTGCGCTCTAACCAGCTGAGC